>JAKFYK010000107.1 GCA_021730905.1 Betaproteobacteria bacterium | reverse complement strand
GATGCAGGCTACCGTGCTCACCAAAGCCTTTCGCGGTGCGGAGTTTGTGTACACGCTGGAATTGCCCGGCGGCGGCCGTGTTATGTCATTGGTACCGAGCCACCACAATCACGCCATCGGCGAAAAAATCGGCATACGGCTGGAGATCGATCACGTGGTGGCGTTCCCCAGAAAATAGTACGCAGCAGGCGCTCGCGCTCACCTTGGTGTCATCCGTATCCTGATCCCCTGCGCGATTTCATACACTGCCATCGCGTAATTGGTGCTGCGGTTGTAACGTGTAATGACGTAGAAATTCTTGAAGCCGAACCAGTATTGCATGCCGCTTTCGGTTTCCAGCGGCAACAGCGCAGCGAGCGCTTCGTCATTCACGGCAACAGCAGGCTGGATACCAAGTTTGCGAAATTCGCTGATTGGCGTCTTGGGCGTAATGTCATCGGTCAGCGCGGCGTCCGGCGTCTCGCTCACGCGCGCGGGCACCACCACTGCCTCGCCCGGCTGCCATTCGTGCAACTTGTAGTAGTTGGCGACGCTGCCGATGACATCGGGTATGCTGCTCCACAGGTTGCGCTGCCCGTCGCCGTCAAAGTCCACCGCGTATTTTCGATAGCTGCTCGGCAGAAACTGTGGAATACCCATTGCACCCGCATATGAGCCGCGCAGTCCGGCAAGATCGAGTGAAGTCTCTTTACCCATCAGCACGAACTGCTCGAGTTCGTCACGAAAAAACGCCGCGCGCTTGGGGTAATCAAACGCGAGCGTCGCCAGCGCGTCGAGTATTCTGAAGTTGCCGGTGTAGCCGCCGTAATGCGTTTCGATGCCGATGGTGGCGGTAATGATTTCCTCCGGCACCCCGAATTCGCGGGCAGCACGCGCAAGCGTCGCTGCATGCTGGCCCCAGAACTTCACGCCGCCGCTGATGCGCCCTATATCGACATGGCTCTTGCGAAATTCGTACCATGGCCGCGACGTCGAAGGCGCGTTCATCGCACGGATAATGGACGGCTGCGGCTTTATCTGCGCGAACAGCCGGCGCAACAGTGGGCGATCGACACCGTGCTTGCCGGCCATCTCTTCGATGAAATCTTCGTACTCGGCACGCAACGCCTGCGCTTGCGCCGGCGATATCACATTGCATGCAGCCAGCGTGGCGGCCGCCCCTGCGATCCGCTGCAAAACCTGTCGTCGGAGCAATAGCTTGCGATTGCTATCGGGCACGAACGCCTATATCCATGTCGTCGGCGTACGAACCGGCGGGATAGTGAAACGGCACCGGCCCGTCGGGCTGGCCGCGGATGAACTGATGCACGAACGGATCGGTGGACACTTTCACCGCCTCGGTCGCGCCCTGGGCCGCGATCATGCCGTCCGCCAGAAAGTAGACGTAATCGACAATCTTGAGCGCCTCTTGCGCGTCGTACGACACCACGATGGAAGTAACCCCGAGTGCATCGTTCAGCTTGCGGATCAGATTGCCCACGACGTTGCACGAAATCGGATCGAGCCCTGCAAACGGCTCGTCATACATGATGAGCGCGGGATCGAGCGCGATGGCGCGCGCCAGTCCCACACGGCGGGTCATGCCGCCCGACAGTTCCGAAGGCATCAGGTCCGCCGCGCCGCGCAAGCCCACCGCATTCAGTTTCAGCAGCACCAGATCGTGAATCAGCGATTCCGGCAGCTTCGTTTTCTCGCGCATCGGAAACGCCAGATTGTCGAACACCGACATGTCCGTGAACAATCCGTTTTGCTGAAATTGCATGCCGATCTTGCGGCGCAGTTCGTAGAGTTGTTCATGCCCGAGCTTGTGCACGTCCTGTCCCATTACCTTGCACACGCCGCGCGACGGATGCAGTTGTCCGCCAATCAGACGCAGCAACGTCGATTTGCCGCTGCCGCTGCCGCCCATAATGCCGACGACCTGGCCGCGCGGAATGGCGAGGTTCACACGCTTGAAAATTTCCCGCGTCGGATAGGAAAACGCAAGATCGGCGATTTCAACGATATTTTCGATGGTCATGGGCAGGACAGGCATTTGCTAACACTGGAGTTTATATCAAAGCGCGTGGTCGCATCATATCGTGACACCCTTGACTGCGTGACCGGTCTGCCGTGTACTCGGCCTACCGAAGAGCCTGCCACGAAAATCATGACCGATCAGAAAATACTCGTATTCCAACTGAGCCTGCCAGTGCGCTGGGCCGACATGGACATCAACGCTCACGTCAATAACACACGCTTCTTCACCTATTTTGAATCCGCGCGGCTGGCCTGGCTGGAATCGGTGCGCTCGTACGACCAGCGCGACGGACAAGGCCTCGTGGTGGCGCAAGCCGGTTGCAACTATCGCCGGCCGATATCTTATCCCGAGATGGTGCGAGTGAGCCTGTACGCCGGCGCGCCGGGCCACTCCAGTTTCACTACTTATTACGATTTGTACTCCGAGAGCGACGAGTCGATCCAGTACGCCGACGGACAGGCGGTCATGGTGTGGGTGGACCGTAGCAGCGGAAAATCGCTGCCCATTCCGGA
>JAKFYK010000141.1 GCA_021730905.1 Betaproteobacteria bacterium | reverse complement strand
AAATACAAATACGGCTCCGGCGGTCTGGCGGGCGCCACGCATCTCGCAGGCGCGCGCTTCGCCATCATGGCCGGCGTGGATATCCTGCACGTGCCCTACAAGGGAGGCGGCACCGCGGTCACCGGCATGCTCGGCAACGAGGTGAACCTGATGATCGCCAACATGGTGGTAATCAAACCGCATGTGGCCAGCGGCCGCCTGCGCGCGTACGCGGTGGCGGCGGCGAAACGCTCAGAGCACCTGCCCGGCGTGCCCTCCACCGCCGAGGCAGGTTTGCCAGGACTGGAAGTGCCGCAGTTTTATGCTTTGTTCGCGCCGTCAAAAACACCGGCTCCGGTGCTGGCGCGTCTGGAAAACGACATCCGGCAAATCGTCGCCTTGCCCGCGTTCCGCACGCGCGTCGAGACACAGGGCGCCGATGTCGTCGGCAATGGCCCCAAGGAACTCGCTGCTTTCCTGCAGCAACAGCTCGCCGGCTACCGTAAAACGGCGCAGGCCGCCGGCATCAAGGGCGATTAGGCGCTGCCGCCACCGGCGGCTTCCACGGCGCAGGCTTTTCGGCGCGCTGATACAACGGCATGACGTCCGGCAGATGCCTCTCGATTTCCTTGATGCGGCTCGGTCCTGAGGGATGTGTCGACAACCATTGCGGCGGCGCGCCTTTGCTGGCCGCGCTCATTTTTTTCCACAAGCTGATGCCCGCGCGCGGATCGTAACCGGCGCGCGATGCGATATCGAGTCCGACGAGGTCGGCGTCGGTTTCATCGCTGCGCGAATAGGTGAGCGACAACAGGCTCGCTCCGGTATTGACCAGACCGTCGTACTTGCCACCGGTGGCAATCGACAATCCCACTGCCCCAAGCTTGGTCAGCGTATTCTTGCCCGCCTGCGCGCGGGCATGCTCGCGCAACGCATGGGCAATTTCGTGGCCCATCACCATCGCCACTTCGTCGTCGGTGAGTTTCAGCGTGCGCAGCAGGCCGGTGTAAAACGCGATTTTACCGCCGGGCATGCAAAAAGCATTGATCTGATTCGAGCCGATGAGATTCACTTCCCATTGCCATTTCGCCGCGCGCGGATTGTACCGCGTCGCAAACGGAATGATGCGTTGGGCGATGGCGCGCAAACGCACCAGTTCGGGGGCAGTATCCGGCGCCAGCGCCTTTTTCTCCGCCACCTGCCGCTTAAGCTGCACATATTGCTGCGCGGCCTGACGTTCGATTGAATCCGCCGGCACCAGATTGCGTAGCGCAGACGATTTGCCAACATCAATGCCGTCGCCTTTGCCTGCAGTATTGGGCGTCTGTTGCGCCAACGCCGCAGACACTGCCGTCAGCATGACCAGGCACAGCACGGCATTGTAATTCACGCACATCCTTTTAACGGCACGAAAGGTTGTCACTGAAAATCCGGCAAACGATATCAGGTCCGTAGGTGGGGCCTCAGCAGCGCTTTTCAAGCATTGCGGGTACACTATAAGTATTTGTTTTTATTGCTATTTACTAACTACTGTCGGACGCAGCGCCGCGCGCTTCACCAGTTCCGGCCAAATTGTCTCAATGTCTTTGTCAAAAATCGTCGCACTGTCCGCCGGCAACACATACCAGCCTTCGCGCTCGAGTTCGTTTTGCAGTTGCCCCGGCGCCCAGCCTGAATGGCCCGCATAAACCCGCACTGCCGAAAGCGCACCGGAATCGCTGAGCGCACCCTCCACCCAATCGGCGTCACCCATCAGATAAACATCCTGCAATACCGGCACGGAACGCGGCGGCGGCTTGTCGGCACGCACCAGAAACATCAGGCCTTGCCGCGCAACCGGGCCGCCGAAATAAAGTTTGTGCGGTAGCGCCGCGATATTCTCATGCTTGGGAAAAATTTCGCCCAGCGATATTTCCATAGGACGATTGATGATGACGCCTATCGGACCTGCCTGCGGCAGTTGCGTAATCAGAATCACAGTGCGGCGAAACGTAGCCTCGTTAAGCGACGGCTGCGCGACGAGGAAAACACCGTTGGCGGTGTGTTGCGCAAGCGCCGGGAGCGGCGCCAGGCACGCCGCGATGAGCAGCACCGCGACGATAGGCAGAAAGCGCTGCACGCCGCAGTGAAACCAGACGCCTAAGTCACCGTGCATCCGGCCACGGTGGCCTTGGGCTTTTCAATGGTTTCGGGCAGCGTCACGCCATTTTTCACCGCCGTCATTTCCGCCAATATGGCGATAGCGATCTCAGGTGGCGTCTTGCTGCCGATTTTGAGCCCCACTGGGCCGCGCAGGCGCGCAATTTCACCTTGCGACAAATCAAAATCCGCCAGCCGCTCGCGGCGCGCGTCATTGTTCTTTTTCGAGCCGATGGCACCCACGTAAAACGCCGGTGACTTCAATGCTTCGAGCAGTGCCATGTCATCCAGCTTGGGATCGTGCGTCAGCGTGACCACCGCACTGTGGCCATCGAGATTGAGTTCGGTCACCACGTCGTCGGGCATGCCGCGCATGATTTGCACGTCGGGCACGTCCCAGCCCTCGGTGTATTCCTCGCG
>JAKFYK010000087.1 GCA_021730905.1 Betaproteobacteria bacterium | reverse complement strand
TTGGTGGAGACGAGGAGGATCGAACTCCCGACCTCCGCATTGCGAACGCGGCGCTCTCCCAGCTGAGCTACGTCCCCGTATTATTAGTGCAAGGGCGCGCAGTATAGCAAAGTACTACCCCGCGTGCTACTGCAATTCTCGACTTCTGCAATGTATTCATGGCCTTGCGTCCGTGCGGATCATAGGCGTCCGCAACGCGGATAAGCGCGAGACGACAACATGAGTATGTTGCTATTCTGCCGTTCACACATCCTCCACATTCGAAAACTATGCCAACCCGCCCAAACGCCGCCCGCCGCAAACCTGCCCGCTACAGCGTGCCGGTGATCGACACCCACGCGCACTGGTATCCGCAGCAGTTTATTGATCTGCTTGACCGCGAAGCCGCCGACAACGGCGCCACGATGTCGCGCAACGCCAAGGGTGCGCCGGTGTTCAAGCTGCCGCACATCGAACAGCGCTCGGTGATGCCGCCGCTGATGGTTGATCTCGACCTGATGCGCCGCGAAATGGACAAGCGGCGCGTGGACACCATGGTGCTGTCGCTCACCAATCCGATGGTGTACTGGGCGCCGCCGGAGTTCGCGCTGAAGCTCTCGCAGACGTGGAACAATGCCAGCACCACCGCCTACACCGCGTTCCCCGATCGTTTCATCGGCACCATCATGCTGCCGATGCATGCGCCCGAACTCGCGGTGCCTGAACTGGAACGCGCGGCCAAATTGCCCGGCATGCGCGCGGTGTACATGGCTGAGGCGATCAACGGCGTGAATCTGCACGATAAATCGTTCTGGCCGGTGTATGCGAAGTGCGAGACGTTGGGATTGCCGATTCTGCTGCATCCGCTCTACCCCTGCGGCATCGAACTCATGGGCGAGTTCTTCATGCGCAATCTGCTCGGCAACCCATACGAAGCCGGCATTGCGGCATGTTCGCTGGTGCTGGGCGGCGTGATGGATGCTTTTCCCAAACTGACGGTGATGCTGCCGCACGCCGGCGGGCCATTTCCGTGGCTGATCGGGCGCATCGATTACGGCATTAAGGTGCGCGCCGAACTCAAGCACATGAAGAAACCCGCCAGTAAATATCTGCGGCGCTTTTATTACGATACGGTCACGCACCAGCCGCAAATCCTGCGCTATCTGATCGAATTCATCGGCGAAGACCGCATCATGCTGGGCAGCGATTACAACCAGGACATGTGCGATCTGCGGCCGGTGGATTTTTTGGAAAGTGTGCCGCGGCTCACCCGAAAGCAGCGCGAGATCATACTCGGCGTCAACGCGATGAAGCTGTTGAAGATACGGCGTAAGTAACCGCTTCTGTGGCACATCGCACCAATGGAACTCTTTCCTCCGCTTTCGGGGCAGGGGAACACTTGAAGCAGAACAGAAGGCAGGGATGGGGGTAAGCGGTGATCGATGCTTGCCCCCTCCCTAACCCTCCCCCGCGCAAACAACGCGCAGGTGAGGGAACGGAATGACGCAGCACACAGCTAACGCTACGCACAACGAAAGATTATTTCCATGCCCGCCATAGACGCCCACGCCCATTGGTTTCCGCCCGAATGGATAGCGCTGCTGCACGCCGAAGGCCCTGCCAACGGTGCGACCATCGACGTCAACGCCAAGGGCCACGAAACCATACAGCTGCCGGGCGTGGCGCTGGTGTCGTCGTTCCCCGCCGATATGGTCGATCTCGACATCATGTTGCGCAACATGAATGCGTGGAAGGTGGATGTGCGCGCATTGTCGCTGACCAATCCGATGGTGTATTGGGCCACGCCGGAATTCGGTCTCAAACTGTCGCGTGCGTTCAACGACGCGGTGGCCGCTGCGCACACCGCGTATCCAGACCGCATCCTCGGCACCATCATGCTGCCGTTGCAGGCGCCCGAACTCGCGCTGCAGGAACTCAATCGCGCCGCTAAACTGCCCGGCATGCGCGCGGTGTACATGGCCATGCACGTCGGCGGCAACAATATCGATCACAAACCGCTGTGGCCGGTGTATGCGCGCTGTGAGGAACTCGGTCTGCCGCTGTGCCTGCATCCGGTGAATCCGTTGGGCATCGACCGCATGCGCGACTACCACATGCGCAATCTGTGCGGCAATCCGACCGAGGCCGGTATCGCCGCCGCATCGCTGATTTTCGGCGGCGTGCTCGACGCTTTTCCAAAAATGGAAGTGTTGCTGCCGCACGCCGGCGGCACTTTTCCGTGGCTGATTGGGCGTTACGATCGCGGCGTGGAAGTGCGCAAGGAACTGAAACACATGAAGCAACCGGCCAGCGCCTACCTGCGGCGCTTTTACTACGACACCATCAGCCATCACCCCGGCATCATGCGCTACCTGATCAATCTGGTCGGCGCGGACCGTATCGTGCTCGGCAGCGATTACAACTTCGACGTGGGTTACGAGCGACCGTCGGAATGGATCGAGCAGATACCCGGTCTCACCGCGCGTGAACGCGAGCTGATTTGCAGCGACAACGCGAAGCGTTTTCTCAAATTATGACGACTACCTGACAATAAAAATAATGAATTAAAACAAATACTTACATTATATCATCGAGTAAACGTGCACTGGCGCCTGAAGCGCCACAGGCGCATTCACGGACCGCCGCAACACCTGCAAGCGCGTGAATGCCGCACCGAAGATTTCCGTGGCCTCCCGCGCGATGGCTCCCTGCGTATCGCAATGCGAGCGCGCAAGGCCACACAGTTCAGCGCCGAGCAGTTCGCTAAAGCGCGCTTCGATATCATCCACGCCCTTCAGCGGCAGCGCAGCAACGCCCGGCGGCAGACGTTTCGCAGATTCGTAAAACTGCA
>JAKFYK010000088.1 GCA_021730905.1 Betaproteobacteria bacterium | reverse complement strand
CGTTGACCACGCGCGCCACTGAGCGCGAAGGCGGCTATACCATCAGCGGTCAGAAAGTGTTTACCTCCGGTATGGATATCAGCGACCTATGCCTACTGATTGCGCGCACGTCCACCGGCAAGAAAAAGCAGGAAGGGATTACCAATTTTCTCATCGACACCAGGCTGCCCGGCATCGACATCAGGAAAATAAAAACGCTGGGGCAGCGCGCTATCGGTACTACGCAGGTGTTCTACAACGATGTCCAGGTGCCGAAGAGCGCGGTGCTGGGCAAAGTGGATCAGGGCTGGAGTGCGGTGGATGCATATATCTGGTATGAGCGGCTGTGCCTGTCGGCGGCAAGAACGGGCGCTGCCACTGCAGCGTTTGAATACGCATTGAATTACGCAAAAACACGCAAGCAGTTCGGCAAAGCCATCGGCGAGTTTCAGGCCATCTCTCATAAACTGGCCGACATGAAAATGATGCTCGATATCTCTCGCACGCTGGTGTACCGATTTGCGTGGCTGATGGATCAGGGCAAAGCCACCCGCCATGACGCCGCCGTAGTCAAGCTGCATACGGGAGAAACCTACAAGGCAGTATCCGACATGGGGCTGCAAATCCTCGGCGGCTACGGTTATTGCATGGAGTATCCGATGCAGCGCTTTTTCCGCGATTCGCGGCTGGCGACCATCGGCGCCGGCACGTCGGAGATACAGCGCAATATCATTGCCAAAGGGCTGGGGCTGTAATGCCGCATGCGCTGCAAGGCGTTCGCGTTCTCGAGCTCGGCCAGATCATCGCCGGCACCTACGGCAGTCAGGTGCTGACTGATCTGGGGGCGGAAGTGATCAAGATCGAAACGCCCGAGGGCGACCTGGGGCGTATTCCGTCCGTCGCGCCGTACAGAGGCATCAGCACGCTGTTTCTGACCTTCAACCGCAACAAGAAAAGCATCGTCATCAATCTCAAGACCGACGAGGGCCGCGCGCTGTTCTACGATCTGGTGAAAGTGTCGGATGTGGTGATCGACAACTTTCGCGCGGGCGTGCTGGAGCGGCTCAAGGTGGATTACCCAACCTTATCCGCGATTAATCCGCGCATCATTCAGTGTTCGGTGACGGGCTTCGGCAGTGATGGCGCGTACAAGGATTTTCCGGCGCTCGACTTGGTGATACAAGCGATCAGCGGCTATTTGTCGATTACCGGCGAGCCGGGGCGTCCCCCCGCGCGCGTGGGCATACCGCTGGCCGATATGAGCGGTGGCATCTTTTCCTGCAAGGCGATCCTCGCGGCGCTGTATCAGCGCGAACGCACGGGCAAGGGTTGCCGCGTCGAAACCTCGATGTTCGACGGCATGCTGAACCTGCTGAGTTACATGGGCACGCACTATCTCACCGCAGGCGAACTGCCGAAGCCGCAGGGTACCGCACATGAGTTCACCGTGCCGTGGCAGGCGTTTGCAGTGAAAGACGGTTATGTGGTGATCGCTACGCGGCAGGAGAATTTCTGGAAAAAATTATGCGTTGTGCTGGAGCATCCGGAGCTGGCGGACGATCCGCGTTTTTCCACCAATCCGCTGCGTCTTGAAAATCGTGCGACGCTGGTGCCGCTGCTCGAAAACATCATGCGGCAGAAAACCGCCAGGGAATGGCTGGAAAAATTGTACGCAGCCGAAGTGCCCGCGGCGCCGGTGAACAATCTCGACGGCGCGTTCAGCGAGCCGCCGGTGGCCGAGCGCGAAATGATCGTCGAGTACGATCATCCGCAAGTCGGACGCGTGCGCATGCCGGGTAACCCGATCAAATTTGACGGCATAGCCAAAACCACCTCCAATCCAGCGCCGCTGCTGGGCGAGCATACCGATGCGCTACTGCGCGATTTGCTGTCGCTGCCGGCCGCGCGCATTGCTGAATTACGGCAATTAGGCGTTATTAAATAACATTTATAAACAAATACTTACGAGGTTATCTTATGAGGGGGCTGTATTGGGAGGAATGGGACATGGGCGCGGAATTTGAAAGCCCTGCGCGCACCGTCACCGAAGCGGACATCGTGATGTTCGCGGGCTTGTCGGGCGATTACAACCCGTTGCACATCAACGAGGAATACTGCAAGACGACGCAGTTCGGCACGCGCATTGCGCACGGGCCGTTGGTATATGCAATTGCTGCCGGACTGATTTTCCAGTTGCATCTGTACGACGACACGTTGATTGCGTTTCTCGGATTCGACAGTCTGAAGTTCACCAACCCGGTGAAGGCGGGCGACACTATCCATGCCAAACTGAAGGTGCTGGAGAAGCGCGAGTCATCCCGCGCAGACCGCGGCATCATGAAACGCCAGTTGCAGGTGTTCAACCAGCGTGGCGAAATGGTGCAGGATGCGGTGCAGGCATTCCTGCTGAAGCGTAGGCCGGTGTAGAAATAGATGACGGTGAGGCACACATGGCTGGGTGGCATTGCAGCGATATCCAGGAGCCAATTCCAAATGAGCTGCGCGGAAAGAAGATGTAATACCCGAGATACAGCGCGTAGTGGGCCACAAAGTTTCGACAAAGGCAGGGTGTTGACCGGATGAGTTTTAAAAATAAGAGTCATTCCAATAAAGTGCAAACAGGTCCACCAACAGTGCGCGCACTTGGTGATGAAATTGCACTGACTCTATCGCGAGCCATGCAGCAAGCGGCAATCGCTTACTCAAGCGGCAACTTGGGTGAAGCGGAACGCGTATGTCGGCTGGTGCTCAATGCGAAGGCGGACTACTTTGACGCATTGAACCTGTTGGGCATTGTCACAGCGCAGACGCAACGCATGCATGAAGCAGCGGCGTTATTTGGACGTGCGGTAGCTGCAAATCCC
>JAKFYK010000162.1 GCA_021730905.1 Betaproteobacteria bacterium | reverse complement strand
TGGTCGGGGCGAGAGGATTTGAACCTCCGACCACCTGCACCCCATGCAGGTACGCTACCAGGCTGCGCTACGCCCCGAAGGGAGGAATTATAACAGAGCCCGCTCCTGCCGCGTCCTAGCGCGCCTGTGCAAGGGCTGCATCAATCCCCTGCGAAAGTTTATCCACGATCTCGTCGATGTGGTTGCCATCAATGATATAGGGCGGCGCAAGCAATACGTGGTCACCGTGCCTGCCATCCACCGTGCCCCCCATCGGATAACACATCAAACCTCGCGCCATGGCCTCGCGCTTCACACACTGATAAAGTTTGAGTGCCGGGTCAAACGGCGACTGCGTCACCCGGTCTTTCACCAGTTCAACGCCCATAAACAACCCGCGCCCACGCACGTCACCCACATGCGGGTGGTCGCGAAAACGCGTACTGAGTGCGGCTTGCAAGGCGATGCCCTGCACCCTGACATTCTCCAGCAGGTGTTCGTCGCGAATCGTATACTGCACCGCCAGCGCCGCCGCGCAGGCCATTGGATGGCCGAGATAAGTGTGCCCGTGCTGGAAAAATCCACTGCCGTCGCGTACGGCATCGAATATTTTTTTCGACACCAATGTCGCGCCGATCGGCTGGTAGCCGCCACCGAGGCCCTTGGCGACAACGGCCATATCGGGCACGATGCCTTCCTGCTCGTAGGCAAACAATGTTCCAGTGCGCCCCATGCCGCACATGACTTCATCCAGTATCAACAGGATGCCATAGCGATCGCAGATGTCGCGTATGCGCCTGAAATATCCCGGCACTGGGGGAACCGCGCCGAGCGTCGCGCCCACCACCGTTTCGGCGACAAACGCGATCACACGATTGGAGCCGACGCGCAACAACGTTTCTTCCAATTCGTTCGCAACGCGTATGCCGTAGTCCGCTTCGGATTCAGCTTCCTTGCGATCCCGGTAGGAATAGCAAGGCGCGATGTGCTCCACATCCATCAATAGCGGCGCAAATTGCGCACGCCGCCAGGCATTGCCGCCCACGGCCAGCGCTCCCAGCGTGTTGCCGTGATAGCTCTGCCGCCGGCCGATAAACAACTCGCGCCCGGGCTCACCGGTTTCAAGAAAGTACTGACGCGCGAGTTTCAACGCCGCCTCAATGCCTTCAGAGCCGCCGGAGACGAAATACACGCGCTCGAATGCGTTGGATGACGCCTGCACCAGATAATCCGCCAGCGCTTCTGCAGGTTCGCTGCTGAAGAAAGCGGTGTGGGCGTAGGCCAGCCTGTCGGCTTGCGCTTTCATGGCGTTGATCACGGCACGATGACCGTGCCCAAGGCAACATACCGCCGCGCCGCCCGACGCATCCAGATAGCGGCGGCCTTCACTGTCGAAAAGATAGGCGCCCTCGCCCCCTACTGCGATCGGCGGCTCAACGCGGGCATCCCGATGAAATACTTTTTTCATGACGTAAAAAAAACCGCAGCTTCCACGCTACGGCCAGACAATGTACTCCATCGCAAACTCAAGCGCGCAACAACTCGATGACGGTCTGAATTTCCTTCCTCACACTCCCCGTGCTGACCGCGCCCGCCGCGCTGATGACAGGGATCGGCGTGCGCACCTTGGCATGCCGCATGCCGTCACTCGACAGTTCGTCCAATTGGTTGCGCGCGCCGCTGATGGTAAAACCCTGATCGTAAAGCAGTTCGCGTATACGGCGTATCAGCAGAACTTCATGGTGCTGGTAATAACGGCGATTGCCGCGCCGCTTGACGGGCTTGAGTTGGGTAAATTCCTGCTCCCAGTAGCGCAACACGTGCGGCTTGACACCACACAGGTCGCTCACTTCCCCGATCGTGAAATAGCGCTTCGCCGGGATCGGCGGAAGTTGAGTCTTATGACTTGCTTCCATGGTACCGCTGCTCCACCATGGCCTTGAGCTTCTGCGATGCATGGAAAGTCACCACGCGGCGCGCGGTGATCGGTATCTCTTCCCCGGTCTTGGGGTTCCGTCCAGGGCGCTGCGGCTTCTGGCGCAGTTGAAAGTTGCCGAACCCGGACAATTTCACGCCCTTTCCGGCCTCCAGCGCATGCCGAACCTCCTCGAAGAACGTCTCCACCATGTCCTTGGCTTCACGCTTGTTAAAGCCCACTTTCTCGAACAAAAGGTCGGCGAGTTCAGCTTTCGTTAAAGTCATGTTTCCCCTTTCAGCGAAGCTTGGCGTTGAACTTATTTTTAAGGATTTTTATGATTTCCGAGACTGCGGAATCGACTTCCGCATCGGTCAGCGTTTTATGAGTATCCTGTACTAACATCCTGAATGCAAGACTTTTTTTGCCGTTTTCTATGGCCGTTCCACGGTAAATGTCAAATACCGCAAATTCCGCAACGATGCCCGGTTTTTGGGCATTTACCGCATCTAAAATTGTCTGATAAGGCGTATTTTCATCAAAAACGACGGCCAGATCGCGCCAAACCGGTGGAAATTTAGATGTCCCCTGATGGGCAGGTAACGCCCGGGTTGCCACTGCATCCAGATCGGCTTCAAACACCACAGGAGCCACCGGCAGATCATATTTCCGCTGCCATTTCGGGTGTAGCTCGCCGATCCAGCCTACGGGCTTGCCATCCAATACCAAACGCGCGCTTTTACCTGGATGCAACGCGGGATGTTCAGCAGCCTCGAACGTCAACGCGTGCGGCTGAAACAACGCTTCGACATCCGCCTTAACATCATAGTAGTCAACCTGCCGTGCCGGACATACGCCCCATTGATCGTCTACGGCATTGCCACAGGCCGCCGCGCCAATCCGCCACGGCTGTGCGTACCCGCCATGATCCGGCAAAAAGCAGCGGCCGGTTTCGAACACGCGTACCCGAGATTGCCTGTGATTCAAGTTGTAGGCGACCGTATTCACCAGGCCGCCGATCAAGCTGGAGCGCATCACTGCCATCTGGCT
>JAKFYK010000054.1 GCA_021730905.1 Betaproteobacteria bacterium | reverse complement strand
TGCGGCAGCACCTCATGGCGACGGCACGCGCGAAACTCGCCGCAGCCTATCCCAAGGGACTTGCGTCGCCAAGGCGTAAATAGAATATTCGTTAAAAACTTATCCATATGATGACACCAGGCATGTCGTTCGAAGCACTGACGCCGGTCGCGTTCCTGCGACGCTCGGCGCTGGTGTTCGCCGACAAAACAGCGGTCATCGATGGTGATCGGCGCTGGACTTACGCGCAGCTTTTTGACCGCTGCACGCGCCTCGCCGGCGCGCTGCGCAACGCAGGCGTGCAGCCGGGCGACCGAGTGGCCGTGCTCGCCCCCAACACGCATGTATTGCTTGAATCTCACTATGGCGTGCCGTTCGCCGGCGCGGTGCTGGTGGCGCTCAATGTGCGGCTCACTGCCGCCGATCTCGGCTACATCATCGAGCACAGCAATGCGGAAATCCTCATCTACGATTTCGAATTCGAAGAAACCGCACGTGCCATCGCCGCCGCTGCAAAGCGAAAACTGACCTTGATCCGCGCAGGCCATGATGACAACGATCAATACGAAAAATTTCTCGCCGGCGCCATACCGCTTACGGAAGCTGTTGCCGACGAGCGCGGCCTGTTGAGTATCAATTACACCAGCGGCACCACCGGCAAACCCAAAGGCGTGATGTATCACCATCGTGGCGCATACTTACAGGCGTTGGCCATGGCGATGCACAGCGGGCTGAGCGAAAGCAGCGTGTTTTTATGGACACTGCCGATGTTTCATTGCAACGGCTGGTGTTTCACCTGGGCGGTGACGGCCGCGGGCGGCACGCATCTATGCCTGCGTAAAGTGGACCCGGCGCTGATCTGGAACCATTTGCGCGACTCCGGCGTTACGCAATTCAATGCAGCGCCCACCATACTCATCATGCTGGCGTGGCATGCAAACGCGCAGCCGCTTACGCGCACGGTCAATGTTTCTACCGGCGGTGCACCGCCCACGCCCGCGCTGCTCGCGCGCATGGCCGAACTCAACATGAACATGACGCATCTTTACGGCCTCACCGAAACCTTCGGCCCGGCAGTGCTCTGCGAATGGCGCCGTGACTGGAATGCGTGGCCCGCCGACAAGCGCGCGCAAATCAAGGCGCGGCAAGGCGTCGGCAACGTGATCGCAGAACTGCTGCGCGTGGTGGATGCACAAGGCAAGGATATCGCCAGCGACGGCGCAACCCTTGGTGAAATCGCCCTGCGCGGCAACAACGTCATGCTCGGCTATTACCGCGATGACGAGGCCACGCGCAGGGCCGCACCCGACGGCTGGTTTCGCACCGGTGATCTTGCGGTGATGCACGCCGACGGCTACATCGAGATCAAGGACCGCGCCAAGGACATCATTATCTCCGGCGGTGAAAACATTGCGTCGGTGGAAGTTGAGCGCGCGCTGTCGGCCCACCCTGCCGTGCTCGAAGCGGCCGTGGTCGCGGCACCCGATGAGAAATGGGGCGAAATCCCGGTAGCGTTCGTCACGCTCAAGCCCGGACAATCGCTCGATGCCGCAACATTAATCGCCTACACCCGCGAGCACCTCGCGCACTTCAAAGCGCCGAAGCACATAGTCTTCGGTGATCTGCCGAAGAACGCGACCGGCAAAATACAAAAATTCGTGCTGCGGGAAACCGCACGAACTCTGCATTAAAAAATACCTTTAAAAACATATAGCTATGAATTTTACACTCCCTCCGGAAATCGAAAGCTACCGCGCGCACTATCAAGCCTTCGTCGCCGAGCACATCCTGCCGCTAGAGTGCGCCCGCGAATCCTTTGACGAGCATGAAAACATCCGTCTCGACTTGCTGGAAACGCTGCGCGCCAAAGCGAAGGCTGCCGGACTGTGGTGTCCGCAAATGCCAAAGTCCGTCGGCGGACAGGGGTTACCAGTTGTCGGCATGTCCGCGTGCTACGAAGAAATGAATTACTCGATCTTCGGCCCCGTGGTGTTCAACTGCGCCGCGCCCGACGACGGCAACATGATGGTGCTCAACAAAGTCGCCATGCCCGAGCAAAAAACGCGCTGGATGATGCCCATCGTCGAAGGCAAGGTGCGCTCGTCCATCGTGATGACCGAGCCTGCGCCGGGTTCAGGCTCCGATCCGACAATGATGCTCACCACTGCCACACGCAGCGGCGACAAGTGGATCATCAAGGGCCGCAAGTGGTTCATCACTGGCGCG
This sequence comes from Betaproteobacteria bacterium, assembly GCA_021730905.1. Classification (GTDB taxonomy): domain Bacteria; phylum Pseudomonadota; class Gammaproteobacteria; order Burkholderiales; family SG8-41; genus UBA5216. The sequence continues at coordinate 794 of JAKFYK010000054.1, read as the reverse complement.
GGCGTGGCATCGCATTTTCTCCTGCTGGCTAAAACGTCGGACGACCCGCGCAAGGGACTCACCGCATTCCTGTTTCACAAGGATCAACCCGGCTGGCGCATCGTGCGCCGCATTCCCATCATGGGGCCGGAGGAACACGGCGGCCACTGTGAACTCGAATTCGACGGCCTTGAAATTGCCGATGAAAATCGCGTGATGAACGTCGGGGACGGGCTCAAATTCACGCAAATTCGCCTCGGCACCGCGCGTCTCACCCACTGCATGCGCTGGCTCGGACTCGCACGCCGCGCGATGGACATCGCCGCCGACTACGTAGGCACACGTAAGACTCACGGCGGCAGACTCGCCGACAAGGAAAGCGTGCAATGGCTGCTCGGCGATGCAGCCATGCAAATCGAAATCGGCCGCATGCTGGTAATGCGCGCCGCCGCCAAACTCGATGCCGGCGACTACGCGCGCAAGGAGGTGTCAATGGCGAAAATCGTCGTCGCCGATGTGCTGCATCACGCCGTCGATACCGCGATCCAGCTCAACGGCGCGCGCGGCTATTCAAAAGATACTCCGCTGGAATGGATGTACCGTTACGCGCGTCAGGCACGGCTTGTCGATGGCGCATCCGAAGTGCATAAAATGGTACTGGCAAAGGCGTTCATGAAAGAACGCCAGGATTTCTGGAACTGGAAATAGATAGCACGGCGGCTTGTATAATAGTGCCTACGCCCCGGTAGCTCAGTGGATAGAGCAGCCCCCTCCTAAGGGGCAGGTCGCACGTTCGATTCGTGTTCGGGGCGCCA
>JAKFYK010000139.1 GCA_021730905.1 Betaproteobacteria bacterium | reverse complement strand
TTTTTCTTGCCGGTGGACGTGCGCGCAATCAGTAGGCATAGGTCGCTGATATCCATACCGGAGGTAAACACTTTCTGACCGCTGATGGTATAGCCGCCTTCGCGCTCAGTGGCGCGCGTGGTCAACGCTGCGGCATCCGAACCCGAATGCGGCTCGGTGATGCCGAAGCAAACCGAGATTTGCCCTTTGGCCACGCGCGGTAACAGCGACTGCTTCTGCTCCGGCGTGCCGTCGCGCATGACGGCATAACCGCCATACGTGAGCGTGCGGAATACCCACATCGCGAGTTCTTCAAATGCATAACCACATTCTTCGAGCAGGATCGCCAGATCAATCGCGGTTCCACCGCTGCCACCATATTCTGAGGGAACGATCAATCCAAACCAGCCGTTCTTCGCCAACGCGTCGTAGGCCTCGCGCGGCGGACGCGCGTCCTCATCGCATTTGGCCGCGTATTCCGGCGCGCACTCAACGCTGAGGAGTGTGCGCAGATGTTCGCGAATTTGTTCCTGTTCCGGTGTAAACGAAAAATCCATGTGTTATCCGTTCAACTCAGTTCAGGTTTGGCCAACGCCAGCACGCTTTTCGCGCGCTGATACATGGCGTAGTCGACCAGCTTGCCGTCGATGGTGATGGCTGCCACACCAGTTTTCTCGGCCGCCTCGAACTCGGTGACCACGCGCGTGTAATAAACCACCTCCGCTTCCGGCACCGCGTATGCCTTGCGGATCGGCGCGATCTGCTTCGGGTGTATCGGCGTTCGACCTAAAAAGCCGAGTCGCGCGGACAGGATTGAATCCTTGATCAGTCCTTCTTCGTCCCCGATATCGGAGAACACACCGTCGAGCGGATACGCACCCGCTGCGCGCGTGTCGCACAACACTTTGGATTTTGCGTAGAGCAACTCGGTACCCTCGATCGACCACGCACAGCCCAGATCGGTTTGCAGATCACCATCGCGCGCACTGCCGATGCAGGTGGCCGTCACGCGCGGCGATGCCTTGATCAGGTCATAGCAGTTGTAAACACCGAGTGCGCTTTCGATCATCAGGCAGATTTCGACGCTACCGGGTTTCATGCCTTTAGCCGACTCAAATTTGTCGAGCAAGGCAGCACAGTTTTTAACGTCATCAACCGTCTCACCCTTGGGCAGAAAAATCGCATCCAGTCCCGGGCGCACCACGGCGGCGAGATCCTCCTCCAGCATACCGGTCGCCGGGCTATTGGTGCGCACAAAAACTCCCGGTGCAGATTTACCACTGGCGGTAACCGCATCGATCTGCGCCGCCACCAATTTGCGCGCTTCGGGCTTGGCGGCAATCGCCACCGAGTCCTCAAGATCCAGTATCACCGCGTCGGCGCCACTTTCCAGCGCTTTCGCCATCACGCGATCGTTGGAGCCAGGCGCAAACAATGCAGTTCTGATGGGTCTCATGGGTATTTATATAAGTATTTGTTTTTAAACACTATTTTGAATACGTCTCAACCTTCATCGGTGGATTGCCAATCTCGCCCAAACGTCCGTCTTCCGCCATGATGGCAATAAAATTTTCCAGTGCGTGCCACGCGACGGGCATACCGAAATTAGCGCTGGTCTGAAAAATAATCTCCATCACTTCGCGCGGGCTCGCACCCTGACGCATCGCGCCGCGCATATGGCCTTTGGACTGTACCGCCTCACCCACCGCGAGGCAATCGCCAATCATGCACAGCAACCGCGTTTTGTTGTCGACGATGCCGCGCGTATACATTTCGCCATAACAGAATTTTTCCCACATGCCGGCAAACTCGCTGTCCATCACGTCGATCCAGTGCAGGATGTTGATGTGATGCCGCGGGCGCATGACAAGTCCGGTGCTTACGCCCAGCCAGCCGTGCTTGTCGATCAACAGCCTGGTACGCGGATCGGCTACGTCGTCCTTGTGCCATTTCTTTTCTTCGTCGGCGCGATTGCGTTTTCCGGCTGTGCCGTCCAGCGGCAACTGCGATTTTTTCAGCTCCGGCAACAGATTGAGTTCCTCGGCAATCCTGTAGAACGTCTGTATCGCCGGATCCACCGTAACATGCCCGCCGTACACCAGACATTGCAAAATAATCTCCGCGACTTCGCGCACCGGCACCTTCACCGCCAGCGCAGCACGCACGGTTTCATCCAGCAGCGGCTGCGCTTTTGCCATCGTGTATTGTCCGATCAGCACCAGCAACCGTGTGCGGGTATCCAGCGCGGGCCGGCGTGAAAGTCCGTTGATCTGGTAATCGAGCCACGATTTTGTGAAATGCTGATCGATGGCATCTCGCTGCGCCAGGCGTTTTTCGAACGCTTTGCCCTGTATTTTGATGCCGGTATCGAACGTGTCGGCACCGTACTTGGAACGAAGATCATCAGTCATATCGGGTTCCCGGAGAATTCAGAATGGAAACGAGGATTTTAACTCAGCGCCACCGCGCGCCGGACATTGCCGCCACACTGTGGGCGCGATACCTCGTGCGCACTGCCAGCTATAATCCGTTATAGCCAATCAGCCGATACATGCCCGATTACACACAAAAAATCTATGGGCCCAACCCGCGCGCGCGCAACATCATGTTGGGCATGTGGTTGTTGTTTGCATTACCGCTGACCCTGCTCGGACTTATTGAACGCGAACCGGCGATGCTGTTGGCAGTGGTAATACTCACCGCCATCATGCTGCCGATTTGCTGGTTCGCGCTACGCACCGCAAAACTGGTCATCACGGCGGATGGCATCGAATTACGGCAGGTGGGTGCCAGCGTATCTACGTCATGGAGCAACATTGCCGCCATCCGCACGCAACGCGGAGCAGAAGGACTGATACTGCACCAGCCCATGAGCGGCAAAGGCGCGGAACGCCTTGCAGCCGTATCAGGCGTCTCGGTTGGTGGCGCACCCATGTACGATGATGAACGCCGCCGGTTGCTTTACGAACAACGCTTCATCCCGCTCGACGGATTCTCTTATTGGCTGCACAAGGGCGATCTGCGCGAAACCATTACCCGGCGCGCAACCGCCATTAACACCGACGCTGCGCGCACGCCGGCTGCGGATGGATTGCCGCCCGCGGAGAAAATGTCCAAAAAACGCATCGCGCTGATTATCGTCATCATCGTAGCGTCAGCAGGACTGGGGGTCGCCAGCGCAATATCACCGACGATAATGGCCA
>JAKFYK010000148.1 GCA_021730905.1 Betaproteobacteria bacterium | reverse complement strand
CCTGATTTGGCGGTGTACAGGCGATCACACGGCGTACGCCTGCGGTACGCGCGGTGACGATGCTCATGTGCGCCGAAGCCACCATCGGGTAACGCCCGCCGGGCACATAGCAGCCGACGCTGTCCACTGGAATGTTTTTGTGGCCGAGCTTCACGCCGGGCAGTGTTTCGACTTCGATATCTTTCAGCGCCGTGCGCTGGTGCTCGGCAAATTTGCGGATCTGCGCCTGCGCGAACTGGATGTCGGCTATCGTCGATTCCGGCACTTTCTTGATGATCGCATCGAGTTCGGCCTGCGACAGCTTGAAGCTCGCCGGCGACCACTTGTCGAATTGCTGCGACAACTCGCGCACGGCGTCATCGCCGCGCTTTTTGACATCAGTAAGGATCGATTCAACCGTCTGCCGCACCTTCAAATCAATCGCATCAGTAACGTCTTGTGCAATTCGCTGCTTGAGAATTTTTGCCATGGGATTCCTTGTGGACGCCGCTACGGAGGCCGTTATACAGTTCTGCTTTCGTATTGTAACTATTTGTTTTTAAAATATTTTTTATTCAGCTTTAATGCCTGCTGCTTTAAGCACGGTCGTGGTCTTGTCGTAATCCGCGCGTATGTTCGCCGCGTATTGTTCCGGCGTGTTGGGCATGTATTCGACGGCCTTGCCCGCCCAGGTTTCTTTCATCTCGGGCGACAGCAGAATCGTGTTCGTTTGGGCATTTACTTTCATCACAATATCGCGCGGCACATTGAGTGGCGCGAGTATGCCTTCCGAACCGGTCAGTTCGTAACCCGGCAGCGCGGCATCGGCAATGGTGGGCACATCAGGCAGTTGCGGATTGCGCGCCGTGCCGGTAACGCCCAGCGCACGCAACCGTCCGTTGCGAATGTACGGCAACACGGGCGGCACTTGCGTGAACATCAGTTCCGCGCGACCGGCGATCAAATCCACGATTGCCGGAGGACTGCCTTTGTACGGCACATGCCACAGTTCCACCTTCGCGCCGAGCTTGAAGAGCTCTCCTGCGAGATGAAAATTGCTGCCCACGCCCGACGACACAAAGCTCAGCGCGCGCGGTTGGGCGCGCGCTACCGCAATCAATTGCTTCACCGTGCGCGCCGGCACCGACGGATGCGCAACCAGCACAAAGTGATACGCCGAAACCTGGATCACTGGCGCGAGATATTTCAATGTATCCCACGCGCCGCCGCGCGCATTGAGTTGCGTGCTTACCGTGATGAAACTGCCCGGTTGAAACAACAACGTGTAGCCGTCGGCAGGTGACTTCGCGGTCAACTCATTTGCGACCATGCCGGCAAGGCCGGGACGATTGTCGATCAGCAATTGCTGGCCGAATGCTTCGCTGAGTTTTGTCCCGATCTGGCGCGCGGTGATATCGGCAGCGCCGCCCGCCGTGGAGCCGGTAATCAGCCGCACGAGTTTGACGGGATATTGCGCGGCGCCCGTCGAGGGCGATTGCGCGTGCACTTGTGCAATCGTGGCGATGCTCAGCGCAAGCAGCGCGCACTCAGCGATTTTCCGGTATCTCATGGGTGATTTTCACGCGCAGATCGAATGCAGGATTGAACAAACACATCAGCAATCGTTCAATGTCACCGTCAACGAATCACGCTGTCACCTCAACACCGCGGGCCGCAGACGCGCGATTGTTAGGCGGGCAATCCGGCACCAAGCGCTCGGCCGGCAGCGACAAAGCTCTTAACGACGCCCATGCCGCCGACCTCACCGCAGACCACACCGGACGCTCAAGCTGTTTTGTCAGCACCGGAATAACCTCGATCGTCGGCAGTTGCACGCAGGCAATGAACAGCCCCTGACTGTCATCGCGCGCCGTCTCCAGTGCCTTTTGCAAAACCTGCTCCGATGTAATTTCACCGAGTTCCGTAGGATTTTTGGTACTGAAACTGCTGTTGCCTGCGACGGTGACACCTGCTGCAGCGAGAAACGAAATCAGGATATCGTTCTTCCAGTCTATGTACGGCGACACCAGATCAACCCGGTTAAGTCCCGACTGCTGCATGGCGATGCCCATGGTGGCAGCCGTGCTCACGGTGGGCGCGCCCACCAGATCAGAAAGCCTGATTACCGCCTCGGTATCTCCGCCCGCACCCGCCAGAAAACCCGCGGCCGTGCATCCATAGATCACCAGATCGGCACCGTCCTTGACCAGCGGCGCCACGGTATCCAGCGTGCTTTGCCGATAGGTCGGCAAATCGACCACCGTCAACGGTCGATGTGGACGCGGAATGCGCGCCACCTGCAAATCCGTAATTTCAGGGATGTAAGCCGCGATTTCTTTTTCCATGGTGGTATTGTTGGCCGGCACCACCAATATCACGCGCAGGTTTCGATCAACCATTTGGGAGCCTCTTCATTGGAATCTTGCTTTGGATAATACGCGAGTGAATAAGGGTGTGCGCATAGTAGCAACTACTGCGACGGTGGACGGATGTTCGCTTCTTTAATCACACGCGCCCATTTACCCTCTTCTGCCTTGCGAAAGACAGCGAACTCCGCCGGCGTACTGCCTACCGGATCAGTCCCCTGCGCGATTAATTTCGCGCGGATTTCAGGCACGTTCATCACCTTGAGAATCTCGGCGTGCCATCGACTGACCAGATCGCGCGGCGTGCCCGCCGGCAGCATCATGCCGTACCAGTTTTGCACTTCAAATCCGGGAAACGTTTCCTTGATCGTGGGCACCTCAGGCAAAAACGGCAAGCGCTTGCCCCCGGTGGTGGCCAGCGCCAGCAACCTGCCGCTGCGCACGTGCTGCAACCCGATGGGCACCGCCTCGATGCAGTATTGAACCTGGCCCGCCAGCAGATCATTGAAAGCGGGCGAGCTGCCTTTATAGGGAATCCGACGCGTATCGATGCGCGCGGCAAGTTTCAGCATCTCACCGGCAAATTGCGGCAAACCGCCATCGCCTGAAGAAGACCACGCCAGCTTGCCGGGATTTGCCTTCGCGTAATTGATAAGCTCGCTCAAATTCCTGGCTGGCACGGACGGATGCAGATACAGCAAAAACGGCAGCGACACCACTTGGGTCAGCGGCACAAAATCCCGGTCAACATTGAACGGCAGCTTGGGATAAAACACCGCATTGACGCTAAGATGACCCGTCGTACCCATGTATAAGGTGTGTCCATCGGGCGCAGCTTTCGCAGCGAGTTCCATGCC
>JAKFYK010000161.1 GCA_021730905.1 Betaproteobacteria bacterium | reverse complement strand
GAGTGACAGTGCGGGCAGAGGATGCGCGGGTAGAAATGCGCTTTCCCGCAGTCCTTGCATTGTGGAAGCATGAGCTTGTCTTGCTTCAGGCCTTCCCAGTACGGCTTCGCCTCAGGCGCCAGCGGATGCGGCAACGGACGTTCGAGTTGTTCCATAAGTCTTCCTTGGGTGTGGATCAATGGTGGGGATCAATGCGGCAGGTCTGATTCTAAACGGGGAATTGGGTAAAAGCGAAACCCGCCCCGTTCGGCGACAATTCACTTACGGAACGAACTTACCCACCTCCGCATTCCCCGTCCCGCTGCACCCCGCAGCGCCGTACCGCAAAAACTTCTGTACCCGCGCCGCACCATCCACTTCGCCGACTGTCAGATCAACTCTGGAGTTCCACAGCACTACCATCGAAGGGTTTCACCCAGCTACGAATTCTCCCGGTTACCGCGCAATCGCCACGCCCGGCGCGTAATTGATCCGCTGCACTTCGCCGATCTTGCCGCCGGCAACGCGCCCTTCAACGAGTTCATAGCCCATCAAAGCGAACACGCGCCCGCCGATGAACAACGGCCGCGAGTTGCCGTACCAATCGACGCATGACGCGCGGCAGCCGTCGTTGAGATTGCCGGTTGCCGGTGTTGCATCGAGCGCGCCGATTTCGCTCAGGCGCAGCGATTGATTTTTCAGAAACAATATGGCCGCCGATGTATTGCGCAATTGCCGCGCGCCCGATTGACCTGCGCCCACCACCGGCAAACCAACCATGCCGTCGTTCTCGCTATCAGGTTTATAGAAAAATCCGTGACTGCGTGTTTCGCCCTGCGCGGCATCTTTCCGTGTGTAACGGTCGGCGAGCGTTGCCTGCGCGGCCAGCTTGAGGCTGGTGAAATGCAAATCCTGACCGTCGGTGCCGATGACTACCGCGTTTGCACCCATTGCCTCGATGCGATCCACACCGTGCGCGAGCGGCACTTCCTGCGCGCCCGCTTTATCTGCATATCGCACTGCATACACCTGCGAGTTCAGCGTGCGCTGCGCGCGGCTCCAGCCTGCACCCGCGCCATACAGCAGATAGGGCCCGATGTAGCGGCTTTGCAGCGCGCCGGGCTGCAGCTTCGGCAACGCGCGATAAGCTTCGGCGGGTGCGCTGTCACGGCCATTGGAAAAACTCGACAGCGGCACGCGCATCAACGCCATGTCGCCGGAGTTGATTTCCGCGGCCCACATGCCGTCGCCGCGGCCGTTGGAACGCACAAGAACATTCAGATGGCCATCGTCGCCTTCAAGAAACGAAGATTGGTCAATGGGACTACCCGCAGTTTTAAGCGCGCTAGGCGCCGCGCCATCAAGCGGGATGCGGAATACCGCTGAATTGACAGCCGCAGCTCCGGCCGGATTGCGCCGGTACGCTGTCGTCCACACAAACACCGAACCCGACGATACATAGAACACGCGGCCCGGCGCACCAAGCACCGCGGTGCTTTCGCAATCGAATTCGGCCTTGGCGAGATCGCACACCGACACGGTATGCAGCGCCACGCCCTGATACGGATCGAGCGGCTCGTCGGTGCGATAGATGCGCGTGGCGGGCGCAATGCGCTTGAAGTCGGCGGGCGATGCGCCTTTTTCCCATTTACGCAACGCAGGAAATGCAGGGAACGGATCCGCGACAAACGGGTTCAAGCGCAGCGGCGAATAAAAAATCAGCTTGCTGCCGACGAGGCGGCTGGCGTAATTGCGTGACGAATAGTAATCGTTTGAACGCAGGTGATACGTTGATTTGTATTTGAGTGCGCCGTTACCGGAAATCTCGAACAAGCCGATCTCCGTGCCGCCGCGCGCGTAGCTGTAGCCGATGACAATGATGGTGTTGCCGGAGATCAGCATTTCGTCGTACCACGCTCCGCGCGGATCGATGCCGTCGCCAAACGCATCAACGGTAGAAACCGGCGTCAGGTTGCGGTCGCGCACATTCACCGTGAACAGACGTCCGCGGCGCAGGATGATCAGGTATTCGCCGTGCAGCTTGACGATGCCGCCTTCGTCGACGCCGGCGTGTTGGACATTGGTAATGGATTCGCCCGCAGCACCGGCCGCAAGCGCAGATGGCGCAGCAGCCGCTTTCGCCGGTGCAGGTGGCTGCGCTGCAGAAAACGATCCCAGACCTGACTGCGCCTCCATTCGTGCGCGCATTTCTTGTTGCTGCTTTCTCTGCGCTTCGATACGGCGCTGCTGCTCCTCGGCCCAGCCTTTGAACAGATCGCGTATCTCCTGCTCATTCTTGAAGGCCTGCAAGGTCGCGCGCGGCGCGGTGCTATTGGCTGTAGCGCACCCCGTCAACGCGATACAAGCGCCTGCGATAGCGGCCGATGCAACTCGTGCCGCCTGTGAAATCATATGCTCAAACATGGCGATGTCCTCTTCCGTTTAGATAGCGGCTCATCGGCAACAACAGCGAAAATATCGTAAGTATTTGTTTATTAACGATATTTAAAAACGTCGCCGTCTTGCCCAATGCGACCGTATTCAGTTAAACGGTAGCCCCCGTCAAACGGGGTTAAACATCAGAGCGCATCAGAGCCACGATCCAGTTAGCGGCCCTTTGCCAGCCGCGTCTCGACAATACGGGCGAACACCGTCGCGCCAAACGGAAGCGCAGCATCATTGAAGTCGTACGCAGGGTTGTGCACCTCGCAGGCTCCTTCGCCGGCGCCGTTGCCGATATTGAAGTAGCAGCCGGGCACTTTTTCCAGCATGAACGAAAAGTCCTCGGAGGCGGCGATTAAATTCGGATTGCGGTTCACGTTGTTTTCTCCGGCCACTTCCGCGCAGACACCTGCGGCGAACGCCGCCTCCTTCGCATCGTTGACCGTGGGTGCGAAGGTCACGCGGAAATCGAGCTCCGCCGTGGCGCCAAATGCCTCGGCGGTTCCCTTCACCACGCGCTGCATAGCACTTTCGATCAGCGCCATCACCTCGCGCGTGAACGCGCGCACGGTGCCCGAGAGCTGCGCGCTTTGCGGAATAACATTGTAGGCATCGCCGCTGCAGATTTTGGTCACCGAGAGCACCGCCGTATCGAGCGGGCGCACGTTGCGCGAGACAATGCTCTGCAGCGCAACTACAATATGCGAAGCCACCAGCACCGGATCGATACCCGCTTCGGGCCGCGCACCGTGCGCGCCTTTGCCTTTAACATGAATATCGAAGAACGCGCCGCCCGCCATCATCGGACCTGAACGCACCGCGAACTGG
>JAKFYK010000046.1 GCA_021730905.1 Betaproteobacteria bacterium | reverse complement strand
CAATGGTGTTTAAACTGATGGAAGTGGCGCAGAAGAAATGGTTCCGGTTGAGGGGCTATAAATTGTTAACGGATATTGTGCGGGGCATTAAATTCGTTAACGGCGTTAAACAAAATGGAGATCAAAAACAGGTAGCCGCTTGATTCTCCATACACCAGATTTGACTATAGCTCCAACTGGGTGCTATCGCATGGAGCCTGAATACGCGACCCAGAAAATCGCTCGGGTTTCGGTCACCAGTAGAGGTTTACACCGAGCTCCTGCAGAATAGGCAAATCGCCAAAATCGCTATTAAACATTAACTGTTGCAGTTGGCTCTTGAATCCGCCTATAGTACGAGGTTGGAATCGTGGCAAAATTGGATAGAAAATCACATAAACTCGAGATCCCCGGACTCAGTCAGGACGTGCTAAATATAGCACTCATTTGTCATTTCGAACGCAGTGAGGAATCTTTTTCAATTAACCGCATAGATTTCTCGCTGTGCTCGAAATGACAGCACGTAGCGCGTAGCCCAACTCGAGCCCTCGTCGGAGCGATACAGGCAGATACAATCGACATACACTTGCAGCCACCCATGAACGCGGAGTCGCCTCAACCATGAGCGGACCAGAATCATCCCAGATCTTCAAAGCCTTGCTAGTCCTTTTTCTGAGCGGCTTTATCCCGTTGACAGCCGTCTCTTTTCTGTTGGTGCGTCGAAGCAAGAAAGTAGTCGAGTTTGCACGAGTGGTTGATCTCCTGGGCATTGCGGCCGACCATGTCGAGTTTGCTAGGAATCGCGTAGCAGAGCAGTACGCTGCGATCGATTTTCGACTACCTGTACTTTTCGCTTGGCTTGTGTGTTTGCTCGGTTTTATATCCTTACTGTTCGGTGCTGATTTAGTAAGCGAAAAAGATCACCAAGGTAAAATCAATTTCCTGCTGACTGGAATTGCCCATTTGAAAGAAATAACAGAAATACAGACGAAAATGCAGATGGGAATGCAGACGATTGAAATTGACAATTTGAAAGCAATAGCAGAAATGCAGATGCTCAGAGTGGAAGGCATGGTGGTAATGAGCATTGCGTTCATAGGGGCGTTCCTTTGGTCGGCGCAAAATGTCTTGTACCGCCTCAACGCCGGGGATCTGGCACCATCGGTGTATTTCAGTTCCGGTCTACGGATGATTCTTGCACCGATTCTATCCGTGATGATCCTGCACTTGGTGACGGGAGTAGAAACGTTGAAGGCATTGCACGCTGGGCTTCCAGCAATTGCATTTCTGGTGGGTTGGTTTCCGGATCGGGCATTGCTGTTCCTCCGGGAGCAGTTTTCGGCAATTTTTCACGATGCACGAAGCGCGAACAGCTTGCCGTTGAGCATGATCGAGGGCATCAGTACCTTCGATCGCGCAAGGTTGTCTGATCTCGGCATTTCAGACGCGCAAAACCTCGCCTACGCCAACTTTATCGAACTCGTCGTGCGCACCGCATTCAACCCTGGTCAGATCATCGACTGGATAGGGCAGGCGCAGCTGTATATCTATTTCGACGATGAAATCTTGTTGCTGCGCAAGCACCAAGTCAGGACGGTTTTTGACATGATTCTAATTGGACGAGACCCAGAAGTACTTGAGAAGCTGGCGGCAGCTACATCCATCAACGCGATGGGGCTGCGCCTTTTTTGCGAGCGGAAAACCAGGGAGCCTGGCGTTGAACAGCTTCTGTGGTTCCAGCGACGCTTGTGCGCGTTCGACAGTGCGCAAGGTCAGGGGAAACTAAATGGCACCGACATACGCGAGCCGTAATGCTTTCATGGGGAGTCTGGCGCCTTCTTCCAGGGAGGTGCTGCTTGGCGGAATCGATGGGAGTCCGGGTATGGTTTGGTCACGTTATGTCGTCTTGCGGTTAGCACCGCTGCTGCTGGTCGTTCTTATGCTGGAGGGCTGCGCCAGTACCCTACTCCTCAAGCTAGAGTCTTCGCATACGCCGACTTGTGCTCCAGATGGACAGGATTGCTTGATCCGGGGCCGTGAAATCTTCGAAGACTATCGCCGTCTCAAAGTTGAGGCTATCCGATACAAGAGCCAAGGCTATCGATTGCCAAGTGCACCGGTTGCCTTCATCCATCCGGTTCGCACGGAATACTCGATCCTGCTCATACACGGACTCAACGATTCGGCCTACTACATGGCGGATCTGGGTGAATCGTTGCATCGGAGCGGATTTAACGTAGTGACTGTCCTGCTCCCCGGACACGGCACCGATACACGAGACATGTTGGATGCAACTGCGGAACAGTGGCGCACCGAGGTGGACAAGGGATTGGAAATGGCCGCGCTTGTAGGCCAGAAGGTTATCGTGGGGGGCTTTTCCCTAGGCGGTGCCTTGGCCATTGATGTCATATTGCGGCGCCTGGACATTCATGGTCTGCTACTGTTTTCCCCGGCCATCAGATTGCACTCCTTCGATGCCATCTCCAGCTTGATGTGCGTCCCGGGTTTGCGTACCCATGAGCGGAAAACCGACTTGCCGCAGAACCCGGTCAAGTACAAATATCGTATGGGAAACGGGGCGTGCCAACTGATACGTCTGATGCACCGCAACCTCGCAGCAGGCAATCCTACTGAGGAACGAACGGCGATGGCTTCGGAGCAGCAGGTGCAGGAGCTGGCCAGGCGGGTGAAGGTACCGATGTTCATGGCGCTGTCCTATGCCGATAAACGAATTTCCCCGGAGGCGGCTCTCGAATTTGCACGCAACGTGCAAGCACCGGTATTGGTGGCGACCTTCGGCACGGCAACGAACGTAAGTGCCGCACCCCTGTCCAACACCGTGAAGATTCAATCTCTCACCGATGCTGATCTGCAGCATTCCTACCTCATTCGACGCAGCAATCCATACAACGGACAGGAGAACCCGTGCTACGACCGATTGGCCAGCGTGATGATTGGGTTTCTGTCGGAGCAGTTTTACCTTGGTGTCGGATCGGGTGATGCGGGCGACCCCGCTTGTAGACTGATTGGCGACGGGTTACAGAAGCTGGACTAAGCTGGGTCTAATTTAGTGAACGGGCATATCTGGGCGGATTCAAGAACCAACTGTAACAGTTAATGTTTAATAGTGATTTTGACGAGTTGCCTATTCTGCAGGAGCTCGGGGGGTATAAATAATTTTGTGTAAATGGTCATTTAGCAGGAAACTGCTTATATATTTTTGGAGTAAAAATGACCACACTCAAAGCCCTACCGACCGACTTGATTGATTGCCTGCTGGCTGATTACGAA
>JAKFYK010000121.1 GCA_021730905.1 Betaproteobacteria bacterium | reverse complement strand
ACGACGGCGCAGTGTCGATCATGCGCGCGCCGCCGTCGAGCATCGTGTGGATGACTTTGGTGCGCTCGGCGCGCTGCGCAGCGTCGCCGCCGATATCGAAAATGATCGCCGTGCCGAGGCCAATGACGGGGAGTTTTTCGCCGGTGCGCGGAATGGCGCGTGTAAGTACGGGAGCCGTCGCGGATTGCGCGTACGTGATGCCGATCGCGGAGACGGAAAGTCCGGCGCCGAATGCCAGCATGTCGCGACGTGAGTAGCCGCGGGGTTTGTAGCAGGTATGGTTTGTCATCTTGGAATTCATAAAATAATTAATAAAAACAAATAGTTACAATTTCTCTGTGACAGAGGGCGCACCAGCCCCAGAACGCTTTTCATGCATGCGTCCCAGTGCCAGCGCGAGCGCGAGCCACGCGGCGGTGACAGGCACTGTGGCCAGTGAAATTGCGCCGAGTTCCATGCCGGCACCGCGCAATGCCGTGAACAGCCATCCGAACAGCGCATCGCTGCCGCGAAACACTACGTTGTCGATGACGTTCTTGGCCTTGTATTTTTCCTCGCGATCCACCACGGTGAACAGCACTTCGCGCGCCGGATTGGAGATGGCGAAATTGGCTGCGCGCTGCGCCGCCTGAAACGCGATCACCACCCATAGCATGGGCGTCGCCCATAACGCGACAAAGCCAACCGCAAATACCAGCGGCAGGAATGCTGTCGCCGGTCCGGCGCCGAAACGTTTGATAAGTTTGCCGGTGGCGAGAAACTGCACGACGATGGTAAGCAGGCTTACCGCGAGGTCGATGCGCGCAAAGATGGCCGTGCGCTTGTTAGGGTCATCGGTCAATGCTGCGACGATATTCGCCTGCTGGAAATAAAGAAACGTACCCGCCAGCGACAGCAGTGCCACCCACAGCGCGATGCCTGCGAGGTATGGCGAGCGCGCAATCATCGAGAGGCCGGCGATCCAGCTTCCGCCCAATGCGGCGTCAGGTTTGGTGGCAGCGTCAGTCGCCACTATGCGCTCTGCCTTGAATGCCGCAGCGGCAGACTCCAGTCGCATCGCACAAAATACTGCGCACTCCAGCAGCAGTGCCGCGATGATCAGCAGATTGGCACGGCCGATGGGCACGGCGAGGCTGGCCGCTATGGTTGGCCCGAGCAGCGCGCCTGCCGAGCCGCCCGCAGCGATAAAACCGAACAAACGCTTGCCTTGCTCGGAGCCGTAAAGATCGGCCATGAAAGACCAGAACACCGATACCGCGAACAGGTTGAACACGCTGATCCACACGAAGAACACCTGTGCAGTGGTGGTCAGAGCGATGCCCTGCGTCAGCAATACCCAGAAGATGATGATGTTGGCAACGAAGAAGTGGTACACCAGCGGTATGAAGCGCTGGCGCGGCAGCCTCGCCACCAGCGCGCCATAGATGGGCACCACGGCGAGCATGACAAAAAACGTCGCGGTGAACAGCCACGGCAGGTTTTTCACGCCGCTGGCAAGTCCCATCTCGTCGCGCACCGGGCGCAGCACATAGTAGCCTGCCAGCAGGCAGAAAAAATACGCGAACGACCACAACAACGCGCGTGTTTCTCCGGGACGTATGGCGACGACGCGCGCGAGGATTCTATCGATGGCCGATTCGTTCACGCCAATTTACAGTGGCCGTTTGTAACCGAGTGATGCCAGGTGTTCTCGGAAATCCTTGCCGACTTCCGGATGCGACTGGCCGATGTCGAGCGTGGCTTGCAGATAACCCAGCTTGGATCCGCAATCGTAGCGCTTGCCCTGGTAACGGTAGGCCAACACCTGCTGCTCGGCGAGCAACGCGGCGATCGCGTCGGTGAGTTGAATCTCGCCGCCGGCACCGGGCTGCGCATTTTCGAGATGATGAAAAATACGCGGTGTGAGGATATAGCGGCCCACCACCGCCAGTGTTGAGGGAGCTGCTTCCGGTTTGGGTTTTTCGATGATGGCGTCTACGGCCTCCAGGCGGTCAGAAAGCGGCCGCGTAGCCACGATACCGTAACTGCCGGTGTCGCTTCTGGGCACTTCCTGCACGCCCAGCACGGCGTTGTTGTAGCGCTTGTGGATGTCCACCATCTGCAGAGTTACCGCGCGTTCCGCGACGATCAGGTCATCCGCAAGCAACACCGCAAATGGCTCGTCCCCGATGGCTGGTTTCGCACACAGCACGGCGTGCCCGAGTCCGAGCGCTTCGGTTTGACGAATGTAGATGCAATTGACGTTTTTCGGCAGGATGTTGCGAACGGTATCCAGCATTGCTTTTCTACCGCGAATTTCGAGCTCGGTTTCCAGTTCGTAGGCCTTGTCGAAGTGATCTTCAATCGCGCGCTTGTTGCGGCCGGTGATGAAGATCAGGTCGGTCATGCCGGCTTCCACGGCCTCTTCAACCGCGAACTGGATCAGCGGCTTATCGACGATGGGCATCATCTCCTTCGGGCTCGCTTTGGTCGCGGGAAGAAATCGTGTGCCGAGGCCGGCTACGGGGAAGACGGCTTTTGTAATGGGTTTCATTTTGACGGTTATCCGGCGCGGGTTTGCTTCGGAGAATAAACGAAATTGTACTCTGAGATTGCCTAGCGCATGAAAAACGCCACCGCGAGGGTGGCGTTTCTAGTTGGTAGGGCGGCGGGAATGTGGCTGGATCGCCTTTCGATGATCCAGGCCGTCCCTGCGTGGCGCTTCGGGACCGCGCGCAAGTCGTAGCGTTGATGATCGCTGTCCTCGCGATTTAATGCCAGATAGGATGCAACCAATGTCCATCCTTCATCGCTTACGTCACTGGGATACGGAATGTATCGGGGCATGTGGGACTTTTTCATCCCCACTATGTGCGAGATTACCCCTCAGAGGTGACGAACGCCAACGAATTTATTCGACAGATTTTGGCGCCACTCGTCGCAGCGCATTCATGAGTCGGACAACTACCGGCGGCAAGTACGCTCCTGGCCGTGAAATGACACCGAGTGATCGTTCAATTTGAAGCGGTGCAACATGGAGTAGCGCCAATTCGCGCATCGCGCCGGAAGCGCGCACCGCGCCAGTGGGTAGATAGCCAACCATATCCGAGCGAGCCACCGCAGCGAGCAGCACCTGCGTTGAGTTCGATTCAAGCGCCACATCCGGGGCGGGCAACCGGCGCGTTTGCAACACGTGCTGCAGCGTACGCCGCGAAGTGACCGATGCGTTAGGCAACGCCCACCGGACACCGGCAAGCTGTGACAGATCTATCTGGCGGGCTCGCGCAAGTGCATGCCGTTTGCGGGTAAATACCGTCAACACGTCTTCACCGAGCGACTCGTAGG
>JAKFYK010000166.1 GCA_021730905.1 Betaproteobacteria bacterium | reverse complement strand
TGCTCGCTGCCGCCGCAGTGGCAGGCGGTGATCCCGGCATAAGCATTGCCGCAGGCATACTCGGCGGCGCGGTCGCCGCCGGCAGTCACATCACCAAGGCCAGCACGCGCGCGTTGATCAACACCTCACCCGAGCCTATGAGCAACTGGAGCGCATCATTCAGCGAGGACGTGCTATCGATAGGCGCGGTGTGGGCAGCGCTGGTATACCCGCTGCTGCTGCTCGCATTCCTGATCGTGTTTTTTGTTCTGGCGGTGTGGCTGCTGCCGAAAATCTGGCGCGGCCTGAAACGCGTCATGGCGTCGATACGGCAGTTGCTCGGCAATCCGGCCTGAAGCCCTATATCCCGGGCTTGAATATCATCACTGCATAGAGTACGAGCACCATCGCGAACGCCGGCACCCCGAGCATCATCCAGATGCGAAAGGCACGATGGTACTCCGGCCCCAGCATCGCATAGCCCGCCGCCTCGCGTACCAGACGCGCCATGCGGTACTGCAATACGACCACCGGTATCCAGCAGGCGCCGACGGCAGCGTACAACACCACCGTCGCGATGAACCATGGCGATGTAAATGACCAGCCGCGCTCCAGCATCATCAGCACGCCGCTCACAGGCTGTATCACCACGGTGGTCGCGGTAAATATCCAGTCCGCGACTATCACGGCGCGCGCAACCACACGCAACGCTTCAATGTTGCGGGAGAGGTGCGCCGAGAGCAGGAAGTACGCTATGCCGATGCCGGTACCCAGCAACACCGCGGCGCTCAGCACGTGTACACATTTCAGGACGAGATAACTGTTCATGAAAAAAACGTGCGCCACGATATGTCGAGATTCGACACGGCTTCACCAAATTCGGCCAGCGTCATCAAGCCCATGCACGGCATGGCGCCGCGTGCCGTGAGGGTTCCCGCAGCCAGTTTTCGCGCGAGCACGATCGCCGGAATGCATGGAATCTCCGGGCCGTGGCCGCGCCGTGCCACCAAATGCCAGTCGATGCGCGCAGGGCGCCCATTGCGGTCCACGCCGCACAAGCCCACATGCATGCCACCGGTGTCGCTGCCCATCCAGTCGAAATGGCTACCCCACGTTTGCATGATCCGTGCGCAGCGGTTTGCATTGCCGATCAACCGCATGCGCACCATTCCTGCCAACAGCCAGAACGCCCATTGCGCGAGCGCCAGTTCGAGCCCGGCGTCGAAACGCACACGCTGCACGCCTGTGTAACGTTGCGGAAAAAGTTGCAGATCGGGCACGTCGCAGCGCGCCAGCCAGCGTGCGCCAAAATCCGGATAGCGATAACGATGCGTGCCCTGCCAGCCATGCACCGTCTGCCAGCGGCCGCTTTCCCACGCCTCAAAGGGTTTGCCACAGTAAGACAGCACCGCTTCCAGCGTAGCGACGCCGCGCGGCGTCTGCTGTCCAGGCGCGATGCTGATATCGATGGCATCGAGACGCGCGAAATGCCCCAGGTGTTCGTCGATCACCGCCGACGACAATGCCGGCAGCGTGCTGGCGCCGCTCGCCACCAGCACGCCGCGTTCGCGCGCCGCATCGTCAAGCGCGGCGATGCCCGCCACGAACGCGCGGCCGTCGGCAAGGTCTACGTAGTGCGCGCCCGCCTGGATGCACGCGCGTGCCACGTGATAACTCTGTCCCTGAAACGGTCCGCAGGTATGGATGACGGCATCGGCACGCAGCGCACCAATGCGCGCAGCAAGATCATTCGCTGTGTAATCGAGCGCAACACTTTCGTGCGCCGAACCCAGTGCACATGCGGATGCCTCTGCTTTTGCGGCATCGCGACCCGCCACCACCAGCGTCACACCACTTGCGAGGGCCCTGCAAATGCGACTGCCGAAATGTCCGTAGCCGCCCAGAACCAGAATACGGTAGGTACGGGGCAAAAACGATCAACCTACTTTTTTTGCATGAAAAACGTGAACACCTTATCGGCCTCGTCTGCCGCCAGCAGCGCATTGCCGGTCTGCTTGGCAAACGCCTGAAAATCCTTGGTGGAGCCGGGATCGGTCGCCAAAATTTTGAGCACCTGACCGGACGTCATGTCCGTCAGCGATTTTTTGGTGCGCAATATCGGCAGCGGACAGTTCAATCCGCGCGCGTCGAGTTCCTTGTCAAACGGTGTGGACATCATTCCTCCCGCCTCTTTTTGGTTTAATCCGGCTTTCATAATTTCCACGCGCACAGGTACCACTAAGCTCGCGGAAATTTCAGCAAGGGCGAATTATAAGCGAGCGGACATCCTGATCCGATGATGCAACGTAACTATTTGTTTTATAAATATTTTTATAGAAGCAACCCTGCTGGCAGAAGTCGCGTGTGCGATGGTTGCAAAGTGTTTGCAACATGAATACCATTTGACCAGTCATACCGTCGGGTTCAAGGCAGACGCCCGGCTTATCCCAAGACATTTCGTCCAAGCGCTGCCCGCATTCCGGAGTACCGGAAATGGTCGTATGGGCGAAATGTGTCTTTGCTTTCCTTGCCAGTCGCGTTGCCCGCTGATCCATCCTTTGAGTAACCAGGAGTAGCGAGCATGGTATCTATCGTCTTTTTATGGTTTTCCAGGAAGCATCCCCCGCGCGACGCCCGAGAGGAAAAACTTCATGTCGTCCGATAACACCGCCAACGTCGCTCCACTGCCCGTAACGCTGACCGAAGCCTTTTGGTATTGGCTCAAACTCGGATTCATCAGCTTCGGCGGACCGGCAGGCCAGATCGCGATCATGCATCAGGACCTGGTCGAGCGTAAACGCTGGATTTCCGAACAACGATTTCTGCACGCGCTCAACTACTGCATGCTATTGCCGGGGCCGGAAGCGCAGCAACTCGCCATCTACATCGGGTGGCTGATGCATCGCACTTGGGGCGGCATCATCGCGGGCGGGTTGTTTGTGCTGCCTTCACTATTCATTCTCGTTGCGCTGTCATGGATTTATGTCGCGTTCGGCGACCTGCCCACGGTCGCCGGACTGCTCTACGGCATCAAGCCCGCGGTCACGGCGGTAGTGGTGTTCGCGGCCTATCGCATCGGCTCGCGCGCGCTCAAGAACGGCGTGTTATGGGCAGTTGCGGCGGCGGCCTTTGTGGCGATCTTCGCGCTGAAACTGCCGTTTCCGGTGATTGTCATTGCGGCCGGCATCATCGGTTACATCGGCGGGCGCGTGGCCCCGGATAAATTCGCCACCGGCGGCGGACACGGCAAAGCGGGAAAAAGCTACGGTGCCGCCATCATCGACGATGCCACGCCGACGCCGGAACACGCGCGATTCAGTTGGGGCCATTTCGTTCGTGTGTTAATCGCCGGGCTGCTGATCTGGGCGTGCGCGATGGGCTT
>JAKFYK010000106.1 GCA_021730905.1 Betaproteobacteria bacterium | reverse complement strand
CGCCCGAGACGGCAATGTCACCGCCACGTGCCGAGTGCGCCGCGCGCGCTTTTTTGTCCGGATCAAAACCGATAACGCCGAATTTCGCAGCCAGCAAATGTTTGGCGAACGCACCACCCATAATGCCGAGCCCTACCTGCCCTATCATTGTTGGTTTTTTCATGTAACTATTTGTTTATAAACAACTTTTATATAAAGCACACCAGGGCTAATTGGCTTTTCCATGAATGCGTGATTGCTCGCGCTCTTCGGGTGCCATGTTATCGATTTTCGCTTCGAGAAACGGCGTCGAACACACCATTGCGTAGCGCACGAACGACGATTTCGTATCCAGTTGATAAGGTGCACCGCGCGGAATCTGTATCACATCGCCTGCGCCCACAGTACGGCTTTCAGCGCCCGCACGCGCGTTCATCCTGCCATGAATGACATAGATAAAAATCTCGCGGTCACTCACCAGCTCCGGCTCGGCATAACCGGCGGGTACATCGAACAAGCCAAATGCCAGCCGCTCGCCTTCGACCCAATACACGCGGCGCGCAGATACCTGCGGCGCATCCAGTGAGTCGATCAGCGGGTAATAACAATCGTGCAATTCCTCGATAATGGCCTGTGATACACCCTCAGGCGCATCGCGTGTTTTGCCTGCCCCGTGCAGCCGGTTGATCTCGTCCACCGTAAGCGCCTTGTCCGGCACCGCCTGGTCCGCGGCAAGCCCCACCACCGTCCATGTTTTATCCTTGATGTAGAGATACGAGAGATCACCGTCCTCGGTAGCCTTCATCGAATGCCGCGCAAATGCCGGCGCATGCACAAAGGTGCCCGGCGGCACCACGCGCCTATCCTTGCCGACGATAGCGTTGATTTGCCCGCGTACCGGAAAAATCAGCAACTCGTTGGGGTGGTAATGCAATTCGGAACCGGTGCCCGCGACCTTATGCACCAGGCAGAAATACATGTACTCGCCCTCGATCACCGGACCGCGCGCCGATGACAAATCCGGCGTCAACGCCTTGCTTTCAAGGTTTTCAAAACGATAAAACGGCATGCCATGCTCCGGGAGTTCTGATTCGACAGGAGGGACTGCGTGCGGAGGCGAAATGCTATCACGGCCCGCTGCTCCACGGCATGCCCGTCACCATGCGGAAGCTCAGCCTTTCGCGTGTGCTATTGCTTTTCGCCATCCCTCGCGCAAGCTACCGACATCGCTGCGGTCTTTTGCCGGCTCAAATCGGCGTTCCATCTGCCACTGCGCGTCGATTTCGTCAGCACTATTCCAATAGCCGACCGCCAGCCCCGCGAGATAGGCCGCGCCGAGCGCGGTGGTTTCGGTAACGCGCGGACGCACCACCGGCACGCCGAGCAGGTCAGCCTGAAATTGCAATAGAAAATCATTGCGTGCGGCGCCACCGTCCACTCGAAGTTCGGTGATGGCGATGCCGGAGTCGCTTTGCATGGCGTCCAGCACTTCAGCGGTTTGATAGGCGATGCTTTCCAATGCGGCGCGCGCGATGTGTGCTGCCGTGCTGCCGCGGGTAAGGCCGCTGATGTTGCCGCGCGCGTAGGGATCCCAGTGTGGGCTGCCCAGACCGGCGAATGCGGGCACAAAGTAAACGCCGCCACTGTCCGCAACGCTTGTCGCAAGCGCCTCGACCTCAGATGCCGACTTGATGATGCCCAGACCGTCGCGCAGCCATTGCACGACCGCACCGCCGATGAACACGCTTCCTTCCAGCGCATACTCCGGATACTTGCCCGGCTGCGCGGCGCAGGTAGTGAGCAATTGGTTTTTTGAATGGATAATATCGCTGCCGGTATGCATCAGCATGAAGCAACCGGTGCCGTAGGTGTTTTTCACCATGCCCGGCTTGATACAACGCTGACCGAACAACGCCGCCTGCTGATCCCCGGCCATGCCCGCAATCGGAATCGGCACATCAAAAAATTCTCGCGCGGTGTGTGCAATTGCACCACAGGAACGCACGACCCTGGGCAATACGCCGCGCGGCACCGCGAAGCGTTGAAGCAACGTTTCATCCCATGCGCCCTCGCGCAAGTTGTAAAGCAGTGTGCGCGAGGCATTGGAAACATCCGTGACGTGCGCTGCACCGCCCGAGAGTCTCCACAGCAGCCAGGTATCGATGGTGCCAAAGGCCAATCGCCCCGCGTTCGCAAGTTCGCGCGCGCCCGCAACATTGTCGAGCAGCCAGCGGATTTTGGTTGCGGAAAAGTACGCATCGAGCACGAGGCCGGTACGCTGCGTGATATCGGTGCCGTGACCCGCAACCTTGAGTTCATCGCAAAAACCGGCGGTGCGCCGGTCCTGCCACACGATCGCATTATGTACCGGCACGCCGGTGGCGCGATCCCATAACACCGTGGTTTCGCGCTGGTTGGTGATGCCGATGGCAGCAATGTCGCGCGCATTCAACCCGGCTTTCGCCATGGCTTCGCGCGCAACCGCGAGCTGCGATTCCCAGATTTCACGCGGATCGTGCTCGACCCAGCCGGGCTGAGGGAAAATCTGCCGCAATTCGCGCTGCGCCATCGCGCGTACCGTGCCCGCGTGATCGAACACCATGGCGCGCGAACTGGTGGTTCCTTGATCAAGTGCGAGAATGAAGGTCATAAGTAGCGCAAGTAATTGCAAAACATTTTTACCACAGTTGGGTGCAGATCAACATGAATGAAGTTCGAAAATTCATTATTATGTAACTATTTGTTTTAATTGATGTTTTTATATTCCACTTTTACGCCTTTCACGCCTGTCGGTAATCAGCTAAGTGCATTGGCAGCAAAAGACTTTTGACCTTCTTTCATCCGTCCCCGCACAACCGATACGCTAGAATACGCGCCTGCAAATCTCCGCCGCTGCATTCATCATCGGCCCATCGTCAAGGAATCTGAGTGAAACAAATCAATGTAGGCATTATCGGCACCGGCTGGTGCGGCGGCATCCGCGCGGAAACCTGTGCCATGAATCCGCTGGTCAAGGACATACACGTCGCCGAAACCAAGCCGGAACGGCTGGTGGAAATCGCCACAAAAACCGCGGCCAAAACCGCCACCGCCGACTACAGGGAAATCATCAAGCGCGATGATGTCGATGCGGTACTCATCTCCGCAACGCCCGAAGCGCTGCACTACCCGATGGCGCGTGAATCGTTGCTGGCCGGCAAGCATGTGTTTCTGGAAAAGCCGATTGCGCTGGAACTGCACGAGGCCGACGAGCTGAATCACCTTGCCAAAAAGAACAATCTGAAATTCACCATCGGTTATTCGCAGCGCTTCAATCCCAAGTTCGCCTATGTCAAACAATCGCTGCGCGACGGCACACTGGGTAAACCGGTCAGCGCACTGGTTAGCCGTCACATCG
>JAKFYK010000125.1 GCA_021730905.1 Betaproteobacteria bacterium | reverse complement strand
TGAAGGAGGCGGTCGATTTTGCCGTCGCGAGCGAAATCAAAAACCCGCGCGACCTGAAACTCAACCACTACCAGACCTTCGGGCGCGAACCGTTCGGGGATGCCATAGGGCCGATCAAGGATCGCGGTGATCAGACCGGGGTCATCGTGCACCGGGGGTACATCGTTGCCGAATGGGGTGAGCCGTTGCGCGTGGACATGACGCACAGCGTAGCCAAGAGTTTCCTGTCCACGGTGGTGGGCATTGCCCACGACCGCGGCATGATCAAAAGCATAGACGACACGGTGCGCGATTACGTTGCGCCGATACTGCTCTACTATCCGAATTCGCCTGTCAACAAGGCGGACCGGATGGCCGGATCGGATTTTTTTTATCCATTCGAGAGCACGCACAATCGCACGATCACGTGGAATCATCTGTTGCGCCAGACCAGCGACTGGGAGGGCACGTTATGGGGCAAGCCTGATTGGGCTGATCGGCCCGAGAAAAATCCAGGCGTATGGCTCACGCGTGCGCGTCACGCGGCGGGCACGGTTTACAAATACAACGATGTGCGCGTCAACGTGCTGGCGCTGGCTGCGCTCAACGTGTGGCGGCGGCCCTTACCGCAGGTGTTGAAGGAAACCATCATGGATCCGATCGGCGCATCCAACACCTGGCGCTGGTTCGGTTATGAGAATTCGTGGGTGGTGCTGGATGGCATGCCGGTGCAGTCGGTGACTGGCGGCGGGCACTGGGGTGGCGGCATGTTCATCAATGCCTACGACATGGCGCGCTTCGGCTATCTCACCCTGCGCCGCGGCAAGTGGAAAGACCGGCAACTTATTTCAAATCAGTGGGTGAGTTGGGCGCTGACACCGACGCCGGTGCAGCCCACCTATGGATTCATGAACTGGTATCTCAACACTGACCGCAAGCTTTTGCCCAGCGCGCCGGCGAGCGCGTTTCAGCATATCGGCAACGGCCGCAACGCAATTTATGTCGACCCGGATAATGATGTGGTGGCAGTGGTGCGATGGATCGACAATGCTGCGATGGACGAATTTGTGAAGCGCATGCTGGCTGCGCTCCCCAAGCGATGACTATTACATAAGCACTTGTTTTTAAACAATATTTAATTACACACTTATCAGCTTATTTGCCCATTCACTTGCCGGTCAACGCTGCAATGACCGCGCGCTGTGCCAACACCGTGAGCAGGTGCGAGCGGTATTCCGCGCTGGCGTGCATGTCTGAATTGAGTTTATCGGCCGAGACTTTGGATTTTGCGATGGCTTCCGGCGCGAATTTCTCGCCGAGTTTTTTCTCCATGTCTTTCACGCGAAACACGCCGGCGTTACCCGCGCCCGTGACTGCCACGCGCACGTGGCCCGCGCCTTCGCTTACAAACACACCGACCAGCGCGAAGCGCGACGCAGGATTTTTAAATTTCACATACGCGGCGCGTTTAGGCAGTGGAAACTCCACCGATACGATGATTTCGCCGGGCTTTAATGCGGTTTCAAACAGGCCCGCAAAGAATTTGTCCGCGGATAGGGAGCGCCGGTTGGTGTGCACGGTTGCGCCCAGGCCGAGTACCGCGGCCGGATAATCGGCTGCCGGGTCGTTGTTGGCGAGCGAGCCGCCCAGCGTGCCCATGTTGCGCACCTGCCGGTCGCCGATGCCTGCAGCGATGCGCGCCAGTGCGGGAATGCCGATCAGCACGTCTTTCGATGCCGCGACTTCGCTGTGGCGCAGGCCAGCGCCGACCGTGAGCACGGCGCCTTCGAGTTTGACCACGCGCAATTCTTCGATGGCATTGACATCGACCAGCGCCGGCGTTTGTGCCAGTCGCATTTTCAGCGCGGGTATCAGGCTTTGTCCGCCGCCCAATATGCGTGCGTTCTCGTTCTTCTTGAGAAACGCCGCTGCGTCTTTGAGCGTGGCGGGGCGGTGGTAGTCGAATGCATGCATGAGAATCCCTCCAATCTTCCAGCCATTCAGTCGCGTGCTGGGATGACTATGACAGTTATTTCGTTTTCTTGCCCTTGGCACTCAATGCGCGCCACACGGTCTCCGCGGTGGCCGGCATTGCGATATCCTTTACGCTCAGCGCGTCGGTGACGGCATTGATCACCGCGGCCGGCGCGCCGATGGCGCCGGCTTCGCCGCAGCCTTTCACGCCCAGCGGGTTGTGCGTGCAGGCTGTCACTTTGGTGTCCACCTTGAACGAAGGCAGATCGTCCGCGCGCGGCATGGCGTAATCCATATAGCTGCCGGTGAGCAGCTGACCGGTTACCGCATCGTAGATGCAGCCTTCCAGCAGTGCCTGGCCGATGCCCTGCGCGAGCCCGCCATGCACCTGGCCTTCGACGATCATCGGATTGATCACGTTGCCGAAGTCGTCCACGGCGGTGAAATTGACCACCTTGGTGGCGCCCGTCTGCGGATCGATTTCCACTTCACAAATGTGGCTGCCGGCAGGATAGGTAAAATTGGTCGGATCGTAGAACGCGGTCTCATTCAGTCCAGGTTCGAGTTTGTCGAGCGGGTAGTTGTGCGGCACATAGGCGGCAAAGGCGACTTCGGCGATGGTCTTTTTACGGTCGGTGCCGGCCACCGTGAATACGCCGTTCGTAAACTCGATGTCGCCGTCGGATGCTTCGAGCAGATGCGCGGCGATTTTCTTGCCTTTGTCGATAATCTTGTCGAGCGCTTTCATGATGGCCGATCCGCCCACGGCGATGGAGCGCGAGCCATAAGTGCCCATGCCGAAGGGGATGCGCCCGGTGTCGCCGTGGACCACGTCAACGTTCTCTACCGGGATGCCCAGCCTGTCGGCGACCACTTGCGCAAAAGTGGTTTCGTGCCCTTGTCCGTGACTGTGCGAACCGGTGAACACAGTGACCGACCCTGTGGGATGGAAACGGATCTCGCCGGCTTCGAACAAGCCTGCCCGCGCGCCGAGCGCACCTGCGATGTTGGACGGCGCGAGCCCGCAGGCTTCGATGTACGTCGAGTAGCCGAGGCCGCGCAGTTTTCCGCGGTCAGCTGCCTGTTTGCGGCGCGCTTCAAAACCCGCCACGTCGGCAAGTTTTATCGCTTCGGTGAGCGTGGCGTCGTAGTTGCCGATGTCGTAACACAGCGCCACCGGCGTCTGATAAGGGAACTGGGTGATGAAATTGCGCCGTCGTATCTCTGCTGGAGAGATGCTCATTTCACGCGCAGCGGTTTCCACCAAACGTTCGACCACATAAGTAGCTTCAGGGCGTCCGGCGCCGCGGTAGGCGTCGACCGGCACGGTATTGGTGAATACCGCTGTCACTTCGCAATAAATCGCAGGCGTGGTGTATTGGCCGGCGAGCAGCGTGGCGTACAGGATGGTCGGTATGCACGAAGCGAACGTGGACAGATACGCACCCATATTGGCGGTGGTATGCACGCGCATCGCCAGAAACTTGCCGTTCTTGTCGAGTGCCAGTTCGGCTTTGGTCA
>JAKFYK010000160.1 GCA_021730905.1 Betaproteobacteria bacterium | reverse complement strand
ATTCAAATATAGTCCGCTTGGCACGAGAAGATCATCCTGAAGGGAGTGAAGAACCTTCTCGGCACGCTTTAGATCGAGCCCATGGATAAGAGTAGCTCTCAACTCCGATACAATTTCCGCGCGCTCAGTCATTACGACATCTACTTTGATATAGGGCGACAGATTTGCGCCCAAACTTGGCTGACTGTCTACCTAACTTGGTTGTCGTGCACATCGATACAATCATTTAAATCATTCTATTATTTCGTGACTACTTCTGAGGCAAAACGCTACAGCTTGCGCTCGCCCAACCCCACGCTGTCATAAAGCTGGTTGACGTGTTCTTTCACGTCGGGCGGCATATCGTCGTGCTCGGGCTTGTACGCCCAGCCGACTTTCTCGCGCGCGTAGCGCCCCATGATTTCGTCCTGATCCGAGGTGCCGCCGCTGATGCCGTAGCAGCCCACCAGTTCATCGCCCTTGAACACCGGCGCGCAGCCGCCCGACACCACCACCTTGCCGCCGCTGAACACCGACGCATTCATCAGCATCTGCGGATTACGTTCCTTGAACCACTGCTGGATGATCAGCCCATCCTGAAAGCGCGGGCTCATGGTGCGAAATGCCGCTACCGTCCATGCCTTGCTGTGCGCGGTGTCAGGCGTGACAAATCCCGCGTCATCCATACGCTCCAGCGCCAGCAGATGGCCTTCGGCATTGACGATGGCGATCGCCACCGGTACCCGCATGGCTTCCGCTTTTTCGACCACGGCCTTGATGAATTCGCGGCACTCGACCGCGCGCAGCTTCGCCATCACCTGCTCTCCTGTTGTCGAACGCTCAAGTGGTTGCCGTCAACGACGGCGATGTACCGAGCGATTTCAGTATGCGCCGGTTGAATGCTTCGCCTTGCGCAAGCAATACCGTCAGTTCCTCCGCCGGCAACGGCTTGCTGAAGTAAAAGCCCTGCATGATATGGCACCCCTGCTTCGCCAGCAGGCGCGCCTGCTCAACGGTTTCCACACCCTCGGCGACCACATCGAGACTCAGGCTGCGCGCCAGCGAGGCAATCGCGGCGATGATCGCGGCGTCGTCGCTGTTCACCGCGAGATCGTTGACGAACGAGCGGTCTATCTTCAGTTGATCGATGGGAAACCGCCGCAGATAACTCAGTGATGAATAGCCGGTGCCGAAGTCATCGATCGACAGCTTCACGCCGAGCTCGCGCAATTGTTTGAGCGTGGTCATGGTGGCGTCGGCATCTCGCATCAATATGCTTTCGGTGGCCTCGATGCACAGATCCGCGGGAGGCGTGCCATGGCGACGCAGCGCCGATGCCACGCGCTCAACGAGATCGGGCTGGCGGAAACTCGGGCTGGCAAGATTGATCGCCATCGCCACGCGCGGCAATCCCGCGTCGCGCCACGCCTTGAGCTGGCGGCACGCTTCTTCAAGCACCCACTCACCGAAACCCACGATCAGGCCGATTTCCTCGGCCACCGGTATGAAGCGCACCGGCGGCACCATGCCCAGCTCCGGATGCCGCCATCGCATCAGCGCTTCCACGCCGGCGATGGAGCCGTCCCGCGCATCGATCTTGATCTGGTAATGCAGGGAAAGCTGGCCGCGCTCCAGCGCGCGCCGCAGCTCGTTTTCCAGTTTCAGCCGTTCGATGGCCGCGCTGTTCATTTCGCCGGCGAAGAACTGATAGGTATTGCGGCCGAGGCTCTTGGCCTGATACATCGCCACGTCGGCATTTTTCAGCAGAATTTCCGCCGCTTCGCCGTCCTCGGGGTACACCGCGATACCGATGCTGGGCGTCACCACCACCTCCTGCCCGCTCAGCATGAACGGACGGGACACGTCAGCAATAATGCGCCGCGCCACGCGCGCCGCGTCCTGCGGCTGGCGCAGCTTATCCAGGGTTACCGTGAATTCGTCGCCCGCGAGGCGGGCCACCCGTCCCTCCGGCAGCGCCGGCTCGCCGTCGCGGCCCACATAATCGGTGGTGCGCACGCAGCCGTTGAGGCGCGCCGATACTTCGCGCAACAGCATGTCGCCGGTGGCATGGCCCAGCGTATCGTTGATGCGCTTGAAGCGATCCAGATCGATGAACATGATGGCGATGTGCTCGCGGTTACGCTGTGCGCGGGCCACCGCCTGCTCCAGTTGCTGATGGAAAAGCTGGCGATTGGGCAAACCTGTCAGCACATCGTACATCGCCAGATAGTGCATCTTGTCTTCGGCGTACTTGCGCTCGGTGATATCGTGAACCGTACCGTACAGTCGCACGATCTTGCCGTCGGCATCCGCGATGGACGAGGTCTGGCTGTGGATGACCCGATACAGCCCGTCGGGCGTGGTGATGTGGTTTTCGGCGGAAAACGATCCCGGCGCCGCCATCACGGCGCGCACCTGTTCGTGCAGAGCGTCCTGTTCGCGCACGTCCACCAGCGCCACGAAGTTCTTCCATTCCGGCGCGCAGGCGCCGGGCTGATAGCCCAGGATGCGGTACATTTCGTCTGACCAGCGTGCTGTCGGTTTTGACGTGTCCCAATACCAGTTTCCCATTTGCGCGAGGTGTTGCGCTTCGGCAAGGCTGGACTGGCTTTCGGCGAGCTGCCCGAATTTTTCTTCGAGACCGCGCTGGTACTCGGCGGCTTCCGCCTTGTAGATATTGAGGCTGCGGTACATGCGGCCGAGCGAGCGAATCAGATCACCCACATCCCCGCGCAGATCGAATTCGCGTTCCTCGACGGCACGGCCTTCCGCAACACGGTCCGCAATCGATACAGCCAGCGTCAGCGGCCGCGACAGGCCGTGAATCAGGCGCCACACAAACATCAGCGCCATGGCCAGCACCAGTATCGTGACGACGACGGCAAATTGCGCCATCAGCCGCGACTGCTCGGCTAGCAGCCGTATGGCCTCATCCACTTTCAGATCGTACTCGGCCTGCGTGCGATGGATTGCCGAACGCACCGACTTCATTTGCGCGCGCAGCGTGTTCAGCGTGTCCAGGCCGGGGTTTGCTTCCAGCGCCTGCGCCATGGCGCTCAGGCCTTGCACAGCCTCGGCGAGCGGACGCGGGTCTGTCCGTTCACCGAGTTCTACCACCCGGTCACGCGCACTTTTCAGCGCGGCCAGCGCGGACGGACTCAGCGCGGTCGCCGGGGTCACGGCGGCCGCTTCGTTATTGAATACGGTGTAGCGTTCCCGCGCCTGGTCGGCAAGCGTGTTCAGACGGTGCAGCCGCTGCAAAACTTCGGCGCGGCGTATATCGTCGAGGGACTGGAAGGCCAGCAACACCACCACCGGCAATAGAATCACCGTGAACTGAATGATGATCGTACGCTTGAGCGACTGAACCTTTATCATGTGGCTTTCTGACGTAAGCGCCGCCGCCGACTGCCGTACTGCGGCGCGGTCGTCAGGATAACAGAACCGCTGCCGGTAAGGGCAAGGCAACCATGTTCAAACTGCAGGTACAGGACGACGAAGACGATGCGCGTGTGTGGCACGATGTCAAAGGCGACAACGGGAAATTGCTCACGTTCGAGAAGGAAGCCGATGCGCGCGCCAGGCTCGAACAG
>JAKFYK010000063.1 GCA_021730905.1 Betaproteobacteria bacterium | reverse complement strand
ACGCATCAGGATCACTCGCCGGCATCGCGCGCCGTCAAGCAGGCGACTGGCGCGCAGATATTCGGCTTTGGCAAAGTGCCTGACGATGGCCGGCAGGACACGGAATTCAAACCAGATCGGGCGCTGACGAACGATGATGTTGTGGATTGCGGCGCATTCAAAATCCGCGCGATACACACGCCGGGGCACGCATCGAACCACCTGTGTTACTTATTGGAAAGCGTGAGCTGGTTGTTCACCGGCGATCATGTGATGCAAGGCTCCACCGTGGTGATATCGCCGCCCGACGGCGATATGTATGAATACTTCGCGTCGCTCAATAAGTTAAGCAGCTACAGCATCACTGCGTTTGCGCCGGGACATGGCCATGTGATCGAAGCGCCGCGCGAAGAAGTTACAAAAATTATTGCGCACCGATTGAAGCGCGAACAGAAAGTGGTCGATGCTTTGGCGAAAGCAAAAAGAGCGACACTGGATGAACTGGTGCCGGTGGTTTACGACGACGTGTCGCCGAAGTTGCATGTGCCTGCGCGGCGTTCGCTGCACGCGCACTTGCTGAAGCTCGCGCGCGACGGGCGTGCGGTAGAGGGTGAGGGACGCTGGCAGCCTGTTTATAAATAACCAATAAAAACAAATAGTTACATAATAGTGACATCGAGTGGAAACGCGAGCACTTCTTTCTTCACGGCATCGAACTGCGTAGTGAAAATTCAATCAAACAATGGAGCGTGGTCCCTGCAAGGTCTGATAACGCTATAACTATAAACGAGGAAACATCATGAAAGCTTTTCGAACCCTACCGGCGCTCTGTGCCGCGCTGGCGCTCGTGCCGGCCGTTGCATGCGCCGCCGACGTCTACCCCAGCCGCCCGATTCGCCTCATCACGCCGGCGGCGCCTGGCGGGACGACGGATTTTCTTGCCCGGCTGCTCGCCGCGCGGTTCACCGAGGCATGGAAGCAGCAGGCGATCGTCGACAACCGCGCCAGCGCTTCCGGTGTTATTGCGGCAGAACTTACCAAGGCGGCAGCGGCGGACGGCTACACCCTGTTTCTGGGTTACCACCAGCACACCATCAATGCCGCGATCCTGCCCAAGCTGCCGTATCACCCGGTAAACGATTTCACGCCGGTCACGCAGATGACCGAGGCCGCGCTGTTGATGATTATCAACCTTGCGCATCCCGGAAAGACCCTCAAGGAATTCGTGGATTGGACCAAAACTACCAAGGAGCCGATCAACTTCGGCTCGGCGGGCATCGGCAGCGGCGGCCATCTCGGCGGAGAACTCTACAAGCTGATGGCCGGCGTCAAGGCGCAGCACATTCCTTATAAAGGCACGGGACCAGCGATCATTGACTTGATCGCGGGCCAGTATCATTTCAATTTTGCGGGGCTCGCGGGCGCCGTGGCGCAAATGCGTGCGGGCAAACTGCGCGGCATTGCCGTCACCTCGGCCAAGCGTCTGGCGGCGCTGCCGGACGTTCCCGCGGTGGCTGAGGTACTGCCGGGGTTTGAGGTGGTCGGCTGGTATGGAGTGATTGCACCGGCCAGACTGCCCAAGCCGTTGCTCGATAAACTTCATGCCGAGACCGTGGCTTACGTGAAATCGCCCGAGTTCCGCAAGCGCGTGGAAGCCGACGGCGCGCAGCCGGTCGGTAGCGATCCTGAAACCTTTCGCCAGTTCATGCTTGCTGATTTGAAGAAATGGGCCGACGTGGTGAAGCGCAGCGGGGCGAAGTTTGAATAGGCCGTATTAGCTAAACCGTGCGGGCACGCGGCGCTTTGCCCACCCTACGCTCGCTGATTAGTGCAGATCGGTTGTTGGTCTACGCAGCCGCCCCCACCAAGTCCCGCAGCACATAAGGCAGTATGCCGCCGTGCTTCAGGTAATCCACTTCGATACCGGTGTCGATACGCAGCGTAAGCGTGACGCGCTGCGTTGAGCCATCGGCGCGGGTGATCACCATCGCAACATCCTGCAGTGGCTTGACGTTACCACCGTTCATACCTTCAATGGTGAAACTCTCGGTGCCATCAATTTTCAGCGACTGCACGCTGTCGCCTGGCTTGAACTGCAACGGCAGCACACCCATGCCGATCAGGTTGGCGCGGTGTATGCGTTCGAAGCTCTTGACGATGACGGCTTTGACACCCAGCAGTTGCACGCCCTTGGCTGCCCAGTCGCGTGAGGAACCCATGCCGTAGTCGTCGCCGCCGAAAATCACCAGCGGCGTATTTTTTGCGCGGTAGATTTCGGAGGCTTCAAAGATGGTCATCTGTTCGCCGGTGGGCTGCACCTTGGTGATGGGACCTTCGGTGCCCGGTGCGACCGCGTTGCGCAGGCGCACGTTGGCGAAGGTGCCGCGCACCATCAATTCATGATTGCATCGGCGCACGCCGAAATGGCCCCACTCGGCAGGCGGGGTGCCGAAAGGTTCGAGCCATTTACCGGCGGGTGTTCCGGGGCGAATCTTGGTGGAAGGGCTGATGTGGTCGGTGGTAATCGAGTCGCCGAGAATGGCCAGCGCGCGTGCGCCGACGATGTCGGTGACTTTTCCTGGCGTACGGGTAACGCCTTCAAAGAACGGCGGTTCCTTGATGAAGGTGGATTTTGCATCCCACTTGTAGACCGCGCCTTCGATGGTGGGAATGGCATCCCACAGCGCCTTGTTGCCCGACAGATCACCGTATTCGCGACGGAAGTGTTCAGCGTTTGCCGCGAATTTCAGCAGCGATGCGACTTCGGCGTCGGTAGGCCACAGGTCTTTCAGATACACCGGTTTGCCGTCCATACCGGTGCCCAGCGGGTCTTTCGTGAGATCGGTGCGTACAGTCCCGGCCAGCGCATAAGCCACCACCAATGCGGGGCTGGCGAGATAGTTTGCGCGAAGGTTGGCGTGCACACGTGCTTCAAAGTTCCGGTTGCCCGAGAGCACAGCGCAGGTGACGAGATCTTTCGACACTACGGCGTCCTCGATCTTGGCATCCAGCGGGCCGGCCGCGCCCATGCAGGTGGTGCAGCCATACGCGACCACGCCGAAACCGAGTTTTTCGAGAAAGGGCAGCAGGCCTGCATCGCGCAGATAGGCGGTGACGACTTTGGAGCCGGGTGCAAGTGAAGTCTTGACACGCGGATGCGGCATCAGGCCCTTCTCCACGGCACGCTTGGCGAACAGTCCCGCAGCGATCAGCAGTGCGGGGTTGGAGGTGTTGGTACAGGAAGTGATCGACGCGATCAGCACGTCGCCGTGGCCCACATCGAAATCGTGTCCGGTCGGCTCGCGGCGCATGAGGTCTGCGGCGGGGCGGGCGTAACCGTTCTTGTCGGTGGGTGCCGAGAACAGTGTATCGAAATTGCGGCCGAGGTCGGGCAGGCTGACGCGATCCTGCGGGCGTTTCGGGCCGGACAAGCTGGGCACGATGGAATCAAGGTCGAGTTCAACCAACTGGCTGTAATCGATTTCGCCGGACTTGGGCATGCCGAACATGCCTTGTGCTTTGAAGTAAGCTTCAATGGCGGCAACTTGTTCCGGCTCGCGGCCCGTGGTGCGGAAATACTCGACGGTTTTTTCATCGACCGGGAAGTAACCCATGGTTGCGCCGTACTCAGGCGCCATATTGGCCACGGTGCAGCGGTCGGCCGCGGTCAGTGCAGCAGCGCCTGCACCAAAAAATTCGACGAATTTGCCGACGACTTTGGTCTTGCGCATGAGTTCAGTGACGGTCAGTGCAAGGTCGGTCGCGGTGACGCCTTCGCGCAGTTTGCCCGTCATGTGGCAGCCCACCACGTC
>JAKFYK010000097.1 GCA_021730905.1 Betaproteobacteria bacterium | reverse complement strand
GACTCGAACCTCCACGGTATTACCCGCCAGCACCTGAAGCTGGTGCGTCTACCAATTCCGCCACCTGGGCAAGAGGCGGCGATTCTATCCGAATGCCCTGAATTGTTCAAATGAAAACACGTAAAAAAGCCACACCATCCCCAAGCAACGCCGCACGAAGTGCGAGGCCTGCCAAGTCCAAATCGGGCGATAAATCGCTCGCTGGACGCACGCCGCGTGATGCTCGCGAACCGCGAATACCGCGCACTCCTCGTGCGCCCCGAAACAGGGCTAGCGTCAACTCTGGCGACATGGGGCACGCAGCGTCTGCCGGCCGAAACAGGCGCGATCCTCATTACGAGCGTGAAGTCCTGCGCTACGAAAACCCGCTGCCCAGCCGTGAATTCATTTTATCCACACTGAAGCAGCAAGGCGTGCCCGTAATGGCGCATGAACTGTCGGTGGTGTTGGGTATACACGGAGACGAAGCCGAACCGTTCGCGCGCCGCCTGGCCGCGATGGAGCGCGAAGGCCAGATCATGCGCAACCGGCGCGATGCGATTTGCGTGGTTGAAAAACTTGATCTGGTCGCGGGCCGTGTGCAGGGACATCCCGATGGTTTTGGTTTTCTGATGCGCGATGACAAAGGGCCGGATATGTTTCTCGGCCCCGATGAAATGCGCAAGGTGTTGCATGGCGATCGCGTGATGGCGCGCATCTCGGGCATGGATCGTCGCGGCCGGCCGGAAGGCAAGATCGCGGAAATTCTGGAGCGCGCGAAAACGCGACACGTCGGGCGCCTGCAAAGCCGTCACGGTGTTTTCTTCGTGGTGGCTGAGGACAAACGCATCAGCCAGGAATTCATGGTGCCGCCCGATCAAATTGGCACAGCCAAAGCAGGGCAGGTGGTTACCGTTGAATTGATCGCGCAGCCTGCGCGGCACAGCCAGCCAGTGGCACGCGTAGTAGAACTGCTGGGCGACTATGGCGACCCAGGAATGGAAATTGAAATCGCGCTACGCAAGCATTCGCTGCCGCATGTGTTCCCACACGACGTGGAAAAACTGGCGGCGAAATACGCGCCAGTAGTCGGCGCTCGTGATTGCAAAGGACGGCTGGATTTACGCAGCTTGCCGCTGGTAACTATCGACGGCGAAACCGCGCGTGACTTTGACGATGCAGTGTATTGCGAAACGCATGGCCGCGGCGAGTTTCGGCTGATTGTGGCGATTGCAGATGTCAGCCATTACGTGAAGCCCGGCGATGCGCTGGATAAGGAAGCGAAGGAACGCGGCAACTCGGTATATTTTCCGCGGCAAGTCATTCCGATGCTGCCGGAGCATTTATCGAACGGGTTGTGCTCAATCAACCCCAACGTCGATCGGCTGTGCATGGCCTGCGACATGACCATCGACGCGCAAGGGAACATCACGGACTACTCGTTTCACGAGGCGGTGATGCGCTCGCACGCGCGGCTCACCTACACCATCGTAGCGGCGATGCTCGCCGACAAAACCGCTGGTACGCCAGAACAACGCAAGCTTTTGCCGCAACTGCAGAATCTCTACACCTTGTTCGGCAAGCTGGTAAAGGCGCGCACCAAGCGTGGCGCCATTGATTTCGAAACGACTGAAACCGAAATCATCTTCAATGAACAACGCAAGATCGAGCGCATCGTTCCTGTCAAACGCAACGACGCGCATCGCGTGATCGAGGAATGCATGCTCGCCGCCAATGTGTGTGCGTCGGATTTTCTGTCGGAACACGGTCAGCCGATGTTGTTTCGTGTGCATGAAGGCCCGACGCCGGAAAAACTCGCCGCACTGCGCGAGTTTCTCGGCAGCTTTGGCTTTGACCTTGGCGGCGGCAATAAGCCGCATGCCAAGGACTATGCCGCGTTGCTGGCCAAGGTGCGGGACCGGCCGGATGCCCAGCTATTGCAAACCGTGATGCTGCGCTCGCTCAAGCAGGCGGTTTACAGCCCCAAAAATGCAGGCCACTTCGGGCTGGCGTATGAGTCTTACACCCATTTCACCTCGCCGATCCGCCGCTATCCCGATCTGCTGGTGCATCGCGCGATCAAGGCTGTGCTGGCGAAAACACGCTACGAACCGGGCGACTGGGTCGCGCTCGGCGAGCAATGCTCGATGACAGAGCGTCGCGCCGACGAAGCCACGCGCGACGTCACCAACTGGCTCAAGTGCTACTACATGCAGGACAAAGTCGGCGAGAGTTTCAATGGCAGCGTGAGCGGCGTTACCGGGTTTGGTATCTTCGTGGCGCTTGATGATATTTATGCTGAAGGTCTGGTGCATGTGTCTGACCTGGGCAAGGACTATTTTCATTTCGATGCGGCAAAGCATCAGATGATGGGTGAACGTACCAAGCGCCGGTTCCGATTGGGGGACCGGGTGCGGGTAAAGGTTGCACGGGCGAATCTAGATTCGGCGAGAATTGATTTTGTGCTGGATGAATCGCGGCTAATCCGTTAAACAGCATTTTTCGATAAGTATATGTTTTTATTAAATTAATCATGCCTGAATCGCGTATTATCCACGGTTTTCACGCGGTGACCAGCCGGCTGCGCAGCGCGCCCGACGCCGTGCGCGAAATCTATTTCGACGCTGCGCGCACGGATCGTCGCGGCGCTGACCTGGTGAAATTTGCGCAATCGCGCGGCGTGCGCGTGCTGACCGTTGATGTGCGGCGGCTTGATGGCATGACCGGCAACGCGCGGCACCAGGGGGTAGCGGCGAGTGTTGCGGCGGCAAAATTGGCCATGCATATCGACGATGTCCTGGAAACGCTGACCGAGCCTGCGTTGCTGTTGATCCTCGATGGCATTACCGATCCGCATAATCTCGGCGCGTGCCTGCGCGTGGCCGATGCCATGGGTGTGCATGCGGTGATCGCGCCGAAAGACCGTGCTGTCGGACTGAACGCCACGGTGTCCAAAGTGGCCAGCGGTGCGGCCGAGAGTGTTCCCTATATCCCGGTGACCAATCTTGCGCGCACCATGCGTGAACTGAAGGACCGTGAAATCTGGATCACTGGTGCCGACGAACAAGCGCCCACCGATCTGTATGCCGCCAAACTGGATGGCGCACGCGCGCTGGTGCTGGGCGCGGAAGGCGAGGGTATGCGCCGGCTCACGCGTGAGCATTGCGACGAACTGGTGCGCATCCCCATGCTGGGCAGCGTGGAGAGTCTCAATGTGTCAGTGTCGGCGGGTATATGTCTGGCGGAGACGCGGCGGCAGCGCACGGTGGCGGAAAACGCGGCACGGTAGCGCGGTAATACGGCAATAACCGCATTTCAGCGAGCATGACCCGGTGTTTTGACCGCTTCGTCCGGGGCAGGGTTGTAAACGCTTGAAATTTCAGCGTCTTACTGTATAATCCGCGCCTCTCTTTGGTACTGTTTGCGTTGGCCAAAGTGTTATTTGTTTCATTCCTTGCCTCACCGTCACGCATAGCGGGAGGCCTAATCAAAGCCCATAAGGAGATTTAATCATGCGACATTATGAAGTCGTATTTATCGTCCATCCGGACCAGAGCGAGCAGGTGCCGGGCATGGTTGACCGCTATCGCCAGATGATTACCGGGCGCGGCGGGAAAATCCACCGCCTTGAGGACTGGGGCCGTCGCCAGATGACCTATCCGATCCAGAAGTTGCACAAAGCGCATTACGTGCTCATGAATATCGAGTGCGATAACGAGACGCTGCTCGAAATGGAGCACGCGTTCAAGTTCAACGATGCGGTGCTGCGCCATCTGACGGTGTCCATGCATGAAGCGGTGACTGCGCCGTCGCCGATGATGCGTGAGGAAAAATC
>JAKFYK010000049.1 GCA_021730905.1 Betaproteobacteria bacterium | reverse complement strand
GCAGCGTTCAACATCGGCTGCATGATTCGCTGGCTGGACTTCAACGACACCTGGCTTGCGGCCGAGTGGGGACATCCCTCGGACAATCTCGGCGGCATCCTCGCCACCGCGGACTGGCTGTCGCGCAACGCGATTGCAGCGGGCAAAAAACCGCTGACCATGCGCAACGTGCTCACCGGCATGATCAAGGCGCACGAGATTCAGGGCGTGATCGCTCTGGAAAACAGTTTCAACCGGGTCGGCCTCGATCACGTGGTGCTGGTGAAAGTGGCGTCCACCGCCGTAGTCGCCAACATGCTTGGCTGTTCATACGACGAAATCGTCAATGCAGTGTCGAACGCGTGGATCGACGGCCAGTCGCTACGCGCCTATCGCCACACGCCGCAGGCAGGCTCGCGCAAATCGTGGGCTGCCGGCGATGCCACCAGCCGCGCCGTGCGCCTGGCACTGATGGCGCACAAAGGCGAAATGGGTTATCCCTCTGCGCTCACCGCAAAGACCTGGGGGTTTTACGATGTGCTGTTTAAAGGCAAGCCGTTCAAATTCAGGCAGGGCTACAGTTCGTACGTGATGGAAAACGTGCTGTTCAAGATTTCCTTCCCGGCAGAGTTTCATGCACAAACGGCAGTAGAATGCGCGGTCAAGCTGCATCCCGAGGTGAAAGACCGTCTTAATGACATCACGAAAATCGTCATCACCACGCATGAGTCGGCGATCCGCATCATCGACAAGAAAGGCCCGCTGAACAATCCCGCCGACCGCGACCATTGCATTCAGTACATGTCGGCTATCGGATTGATCAAGGGAAACCTCACCGCCGCCGATTACGAGGACAACGTCGCGCGCGATCCTCGCGTCGATGCCCTGCGCGCCAAAATGGTATGCGTCGAGAACAAACAATGGACGCGCGATTACCTCGACCCGAAAAAACGCTCGATTGCCAACGCGATACAGGTGTTTTTCAAGGACGGCTCGAAGACCGCCAACGTTGCCGTCGAGTACCCGATCGGCCATCGCCGCCGGCGCCAGGACGGCATTCCACTGCTTGAAGCCAAATTCAGAACCAATCTCGCGCGGCGCTTTGCCGACAAGCAGCGCACAGCTATTTATGAATTGTGCAAGGATCAGAAAAAGCTGGAAGCAATACCGGTCAATGAATTTGTTGATTTGTTTGTTATCTAATTCCCACAAATCCACAGGAGACGCCATGATTCGTTGTGCCTTGATCGTCATTGCCGGGTTTTTCGCCGTCCAGGCTGTTGCGCAGGAAATGCCAAAAATGAAGCCTGGCCTGTGGGAAACCACCACATCGACCGGCGGTCAGAAAGGCGCGCCGGCGCACACCTCCAAGTCATCCATGTGCATCAGTGAGGCGGTGCAGAAAGACATGATGACGTTCAGCCAGAGCATGGGTGCGCAGTGCAGCAAGAACATCACGCGCCGTGACGGCAACAAATATATAGGCGAGGCCGAATGCAATTTCGGCGGTTCCGTCATGAAGTCACAGTCTGTTTCAACTTTCACCGGCGATACGTCCTACCGCGTCGAATCACGCGCGACGTTTTCACCTCCGATGGGCGGCATGAGTGAATCGACGTCCACGCAGGAAGCAAAATTCGTCGGCCCCTGCCCTGCCGGCATGAAGCCGGGCGACATGAACATGGGCGGACGCACCATGAACATCTCGGATATGGCCAAGATGATGAAAGGGGCGAAGAAGTAACAACGCACCCACATCGCGCGTGAGTTGGCTACTGCAAAATAAGTGTTGTCGGAGACAAATCCCCCGGCGCCTTTGAGGTTTAACCATGGTCCTTAGCACATGCCGGTTCTGCGAGCACAGCAATCCGGCGGAATCAAAATTCTGCAGCGAATGCGGCGGAAGTTTGTCTCTTCTACCGTGCCCTCGCTGCGGGGCGATCAGCGATATAGCAGCGGGCACCTGTTACCAGTGCGGCAGTCAGCTGCCGGGGCGTGGGACGGACACCCTTGCCCCTCCGTTGACTGCCACCGCAGTTGCTGTGCCTTCCCCCCGTCGGCGCTCTCAGATGATCATCGGCACGGTGGTCCTTGCCGTGTTTGCCATGCTGGGTTACTACGCCTATCACCAACGCACTCTCGTTGATGCGTCTCAGCCGTCGGCCGCGAGTAGCGAACCCCGTGGTCGCAGTGGTCCTGCCAGCGCCGGCATCATCCGCAAGGATGCGGCGGCGGTCGATACAGTACCAGCCAAGGCCGACAACAGCACCCGCCCTGCGACCTCGCCACCAGGGACTCCATCTGCTGGCCCGACACCTGCCGCAGTAAATGAACCGCGCGCCGACCGCCAGCCCTTGGAATCACGGGAAGCGAAAGCCGTCGCGGCGCCGATCGCGCGTACTCCGGCGGACGAGCGAGGCAGCATAAGGGAACGAGGGGCGTCTCCCTCGCAGGGATGCACGGAGGCAGCCGCGACCCTGGGATTGTGTGCACCGAAACTTATTCAGAAGAAGGAAGCAGAAACAGCTGCCGCCACCAAGGCGGCGATCGCACGTCCCCGAGCAATCGACGCCGGCAAGGCAGGCAAGACGGAGCCACTTCGCCGAGAGGCGTGCACAGAGGCGGCCACGGCCTTGGGGCTGTGTGCACCCACACCCACCGTTCCCGAAGTTACACACACACAAAGGAAGGAATAACATGACTCGATTACTTTTTGGCGCATTGCTCGGCTTGAGCCTGGCGGCAACGCCGGGTATTCATGGCGGCACCGCCTTTGCAGCGGGCGCCCAGTACAAGGTCGTGACGGCCGATGCTAAGGGCACTTACTTTGCAATCGGCAGTGATCTCGCCAAATTAGTCGCTCCCGATGCCTCCATCGATCTGGAGGTGCTGGCGACCGCGGGCTCCGCCGCCAACCTGAAGCATCTGCGCTACGACCCTGGGGTGAAATTTGCGATCGTCCAAGCCGACGTGTTCCAGGCGTTTCTGGACAGGGCAGCCGCGGGCAACGCGACGGCAAGAGCCACCATCCAGCCGCTGCGCGTGATTTTGCCGCTGTACAACACCGAGATTCATTACATCGTCCGTGCCGATTCGCCCATGAACTATTTTCACGACATAGCCAATGCAAAGATCAACGGTGGCATCGTGGGCAGCGGTGCGGCGCTGATCACGCAAAATCTCTACCGGATGATGTTCAACAAGCCCATGCCGGAGGCGAACGCAAGTTACCTCTCGAATGCGGATGCGCTGGTCAAATTGATTGGCGACAAGTCAGTCGATGTTGTCGTGGTTGCCGCGGGGCAGCCGGCGCCCCTCATCACCAACATGAAGCCCGAGGCGCAGAAATACATCAAAATGCTGAAGTTCGATCCCGCGCATCCATCGAGCAAGACGCCGCTGACGGTCTATTCCCAGTCGGTGGTCAGAGTGGGAAGCTATCCCAATCTGCTGAAGGACAACTTCACGACGGTAGCGGTAGGTGCGTTTCTGACGACTTTCAACTTTGGCGACGATCACACAGCAGGTTATCTGGTTCGTTTTGCGCGATCGCTATGCCAGAACTTCGCAACGCTGCAGGCGAAGGGGCATCCTAAATGGCGTGAAGTCAGTCTGAGTTTTCCGCAACTCGGACCCGGCTGGGCCTACTATCAGCCGACGATGAATGAAATTCGCACGTGCACGGCTGCGCCCGCTCCGGGAAAGGCCGCAAGGCAATGTTCGGCGGAGGAGAAAATCCTGGGATTATGCAATTGAATATGATGCGCCACGTGTCTTCGTTCGGGTAGGCCCGGGACTGCACTTGGACGAACTCCGGCAGCACCTTGCCGGGGTTCGCAGGTGCCGG
>JAKFYK010000119.1 GCA_021730905.1 Betaproteobacteria bacterium | reverse complement strand
CGCCGGACATCAGCGAGCGCATGGCTGCCGACGGCGGCGAGGCGCTGGGCACTACGCCTGATGAATTCGCGCGCCATCTTGCCGCCGAGATCAATCGCTGGCACAAAGTGGTGAAAGACGCCAACATTCGTCTCGAATGATGCGATTGCTTTCATTGATCATCGTCTGCCTCGCGGCAGCGCGCGTGCATGCACAGAGCACTGCAGTGGATGCCTATCCCACGAAACCGGTGCGCGTGGTGGTCGGGCTTGCGCCCGGCGGTGGCACCGATATTCAGGCGCGCCTGTTTGCGCAGAAGCTCACCGAATATCTGGGCCGTTCGTTCATCGTCGACAATCGCACCGGTGCGGGCGGCACCGTTGCTTACAACTATGTTGCCAGGTCGCCGCCTGACGGCTACACACTGCTCGCCGTCGCAAGCGGTTACTCGATCACACCCGCCGTTTATACGAAGCTGCCGTACGATCCAGTCAAGGACTTCGCGCCGA
This sequence comes from Betaproteobacteria bacterium, assembly GCA_021730905.1. Lineage (GTDB taxonomy): Bacteria > Pseudomonadota > Gammaproteobacteria > Burkholderiales > SG8-41 > UBA5216. The sequence continues at coordinate 3,501 of JAKFYK010000119.1, read as the reverse complement.
TCTCGCTTGCAGTGGAAGCGCCTTTTCTGCTGCTCACGCATCCGTCGCTGCCGGTGAAATCGGTCAAGGAATTGCTGGCGCTGATACGCGCCAAGCCGGACGCGCTCGATTTCGCTTCGGCGGGCTATGGTTCGTCCACGCACATGGCGCTGGCGTTGTTCACCACGCTGGGCAAGCTCAAGGTTACGCACGTGCCGTACAAAGGCACTGGCCCGGCGCTCACGGACAGTGTGGCGGGGCAGGTGCACGGCCTGTTCGCGAACATCCTGTCGTGCCTGCCCTATGTGAAAGTGGGACGTTTGCGCGCGATGGCCGTAAGCAGCGCGAAGCGCTCAGCGGTGTTGCCCGAGCTGCCGACCATCGCGGAAGGCGGCGTGCCGGGTTACGTTACCACCACTTGGCACGGCTGGCTCGCGCCCGCGGGCACGCCTTCTCCCATCATCACCAGGCTGAATATCGAACTGGCGAAAGCCGCGCGCGCGCCTGATGTGGCCGAGCGCATGGCGGCCGACGGCGGCGAGCCGATAGGCAGCTCGCCCGAGCGCTTCCAGCAGCTCTTGGCGAGCGAAATCATGCGCTGGCGCAAAGTAGTTCAGGTTGCAGGCATACGCACCGACTAGAACCTGTCTCATAATCAAACACATGTGCGACGGCGGCACTGCGGGATGTGATGCGAGGAGGATTCGCGCCGCCATATCGCGAATATGGCAAGCGAGGCCGACGAAGCAACGCGCCCGCAGTGCCCCGTCCTTGGTGGGGCGAAGGGGCCCCACCCCCTCCTTGGGGGTTGAGGCCAAAATCGCCGCTGGCGGCGTTGCTTGTCTTGCTCATATTCTCGATATGGGCTGCGACAAGCGCCTTGCCACCGACGATTTTGGCCACAACGCAGCATGCGTTTGATTATGAGATAGGTTCTGACCCGGCGTTCATCCGGAGCAAAATTTTTGAAATAACATATTCCGTTAGAGCGTCAACCGCAGCAACGCTGGCGCATTCTGGTATAGTCTGCCCGCTTTAAGGCGCATGTCCATAAAATCCCATAATTTTATTATATAAAACATATAGTTATGTTAAATCCTGCAGGTCGTCCCCTGGTTTCTCAACGATGTCGCGCACTGGCCATGGTGTGCGCAACCGTATGTGCTCATATGGCATTTGCGCAAACGCCGGCGACCACGCAACCGCAAGCAGTGACGCGGCCGATCACCGCGCAACCTGTGGCCATCGATCAGCGCGCCACCGCCACGGCACAACTGTTGGCGGGTGTCACGCCGGCGCCGGGCGACGCAGTCGTCGACAAGCTGGCAGCCACCGACAGTTGGATCAAGCACAAAGAAGCGATGGAAGCGCAATGGAAATCCGTGCGTTCAAGGCTCGATACCATCGAAAGGTGGCGCGAACAGGAAATCAAACTCAAGGACGTCGCCGGCCGCACGCTGCTGTATCCGTTCAGCGGCCCGGATTTCATCAATGCGTGGGCGCTTTACCCCAATCACGGCAAGTATATTTTCTTCAGCCTGGAGAATCGGGGCGTGCTGCCCGATCTGGAGAAGATGGGCCCGAAGGAGTTTGAGGCCATGCTGCGCGATGTACGCAATGCGTTCACCGAGATTTTTCAACGCAACTATTTCATTACCTCGTACATGGGCAAGCAGCTCACCACGCCGCATCTGCAAGGTACCGTGCCTATCATTGCTACCATGATGGCCCTGAATGGCCTGCGCATCGCGAAAATCGAGCCCGTCGATCCGTTTCCTGAATTGACCAAGGTCTATGAAGAACCCAAGGCCAAGCGTCCGGGCAAAATCCTGCGCGGCGTGAAAATGACGTTTGTCACTGCGGCCAACCGGGTGCATGAGTTGAGTTATTTTTCGCTCGACGCCACCGACAATGCGCTGCGGTTTTACCCCGATTTTCTCGATTGGGTGGGCCGCAACAAGCCCGCGTCGGCGCTGGTCAAATCGGCGTCGTATCTGCTGCACGACAACCAGTTTTCCAAGACCCGCGACATGATACTCAACTCGGCCGATATCCTGGTGCAGGACGACACCGGCGTGCCCTATCGCTACATCAAGCAGGCGAACTGGAACACCAAACTCTTCGGCAAATATCACCGGCCGATCAAGCCGATGGAGTGGGGCTATCAGGGCGACCTCGACAAGGCGTTCCGCGAGGCCGAGGTCGGGGAACGCGGGCCGCTGCCATTTCCGTTCGGTTACCACTGGCGGGGGCAGGAGTCGGGGTTGATTCTTGCCACGCGGCCTTAACGTAGGCGCCTGGCAACGCGGCGGCTAACCCGCGCTAACGCCCATGTCCGCTACCCAACGCCGTCGCATCGTCATGAGCGACGGCGTTGCTCTTTCTGTGATCGAGGCCGTTGGCGAGGGTAGCAGTGGCGCACCTACCATCGCGCTGATTCCGGGCTGGTGCATGTCGGCGTGGCTGTGGCAGCCGCAACTGGATGCGTTGAGCGCGCACTATCCGGTCATCGCCCTTGATCCGCGCGGACAGGGCGAATCCGATGTTCCCGACAGCGGCTACACCTTCGAGCGGCGCGCGGCCGACATACACGAGTTTCTGCAGCCTTTTAAAAATGTCGTGCTGGTCGGCTGGTCGCTGGGCGCGCTGGAAGTGCTGGAATACGCGCACCGCTTCGGCGAAGATCGTCTCGCCGGCATGGTGCTGGTCGATAGCTCCGTCGGCGAACTGCCGGTGCCGCCGCCGGGCGGCGGTTTCCTGGACGAACTGCGCAAAAATCGCGACAAGACGCTGGATGGGTTCGTGCGCGAAATGTACGCGAAGCCGCGTCCAGAACACGAAATCACCGTGTTGCTAAAAGACATAAAACGCATGTCGCTGGCCAACAGCATCGCGCTGCTGTCATCCGGCATTCCGCGCGAGCACTGGAAGGAAATCGCGCATGCCTTCAGAAAACCGCTGCTGTACGTGGTGACGCCGCAGTTCGAGGAACAGGCGCGCAATCTTGAAAAAAACCGACCCGGCACGCGGATAGAAATTTTCAGCGACGCCGGGCATGCGCTGTTTGTAGATAAAGCAGAACGATTCAATGCGTTGATGCTGGAATTTGTTGCTGAATTATCAAAGCAATCTGGATGAAAGGATTTGGAGTGCGGCGGCAAGCTGCTCTGCTCCAAGTGTTCCCTTGCCCCGCATCTCACATTAAAAATACGCCTGCCCGCGCTTGATCGGCGGCTCCCATTCGCAATTGCCCCACGGCCCGTCGCCGTGTTCCTTGATGTAAGCGACACGACCTTTCTTTGAAAGTTTACGTTTTCCCGCGAACACGCCTTGCAGCCAGTCGAGCACGTACTCGTGGCAGTCCATGCCGCCGAGGTTCTGCAAGCCCCACAGCGGATGGTACTGGTTCTCGAACACCCACATTTCCTTCGGCACTTTCAAGTCGTCAAACGCTTCCACCGCGTCTTCCAGCGGGCACAGCGGATCGAACTCGCCGGTGACCAGCAGCGTCGGGCATTTGAC
>JAKFYK010000075.1 GCA_021730905.1 Betaproteobacteria bacterium | reverse complement strand
TTTTTACGTGTTTTCATTTGAACAATTCAGGGCATTCGGATAGAATCGCCGCCTCTTGCCCAGGTGGCGGAATTGGTAGACGCACCAGCTTCAGGTGCTGGCGGGTAATACCGTGGAGGTTCGAGTCCTCTTCTGGGCACCAGTAGAGTAACCATGCTTTATGACGAATGCGGAACGGTGTAAACAGTCCCGCATTTTTCATTTGTGCTGCCTTGCTGCGCGGCTTTTGCCGATAGCGCTAATCCACAAATGGATGCCGCCGCACGATGGTTTGCTCGCGGTCGGGACCGGTGGAAATGATATCGATCGGCACGCCGCATACGTCCTGCATGCGATTCAGATAGTTTCGCGCCGCTTTCGGCAGCTTGTCAAATTGGGTCACGCCCACGGTGCTTTCGCTCCAGCCGGGCATTTCTTCGTACACGGGTTCGCATTGCGCCAGCAGTTCCGCGCCAAACGGCAGGATGTCGCGCGCGACGCCATTCATTTTGTAGCCCACGCCGAGTTGCACGCTTTCCATGCCGTCCATCACGTCAAGCTTCATCACGCACAGACCTGAAACGCCGTTGATCTGGATCGCGCGCTTCAGAGCTGCCGCATCAAACCAGCCGCAGCGACGCGGCCGGCCGGTGGTCGCGCCGAATTCGTTGCCGCGGCTCGCCAGAAACTTGCCGGTGTCGTTTTCCAGTTCCGTCGGGAACGGGCCGGAGCCCACCCGTGTCGTGTAGGCTTTGGTAATGCCCAGCACGTAGTGCAGCGATTGTGGTCCGACCCCGGACCCCGCGGCGGCCGCGCCCGCCACACAGTTGCTGGAGGTCACGAACGGATAGGTGCCGTGATCGATATCCAGCAGCGTGCCCTGCGCGCCTTCGAACAGCAGGTTTTTGCCGGCTTGCTGCGCTTCGTACAGCATCCGCGGCACATCGGCTACCATGGGTTTGATGCGCTCGCCGCAGGCAAGTGTCTCGTCCAGCGTCTTGTGAAAATCAACGATGTCGGTCTTGAAGTAATTTTTCAGAACAAAGTTGTGAAAATCGAGGACTTCACCCAGTTTCGCGGCAAAGCGCTCACGATGAAACAGGTCTTGCAGCCGGATGCCGCGGCGCGCCACCTTGTCTTCATAGGCCGGGCCGATGCCGCGGCCGGTAGTGCCGATCTTGCCCGCGCCCTTGGCAGCCTCGCGCGCGCGGTCAAGCGCGACATGATGCGGCATGATGATGGGGCAAGCTTCGCTGATGAACAATCGCGATGCGACATTCACGCCCATTTTTTCCAGCGTGTCGAATTCATCCAACAAGGCTTGCGGCGACAGCACCACGCCGTTACCGATGTAGCAGGCCGCGTCGTCGCGCAACACGCCTGAAGGAATCAGATGCAGCACCGTTTTCTGGCCGCCAATCACCAGCGTGTGCCCGGCATTGTGACCGCCCTGAAAGCGCACCACGCCTTGCGCATGATCGGTCAGCCAATCAACGATCTTGCCCTTGCCCTCATCGCCCCACTGGGCACCTACCACAACCACGTTCTTGGTCATTCAGACGCCTTATTGCTTACTTAATATATTATTTAGAAACAATTGCTTATAGAATATCTGCAGCCACAACCCAAACACCCGCGCGACGCATCAGCCGGCGGTTACAGCCCAGTTCACGGCGCGTGCCTGCGTGTCCCGGCAAATCGATGATGACGATTTCTCCGCGTGCACGCAACGCTGCGATGCGCCGCTGCAGCGCTGCGTCGTTGGGTTTATACGGCGCCAGCACGCCGGGTTTAGCGCCGCCATTGGGACGCGCCGACGCCAGCTCGCGCAAGTCCATGCTGAAGCCGGTCGCCGCGCGTGAACGCCCGAAAGCTTTGCCCACTTCGTCGTAACGGCCGCCACGCGCCAGCGCGTTGCTCCAGCCCTGCGCGTACGCCGCGAAAACAACACCGCTGTGATAGTGGTAGCCACGCAATTCCGCCAGATCGAAACGGATGCGCGCAACATCACCCAGCGCACCCGACAGACGCTTCAAGTCACGCAAGGCATTGCGAATCTCCGGATATCCCGGCAAACGTTTGCGCGCGGCAGCCAGCACCTCGCGTCCGCCATACAAATCCGGCAACGCCGCAAGCGCCTCGCGCGTACCGCGATCGATTCTTTTGGTCAGCGCGCGTAACGCCGGAACATCCTTTAACTGCATGGTGCGAAACAGCTCGGATTCGAGCGACGCAGCGATCTTTGCCCGTCCCACCAGTGCACGAAATATCGCCACATGCCCCAGATCAAGATGCGCCTCGGCGATGCCCGAAGCTGCCATCGCCTGCATCATCAGACGCTGAATTTCAATGTCGCTTTCCACGCCGCGATGACCATAGATCTCCGCGCCAATCTGCAGCGGCTCGCGCGTTCGATTCATGTCGGACGGCAACGTGTGCAGCACGCTGCCCGCATAACACAAGCGCGTGACACCGCTGCGATTCAGCAAATGCGCATCGATACGCGCCACTTGCGGCGTAATGTCGGCACGCACACCCAGCATGCGTCCCGACAGCTGATCCACCAGCTTGAACGTGCGCAAATCGAGATCATGTCCGGTGCCGGTAAGCAGCGAATCCACATATTCCAGCAGGGGCGGCATCACCAGCTGATAGCCATGAACCGCGAACAGATCAAGTATCGTTCGACGCAGCCGCTCAATGCGCGCAGCTTCTGCAGGCAGTATGTCTTCGACGTATTCAGGCAGCAACCAGGTGCGCATGGCGTCGTCTATCAATTTCTGACGAAATACAGCATCAGCAATCCGATCAGCATCGACGTGAGACCTATAAAGCGGATCTGTCCATCGCTCATTTCCGTGAGACGACGAAATGTTTCCCGCCACACGCCGGGCGCAAGAAACGGCAATATGCCCTCGAATACCAGCATCAGGGCAACCGCGGTCAGTAGCAGTTGTTGGCTCATGTCGGAATCGAAAGTCGGCGAGGCCGGGCCAAACGCAAACGTCTAACCCCGGTCAACGCTACTTGCCGGCCCGCCCGCCGGATTTGAAATACTTGAAAAAGTCGGAATTCGGATCGAGCACCAGCACATCGCTCTTGCTTTTGAAACCAGCCTTGTAGGCATCCAGACTACGGTAGAAATTATAGAACTCCGGACTCTGCTCATACGCCTTGGCGTAAATCGCCGCCGCCTTGGCGTCGCCCTCACCCTTGATTTTTTGCGCTTCGCGGTACGCATCGGCAATAATGAATGCGCGCTGTTTGTCCGCCTCGGCACGCAGTTTCTCGGACTCTGCAGAACCCGTGGAACGCAATTCGTTGGCCACGCGTGTGCGCTCGGCCTGCATGCGTTGGTACACCGACTCGGTCACGCCCTCGGGCAAGTCGACGCGTTTTAAACGCACATCGAGCACTTCGATGCCGATTTTGCTGGCGTCCTCGCTGGCTTTCTGGCGCATCAAATCCATGATCTTGTCACGCTCTCCTGACACCACGTCGTGTACGGTGCGACGGCCGAACTCGGCCCGCAAACCCTCGTTGACGGTCTGCAACAAACGCGTCTGCGCCTGCGTCTCGCCGCCGCCGCCACCCACAATACTGGCGTAGTACTGGCGCACATCGGATATGCGCCATTTGATAAACAGGTCTACCTGAACGTTTTTCTTTTCAGAAGTAAGGAAAAGCTGCGGCTCCGGCGTGTCAATGGTCAGGATGCGCACATCAAAATATCGCACGTTTTCAAGCACCGGGACCTTGAAATACAGCCCCGGCTCTTTCTTGACACTAATAACCTCACCAAAGCGAAAAACGATCGCGTTCTGGCGCTGGTCGACGATATACATCGACGCGTACACAACAACCAATACCCCCACCAGACCATAGAGCAGCGCGGAAATGGATTTGCTCATGGCCGTTGCTCCCGTTCACGCGCGCGGAAGGCTTCGCGGCTGCGCGCTGTCGTTGCATCCTGCGCCGGCGCAGCGGGCGTGGCCGGCGCCATGGCAGACGGCGCCGGCTCAACAGCACCACCCATCTGTATGATCTTGTCGAGCGGCAGATAGAGCAGATTGTTGCCGCCTTTTTCAATCACAATCTTCGTGGTATTGGACATGATCTGCTGCATGGCATCGA
>JAKFYK010000140.1 GCA_021730905.1 Betaproteobacteria bacterium | reverse complement strand
CCGGACTGATACAACGCCTGCTCGATCAAGGCGTCGAAGCCACGCCCGGCCCGCCGGCGGCATTCAGCCAGTTGATCACCGCCGAGACCGACCGCTGGCGCAAAGTTATCAAGGCTGCGGGGATTACAGCGGAGAGCGCGCAGTAGCCGCCATCCCTCAGTCCACGCACGGTTTGTCATTCTCAGTTATCCTTCGCGCTTATTTTCCAACCCATTTTCAACACCACCCGAGCCTATCGCCATGCCTACGTATCAAGATACCCAGTTATTCATCAACGGCGTGTGGGGTCCCGCCGCTTCCGGCCGCACGCTGCCTGTCGTCAATCCCGCCACCCACGCGCAAATCGGCACGGTCGCCTACGCGGAAAAAGCCGACCTTGACCGCGCGTTGGAAGCGGCGGAAGCCGGTTTCAAGACCTGGCGCAAGGTGTCAGCATTCGATCGCTGCAAGATCATGCGCAAGGCCGCGGACATCTTCCGCGAGCGCGCCGACAAAATCGCGCCGCTGCTGACGCTCGAGCAAGGCAAGCCGGTTGGCGAGGCCAGGATGGAAATACTCGCCGGCGCCGATGTCATCGACTGGTTCGCCGAAGAAGGCCGCCGCGCCTACGGACGCGTGATTCCGGCGCGCTCCGAAGGCGTGTATCAACTGGTGGTGAAGGAACCCGTGGGCCCGGTCGCCGCCTTTACGCCGTGGAACTTTCCGATCAACCAGGCAGTGCGCAAACTTTCCGCCGCGCTCTCCACAGGATGCTCCATCATCATCAAAGCGCCGGAAGAAACGCCGGCTTCGCCCTCGGAACTGGTGCGCGCGTTTGCCGACGCCGGCGTGCCGGCCGGCGTGATTAACCTGGTGTATGGCAGCCCGGCGGAAATTTCCAGCTATCTGATTCCGCATCCGGTGATACGCAAAATGTCCTTCACCGGCTCCACCGCCGTGGGCAAGCTGCTGGCGGGCATGGCCGGCCAGCACATGAAGCGCGCCACCATGGAACTCGGCGGCCATGCGCCGGTGATTATTTTCGACGATGCCGACATCGACATCGCAGCGAAGACCATGACCTTCATGAAATACCGCAACGCCGGGCAGGTGTGCGTGTCGCCCACGCGCTTTCTGGTGCAGGAAGGCGTTTACAAGCAATTCGTCGAAAAATTTGTCGAGGGCACAAAAGCAGTCAAGGTCGGCGACGGTTTCGACAAGGACACGAAGATGGCAACGCTTGCCAACCCGCGCCGCCTGAGCGCAATGGTTGCCAACGTCGACGACGCCAAGAAACACGGCGGCAAGGTGCAAACCGGCGGTTATCCCATCGGTGAAAAAGGCAACTTCTTCGAACCGACGGTGATTACCGAACTGTCGAAAGACGCCGCCGCGATGAACAACGAGCCGTTCGGCCCGCTCGCTATCATCAACCCGTTCAAGACTTTCGACGACGCGGTAACCGAAGCTAACCGCCTGCCGTACGGTCTTGCCGCGTACGCCTGGACACGCTCGGCAAAAACCGCTAACGCCATCGCCGCGCAAGTCGAGACCGGCATGATGACCATCAACCATCTGGGCTTTGCATTGCCCGAAGTTCCGTTCGGCGGCGTGAAAGATTCAGGCTATGGCTCCGAAGGTGGCAGCGAGGCCATTGAACCGTATCTCGTATCGAAGTTCGTCACGCAGGCGGGGCTGTAATACCGGGGCTGCATGCCACATGCAAAACCACGGATGACGGAGCCGGCGCATCATTCGTTCAGCGGCGGCGAATCGCGCCGCGCGATCGGATGTGCATCACTGGCATTGCTGCTTGCAAGCGTTTGGGCGCACGCCACCGCACAAAACTACCCCGCGAAGCCGATCCGCCTGATCGTCACCGGCGTGACCGGGGGCAGCGATGATTTTCATGCGCGCGTCGTCGCGCAAAAAATGGGCGAAGCGCTCGGACAGCAAGTGCCGATAGACAATCGGCCGGGCGGCGGCGGGCTGATCGGACGCACCGCGGTTCTCAGCGCAGCGCCCGACGGATACGCCGTGCTGTTCGGCGGCGTGTCCATGGCCGGCGACCGTTTCATCAACGCGAATGCCAAATACGATGTGTTGCGCGATTTCGCGCCGGTGTCCACGGTGGTGGCGTATCAATTCGTGCTGGTGGTGCCAAACGCGATGCCCGCGCGCAACGTCAAGGATCTGATTCGTCTCGCAAAATCGCTGCCGGGACAAGCAAAGTTTCCTTCCGGCGGCACCGGCGGACTGCCGTATCTCTCGCTGGCCTTGTTCAACAGCAAGGCTGGCATCGATGCAATACATGTGCCGTACAAATCGGCATCGAATTTGTTCGTCGAGTTGATCAGCGGACAGACCGATTACTACATCTCGCCGATGGCTTCGGCAATGACGCATATCAACGGCGGCAAAGTACGCGCACTGGCGGTAACCGGTGCAAAACGCTCGCCGCTATTTCCCGACTTGCCGACGATCGCCGAAGCAGCGCTGCCGGGCTACGAAGTAACGTCGTGGATGAGCATCCTGGCGCCGGCAAAAACACCGCGCCCAATCGTCGATGCGTTAAATCGCGCCGTATCGCAATCGCTCGCCACACCCGAGGTGCGTGACGCCTTCATGAAAATCGGCTCGGAACCCATTGCCAGCACGCCGGAAGAACTGTCCAAGCGCATGGCCGACGGCATCGAATGGTTTGCACAAGTCACCAAACTCGCCGGCATCAAGCCGCAGTAACCACGCGCAGCATAAGCCGCCCAACCGCCGGGCTTTGCCTTGCCCAGGGTGCTGCGCGACTTCAAAACAGCGAGGAGTACTCCCGCAATCGGGCGCCGCACTTTGGGCAATTCTCGGGATCGAAATCCAGTGACCCGCGTGCATCCAGGGGAAGGCTTTCGCAATTGGGACAGCGCGCGTGCTTCGTTTCAAAATACAGATGCAGCATCCATGAGACAAAAACCCCTGCACCCAGTAAAAAGTACAGCGTTACCCGATGTTCGGAAGAAAATAAATCGACGTTATACAGCACCACTATTCCGATCATGCACAACGCCGTAGACGCCAGAAAAGGGCTCGCCCGCTTTGTCGCGAGCTTGCGCCGCCGTTGAAATTCCGCCACGGTGTCGAGCGATTGCGCGGCGCGAGGTGCGTTGCTCGCCTGGTCTTTCTTCATTTCATTTGACCACGAACATCGCCGCACCGGCCCTGCAACCGCTCAGTCAATCGCGGAATGCACCAGGTTAGCAACGACATCCAGCCTGCGGCTGTGCCACGGGTCGGGAATACGGCTATTGGTGATGTACGCGAACGACACGCCTGAATCGGGATCGGCCCAGCAATACGACGACCCCACGCCGCCATGTCCGAAGGTGCGCGGCGATGCTATCGCGCCGAGTCCGCGTATCTTTTCAGTGGTGCCGCGCACGTGCACGCCGAGCCCGCGGTGCATCGGCATGTCCATACCGCCGTCGTGCATATCGCCGGTGTGATTGCGCGTCACGAATTCAATCAGCCGCCGCGAGAACAGGCGCGTGCCATTGAGCTTGCCGAAATTCGCCATCATCTGGTACAGCGCCGCCATGCCGCGCGCCGTCGCATAGCCGCCGCTGCTCGGCACGCCGGCACGGCGAAACGGCGCGGCGTTTTCATCCTTTAACGCCTGCTGCGTGCCGTCCGCAGCCGGTTCGTAGATGGTCGCCGCGCGCCCGTGTTGGGCATCGGGCATGCCGACAAAAATATCGTTTGCCAGTCCGAGCGGTTCGATGATTCTCTGCCGCAGGAAATCGCGATAATCGGCGCCGGTCACAGCCTCGATCAACGCCGCGGCCACCCACAACGCGGTGCGCGCGTGATAGTGCAGGCGCGTGCCGGGCGTCCATTCCAGCGTGAAGTTGCACACCTGGCGGCGCATCTCAACATGATCGGTCCACACTGCCGGCGTGACGTTCTGGCTGGGAAAACCGGCACGGTGACTCAACACTTGCGCGAGCGTAATGTCGCCTTTGCCGTGCTGCGCGAACTCGGGTATATGATCGGCAATGCGGTCATTGAAACTCAGCGCGCCGTCCTCGATCAGCGCCCAGATGCCCGTCGCCGTCAGCACCTTGGTATTGGAAAACAACAACCATAGCGTATCCGCATTCGCCGGCTTGTTGTCACTAATTGACGCACGGCCAAACGTTTCAAACAACGCGAGCTGGCCATGCCGCGCCAGCGCGATCTGCGCGCCGGGATAACGGCC
>JAKFYK010000099.1 GCA_021730905.1 Betaproteobacteria bacterium | reverse complement strand
ACGCGTACATGACGCGCGGATCGTGCGGTGCGACGATGACGTCGCGGCAGTACGTCAGCGGCGAGAAACGGCCGATCCGCATGTCGTCCCAGGAAGCGCCGCGGTCGTCGCTGCGAAACAGCCCCATACGCGCCGCGAGAAACGCCGTGCCGGTGGCCGCGGCGCTTACGGCGAAGGCATGCGAGTCGAGCATACCCTCGGCATCGATGTCGCTGCCGATACGGCTCTTGAGTTGCGGGTTGTCGGCGAGCTTGATGAGGGGCGCGGAAAGATCCGTCCACGTTTCGCCGCCGTCGCTGCTGCGGATGACGCCGCTGACTTCTAGCGCTGCATAGACGTCGTCTGGGGCGCCCGGATCGACGGTGATGCGGGTCACCCGTGCCGGGAACCCCATCTCGCAGTGGCCGGGCGATTTTGCACCGGGGAGTTTTTTCCAGGTATCGCCGCCGTCCTCGCTGCGATAGATGGCGATTGGCGCCACGCCTGCGTACATGACCTGCGGGCGCGTCGGATGGAACGCGATCGACCATACCACCGCACCGCGCTCGGGGAAACCCAGACGCTCCCAATGATCGCCGCCATCCGTTGTGCGATAGGGGCCATCCTGCGTCCCCGCGTACATCACACCGGGCTCGCGCGGATGCACAGCAAGCGCCCGCGCCTCGACGTTCTCCGGCAAGCCGGCACGGAGGGACTGCCATTCCCCGTCGCAGGGCGAGCGCCGGAACAGTCCGCCGGGACTGCGCGAACCGCCTGTTACCCAATGTCCCGCTCCTGCGTAGATTTGTGTCGAACTGGCCATGATGTCCTCCTGAGTTGTGCCGTCCTCGTGGTGCCTTCCCGCGCGGGCTAATCCATCTTGATATTCGCGTCCTTTGCAATCTTCTGGATTTGCTGAATCTTGTCACGCATGAACACATCGTATTCGGCGGGACCCATGGGAGCTACGGCAAATCCGTCCCGGAGCATGCCGTCTTTTACTTCGGGAAGCTGCACCGCGCGCATGATTTCGGCGTTCAGCCGGTCGAGCGCCGCTTTCGGTGTCGCCGCGGGCGCGAATACGCCCATGGCGCCACTCAAGTCAAAATCCGGTACTCCCGATTCCATCATGGTGGGAACGTCCTTGAGCAGACTGGAACGCTCGCGCGAGGTGACGGCCAGCGCCCGCAGCTTGCCTGCCGGAATGTGCTGCACGATGGGCGGAAGCGTCGATATCAGAATGCCGGCATGTCCACCCAGCACGGCGACCGTCGATGGCGCGCCGCCCTGAAACACCACCAGCTTCATATCGATGCGAGCCCTTGTCTTCAGCAGTTCGCCCGACAGGTGCTGCGCCGTGCCGTAGCCGTTGACCGCATAAACGAGCTGCCCCGGATGCGCGCGCGCGACGGCGATCAGCTCCTTGATGTTCTTCGCAGGCAGCGACGGATGGACAGAGAGCACGAAGGGTTGCGTGCCGATACGGGTTACCGCAGCAAAGTCCTTGAGCGGGTCAAACGGCAGCTTGGTGCGCAGGGCTGCCATCGACATAAAGGTGAAGCCGGAGATGAGTACCGTATGACCATCAGCGGGCGAGCGAGCGACCATTTCAGTGCCGATGATCGTGTTGGCGCCGGGGCGATTTTCCACTACCACGCTTTGGCCGAGCGCCTGGCTCAAGGGTGACGACATCGCGCGCGCTACCACGTCGTTCGATCCCCCCGCTGGAAACGGCACCACCAGGCGCACGACTTTCGACGGGAATCCCTGCGCCGCCGCTGGATCGGCAAGCAGCGCCGCCACCAGCGCGCTGACGATGACGGTACACGAACTGGCTGTCTTCATCGAGACCTCCCCCGGTGAAATTCGCCCAGACTATAAGCCAAATGGGTCTTCATAGTCATCTCGCGTGTCTGGGCAGGTGCATAAGCGCTCACCCGCCGGCTTGTGGTGCCTGTATGCGGCATGCTTGCCTGAACGGCCCTGTCGGGTGCAGTATTTGTCGTGGTCCCATAAACAAAACACGACCTAAGCGAGGAGAGAGCCATGATATCAATGGGCATGCGTTACCTGCTTTTAGCGATGGCGGCGACTGCGTTGACGGTGTTGCATATAACACCTGCGGCTGCGGCCGACTGGAAGCCCGGCAAACCGGTTGAGTTCGTGGTGCCGGCGCCGGCGGGCGGATCGCTCGACCGGCCCGCGCGTCTGGTGCAGAAAATCTGGCAGGAGAGCAAGCTGGTCGATGTGCCGGTCAACATCGTCAATAAGTCGGGCGGAGGGCAGTCGGTGGGGTATACCTATGTGCAGCAGATGGCGAACGATCCGCACCGGCTGCTGGTGGTATCGGGACCGCTGCTGGCCAATCACATCACGGGCCGCAACAAGCTCCACTACACCGATTTCACCATTCTCGGACAACTCTACACTGAATACAACGTGCTGTCGGTGCGCAACGATGCGAGTTTCAAAACGGCAAACGACCTCGTCGCGCGGCTTAAAACCGCGCCCGACAGCCTGTCGGTGGCAATCGGCACCACGCTGGGCAACAACAGCCACATCTCCATCGCGCTGCCGTTCAAGCGCGCCGGCGTGGACATCAAGCGCCTGCGCACGGTGGTGTTTCCGTCGGCAGGCGAATCGATCTCGAACCTGTTGGGCGGACACCTCGACTATGTTACCGGCGGGCTTTCCGTCGCCTCGCCGCACTGGAAATCAGGCAAGCTGCGCATACTTGTTGTGACCGCGCCGAAACGGCTGGAAGGGGAGTACTCGCAGATCCCGACGTGGAAAGAACAAGGCATCGATGCCGTGGTGTCCAACGCGCGTCTCATGCTGGCGCCGCCCGGCCTGACCGCGGCACAGGTCGCCTACTGGGACGGCATTTTGCGCAAGACGGTGGCTTCGCCCGAATGGAAGAAAATGGTCGCGCAGGAACAATGGGTGGACGAATACGTAAGCAGCGGCGAATTGCGCAAGCATCTTGACCAGGAGTACGCGGAGATGCGTGAAATATTGACCGATCTGGGCATGGCCAAATAGCCGTAATGTAATACACCATTCACCGCCAGACAGGGAGTGGCCGCCATGCGTTCACCACGGCCTGCGGCTGATGACATCACCGCAACGCTCGCGCGTTTCGCCTGTGAACTCACGTACGAGGCCATACCCGGGCGGGTGCGCGAGTACGCCAAAGATTTGTTGCTCGATGCGCTGGCTTGCGCCCTCGCAGGTTACAGCGGCGAAGACACGACTAAGGTAGTGCATTTCGCCGGGCACCTGGCGCAGTCGCGGGAGAGCAGCATCATCGGCGGCGGACGCCTCTCGCTCGCGGGCGCCACCATGCTGAACGGTTTTCTTATCACTGCGGTGTCGATGTGCGATGTTTATCGCCCCACCGCGACGCACCTGCAGCCCGTCATCGTCTCGCCTGCGCTCGGCATTGCAGAGCGCGACGGCGCGAGTGGCCGTGATCTGCTGGTGGCGCTGGTATCAGGCTTCGAGACGGCGGCGCGCATTGCAGCCGGCGTAGACTACCCGGCTTTTCGCAAGCGCGGCTGGCACGGGCCCGGCACGATCGGGCCTTTCGGCGCCGCGGCTGCAGTGGGCCGTCTCCTCAACTTCAATGCCGCCACCATGGCCACGGCGTTCGGCCTGGCCGGCAGCCAGGCAGCGGGCACCTTCGCTGCGTGGGGCACACCATCGGTCAAGTTTCACCAGTTTCGCGGCGCGCTATCGGGCCTGATGGCGGCACTGCTTGCCGAACAGGGTTTTGTTGCGTCCCGCGAGTTTCTGACCGCGGCGGACGGCGGTTTCTATCCTGCGTACTGTGGCCGCAGCGCGAAAGATGCGGCAACGACGGCGCTGGGTGAGTACTGGGAACTGCAGCAGATCGCGCTGCGGCCTGCACCCACCTCCGCGGCCAGTCAGGGCATCGTCACGGCACTCTTCGATCTCATAAAGCAACATGACTTTAAAGCGGAGCATACGAAACACCTGCGCATTCATGTGAGTCCGGCCTGCTTCGAGGCCTACAAGGACCGGCGCGACTATAACGGCAAGTGGGAGGCCTCCGCCTCCCTGCATTACACCGCCGCGGTGGTGCTGCACGATCGCGAATTATGGCTGGAGCAGTTCGAGCCGCAGCGCTACGACGATCCCGCGCTCAAGCGCTATGCGAAAGAATGCGTCGAACTGCTCGGTGATCCTCAGCTTAGCGCCGAGCAGGCCATCGTCGAAGCGCACATGCAGGACGGCACGGTCCTCAGCGCGCACTGCAAAGCGTCCAAAGGCACGCCCGAGAATCCGCTCACGCGTGCCGAGATCGAAGACAAGTTTCGCAGGGCTGCGCGGGGCCGGATTAAGCACGCCGAAGCGGAACTTGTTCTCGCAACGATATCCCGCCTTGAGGATTTGAAATCGGTCCGATCACTGATGGACGCTCTGAGGACGGCAAGCAGCGAAGGGTGAGCTACGGTTGCGCCGTTAGCGCCTGCGTAAAAGGCTCGTACAGAATGCTGCCCGCTACTGCAGGTGCCTTTGCAGCTTCATC
>JAKFYK010000171.1 GCA_021730905.1 Betaproteobacteria bacterium | reverse complement strand
ATGTTGTGCAGGCCTGAAGGACTTAAACACTGGATAAAGTTTTCCTGCATGACGATTCCTTAAGCTGACCTGGGCTTACTTACGACGAACAACTGACTTCAATACCCTTTGCCCAGTCCGGCGGCGGTGCAGCATAGGCCTCATGCTCGGGCTGTTCGTCGAACGGGCGCTGCAACAGCTTGAGCAGCCGGTCGATCTCGGAAAAATCCCGCTGGCGTGTGGCTTTGTCGATGGCGATTTGTGCAAGGTGATTGCGCAATACGTATTTCGGATTTACGGCATCCATGCGCATGCAGCGATCCGCATCGTTGCCGGATTCAGCCGCCAATCGCGCGCTGTAGCGTGCCAACCATGCATCGAATGCTGCGCGATTCACCATGAGATCGCGTACAGCGTCGTTGTCCGCACCTTGCTGTGCATTGAAACGGCCCAGAGCACGAAAGAAAATCGTGTAATCGGTCCCGTGTTCGGCCAGCAGCGCCAGCAGATCACTCACCAGCGCGTCGTCGCCCTCCATCGCTTGCACGAGTCCGAATTTCGCGCGCATCAGGACAGCGTGCTTTTCCATGAACACGCCTTCATAGCGGGCCAGCGCCGCATTGCATTGTTCGGCGGGTATCAGCGGCGTCAGCGCTTGTGCTAGACGCGAGCAGTTCCACAAGCCAATGTAGGGCTGGTTCTCATAGGAATAGCGGCCTTGCTCATCCGAGTGATTGCAGATGTGACCAGGGTTGAATGCTTCCATGAATCCGAACGGGCCATAGTCGAGCGTGAGTCCCAGTATCGACATATTGTCGGTGTTCATCACGCCGTGACAAAACCCCACGGCCTGCCACTGTGCGATTAGCCGCGCGGTGCGCTCGACGACTTCGATCAGAAATCGCTCATAACAATCTGAGGTGCCGGCGAAGTGTGGAAAATGCGCTTCGATCACATGATCAGCGAGTTGCTTGAGATATTCATGTTCGCGCCGGTGGTAAAACACTTCAAACGAGCCGAAGCGCACGTGCGATGGCGCGAGTCGCAGCAGTACCGCCGCTGTTTCGGACGTTTCGCGATAGACAGTTTCATCGGCACCCGCGATGCCCAGTGCACGCGTGGTGGGAATGCCCAATGCGTGCATGGCCTCTGAACACAGATATTCGCGTATGGTCGAGCGCAGTACCGCGCGCCCGTCGGCGGTGCGCGAAAACGGCGTCTCCCCGGCCCCTTTCAGTTGCAGCGTCCAGCGCTCGTGCTTTGCGTTGACAATTTCGCCGAGCAGTATCGCGCGGCCGTCGCCGAGTTGCGGCACGAAGGTGCCGAACTGGTGTCCGGCGTAAAGCATCGCCAGCGGCTCCGCGCCCGGCGGGACCAGGTTGCCCGCCAGCATATCGAGAAAGCGTTCGCTGCGTGTTTCGGCCGGATCAAGATCGAGCAGCGCGGCAGCGTCGTCGCTCACGCTGACCAGATACGGTGCCGCCAGCGGCGTCGGATCCAGTTTGCGATAGAACGCCGGCGGCAGCCTCGCGTAGCGATTGTCGAAAGTGAGTGTGTTCACGTGACGTAGCGCGGTGTGCATGATGTGGATTATAAGCGCGCTCGCGCTTGCGATGCGATTTCACGCGATGCTAGTATCAAATGCATCTCATAAAAACGATTGGGGAATACCGTGGACAAATCGATTTGGGCTAACTGGTACAACCTTCCTGGCGGCGATCACGGATTTCTCGACTGGATGCATGGAAAATTCATGCCGAAGATGCTCGCCAACCGCGGCGTGCTGTGGGCGGCGCATTATAAGGTAGATCAAAAGCCGATAGGACATCGCATTGTCCATACCAAAGATCCGGCCGTAGGCAATGGTAACGATTACATTTTGCTGTTCGGCGGCGAAAGCACGCATGCCTTCTCGCGCGATGCGGTCTCGTATGCGCGCGGTACCGCTGACCGGTTTGCCGCCCAGTTGTCGGACGAAGACAAAAAAATGCTCGCCACACGCACCGGGGTGCGCGTGAGCCTGATGACCGAAGAAGCGCGCGTACACGGGCCGGAATGCGGAAAACGAGAAGGCCTGCGTGTTCCCGCGCCGTGTATCCAGATCGGCAGCTTTAATGGGCCCACGCCGGAAATAGAGGAAGAACTTCTCGCATGGTACGCGGATTGGCGCATGGCATCGCTTTCCAGGCTGCCGGGCTGTCTGGGAATGCGCAAAATGGTGTCCACCGCAGGCTGGAACAAGCATGGTGTGATGTACGAGTTTTTGTCGCTCGCCGCACGCAATGCAGGCGTCGCTGAAATCGCGCGGCTTTATCCGGAAATGGAGGCGTGGACCAATGCGTTTGTACCCAAGCTGATACATGCACCAGGCTCGCCGCACGTGGCAGAGCGGATTGCTGTGGTTGAGAAATAATAATCGGAAAGCCATTTAGCCGCAGATGAATGCAAATGGCCCCGGGGAAATCAGAGGGTGGGGCGAGTACGACTGGGGGGTTATGTGGTTAAAGCGATGTGAATATTTGCTGTAGAGAAGCTTTTACACGCTACCAGCGCTCCTTGCCGCAAGCATAGTGATATCGTCGATGTACCCCTGCAATTTGTGCAGTGCGTGCTCGCGTTGTTTGGGCGTGAGCATGCGCTCGGCCTCAAGATAGAGCGCAACACGTTTTTCGTAGATCTCGGTCTGCGCTTTGTCAAACTCGGGCGCGCGGCCCTTTTCCCAGTCCGTGAGCCATGCCCGCAACTGCGGCACGAACAGCGCTTTGTTGTGCCGCGACTTCAGCAGGGCGAGGAATTCTTTCTGCCGGCGCTGGCGGTCCTGATGACGCAGGTGGTCTGCTGACGGGATTGTGTCGTTGAGCGCGGCGAGGCGATCTTCCTGCGCCTGCGTGAGCGTGCCCGCCCAGTCGCGCAACTGTTTCAGCGTGCGTTCGAGGCGCGCGCGTTTGCGTTCTTCAAGCGTCCCATTCAGTTTGTATTCGCGGGCGAACTTCTGGTTTACCCGGTCGAACTGTTTTTCCAGCGCGCGGATGTTTTCCGGGGTCAGCGTTGCCAGGAATACAGCCGCATCGTCGGTTCCATGACGTGCGATGGCGCGAAAACGTTCCTTCGCGCCTTCCGCTATCCACAGGGCGTCCTCACGTGTGAGTTGACGCTGGCCGCGCTGCTTTATCTCGGTCAGAAACCGCGCGTAATCGGGCAGTTGTTCATGGCGATGCCATTTCAACAAACGATCAATGCGGGTATTGAAGTCCTGCTTCTGCGCGACGTCGAAATCAAAGTAGTCGTCGGCCATCCACCCGAGTATGGTGTCGGCCTGGTTGTAGCCGATGCGGATTGCGC
The DNA here is from genome assembly GCA_021730905.1 of Betaproteobacteria bacterium. Classification (GTDB taxonomy): domain Bacteria; phylum Pseudomonadota; class Gammaproteobacteria; order Burkholderiales; family SG8-41; genus UBA5216. The sequence continues at coordinate 1,249 of JAKFYK010000171.1, read as the reverse complement.
TGCAACCCGGCAACAGGGTGAAAGACAGCACAAGCAAAATAGCGTACCACCGGATCGGATGAAACCAGGTGGCGGCCACGCAGTACCCCTGTGCAGTCTCAAGTAAACCAGAACCCGCAGGGAGGCGTCCCTGCGAGCCCTGTTTTTGGATCAATGAAGTAACGCAGATCAGAGGGCGCTTACGCCCGCCTTGGCGCATTGTTCGTCCTGATCGCCGGTCACGCCGCTCACACCGACCGCGCCAATGATCTTGCCACCGACTACGATGGGCACGCCGCCGGGAGAGGCGACAACGCCCGGCAGCGTTGTCAATGCGGCGCCGCTTTTGGTGATAACCTCCGCGAATACGCGGGTGGGGCGACGGTACATGGCGGCAGCGCTGGCTTTGCCTGGTGCGATTGCCGCACTCGCGCTTTGCGTATCGTCCATGCGTTCGTAATACACCAGCGAACCGTGGGTGTTGACCACCGCGACGGCGACGCGCCAGCCGTTTTTCTGGCATTCGGCAATGGTGCCTGCCGCTACTTTCTTGGCGGTCTCGATGGTGATGTCTGATCCATAAGATTGCGCTTGCGAGGCGCCGGCCGACAATGCCAGCGCCAGCGTGCCTGCGATGCTTGCAACGATTTTCGTTTTGGACATGGCTCGCTCCTGGGTGAATGGGTTATTGAGTGGTTGGTGAAGCGCTCGCTACGATACCCCTGCCGTACCGCGCAAGCAATCGTTACAACGTATTGAAAACCTCCAGCATGCGCTTGCGCAGGGCGGTGTCAGGCAGGCGCCCCATGCCCGCCTGTAGATTGTCCTTGAGGTGCGCAACGCGGCGCGTGCCGGGAATGACGCACGTGACCGCCGGATGGCCGAGCAGATACTTCAGAAAGAACTGCGCCCAAGAGGTGCAATCGAATTCAGCGGCCCACGCCGGCAACGCTTTGCCTTTGACGCGGCCGAACAAATTGGCCTGAGCGAACGGGCGGTTGATGATGACGGCCACACCCGCTTCCAGGCACGCCGGCAGCAGGCGTGCTTCGGCTTCGCGTTCCGACATCGAATAGTTAAATTGAACAGTATCATAAGTATTTGTTTTTATTAGTTTTTCTAATTCAGAATGCGCGCCGGCGTGATAGTGGGTGATGCCCATGTGGCGAATTTTTCCGCTGGCTTTCCAGTCTTTCAGCGTCTGCGTATGCACATCGAGATCGAGCAGGTTGTGTATCTGCATCAGGTCCATGCGCGACGTGCGCATGAG
>JAKFYK010000011.1 GCA_021730905.1 Betaproteobacteria bacterium | reverse complement strand
AAACCGATCCAGCGTCTCGCGGGCAGCACCCTCGGGCTGGTGGGTTTTGGCAACATCGCGCGCCAGGTCGCGATACGGGCCGCCGCGTTTGGCATGAAAGTGTTGTTTGCTGACCCTTTCGTCAAGGAAGGCCAGTTCGATGCGCCGGGCAGGAAGATGGAACTGCTCGATATGCTGAAGCAGTCGGACTTCGTGTCTGTGCATCCGCCGCTCACCCCGCAAACCCGCAAGAGCATCAACGACGAGGCCTTTGCCGCGATGAAGCCCAATGCGGTGATCATCAACTGCGCGCGCGGCCCGGTCATCGACACCGATGCGCTGGTGCGCGCGCTCGATACCAAAAAAATTGCCGGCGCCGCGCTCGACACCACCGATCCGGAGCCGCTGCCCAATCCGCATCCGCTGCGCGGGCGCGAGAACGTGATCATCAATCCACATGCCGCGTGGTACAGCGAACAGGCCATGGTCGGACTGCAAGCGGGCGCACCGGGGGAAGTGCGCCGGGTATTGTCCGGTGAATGGCCGATCAATGTCGTCAACAAAGCAGTTAAAGGCAAGAGCCGCGCCGGTTTATAATGAGCACTGTCAACACATAAGCCATCAAGAAAGCAGGAGGTCACATGAAACTTTGTCGTTACGGAAAAGACGGGCACGAAAAACCCGGCATCATCGACGCGCAGGGCAAGCTGCACGACATGTCGAAAGTCGTCGCAGGACTGGATGCGGAATCGCTGTCGCCGCGCAATCTCGCGCGCATTGCCAAGATAAAACCGGAAACGCTGCCGGTGGTCACGGGCAATCCGCGGCTGGGTGTGCCGTACACCGGAATCTCGAAATACGTGGCCATCGGCCTGAACTACTCCGATCACGCCGCCGAAGCCGGCATGGCGGTGCCGACCGAGCCGATCATTTTCATGAAGGCCACCACCTCCATCTGCGGCCCGAACGACGACACTATCATGCCGCGCAATGCCACCAAGCTGGATTGGGAATGCGAACTCGCCATCGTCATCGGCAGCAAGGCGCAATATGTAAGCGAGGAAGATTCACTCAAATACGTTGCCGGCTATTGCGTGGCAAACGACGTTTCCGAACGCGCGTTTCAATTGCAGTCGTCGCAATGGGACAAGGGCAAGGGCTGCGATACCTTCGGCCCCATCGGCCCGTGGCTGGTGACTACCGACGAAATTCCCGACCCGCAAAATCTCGACATGTGGCTGGATGTGAACGGCGAGCGCATGCAATCGGGCAACACGCGCACCATGATTTTCGGCGTGCGCAAACTGATTTCGTACTGCAGCCATTACATGACGCTGTTGCCTGGCGATGTGATTTGCACCGGCACGCCGCCCGGTGTGGGCCTCGGCAAGAAACCCAATCCCATGTTCCTTAACGTGGGCGATGTGGTAACGCTGGGCATTCAAGGCTTGGGACAGCAGCAGCAGAAAATCGTCGCTTCAGTATAAGTATTTGTTTCATACGGTATTTTTATAGATGGCTGTTGCTGAAACCATTGCGAGTTCTGGATTCCCGCTGGGGTTCAGGATTCGCAAGGGCAGCAGGCGTCCCGCTGTGGTTGCGGGTACTGCCGGAAGCGATGTTTTCAAAGTTGAAGCACGCCACTTCACGGGCAATCACCAGAAAGAAGCCGTAGTCAGCGAAGGCAATCACGGCAGCGCTTGGCGCATGGTCAGCGACGAAGGCGTGCACATCAAGGGCGACGATCTGGCGCCCTTCCCTCTCGGATTTTTCAATGCAGGATTGCAGGCTGACGTGGCGAACCGCCTGCTGTTTGCCGCACGTACGCAAGGCATCGCGCTGGATGACGTAAAAATTCACTGTCGCACCGGCTACAGCATGACGGGTGCATTCTTTCGCGGCGACGGCGTGGGTTATGCAGAACCGGCGAAGATCGCAGTGGCAATACAATCTTCGGCAACCGCTGCAACCATCGCTGCGCTTGTTGCAGCGGCGGTGCGTGCGTCGCCTGCGCTCGCAGCCATGAGCATGCCCGTAGAAAATGCGTTTGCCATCTACGTCAATGGCAAGCGCCGCGCAGTGACGACCATGCCTGACGCCGGCGGCGCTGATGCCATCGATCCGCTTAAAACCTACGCCAGCGTGCCGTCACCGCTTGCAGGAGCGAACACGCTGCCAGACTTGATCCTGAAAACCGGGCAGAAACGCGAAGGCGTTCCCGCCCTCGCTGTGCCCGCCGCAGCGCCTGGCCAGCGCATCGTGCGCGACGTCGCGGGCACTTGTCATACCACAAGGGATGGCGCAACCAACACCGACGTGGCTTTGCAACTGCCGGGCATGAGCCATTTTTCCATCAGGTCCGATGAAAGCACCGCCGACCGCGCCCCAAGCGGGCTCGCGCTGATCTCGGCGGGCATTGCGTTTTGCTACATGACGCAGTTGTCACGTTACATCGATTACATGAAATACAAAATTCGCCACGTGCGTCTGGTGCAATTCAATCCCTATGTCTTCGACGGCACCACCGGTAGTATCGAACCGGTAGCCACGCATCTGTTTTTGCACGGCGACGAACCCGATGAAACACACGAAAAACTCATGCGCATTTCGGCAGTGACATGTTTTCTGCACGCCACACTGAAAGCCGCGCTGACGCCGGAAGTCACTGTTACTTTGAATGGCGCAGCACTATAATTCTTTTTAAAATAAATACTTGCAACATATATGACATCATGATCAATGCAGCCATCATAGGCCTCGGCTGGTGGGGCAAGACCATCATCAACGCGGTGCAGGGCAAAAGCGGCAAAATCCGCTTCGTGCACGGCGTCAGCCATGAGCCCGATACGGTGCGCGATTTCGCGAAAGAAAAAGGCTTCACTCTGAGCAACAGCCTCGACGCCGCGCTCGCCGATCCGCAAGTGCAAATGGTGTGGCTCGCAACGCCGCACTCAACCCACCGCCGGCTCGTCGAGCAGGTCGCTGCCGCGAAAAAACCGGTGTTCTGCGAAAAACCCTTCGCGCTGAAATTCGCCGATGCACTGGCGATGGTGGATGCGTGCAAAAAGGCCGGCGTGCCGGTCGGCGTCGGGCAGAATAAGCGCTTCTGGCCGTCGATGACGGAACTGCAGCGCGTGGTTGCCAGCGGCGCGCTGGGCCGCGTGCTGCATATCGAAGGCCACTACAGCAACGAGAACTCCAGCAATTTTTTTGCGCCCTGGCGTGATTTGCCGAGCGAAACACCGGGGGCGGGCATGACCGGCACCGGCATTCACATTCTGGATGCCTTCACTCATCTCGCCGGGCCTGCTGCCGAAGTCAGCGCGCAATTCGTGTCCACGCGCGCGGGCCACGATCCGCTCGACACGATTGCGGTGCTATTCAAATTCACCAATGGTGTCAGCGGCTTTCTCGGCGCGGTGCGCCCGTCGCCGTTTTACTGGCGAGTGCAGGTGTTCGGCGATCAGGGCTCCGCGGAAGCGCTCGGCGAAACCGAGTGCATCACCCGCCTGTCCGGCGGCAAAACCGAACGCAAAGAGTTTCAGAAAATCGATTCACTGCTGGCGGAGATCGACCATTTCGCGGACGCCGTCACCGGCAAGGCGCCCTACCCCATTACGCCCGACGAAATCGTCAACACCATCGGTGCGTTCGAGGCAATTACGACTTCGATTGAAACCGGCAAGCCGGTGCGGTTGGCGGGATAGAAGCAGGCGCCGGCTTTGCATCCAGAAAAACCCGGGCTACCGTCTGCGGAGCCGCAAGCCGCAAAAAAAGCGACACTGAGTCAGGTCGCGGCGACCATGTTCTGGGGTTTGTGCATGATCGGCAAACGCGGCACGTGGGAGAAAGACGGCGTAACGATTTCCCTGCGTCAGGCCGTCGTCGGCGCCGTTATCGCGGGATGCGTTGTGGTCGCCATTCTCGTTCTGCTGGTTCGCTACGCCGTGGCGTAGTCTGGAACCTATCTCATGATCATGAGATAGGTTCTAGTCCGATTCCGCGATGTACACGCCCCATGGCATATCCCCGACCTTGATGTCGGTGATTTTTTCCAGTTTTCCCGTATCGATCACAGACACGGTATTCGAGCGGCCGTTGGCGACATAAAGTTTACGGCCATCAGGGCTGATCGCCATGTTCCATGGACGATCACCCACCTTGATAGTTTTGGTGACCTTGTTGCTGGCAACATCGATGGTATTGACGGTACCATCGGCGCCGTTGGAAACAAAAACCGTTTTGCCGTCGGGATGTATCTTGATGCCGTTCGAGCGCACGCCGGCCGGAATCACCGCCACAACCTTGTGGCTCGCCACATCGATGGCATACACGCGGTTCGCAAGTTCACACGCGACATAAGCGAGCTTGCCGTCCGGCGTGAAGCCGATGCCACGCGGACGTTTTCCCACCTTGATCGTGGTATGTACCTTGCGCGTGGCAACATCGATCACGTCCACCACTTCGGATTCCTCCGCGCTCACATACACCCATTTGCCGTCACGGCTGAACACCGCGTGTTCGGGATTTTCGCCTTCCGTCTTCACCTGAAACGCGCGCTTGCCGCTGGCAGTGTCGATGAAATGCACCGAGTTGTCTTCCTCCAC
>JAKFYK010000144.1 GCA_021730905.1 Betaproteobacteria bacterium | reverse complement strand
TGCGCGAGTTTGCCGCCAATCATGGCCTTGGCCGCATAAGCCAGTTTGGTGCCGCCTTCCTGCGGCGACAGATTGACGCTGGCCTCGCCCTTGGCGAATCCGGCGACACCGCCCTGACCCTCAAAAACCAGCCGGTATGATTGCGGCGCAACGATATCCAATAACTTCATCTGGCCTTTAAATTTCGCACTCACCGGCCCCACACGGGCCGTCATGACCAGTTGGTATTCGTTGTCGCCGGTTTGTTCAATGGATTCGCAGCCAGGGATGCAGGCTTTCAGGATGTCGGTGTCGTTGAGCGCTTTCCAGGTGACATCCTGCGATTGCGGGATGAGTTGTTCGCCGGTCATTTCCACTATGAGTTGCTCCGTTATTTTTTTCCCGCGGCATGCGCAGGACCGCCCAGCATGCATTCGCGTGCAAGGCGGCGCAGTTCGTGTGTGGCGGCCACGCGGTGTTCGCGCACATAGGCTTCGTGATTGCCCTCGATCTGATCGAGGTGATAGACGTAATTGACCATCATGCCGGCGCAGTTTTTCAATCCCCGCGCAGACGTATCGGCCAGCCAGTTCAGGCGCTCGGCGCGCGCGCCGTTGCCGAGATGAAAGCGCGCCACCGGGTCGGCGGGTGCGCCGTTATGCATGACGGTAAGCAGGTAGTGCGCGCACAGCGGCGCCAGTACGGTCTTCATCGACGCGGCGAGTTCGGACTGCCGGTGCCAGTCAGGTGTATTCAGCGCGTTGATGGCATCCAGCACCGGTTGCGCCTGAACGTCACCCATGCCGCGCGCAAGCCATGCGGCAAATCCGGGAATCGGCGACAGTGTTGAAAATGTCTTGATGCGTGGAAATTCTTCGCCAATTTTCTGTGCTACTTGCTTAATCAGCAGATTGCCGAACGACACGCCGCGCAAACCCGGCTGGCAGTTGGTGATCGAATAAAACACCGCGGTATCCGCTTTTTCAGGATCGGCGACTGGCGTCTCAAGATCGATCAGCGGCTGAATCGAACTGCTGATGCCCCTGACCAAGGCCACTTCGATAAAAATCAACGGCTCGTCGGGCAGCGCCGGGTGAAAAAATGCAAAGCAGCGGCGATCCGCCTGAAGCCGCCGCCGCAGATCATTCCAGCCGGAAATTTCATGAACGGCTTCATATTCGATGAGTTTCTCGAGCACAAATGCAGGCGTATGCCAATCGATGCGTTGCAGCGTAAGAAACCCGCGGTTGAACCATGAATTGAACAGATGGCCGAGCACCGCATCGATAACCTGCCACTGTTCATGTCCTGCCAGCACATGCCGGCGCACGTCGATCAGTGCGGCGGTGCCGCCGGGCGCCTGATTCAGGCGCCGGAACAATTCCTGCAAAGGCGGTTCGGCGATGGCTTGCAGTTGTGTAAGCTGCGCCAGTGACGGATCGGCAAGCCAGGCCTCGCACGCCGCGCGCAACGCATTCTGATCGGGTGCAAACGCCGTGGCGAGCTGCGTGAAGAATGCCGGTCGCGCGGAGGGCGGCAGATTGCGATAGGCGTGCAACGCTTCGCGCGCCACCGCCGCGCCGGACACTTCCCCGCGGTTGGACAGCAACTCTTGCCATGCATCGATCACGCGCCGCGCATGGCGTGTGGCGCGAGCGGCTTCGTTGGGCGGCGGCACCACCGTGCGCACCAGCCGGTTAAGTATGGAAGTACCCATGCTGCAATGATATCAGGCGCTGGTCAGAGTTTGCCGCCTGCGATGGTGAATTCGACGACGCGCCGGCAGTCTTTGATGTGCTGATGCCCAACGTATTTCATGGCCGCGAAGCCCAGCGCCACCGAAAGCGCCTGTCCGGCGACGGGGACGTATTTGCCGATCTGCTTGGCAGACATGCGCACGCCGACGGTTTTCAAAACCTCAATGGCGATTTCCTTGGTGACAAGCTTGCCGATCAACAGACTGCCGATGGCGACCATCGATTTGTAGACCAGCAATTGCCGTCCTGGACTGAGCTTTTCAATCTGTTCCGGCGTGAGTCCGAACTCATGATTGATCGCCGGTATGAGTCTCATCACTGCCGCGATGTCCACGGCAATATCCAGTCCCGGCAGCGGTACCAGCGAGGCGGCCGAGGCCAGTGCCGCCCGTCGCGTCACAATGGCTTTGGAGCGTTTGACCGCTTCGTCGAGCTCGATCTGGTTGCGTGGCAGCACCAGCAGTTCGCCATGCTGCGCACTGCCTGTTGCATCCATAGTATGCGAAAGGTTGGTCATGGCTATTGCTGATGGGACGAGCCGCCATTTTTCTGGTTGGCGGCGAAGTCCAGCAGCGTGATCCACAGGCAGTGCAGCATGTCATGCTCCTATCGAAAGCGTGGGTGCGGCGGCGTGTTCAGGGAAAACGTTCGAATTGAACACACGTTGACGGATTGTATGGATTTCCGTGTCCGCTGAACAGCGCCGTCAGCCGTTGCCAGCACTATTCGAGGGGCGCTACACTGGGATTTGTGAAAAATTTATTTCAGATCGGATTTGTGGCGGCGCTGTTTTTCGGCGCCATGCCCGTAATGACCGCCACGGCAGCCGAAGTCTCGCACAACGACCCTGCGTTGTTTCCGATCACAGTGCGCGATAAACACGGCGCCATCAACCGCGTGGGTGAAGTGGTAATTGCGCCAGAGTATGACGAGCCTATTGCCGTGCGCGAGGGGTTGGCGCGCGTGCGCAAAGGGCCGCGTGTGGCGTATTTGGATGTGTCGGGCAAGCGTGTTATCGAACCGCAAGAGCGTACCGCGGAATTGTTTTCGCAAGGCCTCGCACCGGCGCGAGGTCCCGATGCGCAGGGCACAATGCGCTACGGCTATATCAACCGCAGCAACGAATGGGCGATACAGCCTCAATTTGTCGACGCCAAGGCATTTTCAGCAGGCCGCGCGGCGGTGGGCATCACCGACGAATGGGGACGCGTCAAATACGGTTACATTAACGCCGCGGGTTCAGTAGTGATTGCGGCGCGTTACGACCGAGCGTTCCTGTTCGGGCGCGTGGCGCGGGTGGAAATTGAAAAGCGGCTACGCCTGGTCGACTCGAACGGAAATGACGTGACGTCCGCCGAGGTAGACGTGTTCGGGACGGAGGCCGGTGGCATGATGCTGGCGCGCAAGGGCAAGTTGATCGGCTATCTGAACGATGAAGGCAAGCTTGCGATCGAGCCCAGATTTACCTCGGCCCATGATTTCAGAGAGGGCATGGCGCGTTTTTGGGAACAAGGCAAGTTCGGATTTATCGACAAGGCCGGCAAGGTCGTGGTATCCGCACAGTTCGATACCGCGGGCGATTTCTACGAAGGTCTTGCAGCGGTTCGCGTCGACGGCAAGTACGGATTCATCGACAACAGCGGCAAGACAGTGATTCCCATGCAGTTTGATCGCGTGCAGCCCTATGCGGACGGCGTGGCGGCAGCGCAGCGGGAAAAACTGTGGGGCTTCATCGACCGCAAGGGTCAGTGGATCATCGAACCGCGCTACCAGTGGGTGCGCGAGTTCCGCAATGGCCTGGCGTGGGTCGGCGAGCCGAAACAGCGCGGTGGCAGTTACGTCGACAAGAACGGTAAAGTAGTATGGAAATCCCCGGACTAGCATGAATCTGTGTGGACGCCTGCTGGCCTTGATCGGGTTGCATTCCATGGCGTCGGCAGCGCCCGCGCCGGCGGGCGCGCAACCGCCGTTCGAATACCAGGTGTGGGCGGCTGACCATGTGGTTATCGCGGACAGCACACGCGCGGGAGACGGCATCCGCTATCGGCTGAATAAGCTGCTGAAAGGCGACGCGCACAAGTTGCAATCCCGCAAGGACGCGACACTCGATGTCGATGACACGATTTGGCGACAACTGGGCAAGCGTCCCGTGACTGGCAAGCGCGTGTTGCTGCTGCTGAAGGGGCCGCGCGCCGTGCCGCCCGTTCATGCGGCGCTGGAATGGTATGTGCTGGACGCCCGTCAGCAGTTCGTGCATGCGCCTGACGATGCAACCGTACGCAAAACCCTGCTGCTTGCTGATCTGGAAAACCTGCTGCGCCGGCCGCCGTTTGACCTGGGTAGGTGCGGACAAGTTACGCAACGCAGTGATTTTGTGTTGTGTTCGGAGGTTCTGCATGCCGGCACGCGCAGTGAAGGCCGCATCGGCCGGCTCTATCGCTACGGTGCGGAGATGACAGGCGAACGCAAGGGGCAAATCATCGACACCGAATCGACTGGCGGCGGCACCTGGTTTATTTTTCTCGGCAACGAACGTCCGCATCTGTGGTCGGTGAGTGGCTGGGATGTGGAGAGCAATCCAAGATGAAAAATATCTGCAAGGCAGTACTGACGGTGCTATTGGTTTTCGGTGCAGGTTCGGGAGCGGCGCAAACTGCCGCATCAAAGACCGCTGCCATTTACTATCCCGATGCGAATTGGCAACGAAAAACGCCCGCCGAGTCTGGACTCAATGCTCAAATGCTGAAGGAGGCGGTCGATTTTGCCGTCGCGAGCGAAATCAAAAACCCGCGCGACCTGAAACTCAACCACTACCAGACCTTCGGGCGCGAACCGTTCGGGGATGCCATAGGGCCGATCAAGGATCGCGG
>JAKFYK010000059.1 GCA_021730905.1 Betaproteobacteria bacterium | reverse complement strand
ATCGCAGCACACCGTCGATAGAAATTCGCGGCGCGACTTTGCACAACCTGAAGTCCATCAATGTGCGAGTACCGCTGGCGCGCTTCACAGCGATCACCGGCGTGTCCGGTTCGGGCAAATCGACGCTGGCGCGCGATGTGTTGCATGCTCAGCTCTCGCTGCTGTTGAGCAAAAGCCATGGTAAAAATAAGTCAATAAAAACAAATATTTACAAAACTATCATTGGATGGGAAGCCGTAGGCCGCGTGCTCGAAGTCGATCAAACGCCGATCGGCAAAACGCCACGCTCCTGTCCCGCAACCTACGTCGGTTTCTGGGACGCGATACGGCGCTTGTTTGCCGAGGTGCCGGAAGCGCGCATGCGCGGCTATACCGCCAGCCGCTTTTCGTTCAACACCAGCGGCGGGCGCTGCGAAACCTGCGAAGGTCAGGGCATGCGCAAAATCGAGATGAGTTTTCTGCCCGACGTGCGCGTTGCGTGCGAAACCTGCCGCGGCGCGCGCTTTAACGCCGATACGTTAGTGGTGCTGTTCAAAGGAAAATCAGCGGGCGAGGTGCTGCGCATGAGCGTGGACGAAGCGGTGGAATTCTTCGCCGCGCATCCGTCGATTCATCACGCGCTGACCTTGCTGCAGGACGTGGGACTCGGCTATCTCACGCTCGGCCAGCAAAGCCCGACGCTGTCCGGCGGCGAAGCGCAGCGCATCAAGCTGGTGACCGAATTGGCCAAGGTGCGTCCGGACATCGGCGATGCAGCGCAGCGTCCTGGCCGCGGCGGTGCCAATAAAAACACGCTGTATGTGCTCGACGAACCGACCGTAGGCCTGCACATGGCCGACGTGGAGAAACTCATCCGCGTGCTGCACCGGCTGGTCGATGCAGGCAACACCGTGGTGCTGATCGAGCACAACCTCGACGTCATCGCCGACGCGGACTGGATCATCGATCTCGGCCCGGAAGGCGGCGACGCCGGCGGACGCATTGTTGCGCGAGGCACACCGCGTTCTTTGGCGGCGAAGCCCGCGCAATCGCATACCGCGCGCGTGTTGCACGAGTTTCTGGCGAGTCGTGTTTCAGCACCATAACGCACCTTGCAGCCCGCGTCTTGTTCGCCCGCACGCTTTGCCTCTACAATGGGTTTCGCACATTCCGCTCGGGAGTAACCGTCATGCGCTCGATCACTGCCGTCTTAAATCACTGTATGCGGATCGGCGCATTGCTGCTGGCGGTAGCCGCTGCGGGCTGCGCCACGCACAACACGGTCAGCGACGGCGACGACCGCAATCTGATGCTCAAAGGCCACGACCCGGTGGCTTATTTCACGCTCAACAACCCGGCGCCCGGCAGCCCCGCCATCAAAGCCGAGCACGAAGGCGTCACCTACCGCTTCATGAGCGAGGAAAACCGCGCGCTGTTCGTGAAAAATCCCGACAAATACAAACCGCAGTACAACGGCTTCTGCGCCAATGGCGCGGTGTACGCGATTCCGCTCGGCGGCAATCACGACGCCTTCAAGATCGTCGATGGGCGGCTGTTCATGTTCGGCGGCGGAAACTCAAAAAAATATTTCGAAATGGATCAGGAACGCAATCTGAAACTCGCCGACAACTATTGGCGTACGGAAATGCAGGGCTCGGCGGCGCGTCCGCAGGCGTGGAAACGGCTGGTGTTCAAAGTGCCGCATTACAAAACCAATCGCGAACTGGCCGCTGAGTGGGAAGCGCGTCAGGTAAAAAAATAGGCGTGCGCAGCTCACGCGGAATGACCGGCTAGCGTGAGCAGTTTGCGCGGGTTTGCTGCGTTCGCAGTCCCTGCCGCGATTCTGGCTGCAGCCTATGCTCTGGCCGCATACGCGGCGGCGTTGCCGCCTGCTTACCTGTCGCTCACGGGACACGCGCCGGTATTGGTTCTCGCGCTGGGTGCGTTGCTTGCGGCTGCGTTCCAGCGCGGCAGGATTTTTTTTGCGATGGTTACGCTGGCCATCGCCTGGCTCGCCTATCGCGGCTACCTGAGCGGCGGCCTTTCGGGATTTGCGGCGCGTGCGGTATTCGTCTCACTATGTCTGTTCGTGCCGATCAATTTCATGGCGCTGGCGCTGACTCGGGAACGCGGCATCTTCAACCTGCACGGCCTGCTGCGCGCCGGAATCATCGCGCTGGAATGCGGCGCAGTGGCATGGCTGATTGCCGCGGGCAACCGCGAGACCGTTGACTGGCTCTATCAACCGCTGACAACCGCGTTGACCATGGCCACGCGCATACCGCAGGCAGGCTTGACACTGATGGCCGCTGGCGTTGTGACCGCAGTCGGGTTGTGGTGGTTGTCACGTTCGGCCATCGACCTTGCCTTCGCCGGCGCCATCGTGGCATGGGGTATCGCAGCACACGGCGTCGCGCAGCCGGACACGGTCATGACGCACATCGTGTTCAGCGCTGCTGCCGCCCTGATACTCGCAATAGCCGTGCTGCAGGACGTTTACCGCATGGCGTTTCGCGACGAACTCACCGGCGTGCCGGGGCGGCGCGCACTGAATGAACACCTCGCGCGGCTGGGACGACGCTACGTGATCGCGGTGCTCGACATCGATCACTTCAAGAAATTCAACGACACCCACGGCCATGATGTCGGCGATCAGGTATTGAAAATGGTGGCCACGCGTATCGAGCGCGTGCGCGGCGGCGGCAGCGCCTACCGTTTCGGTGGCGAGGAATTCGTCATTGTTTTTCCGGGTGCGGCCGCCGCGCAGGCCCTGCCGCATCTTGATGCGTTACGCATCGATGTCGCCAACCACGGGCTCACGCTGCGTGCGTCGGAGCGGCCATTGCAAACGCCTGCGCGCACGAACGCCCGCCCACGCACGGCACGCTCCGCGCGATCCGGCGGCAAAAAACTGTCGGTCACCGTCAGCATCGGCGTCGCCGAGCGCACGGAAAAACTCGCGACGCCATCGGCTGTGTTGACCGCGGCGGACAAGGCGCTGTATCGCGCGAAACGCGCCGGGCGTAATCGCGTGAGCCGATAGGACTATAACTATTTGTTTTTGTTATACTTTCTATATTGTGCCAATCTGACGCTACAATCCGGCGCATGCTGAACCTTGCCGACATCCGTCAGGAATACATGCACGCGGGACTCGACGAAAGCGACGCGCTTGGCGATCCGCTGGCGCAGTTTGCGGTGTGGTTCGACGACGCGGTGAAAGCGCAATTGCCGCTGCCCAATGCCATGTCGCTGGCGACGATTTCCGCCGGCGGCAAGCCTGCATCGCGACTGGTGCTGCTGAAAGGGGTGGACCACGGCGGCTTCGTGTTCTACACCAACTATGAGAGCCGCAAGGGGCGCGAGATCAGCGCGAACTCACATGCGGCGCTGCTGTTCGGCTGGCTGGCACTGGAGCGGCAGGTGCGCATCGAAGGCACGCTCACGCGGGTCAGCGCGCAGGAGTCGGACGATTATTTCGCGACGCGCCCGCTGGGCAGCCGCCACGCCGCGATTGCGTCGCCGCAAAGTGACACCATCGCCAACCGCGCAGTGCTGGAAGCGCGCTACGACGAAGCGGCGCGCAACCATGGCGATGTCCCGCCCCGCCCTGCCCACTGGGGCGGCTATCGTTTGATGCCTGACACAATCGAGTTCTGGCAAGGCCGCGCCAACCGGCTGCACGACCGGTTGCTTTTCAGCAAGACCGCCCAGGGTTGGTGCATATCGCGGCTTGCGCCGTAGTACCAAAATAAGTACAAAAGTAACGCCGCAAGCGCGTTAAAGAATCAGCGTGCCTATCCACCATGCTACGGCGGCGACAAACGCCGAGCACGGAATGGTCAGCACCCACGCCCACACCAGCGTGCCCGCCACGCCCCAGCGCACGGCGTTGACGCGCCGCGCGGAACCCGCGCCGACAATCGCGCCCGTGATGGTATGCGTGGTGGACACGGGGATGCCCAATCCCGTCGCCATGAACAGGGTGATCGCGCCGCCGGTTTCAGCGCAGCAGCCCTGGAATGGTTTTATCTTGGTCAGCCGCTGCCCCATGGTCTTCACGATGCGCCAGCCGCCAAACAAGGTGCCCAGCGCGATCGTTGTGTAGCAGGCGACCACCACCCACATGGGAATGCCTTCCTTCGCACCGCTGACGCCGTACGCGATCAGCAGCATCCAGATGATGCCCGCGGTTTTTTGCGCATCGTTACCGCCGTGGCCCAGTGAATACATCGAGGCGGACAGCAACTGCAATCGCCGCGACCATCGATCAACGCGGCTGGGCGTGGCACGACGCGCCAACAGCGAAAAAATCACCATCAGCAGCGAGGCCAGCAAAAACCCCAGCAACGGCGAAATCACGATAAACGCCACAACCTTGATCAGTCCGCTGGAAACCAGCGATCCGGCACCCGCCTTGGCAATGGCCGCACCCACCAGCCCGCCGATCAGCGCATGAGAGGAGCTTGACGGAATGCCGTAATACCAGGTGATGATGTTCCACGATATCGCGCCGATCAGCGCGCCGAACACCACGTAGTGATCGACGATGTTGGCGTCGATGATGCCCTTGCCGATGGTGGTGGCGACCTTGAGCTGAAACACAAACAGCGCGATGAAATTGAATGCCGCCGCCATCGCCACCGCCTGATGCGGCTTCAATACGCCCGTGGACACCACGGTCGCGATGGAGTTGGCGGCGTCGTGAAAGCCGTTCATGAAATCGAAGGCGAGCGCAACCAGCACCAGCACGACCAGCACTTCAAAACTCATT
>JAKFYK010000105.1 GCA_021730905.1 Betaproteobacteria bacterium | reverse complement strand
AGCAGGCGACGACGACCAAAGAAGAGGATTTCATCGACAAACTGTTCATTGCCAACACGCACGATTACATTCTGTGTTTCTCGAATCGCGGGCGTGTTTACTGGCTGAAAGTTTACGAAGTGCCGCAAGGCACCCGCGGTTCGCGCGGCAAGCCGATTGTGAATCTGGTGCCGTTGATGGAGCACGAGAAAATCACCGCCGTGCTCTCCGTAACGGAGTTTGACGACGATCATTTCGTGTTCATGGCGACGTCGAACGGCACGGTGAAAAAGACTGCGTTGTCGGCGTTTTCCCGTCCCATGAACAAGGGTATTATCGCGGTGACGCTGGAAGACGGCGACTTCCTGATCGGGGTGGCGCTGACCGACGGCAAACAGGACATTATGCTGTTTTCCGACGCGGGCAAGGCGGTGCGCTTCCAGGAATCCGAAGTGCGCGTGATGGGCCGCAACGCGGCCGGTGTGCGCGGCATGCGGCTTCAAAAGAATCAGAACGTGATTTCATTGCTGGCTTTGGCCGACGAGAAGCTCTCGGTGCTGACCGCGACCGAAAACGGCTACGGCAAGCGCACGCCAATGTCCGAGTACACGCGCCACGGACGCGGCACGCAGGGCATGATTGCGATTCAGTGCAGCGACCGCAATGGAAAATTGCTCGCCGCGCAACTGGTGAGCAAGGAAGATGAAATCATGTTGATTACCACCGGCGGCGTGCTGATCCGCACGCGGGTGTCGGAAGTGCGCGAGCAGGGGCGTTCCACGCAGGGCGTGAGGCTGATCAATCTGGATGAGAATGAAAAACTCGCCGGACTGGAGAAAATCGTCGAAACTGACGATGAGGATGACCAGGAAAAATTGTTTTAAAAACAACTACTTATATATAGACTATTATGGCAAGAGTATTTAATTTCAGCGCCGGTCCGGCGGTATTGCCGGAAGCGGTGCTGGTGCAGGCGGCGCAGGAGATGCTCGACTACGGCGGCACCGGGACATCGGTGATGGAGATGAGCCACCGCAGCAAGACATTCATCGATATCCACGCGCGCGCGGAGAGCGATTTGCGCGAACTGCTGGCAATCCCGAAAAACTACAAAGTGCTGTTCATGCATGGCGGTGCCGCCGGGCAATTTGGCATCATTCCGATGAATCTGCTTGGCGGTCTGAACGCAAATGAGGCGCGCGCCGATTACGTCAATACCGGGCAATGGTCGAAAAAGGCTATCAGCGAAGCCAAGAAATTCTGCAAGGTGAATGTTGCTGCAAGTTCCGAAGACCAGAATTTCACCTACGCGCCGGTGCAATCGACATGGAAGCTCGACCCGAATGCGGCCTATGTGCACTACACATCGAACGAAACCATCGGTGGCGTGGAGTTCAACTGGATACCTGAAACCGGAGCCGTGCCGCTGGTGGTGGATGCGTCGTCGCATATACTGTCGCGGCCGCTGGATGTGTCGCGCTTTGGCCTGATCTACGCCGGCGCACAGAAAAACATCGGCCCGGCGGGCATGGCCATCGTTATCGTGCGTGACGATTTGCTGGGCAATGCCATGCCGATTACGCCGGAAGTATTCAACTACAAGGTGCAGGCAGAAGCGGATTCGATGATAAACACGCCGTCGACCTATTCCATCTACATGGCGGGGCTGGTGTTTCAATGGTTGAAAAAGCAGGGTGGCGTGGCCGCCATGGAAAAAGTGAATATCGCCAAGGCCAAGCTGATTTATGATTATCTCGATCAATCGGAGTTTTACCAGTCGCCGGTGAACCGGGAAGACCGTTCGCGCATGAATGTGCCGTTCCGGCTGCGCAGCGAAGCGCTGGACGGCGCATTTCTGAAGGAATCCAAAGCCGCCGGTCTGATTGAACTCAAGGGCCACCGCTCGGTGGGTGGTATGCGCGCGTCGATTTACAACGCTATGCCTGTAGAAGGCGTGCAGGCGCTGGTTGCGTTCATGCGCGATTTTGAAAAAAGACAAGGGTAGTTCCAAAGTGCCAAACCTACTGAACATATTGACGATTAACGCTATCTCCAAAGTGGGGTTGGAGCGCTTTCCTTCTGCGCAGTACAAGGTTGGCCCCAAGGTTGCCGACGCCGACGCCATCCTCGTGCGCTCGCACAATATGCACGATATGGATATTCCCGCCAGCGTCAAAGCCATCGGCCGCGCGGGTGCGGGGGTGAACAATATTCCCGTCGCGAAAGTAAGCAAGCACGGCATGCCGGTATTCAATGCGCCGGGCGCGAACGCCAATGCGGTGAAGGAACTGGTTATCGCAGCGTTGCTGATCGCCTCGCGCAATATCGCACCGGCGCTGTCGTTCGTCGCCGGACTCAGCGGCGACGACAAAACGTTGCACAAGCTGGTGGAAGACGGCAAGAAGGCATTTTCCGGCACCGAGCTTCCCGGCCGCACGCTGGGCGTGATTGGTCTCGGCAAGATCGGCAGCTTGGTGGCGGATGCCGCGATCAAACTCGGCATGAACGTTACCGGTTTTGACCCGCACATCACCGTCGATGCGGCGTGGAGCCTGCCTTCAGCGGTGAAAAAAGCCAACAGTATTGAAGAAGTGCTAAAGGCCAGCGATTACGTGACGATACATGTGCCTCTGGTTGATGCCACTAAGAACCTGATCAGCGCACCACGTCTCACGCTGATGAAAAAGAGCGCGATTCTGCTCAACTTCGCGCGTGATGGCATCGTGGACGACAAAGCCGTGGTCGAGGCGTTGCGCGCCGACAATCTGCGCGGCTACATCTGCGATTTCCCGGCGGAGGCCTTGCAAGGCGCGCCGCGCGTGATCGCCACGCCGCATCTGGGCGCTTCCACCGAAGAAGCCGAAGACAACTGTGCTGTCATGGTGGCGGATCAGGTACGCGATTTTCTGGAGAATGGCAACATCCGTAACGCGGTGAACCTGCCCGATGTGGTGATGGACCGCGAGTCGCCGTACCGGCTGTGCATCGTCAATGCCAATGTGCCCAACATGGTGGGACAAATTTCCACGGCAATGGCCGGTGCGGGGCTTAATATTCATAACATGCTCAACAAATCGCGCGGTGAAATGGCCTATACGCTGGTGGACGTGGACAGCGCCATACCAGCGGAGCTGGTCAACCGGCTCGCAGCCATCGATGGTGTATTGTCGGTGCGTTACCTGCCGCTGCAAGGCTGACGCCGGATCGAGCATGAGCGATACGCTGCAGGACATCCGCCGCAAGATCGACGCGCTTGATGCCCGGTTGGTGAAGCTCATTTCCGCGCGCGCCAAAATCGCGCAGCAGGTCGGCAAAATCAAGAATGGCACGCCGGTGTACCGGCCCGAACGCGAGGCGCAAGTGCTGCGGCGCGTTTCCGAACTCAACAAAGGTCCGATACCTTCGGCCGGATTGCGCCGCATTTATTCCGAAATCATGTCGGCTTGCCGCGCGCTCGAAGACATGCTTGCTGTCGCTTATCTCGGACCGCAGGGCACTTTCAGTCAGGAGGCGGCGTTGCGGCATTTTGGCGGCAGCATCCAAACGCATTCCTGTACCACGATAGATGAAGTGTTCAGGCAAGTGGAAACCGGCAGCATGGGCTACGGCGTTGTGCCGGTCGAAAATTCCACCGAAGGCGCAGTGGGCCGCACGCTGGATCTGCTGTTGACGACGCCGGCGAAAGTCTGCGGCGAAATCATGCTGCCGGTGCTCCAGTGTCTGATGAGCAAGGCAAAAAACCGCACGGGCATCAAGAAGGTTTATTCGCATACGCAAAGCCTCGCGCAGTGCCAGCACTGGCTCGCCCGTCATTTGCCGGCTGCGGAGCGCATTGCGGTGGTGAGCAACGCCGAGGCCGCGCGGCTGGCGGCGCGTGATGCAAAAGCTGCCGCCATCGCCAGCAAAACTGCCGCCGACATCTACAAACTCAATCTGCTGGCGCGCAACATCCAGGACGAATCGCGCAACACCACGCGTTTTCTGGTGCTGTCGCGGGAAGACGTTGCACCTTCGGGCCGCGATAAAACGTCATTGATACTCTCGACGCGCAACGTGCCCGGCGCGATTCATGATCTGCTGTCGCCGCTGGCGAAAAACGGTGTGGGCATGACGCGGCTGGAATCACGCCCCGCGCGTTCTGCAGGTGCCGGCCAGTGGGAATACGTGTTTTACATTGACATCGAAGGCCATGCACGTGACGAACGCGTGGCGCAGGCGCTGGCCGAGATCGAGCGCAAGGCGTCGTTCGTGAAAAATCTGGGTTCTTACCCTGCCGCCAGTGTTACAACTCCGCGGTAATTTTCATGACGATTTGTGATCTCGCGCCGCCGTACATTCGTTCGATTGCGCCATACCAGCCCGGCAAGCCCATTTCGGAGCTTGCGCGAGAGCTAGGGCTTGAAGAATCGAGCATCATCAAACTCGCTTCGAACGAAAATCCGCTCGGCGTAAGCCCCAAAGCGCAACAGGCGATACGCGCGGCGCTCGACGGGTTGGCGTTATATCCCGATGGCAATGGTTACGAACTCAAGCACGCATTGTCGCGGCATCTTGGCGTGGGCATGGAGCAACTGGTGCTGGGCAACGGCTCCAACGACGTGCTGGAACTTGCCGCACGCGCGTTTTTAGCTCCCGCCAATTCGGCAGTGTATGCGCAGCACGCCTTCGCGGTGTATCCGCTGGTGGTGCAGGCGATGGGCTGCAAGGGCATAGAAGTGCCGGCAAAAAATTTTGGCCACGACCTCGATGCGATGTTGCGTGCGGTGCGGCCCGATACGCGCGTGGTGTTTGTCGCCAACCCGAATAATCCAACCGGCACTCTGGCGCCAGCGGCCG
>JAKFYK010000170.1 GCA_021730905.1 Betaproteobacteria bacterium | reverse complement strand
GAGAAAATGATCGCCTACGCTCTGCATCATGGCGAAACAAGTTTCGAAATCGGGCATGTGCACGTCGTCGTAGAAAATACCGCCGATGCCGCGCGGTTCATTGCGGTGTTTCAAATAAAAATAGTCGTCGCACCACTTTTTGTATTTGGGATGCAGGTCGGCACCGAAGGGCATCAACGCATCGCGGCAGGTCTGGTGAAAGTGGCGCACGTCTTCCTCGAAGCCGTAGTACGGCGTGAGATCCATGCCACCGCCAAACCACCACACCGGCGCAGCGCCTTCCTTGATGGCGCAGAAAAAACGCACGTTCATGTGTACCGTCGGCACCTTCGGATTGCGCGGGTGCAGCACCAGCGACACACCCAGCGCTTCAAAGGCCCGACCGGCCAGTTCCGGACGTGCCGCGGACGCCGACGGCGGCAGGCCCTGCCCGAACACATGCGAGAAGCCGACGCCGGCGCGCTCAAACAGATGGCCTTCCTCCAGGATACAGGTGACGCCGCCGCCACCTCCGATACCCGCGGGCCTCGTCCATACGTCGCGGCCGAACGCTTTGCCATCGAGACCAGTTAACGCATCGACGATGCGGGTTTGCAGGCCTTTGAGGTATTGTTTTACACGGGAAGTATCCATGCTGCGCATACTAAACCGAATCCGTTCGCCCTGAGCCTGTCGAAGGGTGTGGCTATGAACAAAGGCTTCGACAAGCTCAGCCCGAACGGGGGGTCACGCCAGGTGGCGGTCAGGGCTTTGCTGTGCCCGCGCGATTGGCCGCACGATGCCCGATATCGCGCCGCAGTTGCATGCCATCGAATTGGATTTGATGGGCGATGTCGTAGGCGCGCTGTTGCGCGGTGCGCACGTTGTGGCCAAGCGCGGTGACGCACAGCACGCGCCCGCCGCTGGTGACGATATCGCTTCCATTCAGTGCGGTGCCCGCGTGGAACACATGATAGTCCTCACCACCCTCCGGCAAGCCATGGATTGCGTCGCCCTTGCGCGGATTATCAGGATAGCCGCTGGCCGCCAGCACTACACCCAGTGCAACACGTGAATCCCACTGCGCTTCAATTTGGTCCAGTTCGCCGTCGATGGCGTGTTCGATCAAATCCACCAGGTCGCTTTTCAGCCGCATCATGATGGGCTGGGTTTCCGGGTCGCCCATGCGGCAGTTGAATTCCAGTGTGTTGACCTTGCCATCTTTGGTGATCATCAGCCCGGCGTAAAGAAAGCCGGTGTAGGGAATGCCGTCTTTGTGCATGCCATTGAGCGTCGGCATGACGATCTCGCGCATGACCTTGGCGTGGATTGCCGGGGTCACCACAGGCGCGGGCGAGTATGCGCCCATGCCCCCGGTGTTGGGCCCCTGATCGCCATCCTTCAGGCGTTTGTGATCCTGGCTGCTGGCGAGCGCCAGCGCATGTTTGCCATCGGCGAGCACGATAAAACTTGCTTCTTCGCCTTCAAGAAACGCTTCGATTACCACGCGCGCGCCTGCTGCGCCCATCTTGTTATCGGTGAGCATCATGTCCACCGCGGCGTGCGCTTCGGCGATGCTCATCGCCACCACCACGCCTTTACCGGCGGCGAGTCCGTCAGCCTTGATCACGATCGGCACGCCCTGCTGGTCGATATAAGCATGTGCTGCAACTGCATCAGTAAATGTGGCGTACGCTGCGGTCGGTATTTTGTGCCGCGCCATGAAGCTCTTGGCAAAATCCTTGGAGCTTTCGAGTTGCGCCGCGCGCTGCGTGGGGCCGAAGATGCGCAATCCGGCAGCACGAAACGCATCGACCACGCCCTCGGCCAGCGGCGCCTCGGGGCCGACCACCGTCAGCGCGACATCGTTTTCCCGGACAAAAGCGATAAGTTCCGTGGATTTGGCGAGTGGAACGTTTTCGAGACCTTTTTCGCCGGCGGTGCCGGCGTTACCCGGCGCCACGTAAACCATCGACACGCGCTCAGATTGCACCAGCCGCCATGCGAGCGCGTGTTCGCGGCCACCGGGACCGATGACGAGAACCTTCATGGTGTCGTGAAGCGTGAGGGGTGAGGCGTGAGGTGTAACACCACCCGGGTGGCTATCGTGTCACTCTGTTCGCGCCTCACGCCTCACCCCTCACGATTTCAATGCCGGAAATGCCGGAACCCGGTGTACACCATCGCGATGCCGTGCTCATCCGCTGCTGCAACCACTTCATCATCGCGCACGCTGCCGCCCGGCTGAATAATCGCTTTCGCGCCGGCCTCAGCCACCACATCGACACCATCGCGGAACGGGAAGAACGCATCGGACGCCACCACCGATCCGACCAGTGTCAGCTTGGCGTTGGCGGCCTTGATCGACGCGATGCGCGCGGAATCGATGCGGCTCATCTGCCCTGCACCCACGCCCAGCGTCTGGCCGTTGCCGCAAAACACGATGGCGTTGGATTTCACAAACTTGGCGACACGCCACGCAAATAACAGGTCGGTCAACTGCTGCGGCGTGGGTTTTACCTTGGTGACCACCTTCAGTTCTGTAGCCGATACGTCCTTGTTGTCGGCTGTCTGGATCAGCAGACCGGAGCCGATGCGCTTGACGTCATGCGAGTTGCGGCCCTGCTCCCACGCCGTTTTGCCGTCGCGCTTGACGCTGTGCAGTGGAATTTCCAGCACGCGCACATTGGCTTTGGCGGCCAACACGTTCAACGCGTCCGCGGCATATGCCGGCGCGATCAACACTTCGACAAACTGCTTGCTCACCGCCTGCGCAGCAGAGGCTTCGAGCGGACGGTTGAATGCGATGATGCCGCCGAACGCCGAGGTCGGATCCGTGGCAAAAGCCTTCGCGTAAGCCTCCGAGCCATCGCGGCCTATCGCCACGCCGCACGGATTGGCGTGCTTGACGATCACGCACGCAGGTTCATCGAACGACTTGACGCATTCCCACGCCGCATCGGCATCCGCAAGGTTGTTATAGGAGAGTTCTTTGCCCTGCACCTGCCGCGCCGTCACCAGCGAACCAGGCGCGGGATACAGATCACGGTACAGCGCCGCGCGCTGGTGCGGATTTTCCCCATAGCGTAAATCCTGAAGTTTCACGAAGTGGCCGTTGGACTGCGCGGGAAACTCGCTGCGGGTGCCGTCGGCCTGCAATGACGAAAGGTAATCGCTGATCGCGGCATCGTAATTTGAAATGCGGTTAAACGCCGCAACCGCGAGCGCGAACCGCGTGTCGTCCGACAACGTGCCGCTGCGTTTCAGTTCGTCGAGTACCGCGGAATATTGCGCAGCGTCGGTCACCACACCCACGCCGCGCCAGTTTTTCGCGGCAGAGCGCACCATCGCCGGGCCGCCGATATCGATGTTCTCAATGGCATCTTCCAGTTTGCAATCCGCCTTGGCGACCGTGCTCGCAAACGGATACAGATTGACCACCAGCAAATCGATCGCGGGAATGCCGGCTGCCGCAATCGCCCGCAGATGCGCAGCGTCCTCGCGTCGCGCCAGCAGGCCGCCATGGATCTTGGGATGCAGGGTTTTGACGCGGCCATCGAGCATTTCCGGGAAGCCGGTGTAATCTGCGACTTCGGTAACGTTGAGTCCAGCGTCAGCCAGCAATTTCGCAGTGCCGCCGGTGGACAGCAGCGACACGCCTAGCTCTGCCAGGCCGCGCGCGAATTCAACCAATCCAGATTTGTCCGAGACGCTGAGCAGCGCCTGTTTGATAGCGGCCACGATTCAGGCTCTCGTGCCGCAGCTAAAACTTGATGCCGTGCGCCTTCATTTTCTTGCGCAGCGTGTTGCGATTCAGCCCCAGCATCTGCGCCGCGTGCGTCTGATTGCCGCGCACGCGCGTCAACACCGATTCCAGCAGCGGCTTTTCGATGCAGTTGATCACCATGTCGTAGACGCCGCTGGCTTTTTCCCCATCCAAATCCTTGAAATACCCGTCGATGGCCCTGCGCACCGTGCGGGCCATATCGTTATCGTTCATCATGCCGCGAGTTCCTCACTGTAGATCAGGCGTTGGCTGCGATCGGCAAGTTCGTTGAAGAATTCGTCGACGGCCGCCAGTTGTTCCTGGCAGGTTTCGAGCTGGTTCATCGAATGGCGAAACGCCGCAGAACCCGCCAGCCCCTTGCTGTACCACGAGATATGCTTGCGAGCCACGCGCACACCGCGTTGCTCGCCGTAAAAACCATAAAGGTCATGCAGATGCGCCACCAGCACGCGGTGAATCTCACGCACTTCTGGCGGCGGCAAATGTTTACCCGTGTCGAGATAATGATTGATCTCGCGAAACATCCACGGCCGGCCCTGCGCGGCGCGGCCGATCATCACCGCGTCGGCCTGGGTGTATTCGAGGACATGCTTCACTTGCTCGGGTGTGCTGATGTCGCCGTTGGCCATGACCGGAATGCCGATTTCGGATTTCACTTCGGCAATAGTGTCGTATTCGGCATCTCCGGAGAATCCGCAGGCGCGCGTGCGCCCGTGTATTGCCAACGCCTGTATGCCGGATTTTTCCGCGATCTTCGCTACGGTAACGGCATTCCTGCTGCCACAATCCCAACCGGTGCGTATCTTTAGCGTGACCGGCACATCGACCGCACGCACCACGGCTTCGAGAATGCGGCTCACCAAAGGCTCGTCTTTCAGCAGCGCGGAACCTGCCATCACGTTGCACACTTTTTTTGCCGGGCAACCCATGTTGATATCGATGATCTGCGCACCATGCTCGACGTTAAAGCGCGCGGCATCCGCTAGCATCTGCGGATCAGCACCGGCAATCTGCACCGAGATCGGATCCACTTCACCGTCGTGATTGGCGCGGCGGCGTGTTTTTTCGGAGCCCCACAGCAATGAATTGCTCGCCACCATTTCGGAAACCGCCATGCCTGCGCCCATCTGCTTGCACAATTGACGGAACGGCCGGTCCGTCACGCCCGCCATGGGCGC
>JAKFYK010000172.1 GCA_021730905.1 Betaproteobacteria bacterium | reverse complement strand
CCGAGGTGAAAATCGGCGTTATCCCCTCGATGATCAGCCCCTATGTCATCGCCGCCATCGGCGAACGCCAGTCACGCCGTTATTTCATCAGCGGCGAGGAATTCGATGCCGCCGAAGCCTGGCGCATTGGCCTGGTGCATGACATCGTCGAAGAAGAATCGCTCAACGGCGCGGTCGGCAACATGCTCGCGCAACTCTATTCCAGCGGCCCGCAAGCAATGGCTGCAGCGAAAAAACTGATTCCGCTCGGCGCGCACGCCAGCATCGACAAGCGCATACTCGACGAAACTTCGCGCCGCATCGCCGACATCCGCGCAACAGCGGAAGGTCAGGAAGGACTCAGCGCTTTCCTCGAAAAACGCAAACCCGCCTGGCTGACGCCTCCATCAGGCGGGCCGGTTGTGAGGCAAAATAAACGTGCACCCGGAAAGCATTCCAGAAAATCCAAGCCCCTTTAAGGAATCATCATGAGCCTCCCCAAAAAAGTAAAACTGGTTGAAGTTGGCCCGCGCGACGGTTTGCAAAACGAAGCCAAGCCGGTGCCGACCGAAGTCAAAATCGAACTCATCCACCGCTTGCAGGATGCCGGCTTGCCGGTAATACAGGCCACCTCTTTCGTGTCGCCCAAATGGGTGCCGCAAATGGCCGATAACGCGCAGGTGATGGCCGGCATCAAAAGGAAGCCCGGCGTGCAGTATCCGGTGCTGGTGCCCAATCGCAAGGGGCTGGATGCTGCGATGGCTGCGGGCTGCACGGAAGCCGTGATCTTCGGTGCAGCCACCGAAGCCTTCTCGAAAAAAAATACCAATTGCACCATTGCCGAAGGTATTGCACGTTTTTCGGAAGTGGCCGCGGTAGCGCTTGCGAATGGGCTCAAGGTGCGCGGAGACATGTCGGTGTGCCTGGGCTGTCCCTATGAAGGAGAAGTCGATCCGCAGGCGGTGGTGCGACTGGCGCGCGAATTCGAGCAGCTCGGCTGCTATGAATTCACCATTGCCGATACCATCGGCACCGCCACGCCGGGCAAGACGCGTGCGGCGATCGAGGCAGTGGCCAAGTACATTTCCGTGGACCGTCTCGCTATACACGTGCACGACACCTATGGCCAGGCCATCGGCAACATCTATGCCGCGCTGGAATGCGGCATCTCGACGTTCGACAGTTCCGTCGCGGGTCTTGGCGGCTGTCCCTACGCCAAGGGCGCGACTGGCAATGTCGCAACGGAGGACGTGCTGTATCTGCTCGATGGTCTGGGCATCGAAACCGGCGTGGACATGCAAAAACTCATCGCCGCCGGCGACTATATCTGCGGCGTGCTGGGCCGGCCGACGTTTTCACGTGCTGCGAAAGCCATCGCCGCGAAAATGGCGGCTTAATCGTAACGTGGCAGACCTGTACGACGATTTTGAGTCGCCCTGCGTGCGCACCTGCGTGATCGACCAGCACAACGGTTATTGTCACGGTTGCGGCCGCACGCTGCATGAAATTTCCTACTGGACGCGTTACACCCCTGAAGAACGTCAAAACATTCTTAAGCAATTGCGCTCGCGACAAATCGTTGATCCGAGCACCCCGAGTGCCTAATCATGCCCCTGTCTCCGCACCAACCCCGTAAAGCCGTCCACACCCGCGCCATCGAGTGCAAGGGCTACGAACGCGAAGACGGCCTGTGGGATATCGAAGCGCATCTGGTCGACACCAAAACGTACGTGCATACGCGACGCCATGGCGGCGAGCTGCGCCAACCCGGCGAACCCGTGCATAACATGTGGATACGCCTCACCATCGATCTCGATATGCTGATCCACGAGGCCGAGGCCAAAACCGACGACGGCCCGTACCCGACCTGCGGCGACATCACGGTGAATTTCAGGCAGCTTGCCGGCGTAAAAATCGGCCCCGGCTGGCGGCGTGAAGTAGGTGTGCGTCTGGGCGGAACCAAAGGCTGCACGCACCTGGTGGAGCTATTGGGACCGCTCGCCACCACCGCGTTTCAGGCCACCGGCCGCGCGCGTGACGCCCGCAACGCCCATCGTCCGGTCACCAAGCGGCCGTATCAGCTCAACTCGTGCCATATCTACAAGGACGATGGCCCGGCGGTACTCCAACGCTGGCCGCAGTTTTATACCGGTCAGAAAAAAACGCCCTGATCAGCCGCTTTTCTGGCGCGCATGCAGCCATCGCGCCAGCGGTGCCATCGCGCCAAAGATACCGATGCTGGCAAAAGCCAGTCCCCACGCCAGCGTGCTGCGGTTGCCGCCCGCCACATCCAGCACCACGCCGAATACCAGCGGCGCGATCAACGCGGCGCTGAATCCGATGAACGAATACACCGCCATCATCGCGCCACGCTGATCGGGATGCGCCGAGCCTATCGCGCCCGCCGTGAGTGCGGCGGAATCGCCGAGCATCAGCGCGTAGTGCACGCACATGAAAGTGAATACCGCGTACCACGGCAGGCCCGCGGTAAATCCCAGCACGCAGGCAAACAGCCCCGATGCCGTCATGAAAATAAAAATAATGCGCTGACGGCCAAAGCGCAGCGACAGTTCGTTGCCGGTCACGCTCATCAGCGGCCCGCACAGATTGATGATGGCGGCGAGTGTAGCGGCGCTCATCACCATCACCGCATCGGCCGGCTGCAAGGTCGCCGAGAACACCAGAAATGCCACCATCCACGCGCGCTGCCCAAACAACTCGTAGTTGTGCAGTGCATAACCGAGGATATAGTAGCGCGTGGTGCGATTCGCCAGCACCGGGCGAAAATCCAGCAACGCGGGCGAATGCGCGTGTGCCGCGCGCGTGCGGCCCCTGGGCATCATGAGGTTGACCATCAGCGCGGCCAGCACCGGCCCCGCAATACCGAAAATAAACGCAGTCTTCCAGCCAAACGCGCTGCCCAGATAGCCGCAGATAAAGATCGACACACTGGAACCGACGCCAAAACATGCGGCGTAGAAGGCGGTGGCACGCGCCTGTGAGGTGCCTTCCAAATGATCGGTCAGCGTTTTCAGGCCCGGCATGTACGTGCCGCCCAGTCCCGCGCCGATCAGAAACTGGCACAGCAATGCCGTCCACAACCCTTGCGCGAATAGCGTAAAGCACAATGCGCCAAACGCCGACAGCAAACAAGCCGCCAGATAAATGCGCCGCGAATCGATGCGATCGGTGAGCGCCGTCAGCACAGGCACGGCGGTCATGTAGCCCGCAAAGACGATGCCGCCGATCAGTCCTGCCTCGGAATTCGACAGACTCCACTCACGCTGAAATTGCGGCAACAGCGTGGTGTATGCCGCGAAACCGCTCATGCTGAATGCCTCCGCCACGCACATGATCGCGGTCATGGCGACCGCTGAGCGCGGCGCACCCGCGCTCATGCGCACCTCAGATGGCTCCTGCTTTTTTCAGCAGTGCGGCAACCGCTTCGGCCATGCGCCGGTAGCCTTTGGCATTGGGATGAATGGCGTCGGATTTCTGATCACGCTGGTACAGCACGTCGGTGACAATCTTGCCTTCATAGGGAATGCCGAACTCTTTGGCGATTTCCTCATAGAACGGCGGAGCACCTGTCACCAGCGCGGGTTTGGGCACACCCACCAGAACTACGGCGATGCCTTGCGCTTTGATGGTTTTGATAATGGTGCGCAGATTGGATCTGGTGTGGCCTTCATCCACCTTGCGCAGCATGTCGTTGCCGCCCAGACACACGATCATCAGCTTCGGTTTGTGTTCTTCGATGACATCGGCCAGGCGCGCGAGTCCGCCTTCGGTGACTTCGCCAGGTACGCCGGCGCGCACGACTCTGCGTCCGATCAATTGTCCCAGCACGATCGGATAACTTTCCGCTTCAGTCGCTCCGGTACCGAAAGTCAGGCTGTCGCCGAACGCAACGATCACATCCGACGGCGCGAGTTTGCCCACCTTGGGGACATTGCCACCACAGCCGGAAGCCAGTGCAAGCCATAGCGCGAAAAATATGTAACTATATATTTTTATTATATTTTTCATGGTCGCTTCACAATACGCCCGCGCTTGAAATCACGCACGATTTCGCGTGCGGCATTGTGCCCGGGCGCGCCGGTGACACCACCGCCGGGGTGTGTGCCAGCGCTGCACATGTACAACCCCGCCACCGGTCCGCGATACGCACCGTAGCCCAGCAGCGGGCGCGCGCTCCATAACTGATCGAGCGTCAACGCGCCGTGGAAAATATCGCCGCCGGTCAATCCAAAGCGCCGCTCCAGATCCAGCGGCGACAGCACCATCCGCCCCAGCACGCTCGCCCTGAAATTAGGCGCGGCCTTGGTCACGGTGTCGATGACCAGATCGGCAGCAGGTTCCCTGATCTCATCCCAATCAAGATCGTTCGGCAATTGAGGATTGAAATGCTGGCAGAACAAACTCGCCACATGCTGCCCCGGCGGCGCCAGCGTATCATCGACGGTGGAAGGAATCAGCATCTCCACCACCGGCGCGCGCGAACAACCCAGCGTGCGCGCATCGAAATACGCCTGCTCCATATACTTGAGCGAGGGCGCGATGATAATGCCCGACTTGTGATGGTCGCGCACTTGTGTGCCGGGCAAGCAGGTGAAATTCGGCAGTTCCGACAGCGCGACATTCATGCGAAACGTTCCCGACGCGCACTTGTAATTGCGCATGCGCTGCAGAAAATCGGCGTCGAGCGCATGCGCGGGCATGAGCTTGGTGTAAAGCAACCTGGGATTGATGCCCGACACCACGCAGCGCCCCTCGATCACGCGGCCGTCGCGGAGCTGCACGCCCTGCACGCCGCGCATATCCATGCACACCTGCGCCACTTCGCAGCCGGTGATGATTTCCACGCCGCGGTGCTCGGCTTCCTTGCGCATCGCCTGCGTGATCGCGCCCATGCCGCCGATGGCATGCCCCCATGCGCCACGATGACCGTTGACCTCGCCGATCACGTGATGCA
>JAKFYK010000005.1 GCA_021730905.1 Betaproteobacteria bacterium | reverse complement strand
CGGCCGTAGCCGATGGGGTCGGTGACGATCACGCCGGCCGGCGTGACGATGAACATCGATAGCGAATTCTGGTAACGGAAGGTGTAGACGCCGGCGGTGCCGTCCACCTTGGTGGTTTCATACATCGGTTTCTGTTGTGCGTGGGCCGGCAGGACTTGCACGGTTGCGGCGACAAAGATGCCGGCAATAAAAGAAATGAGGCGTGACATGGTTGCTCCTTTCATCTTTACAACATTGAACAAACCCTAGTGGATGGGGCGTACGTAGAATACCGGTTTCGCCGGTGGAGCATCATATATTGGAATTCTGCAAAAAAGCATATACAAAAAATATTTAATAAAAACAAATACTTACATATTTGCGTAAGGCTGATGGCCTACCGGTGAGTATTTTGAGCGCACGGGCGATGGCGATTGACAGCGCGCATGCTGCATAACACCATCATTGCTGCGAACCAAAAAATTGGAGTCGGTCATGCCTATCGGTAAAAGCGCGCTGTTAGTCGTATCGGCAACGCTGTTGTGCGCCTTGCAATTGAGCGGATGCGGCAAGAGCAAGGAGCAGGAAGCCGCTGAAGCCTTTGCCGCGAAAATGGCGGAAGCGACGAAGAAAATGGAGGAGGTCTCCAAATCAGGCACACCGCAGACGCCGCAGGAGGCGATGAAGCAGGGCGCGGATGCGATGGCGGCGGCTTCGACCATGATCGGCGCGATGATGGGTGGCGACGGCAAGGGCGCGGTGGAGCCGGTGGATTTTCGTGAACTGAAAGCGTTGCTGCCGGAGTCGATCGGCGGTCTGCAACGCGGCAAAGAATCGGGCGAGAGGACGGCGGCCGCAGGCATGAAAATGTCGCATGTGGAGGCGCGCTATGGTGAAGGCAATGGTGCACGGCTGCGTGTGAAAATCACCGATGCCGGATCGATGAGCGGCTTTGCGGGCCTGGCGAGCGCGGGCTGGGCGATGATCGAGATTGACCGCGAGTCGGATTCCGGCTATGAAAAAACCTCGACCGTTGATGGCCGCAAGATGCATGAAAAGTGGAACAGCAGGGACAAGCGCGGCGAAGTGGACATGATCGTCGGCGGGCGTTTCATTATTGAAATCCGCGGCAACGGCATCGAGATGAAAGAACTCAAGCAGGCGATTGCCGCGATTGATCTGAAAAAACTCGAAGCGCTGAAAAACGCCGCGCCCGCGGCTGCGGCGGCGAAATAGCGTAGCTGGAACCGTTCGTGGTGAGCTTGTCGAACCATCAGCGGCGGCATCTCCCAATGGTAATGCGCTCCTGGTAACTGTCTGTTTTCAATGACATGTTGATGGTCGTTGAATAGCGCGCACGCGCGCTGTCAAATTGCTGCAACATTCAACCGGTAGTCTTGCTGGCTTACGGGATCGGCGCGATTCGCGCAGCCGTGCCCTGTCATTCAGAAAGCCATCATGGTTCGTGCGTTGCGGCCTGTTTTGCTTGGCGTCGTTGCTTATTGCGCGGCAACCGCCAGCGTTTTTTCGCAACCCGGCAACGGCGCTGCGACGTTTCCGGCGAAGCCGGTGCGCATGGTGATTCCGCTGGCGCCGGGCGGCGGCAGCGATATCGTCGGGCGCATCGTGGCGCAATCGCTGGCGGATCCGTGGAAGCAATCGGTGGTGGTGGATAACCGGCCCGGCGCTGGCGGCACCATCGGCAACAACATCGTGGCGAAATCACCCGCCGACGGCTACACGCTGCTGGTGTCCAGTTCGACGCTGGCGATCGGGCCTGCGCTCTACAAAAATGCATCGTCCGATGTGGTGAAGGATTTCGCGACGGTGTCGCTGCTGGCCGATCAACCGAGCATCATGGCGGTGCATGCCACTGTGCCGGCGAAATCGATGCCGGACCTGATCGCGCTGTTCAAGGCGCAACCGGGAAAATATTCGTTCGGGTCCGCCGGTACCGGCACCGCCAGCCATCTTGCCAACGAGTTGTTCAGGACCAGCGCCGGCGTGGACGTGGTGCACGTGCCGTACAAGAGCGCGGGTCTGGCCACCACCGGACTGCTGTCCGGCGAAGTGCAGTTCATGGTGACCAATATGGCGACCGCGTTGCCGCAGGTGCGCTCGGGGCGCATCAAGGGGCTGGCGGTCACCAGTGCGAAGCGCGTGGCTGCCGTGCCCGATCTGCCCACGGTCAGCGAAGCAGGACTGCCGGGTTTTGAATACACGACGTGGTACGGCATGCTGGCGCCGTCGGGCACGGCGGCCACGATCATCTCGCGCATACACCGCGATCTGGCGGCGCTGGCGCAGGAGCCGAAAATGCAGGAGCGCTTTGCTGCACAAGGTCTCGATGCGCGCTTTACCGCGCCGGCGGAATTCGATGCTTACCTCAAGGACGAAGTCGCCAAGTGGAGCCGCGTGGTCAAGGCCGCGGGTTTGCAGGCAAACTGATTTTCTGCGGCAGTTATCAATCTTTCCGGAATTATTTTACCGTTCGCCCTGAGCTTGTCGAAGGGCAACAGGGCTTCGACAAGCTCAGCCCGAACGGATTTATTGATTGGTTTGTCGCGAACAATAAAAACTTCAACAACCGGCAAGCAGATCAAGAAACTCGTTGACCGGCGTCGCGGACAAGCGGGCGCGGTCGTTGCACAGTTCGATGATCTCGCGCCGGCGTTTGTCCGCGAACACGCGCGCGACATTGGCTGTAAATTTTTGCTGGAGCAGCGAAATGCCTTCCTTGCGCCGCTGCGGATGACCCACCGGGTATTTCACTTCCACGCGCTCGCTGTGTGATCCGTCGCGGAACGTCACGCGTATCGCGTTGGTGTTGGCGCGCTGATCCGCATCATAAAAGCCGCGGGTGTAAGGCGCGTGTTCCTGCAGCACGGTTCTGGCGCGCAATGCGTCGATGCGTGGGTCGGCCGCCACTGCGTCTTCGTAATCCGTGGC
This sequence comes from Betaproteobacteria bacterium, assembly GCA_021730905.1. Classification (GTDB taxonomy): domain Bacteria; phylum Pseudomonadota; class Gammaproteobacteria; order Burkholderiales; family SG8-41; genus UBA5216. The sequence goes on along the minus strand of JAKFYK010000005.1, from coordinate 2,037 downwards.
TACCAGCCGGCCGAAAATCAGGCCGATGGCGCCGATGTATTGCAGGCAGTGATCGCGTTCGGCGAAATTTTTCAGCGGTCCGCTGCGGTTAAGTATCGACAGCGCATAGCGGTGCGTGCGGATTTCAACTTGCCGGATATCGTCGAGCCGGTGCGCGACAGATGGATGCAGCGTGATCGCCGCTTCCGCCGCGCTTTGTGCGTGGATGCCCGCCGGATAGGAAATCTTGTATTGCACGTTTTCGATCACGTGGTTGGCATACTGACGCTGAAACTGGAAGGGTTTGCCCCGGTTCATCACATCGTAAAAGCCCCAGGTTTTCGCGCTGAGCGCCGAGGGGTACCCCATTTCGCCGCGCATTGCCATCAGCGCCAGCCACACGCCGCGCGCCGCTGCGTCGCCCGCGGCCCACGATTTGCGCGCGCCGGCATCGGGTCCGCGCCGGAACAGCGCCAGCGGTTGACCGTCGATCCATGCGTTGGATATTGCATTCAGAATTTCCGCGTGTGAACCGCCGAGCAGTTTGGTGGCGAGTGCTGCCGCGCCGATCTTGATCAGCACCACGTGATCGATGCCCATGCGCGTGGTGAAACCGTTGGCGAGCGCGAGGCAACCCATCACTTCGTAGGCGCGGATCATCGCGTCGAGCACATCGTTGATCACCAGCGGGGATTTTCTCTGCGACACGCGCACGCGGCTTTGCCAGTCGGCCACCGCGAGCAACGCGCCCAGACAATCCGAAGGATGAATCACCGTCTCGCCATAAAACGCGTCGTTGTAGTCGAGCCAGCGGATCAGCGTGCTGGTGCTGAAGGCGGCTTCGACCGGATCAAGCTGCCACGGCGTTGCGGGCACGCGTGCGCCGTTCGGGACAACTGTGCCGGGCACGAGTGGACCTATCAAGTTATTGCAGCCGGGATAAGCACGCGCCTCGAATGCGCAGCCGAGGCTGTCGATCAGGCAGTAGTGCGCGGCTTCCCAAGCGCGTGTGCCGCTGATGCGATAGTCGTGAACGTAGTCCGCGATGTCGCGCATCGCTTGGTCAAATTCAGGATGCGGTTTGCGCTGAGTGATGGCCATAAAAAATTGAATAAAAACAAATACTTATAAATTACGCATCGCAGAGCGCACGCTGCGGCGCGCACCATCACATCATCGCACATCACGCCGCATGACTACGCGTGTCAGCGGCGGCCTGCTCGCGCTACCATTCGTGCTCGTTGCCCGGAGGAGATGATGGCGAGGTTACGCTTAGTGTTGATCTGCACAGCAGCATGGTTGAGCGCGCCGCTGTTGAGTGTTGCGCAGGACCCTTCGACAAGCTCAGGACAGGCATATCCGAACAAACTGGTGCGTATCGTGACGCTCGCGCCCGGTGGCGGCTCTGATGTGGTGGCGCGGCTGGTGGCGCCGGTGCTGTCCGAAGCCCTGGGCCAGCAGGTGATCGTCGAGAATCGCGGTTCCATCGCCGCCGAAATCGTGGCGAAAGCGCTGGCCGATGGCTACACCCTGCTGGTGGAAGGCAGCCCGCTGTGGATACTGCCGCTGTTTCGCAGCGTGCCGTGGGACGCGGTGAAGGACTTTGCGCCGATTGCGCTGGCGGTGAGTACGCCGAGCGTGCTGGTGGTGCATCCGTCGCTGCCCGTCAAAACGGTGAAAGAACTGATTACACTTGCCAGGGCACGGCCCGGCCAGTTGAACTACGCGGCAGGCACACTCGGCGCCAATCCGCATCTGGCGGCGGAATTGTTCAAGAGCATGCTCGACCTGAAGATTGTGCAGGTCGCGTACAAAGGCACGGGGCCCGGCGTGATCGGCCTGATGGGCGGCGAAGTGGAGGTGATGTTTCCCAACGCGGGTTCGGCGCTGCCGTACATCAAGTCCGGACGGCTGCGTGTGCTGGGTGTGGCGAGTCTGCAACCGTCCGCGCTGCTGCCCGGCGTGCCGGCGATTGCCGCGACGGTGCCGGGTTTTGAATCGATATCGCCGCAAGGAATGCTCGCGCCCGCGAACACGCCGGCGGCCATCGTCAATCGC
>JAKFYK010000064.1:2928-5075 GCA_021730905.1 Betaproteobacteria bacterium | reverse complement strand
ATTTTTTCGCCCAAGAGTCTGCTGCGGCACAAGGAATCGGTGTCACCGCTGGAAGAGTTCGCCAACGATAAATTCCGGCCGGTGAATGAGGACTGGGAAGAGCAGGAGATCAATCCCGACCAGGTGCAACGGGTCATTCTGTGCAGCGGAAAGGTATTCTACGATCTGCGCGCGGAACGCCGCACCCGCGGCACGCGCGATCTGCCGCTGGTGCGCATTGCGCAGCTCTATCCGTTCTCGCACGAAGATTTCCGTTCCATCATCGTGCGCTACAAGAACGCCTCGGAAATCGTGTGGTGCCAGGAAGAGCCGCGCAATCAGGGCGCGTGGCGGCATATTCAGCACTATCTGATGCGCAGCCTGTTGCCGCACCAGAAGCTGTTTTACGCGGGGCGCGAGTCTTCTGCGACACCCGCCGCTGGTTACAAATCACTGCACGACAAGCAGCAAAAAGAACTTATCAATCAGGCGCTCACCATGGCGGGCGGCAGCGAACCGGTGAGCGTCACGAACCGGCCGCGACCCCTTTCGGCTGGAGAAGAAAATTAATAATAAAAACAAATACTTATGGTGACTTTATGATAATTGAGGTTAAAGTTCCGCAACTGTCGGAATCGGTCGCCGAAGCGACCCTGGTGAGCTGGCACAAGAAAGCCGGCGATACTGTAAAGCGTGACGAAAACCTGGTTGATATCGAGACCGACAAGGTTGTGCTGGAAACGCCAGCGCCGGCTGCCGGCGTGTTGATCAAGATAATCAAACCGGATGGCAGCACGGTGGGCAGCAAGGAAATTATCGCGCAGATTGATACAGAGGCTGCTGCGTCCTCGACTACGGCGGTACCCGCGGCAGCGGTGGCCGTATCGAAACCGCAAGCCCCTGCTGCGCAGGCCTCTGCAATGCCTGCTGCACAAAAGCTCGCAGCAGAAAACAAAATGGATACAGCGGCGATCAGCGGCAGCGGCCGCGGCGGACGAGTGACCAAGGGTGATGTGCTGGATGCGATGAAATCCGGTGGTGAAGCGCCTGCCAAAGCCGCGACCTCCGTGCCGCGTGCAGCCGCCCCCAGCGTGGATTTGGGCGCTCTGGGCGAGCGTCCCGAACAGCGTGTGCCGATGTCACGTCTGCGCGCGCGCGTGGCGGAACGCCTGATTCAGTCGCAATCAACCGCGGCGATACTCACCACGTTCAATGAAGTCAACATGCAGCCGGTGATTGACCTGCGTAACCGTTACAAAGACAAATTTGAGAAGGAACACGGTGTCAAGCTCGGCTTCATGTCGTTTTTTGTCAAGTCCGCGGTCTACGCACTGAAGAAATACCCGGTCGTCAACGCGTCGATCGACGGCAATGACATTATTTACCACGGCTATTACGACATCGGCGTGGCAGTGGGCAGTCCGCGCGGACTGGTGGTACCCATTATTCGCAACGCGGATCAGATGAGTCTTGCCGAGATCGAAAAAACCATCGCTGACTTTGGCAGGCGCGCGCAGGAAGGAAAGCTTACGATCGAAGAACTCACGGGAGGCACGTTTTCCATCTCCAACGGTGGTGTATTTGGCTCGATGTTATCGACGCCCATTATCAATCCGCCGCAGAGTGCGATTCTCGGTGTGCATGCCACCAAGGAGCGCGCGGTGGTGGAGAACGGCCAGATCGTGATTCGCCCGATGAATTATCTCGCCATGTCGTACGACCACCGCATCATCGATGGGCGCGAGGCCGTTCTGTCTCTGGTGGCGATGAAAGATGCGCTGGAAGATCCGGCGCGCATGTTGCTGGACATCTGACATGGCTGAACCGTCAAAAAGCTTTGATGTGGCTGTGATTGGCGCAGGTCCCGGCGGCTACATAGCGGCGATCCGCGCAGCACAATTGGGCATGCAGGTGGCCTGCATCGATGACTGGCAGACCGCCGACGGCAAGCCGGCGCCGGGCGGAACCTGCACCAATGTCGGCTGTATTCCGTCGAAGGCATTGCTGCAATCGTCGGAGAATTATGATCATGCGGCGCACGCGTTTGCCGATCACGGCATTCAGGTGGGCAGCCTCGCTATCGACGTGGGGCAGATGCTCAAGCGCAAGGATAAAGTGGTCAGACAGAATAACGACGGCATTCTTTATCTGTTCAAGAAAAACAAGAT
>JAKFYK010000064.1:0-2404 GCA_021730905.1 Betaproteobacteria bacterium | reverse complement strand
CGGCTGCTGTCGGCCTCCAGCTCGACGAGCGCGGCTTCGTTGCCGTGGATGATCACTGCAAAACCAACCTCGGTAACGTGTGGGCGGTAGGTGACGTGGTGCGCGGACCGATGCTGGCACACAAGGCAGAAGAGGAAGGGGTCGCCGTGGCGCAGCGCATCGCGGGCAAGCACGGCCACGTCGATTTCAACACCGTGCCATGGGTGATTTACACTTCGCCGGAAATCGCTTGGGTTGGCAAGACTGAACAACAAGTCAAGGCTGAAGGCATAGACTACCGCGCGGGTTCGTTTCCGTTCATGGCCAATGGCCGTGCGCGCGCTCTGGGTGACACCACAGGCTTCGTCAAGTTCATTGCCGACAAACGTACCGACCGCATCCTCGGCGTGCATATCATCGGGCCGATGGCTTCCGAACTCATCGCCGAAGCAGTGGTGGCAATGGAGTTTGGCGCATCCAGCGAAGATATCGCCATGATCTGCCATGCGCATCCATCGCTGTCCGAGGCGATGAAAGAAGCGGCGCTGGCAGTGGATGGGCGAACGTTAAATCTGTGAAGGCGTGAGATCACGAGGACGTGAATGGAGTGCTCCTTTCACGCCTTCGCAACAGTAACCTGTGAACGATCCTCAACACGCCAATTACGGGCATACCACACTCGCGCGCGACAGTGCCGACGCGGCGCAGTGGATCGTGCACCATGCAGCCGAGCATGGATTCACGCTGGATGCGTCGCAGCTCAAGGCTGTTGAACATCTCGAACGCCTTTACGAAGACCTGATCGGCCTTGAAAAACTCGAATCGTCATTCATACGCCTGCTCGCGCGCAAGCGTGTAGTGAAGGGGTTGTATCTGTGGGGTGGGGTGGGACGCGGTAAAAGTTTTTTGATGGACAGCTTTTTCAATTGCGCACCGGTCTCGTGCAAACGGCGTGTACACTTTCATCGTTTCATGCAGGAAGTGCATCAGCGCATGAATGCGCTTACCGGACAAGCCGAACCGCTTGCCGGCGTGGCGCGCGATGTGGCGAAAGATGCGCGGTTGCTGTGTCTCGACGAGTTTCACATCACCGACATTACCGATGCCATGCTGATGCGCAAGCTGCTCGAAGGCTTGATGGAGCAGGGCGTGGTGGTGCTGACTACTTCGAATTTCGAACCCGATGCGCTCTATCTGCACGGCTTGCAGCGCAATCAGTTTTTGCCTGCAATCGAGCTTATCAAGCAGAATTTCGATATTGTGAACATCGATGATGGCGTGGATTACCGCCTGCGCGAACTGGAGAAAGCGGGGGTCTACCATATCGGCGCCGACGCCGACGAGCGCATGGCACACGAATTTATCGCAATTGCCCGCCACGATGTTTCCAATGCCACCGAGTTGGAAATCGATGGCCGCGGTGTTCCCGTGCGGCGTCACGCGCGTGGTGTGGCGTGGTTTGACTTCGCCGCGCTGTGTGATGGCCCGCGCGGCAAACCGGATTACATCGAACTTTCGAAGCGATACCACACGATAATGGTATCGAATGTGCCGCGCTTCGGCGCGGGCATGGCCGACAAGCTGCGTCGCTTTGTGTGGATGATCGATGAGTTTTATGACCGACGCGTCAAACTCATTCTGTCGGCGACAGTGCCTGCTGACCAATTGATTGTTGACGCCGATGCCGCGGATGCCTTTCAGGCCAATCTCAACGCATCGCTGAAAGAGCGTTTGGTGAGCCGTTTGACGGAGATGCAAACGCACGACTATCTGGCACAGCCGCATCTGCCTTAAAGGAAATTTATGCAGAGCTTCAAGGCTTACAGAGTATTCAATGAAAACAATAAGATAGAAGGACGCATTGCCGATCTGGCTTTGAGCGATTTAATGCCCGGCGAAGTCGTTTTCAGGAACGCTTATTCTAGCGTCAATTACAAGGACGCATTGGCGGCGACCGGCGCAGGCGGCAAGGTCATCCGCAAGTATCCGCTGATAGGCGGCATTGATGCCGCCGGCGTGGTGATTTCATCGACCGATGTACGCTTCAAGGCCGGCGACGAAGTGATTTGCACCAGCTACGATTTTGGCGTCGCGCACGATGGCGGCTACGCGCAAGTTTGCCGCGTGCCGGCGAATTGGGTGGTGCCGCTGCCGCAAGGATTGTCGTTGTTTGAAGCGATGACGCTAGGGACGGCAGGCTTCACCGCAGGTCTTGCCGTAGAGTTGCTGGAACTGAACGGTCTCGCGCCCGGCAATGGCAAGGTGCTGGTGAATGGCGCCACCGGCGGTGTGGCGAGTCTCGTTATCGATATGCTGGCGGGCAAGGGGCACGCAGTAACAGCAGTCACCGGCAAGGACAATGAACACGCATTTCTGCGAAAGCTTGGTGCGCAAGACATACTTGCACGCAGTGACATCGAATTCG
>JAKFYK010000134.1 GCA_021730905.1 Betaproteobacteria bacterium | reverse complement strand
CAGCCAGCTAAAACCGCAAAACCAATCCGGCAACATCCACCCAAAAAACACCCCAAATTTCCGAGCGAAAAAAACATGCTCCCGCAAATGGCCATGGAATGGGCATTCCAGACGTGTCAAAAGAAGAAAACCCTGACGTAAAGTTAAGAGGCGCGCGTCAGATCAGTGCATAGCACGGTACTGCCGCACATGGCCGCGTTGGCTGGCGGTTAGGGCGCATTCCCGGGTGTGCGCAGCAACCACGCTGCGATTGAAAAGATGACGGTCAACAGCAGTACTTCGGCCAATCCGATTCCGATCACGAGCGGAAATGTCCTTGCGAACCCTTCCGTGATTAACGAGAGTCTTGTAAGTTCCTCAACTCCAAGCAGAACAAGGAACACCAGACCATAGGTCAATACCGGGAGGATCGAGTAGGAGAAAAACAATATCGCCCCTTTGAATTTACGTCGTGTGCCTCGCCGCACCTGCTGGATCTGTCGAGTGAAGACCCCGACTGGTACAAGAATAATCAGCCAGAACAACACCGAAGCGATCTGTTCACTCATCCCCACCTCTGTGACTGTCAAAAACGGCGTTCATGCGCCCAGGTGTGCGAACGGAACAAGGCCACAATTTCATAATTCCCCTAACCGGCCGAGGGGCGCGCAGCGACCCGAAGGTCCGTGTTGAGCGACGGGTTAGGCATTTTTCTCACGCACCTTTACTTCGATGGCGGGTTACCTCGAACGCAGGGTTAGGCATACCTGAATTCAATTTTGCGGACTTTTTTCAAATCTACGGTCTGCTTGGCTTGCCACAAATCAAAATTGTCTTGCATCGTCAACCAGCTTTCGGGTGAGCGCCCCAATGCTTTGGAGAGACGAAGAGCCATTTCAGGACTCACGCCGCTAGTTTTATTCAAAACGCGGCTGATTGTTGAGGCGGCAACGCCCAATTTGAGGGCGAGCTCCCTGCAACTGATTTCATTGGGCACAAGATAAATTTCTTGAATAAACGCCCCCGGATGCGGCGGATTGTGCATAGCCATTAGTGATAATCCTCGTAATCTAAAACAAATGCATTGCCGTTCTCAAACTCGAACGTAATGCGCCAATTGCCATTTACCCAGATTGACCAATGCCCATGTTTACTTCCTTTTAGCGGGTGAAGCCGGAAGCCAGGGATGTTCATGTCCTCGATAGTCTGAGCGGTATCGAGCGCGGCCAACTGCATTTTCAATCGGTTCGCGTGTGCTGGTTGGATTCCAGCCAAGCTGCCTGATTCAAAGTATTTTCGCAGGCCTTTGTGGCGAAACGACGTAATCATGCAGTAATAATAGCGCGTTGCGTGGTGCGCAACAAGTGACTTACGCTGCTTAACGTTTGACATGAGGGGTGCACGAAAGGCGCAGCCTTTTGGGCATCCCCTCGATGGAAGGGTTAGCCCTCATGCTTCGCGGCGAGGTCACTCCGTAGCATCTCAAGGCAACGAACCGTGAGCTTTTCCTTTATGTGAGCTGCGTCCGCCTTCATACGTTTGTGCTGAAGTGTGCCGGGTTCGGCGTGCCCGACTGGGCCGACGGCAGTTTCGATGAACCCGAAATAGTCGAAGAACGCGATGAGCTCTAGTAGCTGCGGCGGACGCGCATTCCACCACTCCGGGCCTAGAGAAGGTATGACAGCCGAGAAGACGCGTTTTCGAACGCAGTTCTCGATCACCCTGCCAGTTTGATAGAGGTAGGAAAGGGTTTCACGAACGAATTCGGATGGAGGGTTGATCGCCTGGCCTGACCGAAGGATGTAGTACTGAAAGCGCGGTACATCCACGGCGCGAATCATCGCGGCGTGATGGGCGACGGTATGCCGAATAAGCGCTAGATCGCGAAGCCGAGAAAACTCAGTTGATGAAATCGGTTCGACATTGAGAGACTTCTGAAAAAGCTCGTTGATTGCTTGTGGATCTATGGCACCTGTCGGGTCAGTATCGAGGCGCTTGAACGCTTGGTCAGCAGTGCGTGCGATTGGCTTGGATCTGAGTTCTGCCAAAGCCGGAAAGTGATGGCTGATCTGAGCGTTGTCGGCCAGTCGTGCGCCGAAGTCACGGACGAAGTCTTCGAGTGCGACGACGCCCAGAAAGATTGCTAGCGCAGCCAAGGGTTTCTGGAAATTGACAGAGTTTTGTAGTGCGTCTCGGCGCTGTTCCGCTGTCATGTCACCGCCACCAAAGTCAGGGAACTCCAGTAGATCGACCGCCTGCATGTGTCTGTACGCGAACAGGCCAGAAGCCGAGGTCGTGCGAATGGCGCTCCACTCGCTCACGCTAGCGGCAGGGAAGGGAACGGTTGGCGATGTCATGTTTGAGGGCTAACTAAAAGAGTTGAGCGACACCCCCGCAGAGACACCGTGCCCGCAGGGTGAAGGTGAATCCAGTGGGGCGTAGCCGCGCAGCGGTGTTCGCTCGAACGAAGGGATGGGCGCCGCTTGCGGCGGTCGGCTCGAATGTAGGGTTGGGCGTTGTCGTTGCCAAACTGGCGATCTCGACAAGATTACCCCTAAGTATCTTCATGTGCTTCAAGTTCTGCCTTCTCATACACGTGTAGCTGAAACCCATATAGCAAGGTTTCGATGACCTTTTGGACGTGTGCGCCTGCCTTCTGTGACTTGATCTGATGCTTCATCGACGTGAAGGTATCAATGGCAACTTTCTCTTCGCCATCCAAAATCCAAATCCAGGAATCTCCCTGAAGTCCAGACTGCACTTGCGAGAAGTGCTGATCGATAAATGCAAGTAACTCGGTATGAAAATCCGAGTAGTGCTTGTGATATTCCATCTCTGCAAAAACCATTCAAGCCCCAATGTGAGACGCCCAACGTCTGAATTCAGCGGGCGGCAAAAAGCGCAGCTTTTTGACGGCCCGCTGAAATGATTGGTTGGACGTCAATTCAGCAATTCCGCGATTTCGACTCCGGCAGTGCTCAAGACTACCCCGACAAAAAGCCATGATGCTCCAATAGCTGAGATGTGCACGCCGCCCGTCCCTGTGGCTTCAAGCTTTGCGCGAATAGCGTTGTCCTCGGTTTGTCTTTGGTGCTCTTCATTCTTGAGCGCTTCAGCCGTTTTCCGGAATTCTTCGTCCATCTCCTTTTCGGTGCTGCTGATGCGCTCGTGAATGAGAGAGACATTTCTTTCCAGAGCGTCGAGGCGGGTGTCAACCGTTGGATTCGGCCCCGGTCCTTGCGTAACGTAGCCTCTGGCTTTGCAGGTTGCGGCAGCAAAAGAGGCTGCGCCAGCGGCAGAGACAATGTTTCTTCGCCGTAGAGGGAAACGCTCAAACCATGACTTGGCCTTTACTGAAAAAGATGGATGCCCAAACAATGCACGGGTTTCGGAAATGCCCCAAATTACCGTGCCAATGCCAAGTAGTTGGAGAACGAGTCCCGTTAAGCGGATCACAGATTCAGACGTGTGTGGCCGAAGAGACACAATCAAAGCAGCCCCGATTACGCCAAGGGTTAGCCAAGCGAATCGGGCTTCGACCAGCCAAGGCCATAACTGCTTTATCCGAGATACGCTGAAATGCACGCGCTTCCCCTTATGACGCCCAACTAAAAGAGTTGAGCGACACCCCCGCAGAGACACCGTGCCTGCAGGGCGAAGGTGAATCCAGTGGGGCGTAGCCGCGCAGCGGTGTTCGCTCGAACGTCACGTTAGATTCGGGACGCTGCCAGTTGAATTTGCGCCACTCGTTGTTGCCCACTCTGGCCTCCCGCCAATCTGAAAAAACTCCAAAAAACCGTTGTATCAAATGCTCAAACCGAAGTGCTGTACGCGATGTCCGCTGCAACGCTTTCAGTTAAGCGGCAGCGCGATAACGCACTTCAGCTTTTAGCACTTTTACTGGTTTTACCCCGATATAACGGATACCTCATTAAGAGTGATAATACACTTGGAGGTAAACGATGCACAAACGCAGGAAATACAGTCAGGAGTACAAACAGGAAGCGGTCCAGCTTGTTCAGCAGTCTGAAATTCCTTTATCCAAAGTTGCCGGCAATCTTGGGCTCAATCCCGGCATGTTACGTCGCTGGCAGAATGAGTTAAGCAAATCGGGTACTCAGGCCTTCCCCGGGAACGGGACGCCGCGCGATATGGAATTGGCTCGCCTTAAACGCGAGTTGCAGCAGGTAAAACAGGAACGTGATTTTTTAAAAGAAGCGGCAGCGTACTTCGCCAGGACATCCAAGTGAGGTATCACATGATAGAACGCTGCCGCGATGTATTCCCGATCACCATGATGTGTCGTTTGCTCAAAGTGTCTGGCAGTGGTTATTACGACTGGCGGGTTCGGCAGCCTGGTAACCGTTTGCAGGATAACAGCCGCTTGCTACGTCGTATCCGCACGCTCCATGCTGATAGTAACGGGGTATTTGGTAGCCCGAGAATGCATGATGAACTGCGTTATCTGGGCGAAACCTGCAGCCTGAACCGGGTTGCACGCCTGATGCAATCTGCCGGGCCGATCGGCGTTCCTGCCCGCAAACAGTGGCGCAAGAAATCCTCCGGTATCCGGCCAGACCACGTCACCAACCATCTGCAACGCGACTTCACGGCTCAAGAAGCGGATACCAAATGGGTGACGGACATTACTTATATCCGCACAGCAGAAGGCTGGCTATATCTGGCGGTAGTCATTGATTTATATTCCAACCTGGTGATTGGCTGGTCAATGAGCCAACGCATGGAAAAACAATTAGTGGTTCAGGCAGTACTGATGGCCTTGTGGCAAAAGCGGAGTGCAGGCAACGTGATTTTGCATTCTGATCGTGGATCACAATATACCAGCCATGAATACCAGCACTTCCTGACTACGCATGGCATCGTCAGCAGCATGAGCGCGGTCGGCAGCTGTTATGACAATGCCGCAGTTGAAAGCTTCTTCGGTGTTTTGAAACGGGAACGAGTGAATAGGAAACGATACCTGACCAGAACCGAAGCCAGATCCGACATCTTTGATTACATCGAAAGGTTCTACAACCAGAGAAAACAGCGACACTTAAATACTGATAATATCCATCAACCCGCTCTTAACTGAGTATCCGTGGAATCGGGGTAAAACCA
>JAKFYK010000112.1 GCA_021730905.1 Betaproteobacteria bacterium | reverse complement strand
CCTTGCAGTTTGATGCCGTTGACCAGATAAATCGATACGGGGATATGTTCCTTGCGCAGCGTGTTCAGGAACGGGTCTTGTAACAACTGGCCCTTGTTGCTCATGATGCCCTCGCTTTTTGTAGTTTTATGCGACCTCACTCTACTGCAAAAATCCATTTTGTGCCAGCGGGTTACGGACGACTTTTGGCGTATTTCCGGGGACGACAGGCTACCCGCTGTAGTACGGATTGCGCTTTCCGCTCTTGAACTCAACCTTGAGCGGTGTGCCTTGAAGTTTGAACGTCTCGAGAAAGAATCGTTCCAGATAGCGCCGGTAGCTTTCTGGTATGTGGTGCAACGAGTTGCCATGGATAATAATCCGGGGCGGATTGGAGCCCCCCTGATGGGCATAACGCAGCTTGGGCCGGGTCACGCCCACACGCGGCGGCTGCTGGCGCGCGACGGCCGCAATCAAGGCGCGGCTCAAACGAGGGGTGGACAGTTTAGCCATGGCAGCTTCAAATGCAACATCGACCGAATGCATGACAGCACCAATGCCATGCCCCTTAAGCGCGGAAATGAAATGCAGCTTGGCGAAACCCAGAAAGTCCAATTTGCGCAACAGGGCATGCTTGACCATGTCTCGGTCGTAGTCGGCTAGGTCGTCCCATTTGTTGACAGCAACCACCAGCGCACGACCCGATTCGACGATAAAGCCGCCGATATGCGCGTCCTGGTCCGCAATATCCTGCTGGGCATCGACCACCAGCACTACCACATTGGCGTCGTTAATTGACTGCATCGTCTTGATTACACTGAATTTTTCAACTGCCTCATTGACTTTTCCGGAACGCCGAACGCCAGCGGTATCAATCAGTGTGTAACGTTTGCCTTCGCGTTCAAAATCAACATATACCGAGTCGCGGGTAGTGCCTGGCAGGTCAAACACCACCACCCGCTCCTCGCCCAGCAGCGCATTGACCAGGGTTGATTTGCCCACGTTGGGACGGCCTACGATGGCGATGCGCGGAGTTTCGTCGTCCTCGGTGGCATCTTTGGACGCGTGCGGATAATCGGCAAGCACCAGATCCATCAGGTCAGAGACATTCTCGCCGTGGGACGCTGAAATCGGCAATGGATCGCCCAAACCCAGCTCGTAAAACTCAGCAGTAACCGCTGGCCGCGACATGCCTTCGGCCTTATTGACCACCAGCCACACCTTGCGCGCGGTTTTTCGCAATTCTGCGGCGATGCTGATGTCCTGCGGCGCCACGCCGTTGCGGCCATCCACCACGAACAGCACCGAGTCAGCCTCATCCACCGCCTGCCGCGTTTGACGCGCCATTTCGCGGTAGACCCCTTCGGCGTCGGTCGGCTCCAGTCCACCGGTATCGACTACCAGATAGGGCTTCTGTCCGACGCGTCCTTCGCCATAGTGGCGGTCGCGCGTCAGGCCTGGCACGTCCGCGACAATGGCGTCGCGCGTGCGCGTGAGCCGGTTAAACAGCGTCGATTTTCCGACGTTGGGCCGGCCAACGATAACGATAGTGGGTTTCATGGCGTGCGAGTAACAAAAAATCGCTGGAATTCACGAAAAATCGTCATCAGCCAGCGGACAGCGCAAGGACCCGCGAACTCCGGCTGCCAATTGACGGTCGGGATTCGCCTTTCACTGCACCGCTATGGCGAACACACCGCCATTGCGCGTTTGCACCAGAAAGGTCGAAATATCCAGCGCCACTGGAGCTGCCGCAATCTGGCTGCCATCAGTGGCAATGCGTGCCGCGAAAGAGCCATCGTCGCGCGACAACAGATGGACATACCCCTGGTAGTCGCCGACGATGACATAACGTCCCAGTGCCAGCGGCCGGCTCACACCACGGCCCAACAGTTTGTCCTGTTTCCACACGCTGCTGCCGTTGGTTTTGTCGAGCGCCACCACAGCATTCTTGTCGTCAGTGATGTACAGGTTGCGGTTGTCCACAGCCATCCCGCTGAAACTGGATACATCACGCCCCCAGATCGCCGTGCCACGCACGGCGTCAAAGCACACCACGCGTCCCTGATACGCCACGGCGCATGCGCGCACGTCGTCCACCACAGGGAAGCTCGTTACGTCGGCCACGCGTTCAAGTTCGGTCGTGCCTTTGGGCAACGCCACGATGCCATCCCACGCCGCACCGCCATTGCCTGCGGACAAGGCCACCAGACGTCCGCCGGGAAATCCGCCGATCACCAAGCCTCTGGTGATCACCACGCCTGCATGGCTGCGCACCGATAGCGATGGTGTCGAGCGTTGATACACCCAGCGACGTTTGCCGCTCGCGGCATCGAACCCGTAAATCGTTCCATCGCCCGATCGCGCGACCACCAAATCGCCTTCCACCGCCGGCGGCGCCAGTATCTCTCCCGGCAACTGCGCCTTCCACAACGCCTTGCCCGTGCTGTTGAACGCCAGCAATTCGCCGCGCGCGGTACCGACCGCCACCAGCGCACCGCCCGCCGCCACGCCACTCGCAATACGCTGCCCCGCATCGAATCGCGTGGTCACGGCACCGCTGTTGGCGGCAATCGCCGCGATTTGTCCGTTCGCCCCGGTGATCCATACGGTATTGCCGGATACTGACGGAAAAAACACGGTCTTGTCCGCCGCACCGATAGTGCTTTGCCACGCAATTCTGGGCGTCACCGTCGGACGTATCTGCACCAACTCGGCAGGCTTGGCAGCCGGCACCGACGCGCCAAACCAACTGTTGTAAGTGTCTTTGATGGTCCCGCACCCGCCCAGCGCGAGCAGCACTGCCATCGGCAACGTGCGCTTCATCATCGCGCCTCGCCTACCGCATCGAGCTTGACCTGAATCAACTGCCGGTACGAACTGCGTGGTTCCATTTTTTCCAGCGCGACTTGATAGGCTGCGCGCGCTTCGACGCGTTTGCCCTGCACTGCGAGTATGTCGCCCTTTAAATCAGCATACATGCCGTCAAACGCGGCAGCATGCTTGGTTTCCACCAGTTTCAGAGCTTCGTCGGGATTTTGTTCGTCGAGCAGCACGCCCGCCAAACGCAGCCGCGCGATGTCGCGCATCTCATCTTCTTTGGCATGCTCAACCACCCATTGCAAACGCTGTTTCGCACCCGCGAGATCGTTGGCAGCCGCTAGCGATTTGGCCGCGCGCAATTGCGCCATCGCGGCATAATTCGTAGCGCCGTGGCTGGAAACAATGCTGCTGGCGATATCCTGAACTTTCTTCGGCTCGTTAGACTGGTCTGCCGTATCGAGCTGGCTGTAGAGCGTGGCCGCCGCCGTCGATTGCTGGCTACGGTAATAGCGCCATGCCTGGATGCCGGCGATACCCACCAGCAAGGCAAGCAGCCCGGTGGTAATCAGGTTGCCGTATTTGCGCCACCAATCCTTGATGACCGCTATCTGTTCCTGTTCTTCTAAATCATAAGCCATTGTTTATAATCCATTATTTACAATAACGATCGCGTCAGCCAAGGCTACTGTGCGCTGTTCCGCCGCCACGCGTAAAGATTTTAGCGTCACCGTCCCGGCTTCGGCTTCGTTGTCACCGATGATAACCGCGAACCGCGCGCCGCTGGCATCGGCCTTTTTCATTTGCGCCTTGAAGCCACCGCCGCCGCAATGGAGCACAACGTTTAAACCTGCATCGCGCAATTGCTCGGCTACCGCGGGCGCTACTTTGTCGGCCGCATCACCCTGATGCACCAGCCAAACATCGGGCTCCAATTTTGGCACCGTGCCCGCCTTTGTTTCAAGCAACAACAACAAGCGCTCCACACCGATACCAAACCCGCAGCCCGGTGTCGCCTTGCCGCCCAGTTGTTCGAACAAACCATCGTAACGTCCGCCCGAACAAACCGCGCTTTGCGCGCCCAGCGCGCCACTCACCCATTCAAACACTGTGAGATTGTAGTAGTCCAGCCCGCGCACCAGCCGCGGATTGATCACATAAGGAATACCGGCATCCTTGAGCCCGGCCAATACGGTGTCGAAATTCGTGCGCGACACCTTGCCCAGATGATCCATCAACTTTGGCGCAGCTTCGATCACACGCTGCATCGCCGGGTTTTTTGAATCCAGAATGCGCAGCGGATTGGTGCGCAGCCGGCGCTGCGCATCTTCATCGAGCACCTCGCGGTGTTGTTCGAAATACTCGATCAGCTTGCCGCGAAACACGCGGCGTTCGTCGTTGCTGCCGATGGAATTCATCTGAAGCTCGACGCCTTCGAGACCCAGGCGTTGCCACAGCCGGCGTGCCAGCACCAACAGTTCAATATCGATATCCGGCCCGGGAAACCCCAGCGCTTCCACGCCGAACGTGTGGTACTGGCGGTAACGCCCTTTCTGCGGGCGCTCATGGCGAAACAACGGGCCGCTATACCAAAGTCGCTGCGGGCCGTTGTAAAGCAGATTGTGCTGGAGCGCCGCGCGCACCGTGGGTGCGGTGCCTTCGGGACGCAACGACAATTGGTCGCCGTTCATGGAATCCTCGAAGGAATACATTTCCTTTTCGACGATGTCGGTGACTTCGCCCACCCCACGCACGAACAGGCTGGTGTATTCGACGATCGGCGTGCGAATATTGCGATAACCGTACTGCCGGAACACATCGCGCACCGAGTCTTCGAGGTATTGCCAAAGGTAAGCCTCGTCCGGCAGCATGTCGTTCATGCCGCGGATGGCGCGTATCTGATCACTCATGGCAAAACCGCGGGGTATTTGTCTTGCACGTATTTTTCAACGATGCTCTGAAAATCTTCGGCGATATGATCGCCCTTCAGAGTCACCGTCTTCAGGCCGTCCACAAAAACGGGTGCCACCGGATTCTCGCCGGAGCCCGGCAGGCTGATGCCGACGTTGGCGTGCTTGCTTTCGCCGGGACCGTTGACCACACAACCCATCACCGCCACATTCATGGTTTCGACGCCAGGATGTTTGCCACGCCACTGCGGCATTTGTTCGCGCAAGTAACTTTGTATACGGTCGGCGAGTTCCTGAAAAAAAGTACTGGTGGTACGCCCGCAGCCAGGGCAAGCAATCACCATGGGCGTAAACGAGCGCAGCCCCATCGTCTGCAAAATCTCTTGAGAAACGATAACTTCCCGTGTTCTGTCGCCGCCCGGCTCCGGCGTGAGCGATACGCGGATGGTGTCGCCGATGCCTTCCTGCAGCAGCACACCCATCGCCGCCGTGGAAGCCACAATGCCCTTGGA
>JAKFYK010000165.1 GCA_021730905.1 Betaproteobacteria bacterium | reverse complement strand
AAACATGACCTATGATCCGTTGCAGGAACTCGCGCCGGTCACGCTCGCGGTATCCGGCGGCAACGTGATGGTGGTGCATCCGTCGGTGCCCGCAAAGTCGGTGCAGGAGTTGCTCGCATTGGCGCGGGCGCGCCCGGGCATGCTGGCCTACGGGTCTTCCGGCGTCGGCGGCGCGGGGCACCTTGCTGCGGCGCTGTTGCAGTCGATGACAAAAATCAGTCTGCTGCATGTGCCCTACAAGGGCGGCGGACCGGCGATCGTCGATCTCATCGCCGGACAGGTACAGATTTCATTCGCATCTTTTCCGAGTGCCGCCACCAGTATCAACGCCGGCCGCTTGCGAGCGCTCGCCGTAAGCACCACCCGCCGGTCGCGATTGTTTCCGCAGTTGCCGACGATGTCGGAGGCCGGCGTGCCGGGCTACGAGTCGCACAGCTGGTACGGCTTCGTGGTTGCGGCAAAGACGCCGCAAAATATAGTCATGCGCCTCAACAAGGAAATCGTGCAAATCCTCAGCCGGCCCGACGCGGGAGAAGCAGTACTCAAGCAGGGCCTGGAAGTGTGGACCAGCACGCCCGATGCTTTTGGCGCTTACATCAAATCGGAATACGAAAAGTGGGGCCGTATCATTCGTGATATTGGAATTACCGCGAATTGACGATGTGGCAGCTTTTATTTCACTACTGAAATATCACCCTGAAGCCCGGATCATGACTCTCAAACGCCCGCAAGGCTCATCCGGCACGCTGGTCGTGCTGGAACACAGCTCGAAAATTCTCAAAGGCAATCCGCTCGGCGATCCGCATGCACGCAAACTGGGCGTGTGGCTGCCGCCGCAGTATGACAGCGCTGACAAGCGCCGTTTTCCAGTGCTGTACGATCTGGTCGGCTTCACCGGTAGCGGGCTTTCGCACGCGAACTGGAAGCCGTTCGGCGACAACGTGCCGGAGCGTGCCGCGCGGCTCATGCATGAGAAAAAGATGGGGCCGGCGATTATCGTGTTTCCGGATTGCTTTACCGCGCTGGGCGGGAATCAGTACGTGAATTCTTCGGCCATCGGCAACTATGCTGACTACCTTACGCGCGAAATCATTCCCTTTGTCGATCGCGAGTTCCGCACGCTGCCGGGGCGCGAGCATCGCGGCTGTTTCGGCAAATCCTCCGGCGGCTACGGCTCGATCATTCATGGCATGAAGTATACGCAGCACTGGGGCGCGATAGCGAACCATTCCGGCGATGCCTATTTCGATTTCGTGTACTGGCATGACTGGCCGAATACGCTTAACGAGCTCGCCAAGCACCGCGAGCCTAAACGCAAGGCCGGCGGTTTCAACGTTTTGCGCGAATCGAGCCGTAAGCGCATCGCTGGCGGATGCGACGATGGGCGCATCCAGCGCTTTCTCGCGCAGGCGTGGGAAAAAGAAAAACTTTCGTCAGCCGAAGGCCACTGCATGATGAATCTGTGCATGGCTGCGACCTACGATCCCGATGCGAAGGCACCGCTGGGTTTTCGCGTGCCGTTCAATCTTGAATCGGGCGAGCTGATCGAGCGCCGCTGGCAAAAGTGGCGCGCGCACGACCCGATCAACCTGGTCGCGAAATACCGCGCCAACCTCAAGTCGCTGCGCGGTATTTACATCGACTGCGGCTGGCGCGACCAGTATCACATTCACTACGGTTCGCGCATTTTGTCGAAGCGGCTTGCGGCGGCCGGCGTCCGCCATCGCTACGAGGAATTCGACGACAACCACTCGGATATCGATTACCGGATGGACGTCAGCCTGCCGTTTCTCTACCGGGCATTGAGGCCATAAGACACCAGAGCGGCGGCCAGAACGATACATCCGCATTCTGGCCGCTTGCTTCACGCTTACCGGCATGCAGGGCGTGCGGCGCCTCAGGGAAAGGTTCCAGTGCTGTGTTCGCGATACGGACTGAATGAGATATAAATTATGTAAATAATTGTTTTTATTGATATTTTTATGCCGTATTGAGTGAAGTTTTTGCGTTCATTGCGGTCCGGCCAAAGGTGTATGAGGTCAGAGGCGCGGAATTCCTGTATCATCTGCACCCCCACCCGCGACGTTTCTCCACGCGCGAGCTGACCCGACTGACTTCTACAAGAGACATTCGAAATGCAAGCAATCCTGGATTACCTAAAGCAAAGCGGTGAGCGCCTTGACTCCGAAATCGCAGCAGCCACTGGCCTTTCGCTGGCCAACGTGCGCAGCGGCGTGAATGATCTGCGCTCCCGCGGCGCCATCATGGTGTGCAAGTCCATTCGTTATCAAGAGGGTAAAGAGGTCGAAGGCATCCTTTGCCGCATCTCCGGCTATATCCCGCAGGCTGCGCCCGGCCGTAAACCCAAATCGCACGCGCCGGCGAAATCTACCATCGAGTAGTTCCTGCCTTTCCTGCTGTCTCCATGCGGACAGCAGGGAAAGGTTGTGCATCCAGGTGCGCGCTGCGGTCCTTGCGCAACGGTTGATGCGGGCGCTGTGGTGCCGTGAAATTCGCGCCGGCTTGATCGGGAATAGGCGAAAATCAGCGACACCAATCGATAGGGATCCTAGGCGATGAAGATCGCGATTCTCGACGACTATGCGAACGCCGCGCGCACGCTCAAGGTCTATGCCAAACTGGCCGGTCACGAAGTAACGAGTTTTACCGATCATGTGCGCGACCCCGACGCGCTCGCTACACGGCTCAAGGGATTTGAGGCGCTGGTGGTCATCCAGCAGCGACTGTGGATGCCGCGCGCTGTCATTGAAAAACTGCCGGATTCGGTCAAGCTCATCAGCCAGACCGGACACTGGCACGCGCACATCGATACCGCTGCCTGTACCGAGCGCGGCATTGCTATCACCGCTGCGGGCACCACCAATTACGATGCGCCGGCGCAACTGGCGTGGGCGTTGATACTCGCGTCGATGCGGCATATCCCCAGGGAAGTCGCGGCACTGCGAACCGGCGGCTGGCTATCCACGCTGGGCACCGAAGTGAACGGGCGCACGCTTGGTATCTACGCGTACGGCAATATCGGCAGCATCGTCGCCGGCGTGGGCCGCGCGTTCGGCATGCGCGTGATGTGCTGGGGCCGGGGAGCGTCGATGGAAAAAGCGCGCGCGGCAGGTTATGAAATCCCGGCTTCGCGCGAAGCGTTCTTCGAGGAGAGCGACATCGTATCGCTGCACATGCCGTTGCGGCCGGATTCGCGCGGCGTCGTCACGCCCGTCGACCTGGCGCGCATGAAGCCGACGGCGTTGCTGGTCAATGTCAGCCGTGGCGCGCTGGTAGGCGATCAGGCGCTTGCCGATGCGTTGAAGCAAGGCCGGCCGGGCCGCGCGGCGGTGGATGTTTATGAGGATGAGCCCGTGCTGAATCGCAATAATCCTTTAGTCGGGCTCGACAACTGTTTGTGCACGCCACATCTGGGTTATAACGCACTGGACACGTTTGAGCGGTATCTGGGCGGCGCGTTCGATCACGTGGTCGCGTTTGCTGCGGGCAAGCCGATTAACGTGGTAAATCCCGATGCATTAAAAAAACGCTGATGGCATCGATGATCCGTGCGCAATGGGCTTTGATATTGATGCTGACAGCGCCGGCAGCGGTTGCGCAAGATTATCCGACCAAGCCGATCCGCATGATCGCGCCGTTCACGGCCGGCAGCGGCAGCGACATCCTCGCGCGGCTGATTGGACCCAAGCTGCGCGATGCGTGGGGCCAGCAAGTGGTTGTGGATAATCGCGGCGGCGCGGGCGGCACCATAGGCGCCGCGATCGTTGCGACCTCGACGCCCGATGGCCACACGCTGATGCTGACTTCTTCCGGCTTCGCCGGCAGCGCTTCGATCTATCCCAAGCTGCCATACGATTCCATCAAGGACTTCGCGCCGGTCACGCAGGTCATCAGCAATCCGCTGGTGGTGGTGGTCGCCCCCGCGCTTGGGGCGAAGTCGTTGAAGGAATTGATTGCGATGGCGCGGCAAAAGCAAGGGCAGCTCATCTACGGCTCCACCGGCATAGGCAGCGGCACGCACTATGGCGCGGAACTGTTGAGACTCTCTGCGAAATTCGACGCCGTGCATGTGCCTTACAAGGGTGTGACCGAAGCGCTCACTGACACCATTGCCGGGCGCGTGAATTTTTATCTGCCGCCGGTGCTGGCGGTGGTGCCGCTGGTGCGCGACGGCCGCGTTGTCGCGCTGGCGATCACGGGAAAAGAACGCGCGCCGCTGTTGCCCGATGTGCCCACACCGGCGGAAGCGGGGCTGCCCAACTTTGAATACGAAGGCTGGTACGGCATGCTTGCGCCGGGCAAGGTGCCGCGCCCGGTTATTGAAAAGATTTCCAGGGAAATGGCACGCATTCTCGAACAAGGGGAAATCAGGGAACGTATCATCGGCATCGGTGGTACGCCCAAGTGGACTTCGCCGGAAGCGTTCGGGCGAATGATCCGTACCGAGATCGAAACGCGTGCGAAGGTGTTCAGGGCTTCGGGCGCGAAAGTGGAGTAAGGTCTGCGGCGAGAATTCCATCAGGGAGAAAATGCAATGAATGATATGACAGCGGTCAAAACCGCCAATGGCGCGGTTCAACACGCTTATCCGCTCGCTCAGGCAAGTCTCGCGCAGCTGGGTTTTCATGAACCCGCGCTCGCGCGCCTGCGGGCATTGATTGAACGCCATATTGCCGAGGGCCGTTATCCCGGCGCGCAGATCGCGCTGGCGCGGCATGGCCAGCTCGCGTTGTTTGAGACCTTCGGCAAGGCCTCCATCAGCGATAACAGGCAGGCGAATGCCGAAACATTGTGGCTGCTGTTTTCCAATACCAAGGTGCTGACGGCGACGGGCATCTGGGCGCTGATCGAGGACGGCGCGCTGAGTTTCAATGATCGCATCGCCGATCACATACCCGAGTTCGCGCAGCATGGCAAAGGGGACATTACGCTCGCGCAAGTGTTGAGCCATCGCGCCGGTTTTCCCAGCCAGAACGTCACGCCGGCGGTGTGGACCGATCATGCTGAAATGCGGCGACAGGTGTGCAACTTCACACTGGAATGGACGCCCGGCACACGCCTGCACTATCACGCGCGCACCGCGTTGTGGGTGGCTGCGGCGCTGATTGAGGCAGTGACCGGCGCCGATTATCGTGATTTCCTGCGACAGAGAATCATCGAGCCGCTCGGACTGGCTAACGATATTTTTGTCGGCATGCCCGATGCCCAGCACGGGCGCGCGGCCACCATTTATGAACCGGCTGCGGACGGCGCGCAGCAGGCGTTAAAGGATGAAAACACCGCGCCGTTTCGCCGCGCCGGCGTGCCGAGCAGCGGCGGCTACGCGACGGCGCGCGGCATGGCGGCGCTGTACCAAATGATGGCGAATTTCGGCAAACTCAACGGCACGCGCCTGTTCTCGCGGCGGCTGATCGAATTCGTGACGCGCAATCACACCGGCGATATGCACGACGGCGGCATGGACATGCCGCCGTCG
>JAKFYK010000128.1 GCA_021730905.1 Betaproteobacteria bacterium | reverse complement strand
GCCAGCACCAGCGCGGTATTCGTCGAACTCGAGTTGAACGGCGTGACGCGCGTCGGGTCGAATCCTCTGGACGTGCTGCGCCGGAATATCAGCGGCTACACGCGATACGACCCGCGGCAATCGCGCCCCAACGAATACTTTGTGCCCGACCGGTAACTGTTTGCCTTAGATGGCTGCGCCCAACTATATGTTTTTAAATAATATTTTTCTTGCGGTGCGCACGACGATCGTGCTCGCATTAGTGTTGCCGGCCGCGGCGTGGGCACAACTCAGGCAGCCGTCCCAACCGCAATCAGTACAGCCGCAATCACCGTTGCAACCACAGCCAGAACCACAACCGCCGGCACAACCGCCAGCGAAGCCAAAACCGCGCCCCATCGTCACACTGGACCGTATCATTGCCGTCGTCAACGATGAAGTCATCACGCGCAACGATCTCACCGAGCGCGTCAATCGCGCGGTAAGCCAACTCGCGCGGCAGGGCACACCGCCGCCGGCACGGCCGGTCCTCGAACGTCAGCTGCTGGAGCGCATGATTGCCGATCGCGCGCAAATTCAGCTCGCCAAGGATAACGGGCTGCGCGTGGATGATGTCGAGCTTGACCGCGCGATCAGCCGCATTGCCGAAGATAACAAGATTTCCCTGACGCAATTGCGCGCAGCGCTTGACAAAGACGGCGTGCCGTTCACGAAATTTCGCGAAGACATCCGTGACCAGATCATCATGGCACGGCTGCGCGAGCGCGAGGTCGACGACAAAATCGTCATTACCGAAAGCGAAATCGACAACCTGCTGGCCAACCCGCAGCAATCCGCCGGCGCGGATGAATTCAACGTTTCGCATATTCTGGTGCGCGTGCCGGAAAACGCCCGACCCGACCAGACACAGGAGCGGCAGGAACGCGCCGAACAAGCGCTGGCGCAACTGAAATCCGGCTCGGACTTCCGGCAGGTCGCCGCCACCTTTTCCGAATCCCCCGACGCATTGCAGGGCGGCGATATGGGATGGCGCGACGGCGACCGGTTGCCAACGCTGTTTTTCGAGGCATTGCGCAACATGAAGGGCGGTGAGTTAAGCGGCGTATTGCGCAGCCCGAATGGATTTCACATCCTCAAACTCAATGATCGGCGCGGCGGTCAGGGGCCAGTGATGGTGCAGCAGACCAGCGCGCGGCATATCCTGATCAAGGCCAGCGAACTGATCTCCGACAATGAAGCGCGCAACCGCCTGCGAAATCTCAAGGAGCGTCTCGAGAACAAAGCCGATTTTACCCAACTCGCGCGCGCCAACTCCGAGGACACCAGCGCCGCGAAGGGCGGCGATCTCGGCTGGCTTTCCCCCGGCGATACCGTGCCCGAATTCGAGCGCGCGATGAACGCGCTGAGCCCCGGTCAGATCAGCGAGCCGGTGCGCTCACCGTTCGGCTGGCACCTGATTCAGGTGGTCGAGCGGCGCAGTTCCGACATGTCCAAGGAACGCCGGCGCCTTACCGCGCGCCAAGCGCTGCGCGAGCGCAAGAGCGAAACGGCGTATGAGGAGTGGGTGCGCCAGTTGCGCGACCGCGCTTATGTCGAAATCCGTCTCGAAGAGCGGTAGCTGCACCCATAGCCTGCCCTGCGGGAGCCACGCCATCTCAGAGTTGCCCACCATAGCCGTCACCGCAGGAGAACCCGCGGGCATCGGCCCCGAGATATGCGCAGCGCTCGCGCGCGAACGATTGCCGGCACGCATCGTGGTCGTCGCCGATCGCGCATTGCTTCGCGCGCGCACTTCATTTGAATGGCCGGATTTTACCGGCGGCTGTACCGTGACCGATGCCAGCGTGTGCGTGCTGCACGTGCCGCTGACGGCGCCCGCCACGGCGGGACAACTCAACCCCGCCAACAGCCGCTATGTGCTGCGCACGCTGGGCGTCGCCGCCGACGGTTGTGCCGACCGCATGTTCGACGCGATGACGACCGCGCCGGTACACAAAGGCGTGATCAACGACGCCGGCATTGCGTTCACCGGCCACACCGAATTTCTCGCCGAGCGCACGCACACCCCGCACGTGGTGATGATGCTGGTGGGCGGCGGCCTGCGCGTCGCGCTCGCCACCACACATCTCGCGCTGAAAGAGGTAGCGGCGCATATTACTCACGCGGGCTTGACGCAAACACTGCGCGTATTGCATGGCGATTTACAACGGCACTTCGGCATTGCCGGGCCGCGCATCGCAGTCGCGGGCCTGAACCCGCATGCCGGCGAATCGGGTTACCTGGGCCGCGAGGAGATTGACGTTATCGCGCCGGTCATACACGAATTGCGCGCGGCGGGGCTCAATCTCTCCGATCCGCTGCCGGCCGACACGCTGTTTAATCCGCAGCGGTTGAAACACTACGACGCGGTGCTGGCGATGTACCACGATCAGGGATTGCCTGTGCTCAAATATGCCAGTTTCGGCGCGGGTGTGAACGTCACGCTGGGGCTGCCGATCATCCGCACATCGGTCGATCACGGCACTGCGCTCGACATTGCGGGCACCGGCAAAGCGGACGCGGGCAGCCTGACGGAGGCCGTCAAACTCGCGATCGAACTAGCGCACGTAAAAAATATGTCTCGCCAGCACGCCTGAGCTCTCCATGCGCCACCAACCGCGCAAACGCTTCGGGCAAAATTTCCTTCAAAAACAAGATGTAATAGCAGATATTCTGCATGCCATCAGCCCGCAACCCGATGACTTGCTGGTGGAAATCGGTCCTGGCCTCGGTGCGCTGACGGTCCCGCTGGCGAAAGCGCTCAAACAGTTGCATGTGATCGAGCTCGACCGCGATATCGTCAGAACCCTGCGCGAAACACATGCCAACGGCAATGTGGTCGTGCATGAAGGCGACGCGCTCAAATTCGATTTCACGACACTTGGGCCAGGACTTCGTGTGGTGGGAAATCTGCCGTACAACATTTCAACGCCGCTGCTGTTTCAGCTGGCTTCGTACATTGATAGCGTTCGCGACATCCACGTCATGCTGCAAAAAGAAGTGGTTGAACGCATGGTTGCTGCGCCCGACACTGCAGCCTATGGGCGCCTTTCCGTCGCGCTGCAATACCGCTTCGAGATGGAAAAAGTACTGGACGTAGGCCCCGACGCGTTTTATCCGCAGCCGAAAGTGGATTCCGCCGTGGTACGCATGCTACCGCGCAAGAAACGTGAACCCGAAGCAAAGGACGAAGCGCTGTTCGCGCGAATCGTCACCACGGCATTTTCACAGCGGCGCAAGACGCTAAGAAATACGCTGCGCAATCTCCTGGAAATGACTGATTTCGAGGCACTGGGAATAGACCCCGGGGCGCGAGCAGAGACGCTGGCGGTCAGCGATTTTGTTCGCGTCGCTAACCGGCTGAGTGAACGGGCAGAAAGTTAAAGCAAGCGCTCAGGCGACAGCTACGGGTGCTTGCGCTGCACAAACTCGATCTTGTACCCGTCCGGATCTTCAACGAACGCGATCACCGTAGTGCCGTGTTTCATCGGCCCCGGCTCGCGCGTGACTTTGCCGCCGCGTTTTTTGACTTCTTCGCAGGTTTTGTAGGCATCATCCACTTCAATCGCCACGTGACCGTAGCCGTTGCCCATGTCGTACGATTTCGTGTCCCAGTTGTAAGTCAGTTCCAGCACCGACGTCTTTGATTCTTCGTCGTAACCCACGAAGGTGTTGGTGAATCTGCCCGACGGGTATTCGGATTGGCGCAACAGCTTCATGCCCAGCACCTGCGTATAAAAATCGATCGAGCGTTGCAGGTCGCCAACGCGTATCATCGTGTGCAGCATTCTCATGCGGGTTTCTCCTTAAGAGTGCCTAACCTAAATCTGCACCATCTCAAAATCGTCCTTGCGCGCGCCGCACTCGGGGCAGGTCCAGTTGATCGGCACGTCTTCCCACTTCGTGCCGGGCGCGATGCCTTCGTCGGGAATACCGGCTTCTTCGCTATAGATGAAACCGCAAATCAAACACATCCAGGATTGGTACTCAGTTGGATTCTTCGGTGCTTCGTTGGTCATGATGAATAATAAGCTTTGAACGAGGTGAGTAATAAATTGGGTAACGAGAAGGGTAACAAATTGCGCTAGAATCTGATTTTAATCGCGATTCTAAACGATTCGGCGCGTGTTTTCGCGTCGCCGATCATACCTGTCGTTCTGGTCGCACCTATTGTTCCCATGCCCGACGCGCCTCCCATCGTTCTGGTTTTTTCTGCCACCGATCCCACCGGTGGTGCGGGCATGCAGGCGGATGTGCTCACGCTCGCCAGCATGGGATGCCATCCGCTGTCGGTGATCACCGCGATCACGGTGCAGGATACGATGGGCGTGGACGACATCTTGCCTATCGATGCTGACTGGATCGCCGATCAGGCGCGCTGCGTGCTTGAAGACATGCCGGTTGCTGCGTTTAAAATCGGCGTGATCGGCAGCGTGGACAACGTCACCGCCATCGCCGAGGTGGTATCAGATTATCCGGAGATTCCGCTGATACTCGATCCGGTGCTGAGCTCCGGCCGCGGCGATGAACTGGCGAACGAAGACATCGTCTCGGCCATGCGCGAATTGCTGATCCCGCAAACTACTATCATCACGCCCAACAGCCTCGAAGCACGCCGGCTGGCGCTGGACGACCGCGATGACAAGGACAACCCCGATCTGGAAGAATGCGCGAAACGCATCATTGCTTCCGGTTGTGAATATGTGCTGATCACCGGCACGCACGAGAATACGCTGCAGGTGGTGAACATCCTCTACGGTGAATCGGGCGTCGCCAGCAGTGAATCCTGGCCGCGCTTGGCGGGCCAGTATCATGGGTCGGGCTGCACGCTGGCCTCAGCCATCGCAGCAACCATTGCTAATGGACTGCCTATGATCGAAGCGGTAAAAGACGCGCAGGAATATACCTGGCAAACGCTCAAGGCGGGTTTTCGTGCCGGCATGGGACAGCATATTCCCGACCGGCTGTTCTGGGCGCGCGAGGACGAGCGCGATGAACACAGCGGGCAAGCCGATGACACCGGGAAAGATCCGTTATGAAGTGCGTGCGCGGTTTGTATGCGGTAACGCCGGACGAAGCGGACAGCGCACGTTTGATGGCATTGGTGCGCAGTGCGCTCGCCGGCGGTGCACGCATTTTGCAGTACCGTAACAAAACCGCGGACACCACGTTGCGTCACGAACAGGCGGCGTCATTGCGCGCGTTGTGCCGCGAGTATGGTGCGGCGCTGATTGTCAACGACGATCTCGAGTTGGCGCTGGCGGTCGATGCCGATGGACTGCATCTGGGCGGCGAAGACGGCTCGCTGGCGGCAGCGCGGGCGAGGCTGGGGCCGAGCAAGTTGCTGGGCGCATCCTGCTATCGAAGCCTCGAGAACGCCGAGCGTGCCATCGCGGAAGGTGCAGATCACATTGCGTTCGGCAGTTTTTTTGTTTCCACGGTCAAGCCCGGCGCAGTCCGTTCGTCGCCGTCTCTGCTGACCGAAGC
>JAKFYK010000147.1 GCA_021730905.1 Betaproteobacteria bacterium | reverse complement strand
GGGCAGGTGTTGAGATGGCACTTGCGCATCATGATGCAGCCTTGCACTACCAGCGGCGCGGTGGCGAAACCGAATTCATCGGCACCGAGCAGGGCGCCGATCACCACGTCGCGGCCAGTCTTGATTTGCCCATCAACCTGCACGGCAATGCGGCTGCGTAGTTTGTTCAGCACCAGCGTCTGCTGCGTTTCGGCGAGCCCCAGTTCCCACGGCGTGCCCGCATGCTTGATCGACGACCACGGGCTCGCACCGGTGCCGCCGTCGTGCCCGGAAATGGTAACGTGGTCGGCCTTGGCTTTTGCCACCCCCGCCGCAACCGTGCCGACGCCAATCTCCGACACCAGCTTGACGCTGATCGACGCGCCGGGATTGCCGTTTTTCAGGTCATGGATCAGTTGCGCCAGATCTTCAATCGAATAAATATCGTGGTGCGGCGGCGGTGAAATCAACTCCACACCCGGCGTCGAGTAGCGCAGCTCTGCGATGTATTCGGACACTTTCTTGCCCGGCAATTGCCCGCCCTCGCCCGGCTTCGCACCCTGCGCCATTTTGATCTGAATCTGTTCGGCGCTCGCGAGGTACTCGGTGGTGACGCCGAAACGTCCTGACGCCACCTGCTTGATTTTCGACTTGAGTGAATCGCCTTCGCGAATTTCGGCGTAGTTTTCCACGCGCGCCTTGCCAAGTTTCGATTGCAGCGTTTCGCCGGCTTTCACCCGCGCGTAGCGGTTACGGTCTTCACCGCCTTCGCCGGTGTTGGATTTGCCGCCGATGCGGTTCATCGCAATTGCCAGCGACGTGTGCGCCTCGGTGGAAATCGAGCCGAGCGACATTGCGCCAGTGGAGAAACGTTTGACGATTTCGGCGGCGGGCTCTACTTCGGCTATGGGCACGGGTGTGCATTGCGCAAATTTGAATTCAAACAATCCGCGAAACGTCATGTGTCGCGCCGATTGGTCGTCGATAATTTGCGAGTACTCCTTAAAGCTGGAGTAATTGTTCTGCCGCGCCGAATGCTGAAGCTTGGCGATGGCGTCCGGCGTCCACATATGCTCTTCGCCGCGCACCCGCCAGGCGTACTCGCCACCCGCATCAAGCGCACCCGCCAGAACGGGATCGTTGCTGAATGCCGCGCGGTGCGTGCGGATGGCTTCTTCCGCAACGCGAAACACGCCGATGCCTTCCACGTTGGACGTGGTGCCAGTGAAATATTTATCCACCAGCGGCTTGGCAAGACCCACTGCCTCGAAAATTTGCGCGCCGGTGTACGACATATAGGTCGAAATGCCCATCTTGGACATCACCTTGCGCAGACCTTTGCCTACCGCCTTGACGAAATTCTTGATGGCTTTTTTTCCGTCCACATCCGCGCCGAGCAGTTTTTGATCCGCGAGGTCGAGCAGCGTTTCCATCGCCAGATAGGGATGCACCGCCTCCGCGCCATAGCCGCCGAGCAGCGCAAAGTGATGCACTTCACGTGCGCTGCCCGTTTCCACTACGAGGCCGGCGCTGGTGCGCAGCCCCTTGTCCACCAGATGCTGGTGTATCGCCGACAGCGCGAGCAGTGCGGGAATCGCCACGTTGTCGCGATTTACCTTGCGGTCGGAGAGAATGATGATGGAGTAACCCGCGCGCACCGCGTCCTCGGCTTGCGCCGCAAGACTGGCGAGCCGCGCTTCAATCGCCTCATTGCCCCAGGCCAGCGGGTAGATGATGTCGAGCTCGCACGATTTGAATTTGCCGTCGGTGTAGCGATCGATGTGACGGATTTTCTCCATTTCGAAAAAATCGATCACCGGCTGGCTGACTTCAAGACGGATCGGCGGGTTGGTTTCGTCGATGCCGAGCAGATTGGGTTTCGGCCCGATGAACGACACCAGCGAGGTCACCAGCTCCTCGCGTATCGGATCAATCGGCGGGTTGGTCACCTGCGCGAACAGCTGCTTGAAGTAATGATATAACGTCTTGTTTTTATTGGATAAAACCGCAAGCGGCGAGTCGTTGCCCATGGACCCGATGGGTTCTTCGCCGTTGAGAGCCATTGGCGTCAACAGGAATTTCAGTTCCTCTTGCGTCCAGCCAAACGCCTGCTGGCGGTCAATCAGCGGCACGTCGCTGCGCTCCGGTCGTGCGCCGTCTGTCTCGACATCATCGAGTTTCACACGAATTCGGTCGATCCACTCCGCGTACGGCTTGGTGGAGGCGAGTGATTCTTTCAATTCCTGATCGTCGATGATGCGGCCTTTTTCCAGATCGACCAGGAACATCTTGCCCGGCTGCAGACGCCACTTTTTGATGATTTTTTCTTCGGGAATTTGCAGACAGCCGCACTCCGAACCCATCACCACCAGATCGTCGCTGGTGACGATGTAGCGCGCCGGGCGCAATCCGTTGCGATCCAGTGTGGCGCCGATCTGGCGGCCGTCGGTGAACGCAATCGCGGCAGGGCCGTCCCACGGTTCCATCATCGCAGCATGATATTCGTAGAACGCACGCCGGCTGGCGTCCATCAGCGCGTGCCCTTCCCATGCTTCGGGAATCATCATCATCACCGCGTGGGCGATGGAATAACCGCTCATCACCAGCAGCTCGAGCGCGTTGTCGAATGATGCAGAGTCGGATTGGCCGGGATAAATCAGCGGCCACAGCTTGTTCAGATCATTGCCGAGTATCGGGCTCGAAATCGCACCCTGGCGCGCGCGTATCCAGTTGACGTTGCCGCGCAACGTGTTGATCTCGCCGTTGTGAGCGATCATGCGGAACGGATGCGCCAAATCCCATGTCGGAAACGTGTTGGTCGAAAAGCGCTGGTGGATCAGTGCCAGCGCCGATACCACGCGCGCGTCCTGCAAATCCTTGTAGTACACGCCGACCTGGTTCGCCATCAGCATGCCCTTGTACACCACGGTGCGCGCGGAGAACGACGACACATAAAACTCCGCACCATGCTTCAGGTGCAGCGAACGTATGGCGTGGCCGGCGGCCTTGCGAATGATATAAAGCTTGCGCTCCAGCGCGTCGGTGACAGTGACACCTGAACTGCGCTTAACGAATACCTGGCGGATCACCGGCTCGATTTTTTTCACCGACTCGCCGAGATCGGCGTTGTCGACGGGCACGTCGCGCCAGCCGATCAATACCTGGCCTTCGTCCTTGATCGCGCGCTCGATTTCGTACTCGCACGCAAAGCGCGACGCCGGCTCGCGCGGCAGAAACACCATGCCGACACCGTATTGACCAAATGGCGGCAGCTTCACGCCCTGCTTGGCCATTTCCTCGCGAAAAAACTTGTCGGGTATCTGAATCAGAATGCCCGCGCCGTCCGACGCTTTCGGGTCGGCGCCCACCGCGCCGCGATGAGTGAGGTTTTTCAGGATGGTGAGACCCTGCTCGACGATCTCGTGGCTTTTCTTGCCCTTGATATTCGCGACAAAACCGACGCCGCAGGCGTCATGTTCGTTGGCGGGGTCGTACAGACCCTGCGCGCCGGGCGGGTACGAAAGGCTCACGGAATCCATGTCCATGGTAGTCACCAAATTGTTCAATTAAAACAAATGCTTGAGTGAAAATTGCTGCGCCGCCACAATGATGCCATGGCGGAACTAAAAATTCAAGGGTGAAACCGTTTAAGTCTATCTGTACCAAGCCCCTGCTTCAATAGGAAAAATTTGGAATGTGGCGGCAAGCCCTCGCACTCCATAGGCGCAAAGCGATTGCGGCTTACCCTGTCGAAACGATAGAACGCAATCTGTCTGCCGGCATGCGGCAACTCCACGGGGTATATATCCAGAATACAAATCGGCGTCACCGCCTCAGTGGGCACGTCTTTCAGGGGCGCTACAAAGCCATATTAGTTGAGCGCAACAGCGACCTGCTCGAACTACCGCGCTATGTCTTGCTCAACCTAGTGCGCGCGGCTACGGTCAAGCACGCCCGGCAATGGAAGTGGAGTTCCTATCATTCGATGACAGGCAACGAACAGCCGCCGCAATCCATATAACCTTTAAACCGGCTCCACCGCAAACAACCGCCGGTGCTCCAGCATGGCGTAGCGGTCGGTCATGCCGGCGATGTAATCGGCGATGACACGCGGCTTGTCGTCACGCGCGCGCGCCTGGAAGTCCGGCGGCAGCAGTTTGGGTTCGGAGAGCAGGGCGTTGAAAAGTTCGGTGATAATGCGCCGCGCCTTGCTGCTCATGCGCGCCACGCGGTAATGCTGGTAGAGGTTGATGCGCAGGAATTGTTTGAGCGCAAGCTGCTCTTTTTCGATGCGCGCGCTGAAAGCGATCAGCCCCGGTGCGCGCCGCACGTCTTCCGCCGACTTGGGCGCGTGCGCACGGATGTTGGCAGCGCTCTGGTGCGTAAGATCTATCACCAGCGTGCTGATCATGCGGCGCACGGTCTCATGCACCAGGCGGCGCCCGTTGAGCTTGGGGAATTCCTTGAGCGCCAGATCATGGTGGCGCTGGAAAATCGGCACGGTGCATAGCTGCTCGAGCGTCACCAGTCCGGAACGCAGGCCGTCGTCGACGTCATGATTGTTGTATGCGAGTTCATCGGCGAGATTGACCAGTTGCGCTTCCAGCGACGGGCGCCGGCGCTTGATGAAACGTTCCGCTACCTCGCCCAGCAACAGCGCGTTCTTGCGCGAGCAATGTTTGAGAATGCCCTCGCGGGTTTCAAAGGTGAGGTTCAGGCCATCAAAACCGCCATAGCGCTGTTCCAGGTGATCAACCACGCGCAGGCTTTGCAGATTGTGTTCGAAGCCGCCAAAGGGTTTCATGCAGGCGTTGAGCGCGTCCTGTCCGGCGTGGCCGAAGGGCGTATGGCCGAGATCATGCGCCAGCGTAATGGCTTCGGTGAGATCCTCGTCGAGATTCAATTGTCGCGCGATGGAGCGGGCGATTTGCGCTACTTCGAGGCTGTGGGTAAGCCGTGTGCGGAAAAGATCGCCTTCGTGGTTGACGAAAACTTGTGTTTTGTATTCAAGGCGCCGGAACGCGGTGGAATGGATGATGCGATCGCGATCACGCTGGAACTCGCTGCGATCCTGCGGAGCCGATTCGCGATGCACACGCCCCTGCGAGGCTGCTGCCTGCGCGGCATAAGGCGCCAGCTCAAGCATGCGTTTGCGATGACGTGGACAGCACAGCCTGCAGCGCCGGGCCGTCGTACCGGCTGCAGATGAATGCCTCGCCCGGTTTCTTCAGCAGGATGAACTTGATTTTCCCGCCCTCGACTTTTTTGTCATGGCCCATGAGATCGAGGTAGCGATCCGCGCCCAGATCGGGCGCTGCGACGGGTAATTTGGCACGACCCAGGATATCGACCACACGCTTCACATCGGCCTTGCCGATCAAACCAAGCTTCTCGGAGAAGCGCGCCGCCATCACCATGCCGGCGGCGACCGCTTCGCCATGCAGCCACGCGCCGTAACCCATGCCGGCTTCAATGGCGTGGCCGAAAGTGTGGCCGAAATTGAGCAGGGCGCGTTCACCGGTTTCGCGTTCATCGTTGGCGACGACGTCAGCCTTGTTCTGACACGAGCGCTCGACAGCATAGGCCAGCGCTTCGGGTTCGAGTGCATTCAAGCGATCAATGTTCTTCTCGATCCAGTCAAGGAAATCCGGATCGCGGATGAAGCCGTATTTGATGACTTCGGCAAGACCAGCGGCAAGTTCGCGCGGGGGCAGGGTGCGCAGCGTGTCCATGTCCGCGATCACCGCTTGCGGCTGGTAAAACGCACCGATCATGTTTTT
>JAKFYK010000120.1 GCA_021730905.1 Betaproteobacteria bacterium | reverse complement strand
ACCGTCGCGCCCTTTTGCATCACGGCAAAATCGCTGAGACACATCATCCAGGTCGATGAACCAAACGCCGGCCCGAAGGCCGCCGCGGCCATCGGCGTCTCGCGCGTACGGCGAAATTGCGTGTTGTCGTTGCCCAGCAACAAACCCATGCCGCGCGCGCCCATCGCGTCGGGCAGGCGCGCGCCGGTGGATTCCCCGAGCAGCACCAGCGGCATGCCGCGCTCGGTGGCAGTGCGTTTCATGTGGCCAATTTTTCGACTGTTGGTATAAGAAGTCGAGGCGCCTTTTACCGTGAAGTCGTTAACCACCAGACAAATGTCGCGGCCATCGATTTTGGCGTAGCCCGCGAGCTTGCCGTCGGTCTGTGTTTCGTCGGCCTGTTCCGGATACACACCCGAGGTACCAAATAATCCTGATTCCATAAACGAGTCGGCATCGATCAGTTGAGCGATGCGCTCGCGCGCGTTGAGGATGCCTTTCGCTGTGCGCTTGGCGTATTTGTCCGCGCCACCTCCCGCCAGCGCCTTGGCGCGGCGCGCTTCGTATTCCGCCAGTAATGCTTCAAAAGCCATGATAATTTCCCTTCGCTGTGCCCTAAAGCCGCACTAAAGTCAGTGCTTGCTCATGTAAAATAACACAATAAAAACAAATAGTTATGTGTTTACTACACTGCTGGTAATGTCTTGATCGCCGCCGTCAACGCCGGCACCACTTTAGCGTAGTCACCCACCACGCCGAATTTGGCATCGCGAAAGATTGCCGCTTCCGCATCGGTGTTGATCGCGACGATGGTTTTGGCGTTGCCACACCCGGCAAGATGATGGCTCGCGCCGGAAATACCGACGGCGATATATAACTCCGGCGTCACCGTCTTGCCGGTCAAGCCAATCTGCATCGCGTGCGAACACCAGCCCAGATCGCACGGCACGCGGCTTGCACCGACCACGCCGCCCAGTGTTGCCGCCAGCGGTTCCAACACATTAAAGCCCTCTGGCCCGTTCAAGCCGCGACCGCCCGCCACGATGACTTTGGCGTCCTCAAGGCGCTGCGCGCCGCCGCTATCGCGTTTGCGTTCGATCACCCGCACGCGCGACGGCAGCAATTCCACGGCGACAACTTCGCCGCTGCGCGCCGCGTCGACGGGCAACGCATCACAGACGCCCGCGCGCACCGTCGCCACTACCAGGCCGGTATTAAAGCTCACCGTCTCGCGCGCGTTGCCGCCATAACACGGACGCGTGAAATGCAATACACCATCCCGGTTTTCGACGGCGACGCAACCCGTCGCGCACCCATAGCCCAATCGGAATGCAAGGCGCGGCGCGAGGTCCGCACCCGTGCTGTTGTGCACGGCGAGGATCAGCGCCGGATTCAATTCGCGTGCGAGGCGCTCGGCACAGCCGATCCAGGAATCACTGTTGTAATCATTCGTGCCGGCAACGCCCGTAACATAAACGATATCGGCACCGCGCGCGATCAACGTCCGCACCGTGACCTCGTCCGCGCCAGGCGCCATCACAGAAACCGAACCGCCGGAGAGCAATCGCGCCAACGCCAGCAACTCCAAGCCCGCCTGCGGCAGTTTGCCGCTGACCAACTCAACGATAACCAGCGCGCCGCTCATAGCACCCGCGCCTCGCGCAGTCGCTGCGCCAGCTTTGTGCCTTGTTCTTCGGGCGTCGCCCCTTCAATCCACTCGCAACGACCCTCCTTCACCGGCGCAAACAACCGCTCACGTAGGCGGCGAGGCGCGAGATCGCCTTCATTCAAACTCAAATCCGCAGCCGACCACTTCACCACCGCCTTGCGCGCCGCGCGCATGGTCTCGCGCAGCGTAGGCGCGCGCGGCGGACCGATTTCGTTGGATACCGTGACCACCGCCGGCAGCATCGCTTCGACGATTTCGCCGCCGTCATCAAGCACTCGCTCCACGCCCACCCGATGGTCAGTGACGTTCACGCTTTTCGCGAAGCTCAGCACCGGCACCCCCAACAATTCACCCATGCCCGCGCCGACGATGCCCGCGTCCCAGTCCGCCGCCTGCCTGCCCGTCAACACCAGATCGACGGCGCCGAGCTTTTTTACCGCCGCCGTCAGCGCCTGAGCGATTGTGTAACTATCGCCCGCGTCAAACACAACATCCGACAGCAACACGCCATCGTCTGCGCCCATCGCGAGGCCGTGCTTGAGCGCGTTGCGCGAAGTCTCATCGCCGAGCGTGAGTACCGTGATGCGAGTACCCGGATGCGCTTCACGGATGCGCAGCGCCGCCTCGACTGCCTGCTCGTCAAACGGGCTGACCACGTGCTTCAACCCGGATGCCGGAAGGATTTGTTTCGCCTGTTCGTCGATGCGAAACATGCTGAATGCGGCCTCCGGGTCGGGGATGTACTTGATGCAGACGACGATGTGCACGGCGAATCCTTGCTTTGTCATTCCCGCGTAGGCGGGAATCCATAACACAGCACCACATGTGACACCGCATGGATTCCCGCTTTCGCGGGAATGACAAGAAGGAACATTGTTCTCAATTGAGTGTCTTCAGACAATCGTCACATCCGTCGGCACGATGCCATCGAAATGTTTGCGCTGGTAATTCCACGGAATCTGCGGCTGCATGCGGCCGGTTTCATCGGTGGCGCGCGCGAGGATTTGATACGAACCCGGTTTATCGACTTCCCACAGCCACGACCAGCGTACCCACAGCCAGCGCTCGACCGGCTCTTCGAGATGCGCATCGTGCCAGCTTTTGCCGCCATCAACGCTCACTTCGACGCGCTTGATCATGCCCATGCCGCTCCACGCGCGACCCTGTATCTTGTGCGCGCCGCGCGGCAACGGCGAGTCTTCATCGAGCGGATTGAGGATGATGCAGCGCACGCCCATGGACGTGATCATCTCTTTTTTCGGATCGTCCGGTCCGTCGCCATAAGTAAAGTAGTGATGCTGGTAGTAACACTGCGGCATGTGGTCGAGCACTTCGATCTGCTCCAGCCATTTCACCCACCAGTTGCCCGACCAGCCCGGCGTCACCACGCGCACCGGTGCACCGTGGATATGCGTGAGCCATTCGCCGTTCATCGACCACGCCAGCAGGGTGTCGGGATGCATAGCCTTCGCCATCGGCATGCCCTTTTCGTAGTTGATCACGCCGGGATCAACGAGTTTGAAATCCGAGCGGCCCACCGAGCGGTACTGCACGGCAAGATCGGGCTGTCCACGATCAAAACCCTGAAAGCGCACCGATACCGCATCGTTTTTTATACCGGCTTTTTTTAGCACCTCCACCAGCGGCACTCCAGTGAATTCGCCTGCGCTGACTGCGCAAGTCGTCGTCGATTCGTTGCTGATGGCCTCGGTGCTGGGCACGGCGTTGGTTTCGCGCATGGCGGCGCGCGCCTGCATGTCCTGCTGATTGATGCGTGACGGTTTCTTGCCGCCTTTTTGCACGTAATCAAAAAAGCCCGCGTCGTTGCCCGCACATTCGGTCACGGCACGCACGGTGCGGCCTGGAAATTTCTGCAAATCCTTCAACGATAGTTCGATGGACTTCTCAACCAGTCCGCCGATGGAAAGTATCCAGTCGTCGGGATGTATCGGCTCCGGCACTTCAAGCTGATTCACCACGTAATAGGCATCGGTGGGCGTGAGCAATCCTTCGAGTTCGGTAATCGGCGCGCGTCCATTGATGACGCGCCCTTGTGCATCTTTGCCTGCGCTGATGGTCGGACGCTTGCGATCCGGCCAGCCCATCACCCAATCGCCTTCGATTTCCGGTCTTGCCATGGTTACTCCAAAAATATGAATTAAAACAAATGCTTATTAATGGTCTCGGGCCGTGAAGCGGCGCTGGCGTCCATGCTCCCTTACCGTTACGGCCGGACTCCCGTCCTGTATTTCGGCCCGGTGCGTGTTTTCATGCCGACATACGCTGCCTCGAGAAACGCGCACAAATACGGCCGCGTTTCGCGCGGATCGATGATGTCTTCAACGCCGAACGCTTCCGCCGTCAGAAACGGCGAATTCATGCGGCGGATTTCTTCCTCGATTTCTTTTTCGCGTTTTTCCGGATCGGGCGCTGCTTCGATTTCGCGCCGGAACGCCGCTTTCACGCCGCCCTCCAGCGGCAACGATCCCCATTCCGCCGACGGCCAGGCAATTTTGAAATTCAATCCAGCGCGATCGATGGTGCTGCCGCCTGCCATGCCGTAGCACTTGCGCACCACCACCGTGTACACCGGCACCGACAACTGCATGTTGAGATAACGTCCCTGCATGCCGATGCGCAAAATCGCTTCCGCCTCGGAATCCATGCCGATCTTGAAACCCGGCACATCGACCAGGAAAACAATCGGGATGTTGAACGTATCGCACAGCTCGGTGAAATGCGTCTGCTTGCGCGCGGCCTTGGCATCGACAATGCCGCCAAACATCGGATTGTTGGCGATCACGCCAACCACGATGCCATTCATGCGCGCAAGACAGGTAATCACCGCGCGGCCGAACGTCGGCTGAATCTCGAATGCCGAATCCTTGTCGACCACCATCGCAAGCAGCTTGCGCATGTCGTACGGCTGGCGCTGCGAGCGCGGAATAACGCTGGCGAGTGCTTCTTCGCGGCGATCCACCGGATCGTTGCACGCAATGCGCGGCGGCAATTCCCACACGTTCGACGGCATGTACGAGAGGAAGCGCCGGATCTGGCGCAAACAATCCTCTTCGTTCTCCGCCGCGTTGTCGATGGTGCCGGCGGTGTCCACCGCCATCTTGGTACCGCCCAGATCGTTCTTGTCGACTTTGGTACCGAAAGCGCGCTCCACCACCGGCGGCCCGGCAGCAAAAATCTGGCTGTTGTTTTTCACCATCACAGTCCAGTGCGCGAGAATCGCGCGTCCCGACGGGCCGCCTGCCGCGGTGCCCATCACCGCCGACACCACCGGCACGATGCCCATCAGTTCCACGGAACGTTCGAAACCGTCCTGCCCCGAACCGGGAAACGTGGCATGACCGCGGCGCGAAATCGACGTCACGCTGCCGCCGACGCCGTCGATCAGATTCACCAGCGGAATGCGGTACTGGCACGCGAGGTCTTCAACGAACCCGCCTTGCCCGCCCTTGCGCCGCGCACCGCCGAATCCGGCGCCGCCCTTGATGGTGTAATCCTCACCACCAATGGCCACTGGCCGGCCATCGATTTTGCCAAGGCCGCACACGTAGGGTGACGGCACAAATGTTTTGAGATTGCCCGCATCGTCGTAGGTCGCCTTGCCTGCAAGCTTGCCGACTTCCTGAAACGAACTGGGATCGAGCACGCCGGCGATGCGTTCGCGGATGGTGAGCTTGCCCGCCGCGTGATGTTTGGCCACAGCGTCTTCACCGCCGCAGGCTTCGGCCAGCGCGCGGCGTCGATGGATATCGTCGATTTCAGGCTGCCAG
Organism: Betaproteobacteria bacterium; assembly: GCA_021730905.1. Classification (GTDB taxonomy): domain Bacteria; phylum Pseudomonadota; class Gammaproteobacteria; order Burkholderiales; family SG8-41; genus UBA5216. The sequence goes on along the minus strand of JAKFYK010000120.1, from coordinate 345 downwards.
GTCATGACGTCATTCGCTAAAACAGGGAAGTCACCACGTTACAGCCTGAAGACGTGGTGTGGAGAATCACCCTTCGAGTATCGCGACCACTTGCCCCTCGGACACCGGGTCTTTTTCCTTGACCAGAATTTCCTTCACCACGCCGCCGTCTTCGGTGATCACCGGAATTTCCATTTTCATCGACTCGATCACGATCAGCGTATCGCCCGATTCGACGGTATCACCGGGTTTGGACTTCAGTTGCCACACGGTGCCGGTGATTTCCGATTTGACCTCGATGCGTGCCATGATTTCCCCGCGAAATGATCGTCGTGCGTGAGTGAGCGCAGATGAAAATTATAGCAC
>JAKFYK010000138.1 GCA_021730905.1 Betaproteobacteria bacterium | reverse complement strand
AATCATCAAACATCACGCCGAAGCCGTTTTTCAGCGTGCGATCAAAGTGGCGTATCGGCGGTGGCTTTACGATATCAAAAAACCGGAACAGCACGAACGCCGCAATCTGCCACAAGAAACCTGCCGGTGTGAACATCAGCACCAGCAGAAACGCCACGGTTTCGTCCCATACCATGCCGCCGTGATCGGCGACGCCCAGTGCACGGCCAGTGATTTGACATGCCCAGCTGCCGACTCCAAAAAATATAATAAAAACAAATAGTTGCGTAACCGTATCACAATACGCCGCGAGCAAAGAAAACAATGGAAACGCCAGCAGCGTACCAAATGTACCTGGCGCGAAAGGCGCAAGTCCCACGCCGCCCGCGAACGCTATGCAATGCGCGGGATGCGCATAGGCGAAGCGCACCCCGGGGCGCTGCGGCAACGAAATGTCAGCCAAAGTGATCGAATCCGCGCTGCGCAACACGCACCGGTAGTCCGTCTCCGTCGACCACCGCCACGCCTATCGCGCCCGCTGGCGCACGGATGATGCGCCCGATGCGCGTCACCCGCACGCGCGCACGCGTGCCAGCGCGCAACACCGTCGCGCGCCGCGAGGCTGGCGCGGTGAAACACAATTCATAGTCGTCGCCGCCGGCGAGCAGCGCGCTTTGCGCCACAGGCTGGCCGGCCAGTGCGCGCATCAGTGCCGAGCGCGGCAGCGCAGCCAGTTCGATCGCCGCGGAAACCTGAGAGCGTTCGCAGATATGTCCGAGATCGGCGAGCAAACCGTCGGAAATATCAATCGCGCTGCGCGCGATGCCGCGCAGTGCCATGCCGAGCGCCACGCGCGGCGCGGGCTGATCCAGCCGCTGCGATACTGCCGCGAGTTGTTGTTTTGTAATGCGGATTTTTTTGTTGCGCGCGGCCACCGCCAGCGCCGCATCACCCAGCGTGCCCGATACCCAGATATCGTCGCCCACCCGCGCGCCATCGCGCCGCAGCGCTTGATGGGCGGACACTTCACCCATGATCTGCACGCACAGGTTGAGCGGCCCGCGCGTGGTATCGCCGCCAATGAGATCGACATCATGCGCGCGCGCAAGGCGCATGAAGCCGCGCGTAAACGCCGCCAACCAGCGCGCATCGGCTTTGGGCAGCGCCAGCGCCAGCGTCGCCCAGCGCGGCGTTGCACCCATCGCCGCCAGGTCGGAAAGATTCACCGCGAGCGTCTTGTGTCCAAGCGCCTCGGGATCGGACCCGCGAAAAAAATGCCGGCCTTCGACCAGCATGTCTGCCGAGATCGCCAGCACATGGCCGCGGCGCGGCCGGATCAGCGCAGCGTCGTCACCGACGCCGAGCAGCGTGTGGCGTGTGCGATGCGTGAAGTACCTGTCGATCAGGCTGAATTCGCCAGACACTGGATCACTTCAGTATTACGTTTTCGGCGGCTGCGACTGCCCGCTTAGTGCGCCCATGGCCCGCCGCTGCGCTTCCAGCTTCGCCTGATCCTGCGCCCATTTCTTTTTCATCATCACCGGCATCCAGAAATCCAGCGCGGCAAAGCCCAGAAAAAACAGGATCAGCATGGTGACCTTGTCTTCCGGCAAAAAATCGCGTCCAAAGAACAGCGCATAGGCGCCGATCAGCAGATTCACCACGCCGGCGGCGTAGAACATGATGATGCGTTTTTTCAGTTTGTCGTCCATTCCCTGCTCCATCGCTTACCTGCCATCGCAGTACGTATGTTATCGAAACAAAAGGCGGTGCCGCAACTCACCCCGCTGTCGGCGTCTGACGCGCCTCGTGCATTTCGCTCACTTCCGTTGAACGCATCTTCGCAGCCAGTTTGTCGAGCACACCGTTGACATATTTGTGGCCGTCGGTACCACCGAACGATTTGGCAAGTTCCACCGCTTCGTTGATCACGACGCGATAAGGGACTTCCGGATGCCGCAGAAATTCGCAGCCGGCAATCATCAGTATCGCGCGCTCAATCGGCGACAGCCGGTCCACCGGCCGGTCAAGGCATGGCGCGAGATGGTTCTCGATACTGCCCGCGTCGTGAATCGCGCCGTCCAGCAGATCCCGAAAATAAAGCGCGTCGCATTTATCGAAACCGCGAAACTGTGCGATGTCCTGCGCGATGGCCGTCGTCGAATTGTGGGCAAGCAGCCATTGATACAGGCCCTGCAGGGCAAATTCACGCGAACGGTGACGGGCGGACTTCACGTGCTGAACCTCGAGTGACGGATATACGTTAAGTATTTGTTTTTATTCATTTTATTTTGCGGAGCAGATTGGCCATTTCCACTGCCGCCAGCGCGCAGTCCGCGCCCTTTTGCGCCATGCGTGCAATCGCCTGATCGTCGTCTTCGGTGGTGAGGATACCGTTGGCAATGGGCACGCCGGTATCGAGCTGCACGCGCGTGATCCCGGCGCACGATTCGTTCGACACGATTTCAAAGTGATAGGTATCGCCGCGAATCACTGCGCCCAGCGCGATCAGCGCATCGTATTTGCCGCTGCGCGCCATGGTCTGCAGCACCAGCGGAATTTCCAGCGCGCCCGGCACGGTGGCAACCCGTATGTCCTTGTTGCCGACACCCTGTTTGATGAGCGCGGCAGTGCAGTTCGACAACAACCCATCGCCGACGTCGCTGTTAAAACGGCCCACCACGATGCCGATGCGCAGGCCCGCGCCGCGGTGATCGGGTTCGAATTCTTCAATGTTGTCGTAACGGCTCATCGGGAGTTCGTGAACGAATGAACGGGTGAACGGGTGAACGGGTGGCCCCCCGTTGCGCAGGGTTGAGGCGAGCGTAGCAAGGTACGCAAAGCAAACCGCAGAATTACTCGTTCACGCGTTGACTCGTTCACCCGTTCACCGCTTTTTGTTCGGGCTGCAAATACCCGGTCACTTCCAGATCAAACCCCGCCATGCTGGGCATGCGGCGCGGCAAGGACAACAAGCGCATCTTTTTCACGCCCAGGTCGCGCAGGATCTGCGCGCCGATACCGTAGTTTCTGAGCGTGATTTTCGCGGTTGCGCCGCCGGCCTGCGGCGGACGCGCGCGTTCGAGCAGTTCCTCGGCGGTTTCCTGCCGGTGCAGCAACACGATCACGCCGCATTCCGCCCTGGAAAGGGTCGCCAGCGCATCGTTGAAATTCCAGGAATGCGTGGTGCTGCCCGCATCCAGCAAGTCAACCACGGACACCGGTTCATGCACCCGCACCAGCGCTTCTCTCGTCGCGCTGATACTGCCTTTGACCAGTGCCAGATGCGTTTCGCGGCCGATGCGGTCACTGTACGCATACAGCCGGAATTCGCCGTGCACCGTCTCAATATTGCGTTCGGACGCACGCACCACCAGCGACTCCGTGCGACCGCGATGCTGAATCAAATCGGTGATTGTGCCGATTTTCAGGCCGTGATGCGCCGCAAATTCGACCAGATCCGGCAGGCGCGCCATCTCGCCATTGTCTTTCAGGATTTCGCAGATCACTGATGCCGGCGCGAGGCCCGCCAGCCGCGCGAGGTCGCAACCCGCTTCGGTATGCCCGGCGCGCACTAGCACCCCGCCTTCCTGCGCCATCAGCGGAAAAATATGCCCAGGCTGCACGAGATCGCGCGGACCTGCATCGGGGCGTATCGCCGCGCGCACTGTGGTCGCGCGGTCGGCCGCGGAAATGCCCGTGGTCACGCCTTCGGCGGCTTCAATGGACACGGTGAAATTGGTGCCCAGCGGCGAACGATTGTTCGACACCATCAGCGGCAGATTAAGCTGGCGGCAGCGCTCCTCGGTGAGCGTCAGGCAAATCAAGCCGCGTCCGTAGCGCGCCATGAAATTGATCGTTTCGGCGGTGGCATGTTCCGCAGCGATCAACAGATCGCCCTCGTTCTCGCGGTCCTCTTCATCCACCAGCACCACCATGCGGCCGGCGCGGATTTCAGCGATGATTTCCGCCGGCGGACTGACCGCAACCGATGCCGAAGGCAAATTCACGACTGCGCTCCGAAAGCATTCAGGCGCTCGACATAACGCGCGACGGTGTCGGCCTCGAGATTGACGCGCGCGCCCGCCGTCAGCGCGCCGAGAGTGGTCGCCGCCAGCGTGTGCGGAATAATATTCACGGAAAACAGCATGTCTTTCACTTCATTCACGGTGAGACTCACTCCATTGATCGCAATCGACCCTTTGACCGCGACGTAGCGTGCCACTTCATGCGGCGCTTCAAACCAGCACACCCGGTTGTCGCCCGCGGGTTCGACACTCGCCACCACGCCTACGCCATCCACATGTCCGCTCATCAGATGACCACCCAGGCGATCTGCAAGCCGCAGCGCACGTTCCAGGTTCACCCGCACGCCCGGCTCGAACCCCGCCGTGCAACGCAGGGTTTCACGCGATACATCGGCATCAAAGCCGGCTCCTGAAATCACAACTGCTGTCAGACATACGCCATTGACTGCGATGCTTTCGCCCACCTGCCCGTCTGCCAGGCACAAACCCGGCGCGGCAATGCGTATGCGCACACCGCCTGCGGTGGCATCCACCGAGGCAACAGTACCAACCACGGTTACGATTCCCGTGAACATTATACCGGCGTCACCCTTGCAAGAATGCGTATATCCGTCCCGATTTGACGCACATCCACAATATGCAGCCTGCGTTGCCCGGACAATACTTCCAATTCCGGCAGATGAAACATGCCACGCGCCGCATCGCCCAGCAGGGTAGGCGCCATGTAAATCAGCAGTTCGTCCACCAGACCTTCATTCAGCAACGATCCGTTCAGTTTGTAGCCTGCCTCCACATGCAACTCGTTGACGCCGCGGCGCCCCAGTTCCAGCATCAGGTCCCGCAACTCGACCTTGCCCGCGGCATTCGGCAGTACCATTATTTCCGCACCGCGCGCCTGCAACGCCTGCATGGGTTTCACGTGACTCGCCGCTGCCGCAATCACGCAACCCGCGCCCAACACATGCGCATCCACCGGCGTCTCCAATCGGCTATCCACCACCACGCGCAGCGGTTGCCGCGGGGTTTCGACATCGCGCACGGTGAGACGCGGATTGTCCTCCTTTACCGTGCCGATGCCGGTCAGAATCGCGCACGCCTGCGCACGCCACGCATGGCCGTCGCGTCGCGCATCCGCACCGGTAATCCACTGGCTTTGGCCGTTGAGCAACGCGGTTTTACCGTCGAGACTTGCGGCGATTTTCAAACGCACCCAGGGACGTCCGCGCGTCATGCGCGATACATATCCGATGTTGAGTTCGCCCGCTTCCTGTGCCATCAACCCCGACTCGACCGCCACGTTGGCCGCGCGCAACAGGGTAAAACCCTTGCCCGCAACCAGCGGATTCGGATCTTCCATCGCCGCGATCACGCGCGACACGCCCGCCGCAACCAGCGCTTCGCCGCATGGCGGCGTGCGGCCCTGGTGCGCACACGGCTCCAGGGTCACAATTACTGTCGCGCCGCGCGCGCGCTCGCCGGCCGCGCGCAACGCATGCACCTCCGCATGAGGTTCGCCAGAGCGCTCGTGCCAGCCTTCACCCACCACCGCGCCGTCGCGCACGATCACGCAGCCCACGCGCGGATTGGGCGTAGTCGTATAAAGCCCGCGCCGCGCCAGTTCCAGCGCACGCGCCATATGCTGTCGCTGGTGCTCGTCCGGGAAAAGAATCATGGCGTCATGGCAACGCTCGCGACGCGCGGCTGCAAGCCTCGCGCGCGCTACTTCTTGCCAGGTCCTGGTTTCTGGACTTCCTTGATCGCATCCTGGAAGTCGTCCACACCCTGAAAACTGCGATACACCGATGCGAAACGGATGTACGCCACGTGATCGAGCCGGTGCAACTCGCGCATCACCATCTCACCGATGCGCTGCGCGGG
>JAKFYK010000037.1 GCA_021730905.1 Betaproteobacteria bacterium | reverse complement strand
ACGCTCATACTGACCTGGTTGTTGCTGACTATTCTTTTTTCAGTGTTCGCCGTAGTAAGACATGCGGAAACCCTGGCGGTGAAACTGGGAGAGCCGCTGGGCACGCTGGTACTGACGTTGTCGGTGACCGGCATCGAGGTGATGATTATTGTCGCCACGATGTCAACCGGGCAGGGCAGCCCGACGCTGGCGCGCGATGCGATGTTCGCGGTGATCATGATCGTTCTCAACGGCATGGTCGGGCTCACCTTGCTGATCGGCGCATTGCGGTACCACGAGCAGGATCACAACCTGCAGGGCGCCAACGCGTTCCTCGCCGTCATTCTGCCGCTGGCGGTGATCGGGCTTGTGATACCGAACTACACCCACGCATCGCCGGATCAGACATTTTCACGCATCCAGGCCGCCTTCCTCACGCTGGTGTCGGTAGCGCTGTATGGCATTTTTCTTACCATCCAGATCGGACGCCATCGTTCCTATTTTCGGGCCCCGCGTCCGACGGCGGACGCTAAAAATGCAAAACGCCGGTGGCGCATCGTCCACGAGGCCCACTCGCTTCCATACCACTTGGTGTTGCTGCTGGCGTACATGGGGCCGTTGGTGATTCTTTCCCAGCAGCTTGCCGTACCGATTGATTTTACGATTCGCGTGCTGGGTGCGCCGGTCGCGCTGGCAGGACTGCTGGTTGCCATGCTGGTACTCGCGCCTGAGTCGATCGGGGCGGTGCGTGCCGCATTGGCCAACGATCTGCAAAGATCCGTCAATATTCTGCTGGGGTCGGCGCTCGCCACCATCGGGCTGACGATTCCTGCGGTTCTTATATTCGGGTTGTTGGCCGGTAAAGCCATCATCCTCGGTTTAGACGCCGTCGATATCACGTTGCTGTCATTGACCCTGGTATTGAGCAACATGACGTTTTCGAGCAGTCGCACCAACGTCCTTCTGGGCGCTGTCCATTTATTGGTGTTTTTTGCCTACGTCCTGCTCATTTTCCAGAGATGATTAAAGATTGCATTTTTGTCGCAAATGGCTATGTGTATTACTGCACGGTGTTTCTTGATAGGCAGCCTTTAGACACAGGTTGCGTGCGATACGCAGGCGCCGGCTCGATCCGTCTCAGGCGGCGGTGACAGCGGTAATGCCTTGACGGTACTGCACATCGGATAACAGGCGCTCCATTTCCTTTTTAACCACGGCGTAGCACTCGCACGTGCGTTTCTCCAGTCCGGACCGGTCAATCACCGCAATGTGGCCACGGCGGTAGCGAATAAACCCGGCATCCTGCAAGTTGCCGGCAGCCTGCGTAATACCTTCACGGCGCACGCCGAGCATGCCGGCGATCAATTCCTGCGTAATGACCAATTCGCGCGTTGGCGCCCGGTCAAGGGTCAGCAATAACCAGCGGCACAGTTGCTGCTCCACTGTATGGTGTCGAGTGCAGGCTGCGGTCTGGGTCATCTGTGTTATCAGTGCCTGCGTATAACGCAACAGCAAGCGCTGCATCAAGCCGGCGCGATTGAATTCCTGTTTCAGCGCGCGGCTCTCGATCCGGTAGGCGTGGCCCGCCGTCTGCACTATGGCCGAACTGGGTGTGGTATCCCCTCCCATGAACAGTGCTATTCCGACCACGCCTTCATTGCCTACCCCCGCAGATTCGGCCGATGCGCCAGATTCCATGACGTAGTGCAGCGACACGATGGCACTGGTAGGGAAATAGGCGTGCCGCAATTGTCCGCCGGGTTCGTACAGCATGTCACCGAGCAGCATCGGTGCCAGCTCCAGATGCGGAGACAGGCGCTCGAATTCCGCCGTGGGCAGAGCAGCGAGCAGATGGTTTTGACTTGGATTATGGGGTGAAGTCATCGGCATTTTACGGAACTTTGCTCTCTGCTACGTTGCGGCGAGTTCGACGCCGATTCCGCGGTAGCCGATAAAGCGGCTGGACTCGCTGAAGATTGGTTCACCGCTGACTCTGAAGCGTTGTTTTGAGCCGTCATGGTTGACGCGGCTGAAGACGAAATCCAGGAATGGCTCCCGCGATGCTATCTTGGTCCGAAGCGCTTCCCGCTCAGCTTCATTCCAGCCAGGCGTCACTGGAACGCGGGTTTCAGCCGCGCCGTTACCTACCTTCATTCCGAGCAATTCCAGAACCGGGCCGAAAACCTTGGTGAAATCACCGTTTTCGTTTTGCTCCCAATACCAGTCCGAGGCCAGTTCGGTCAGGCTGCGATAGCGCGCCTCGCTTTCACGCAGTGCGGCGGTTCGTTCCTGCACTTTTTGCTCGAGCTCCTTGTTGTAATTCTCGAGTCTCTTGTAGAGCAGCCGCACTTCCAGCATGTTGTGTATGCGGGTTTTGACTTCGACCACATCGAACGGCTTGCTGACGAAATCCTTGGCGCCGGATTGCAACGCACGCAGCTTGTGGCCGGGTTGCGCGGTAATCACGAGGACCGGAAGATAGGCATCCACAGCATCGGCCTTGAGCGCTTCCATCACCTGAAATCCATCCATGCCGGGCATGAGCAGGTCGAGCAAAATCAGGTCGTAGCGATTTTTGCGCTGCAGCGCGCAGACCTCGTGTGGATTCATGGTCGAAGCAACAAACATATAGCCGGCCCCGCTCAACAATTGCTCAAGCAGACTGACATTGCCCTCCTGATCGTCAACAATGAGGATGCTGGCATTGAGGATATCGGATGCGCTTACTTTCATGTTTCTGCCTTTTGTTTTGAATGGGCGGCGTGTGTTTTCGCGAACTTGAATGCAACGTCCAGCGTATCCATGAACTCGTTGACCTTGATCGGCTTGGTGAGATAACGGAAAAATCCCGCCTCCAGGCCTTTCTCGATATCGCGGGGCATGGCATTGGCGCTGAGCGCCACCACCGGAATGTGCGCCGTTGACGGGTCTTCCGCCAGGATTTGCATCGCCTGGATACCGCTGATGCCGGGCAGATTGATATCCATCAGGATAACGTCCGGTAGGGAGTCCCGCGCCGTGGTGACACCCGACAGGCCATCGCGCGCGCTCAGCAACCGAATGTCGGGCCGGCGCGCGATCAGATCCTCGACCAGCATCATATTGGCCGGGTTGTCCTCGATATAGAGCAGGGTGCGCAACGGCACAGGTGCTTGACCGGGCGCCTTAGCAACCGGCGCCAGGACAATCGCAGGCTGCGGTTCATCCGTCAGGTTCAATTCGAACCAGAACAAACAACCCTTGCCCACAGTGCTTTCCACGCCGATGTCGCCCCCCATCAGTTCCACCAGTTTCTTACACATTACCAGACCGATGCCCGTGCCTTCCTCGAAATTTTCCTCGCGGCCAAGACGATTGAACGGCTGGAACAGTTGCGCCAGTTGCTCCGGTGACAATCCCGCGCCACTATCCGTGACGCACACGCGTATGCGTCCCGGGGCTTTCGTAACGCACTCCACGAGCACATTTCCTCCCGTCGAGTTGTATTTGACCGCGTTGGATAACAGGTTGACGAGAATCTGTTTCACCCGTGTGCGGTCGGCTTTGACATAGACCTTGCACTCGCCTTTCGCCGATGGAAAGGCCACGCGGATGCCGCGCTTTTGTGCCTGCGGTTCAATCATTTCATGACATTCGTGCATGACGTCGGTCAGAGACATCGGTTCCATGGACAGCGACAGCTTGCCGGACTCAATCAGCGCGAGGTCGAGAATTTCGTTGATCAGGTCCAGCAGGTACCACCCCGCCTTGAGGATCTGGTCAAGGCTGCGCTTCTGGGATGGTGTGGGCGACGGTAAACCGGAATCTATGAGCTGGGTAAAACCGAGAATGGCGCTGAGCGGCGTGCGCAGTTCATGGCTCATGCTGGACAGGAATTCCGATTTCGCAAGATTGGCTTTTTCTGCCGTAGCCGTGGCACGTTCCAGATCGACGTTCTTTTGGTGCAGTATGTGGTCCAGTTTTTTACGCTCGGTAACGTCACGGAATACCAGCACCGCGCCGACTACCTCGCCTTTACGGTCGCGTATGGGCGCGCAACTGTCGGCGATATGGGTTTCAGTGCCGTCGCGTGCGATCACTATGGTGTGGTTGGCGAGGCCGAGCGTCGTGGCATTCGTCAAGGTTTCCCGCACCGGTACAACATAAGGCTGGCGGGTATCCGCGTCGATGAGGTGAAAAACGTCCTCCACCGGACGATGGTAGGCTTCCACCCGCGTCCAGCCGGTAAGCTGTTCGGCCAGGGGGTTGAGCAGGGTCACGCGTCCTTCGTCATCGGTGGCGATCACCGCATCATCAATCGAGTTCAGTGTCACCGCGAGCTTTTCCTCGCTGATATGCAAATTGCGGTTGGTCAATTGCAGTTGTTTATTGATGTCCTCCTGAATACCGAGCAAATGCGCTGTTTCCTGGTGAACCAGCACCTTGAGCCGATGCTGTGTTTCCCGGTAAGCGAGGTAGGCGAACGCTACAGCAAGCAGCAGCGCCAGCAGGCAAATCCCGACGATGATGAAAAACATTCGATTCATGTTCGAATCAAATGCAGCGCGTTGCTGCGCCAGTTCATGTGTTTCCGCCTGGATGTAGCCCTGAATCTCGGCACGGATTGAATCCATCGTTTGCTTGCCCCTGGCACTGGATATAACTGCCAATGCCTTAGGCAGATCGTTGCGGCGGCGCATCTCGATGATTTCCGACAACTCCGTCAATCGGGCATCCACCAGTGACGCCAGGGCATCGAGGTATTTCGACGAGGGCCGCGCCTGGGTGCTGGAACGCAATTCTTTCAGTTGGCCGCGGATGCTGTCATGTACTGACAGATACGGCTGCACAAAACTCTCGTCACCGGTAAGTGCAAGGCCGCGAGCGCTGGTTTCGGCATTGACCAGTTTATCCAGCAAAGCGTCGGCGCGGAAAATTAAAGCGGTGATACTCTTTTCCGCATTGGATGCTGTTTCTATCCGATTGAATGTCCAGAGCGATGCCACTGCCGCCAGCGCAACCAGCAGGGTTGCGGCAATGTAGGCCGCAACAATTTTGTTAAACCAGTTCACGGCAAGGATACCTTTCGCCGTAGAGGCTTCTTTGGGGGGGGGGATGAGATCCGGATTCGACATGACCAGCCTTAGTGTGACGCTTGCAATTAATGTGTCAGCGACCTTCTCAACCGGCGCTTGCGAGATGCGCAGCGCAGAACGCTTTCAGTTAATACCGGTCTTCCCGGCAGGCCTCTGTACGCTACAGCACATATGGACTTAAGACCAATAATTGTGGAGGCCGGGGTTGATGAGCGTGCTGGAATGCAGCCATTGTTTTTGACAGGAGCGGGGTTGTGGCTGACCAATGATGTTTCTCAGTAAATGCTTTTAAAAACAAATACTTAGTATTTATCACTTCTGGGGCGAGGCACGGAGCAGGTAATCCTGTACACCGACCGACGGGTGTGCAGGGTGGGCATGCGCGGCCACGCCATAGCACCGGGATCGAACTCCAACCTGCTGTTATTCGCCGCAGAACCACGGTGCGGCGCGAACGCATGCGGCTTCACGCACGCGCTGCTGAGTACCGCTTGTCCGCACATCTGGCGAATAAAGCGGCAGGCGCGGGCAAGCAGAAAATAGCGTTGATGTGATAGCGGTGCTTAAGCGGCTGCGTGCGTTATCGCACAGACCTTGCTTGTAAAGCCGACTAAAGTTGCCGCAATAGCGGTCCTGCGCGACACACACAGGCTGATCCCGGCCTTACATTTCATCCGATGGAGGGCACTATCATGCGCGTCGATCTTACACACCTGATGTTGAGTGTAACCATGGTGGGCGCACTGTCCTCCCTGATCACCGGCTGCGGCAGTCGTCAGGATAGTGTCTCCGTGCCGCAAGCAACCACCACAGTAGGTACGGAGATTGACGACACCGTCGTCACTGCAAAAGTCAAATCCGCGCTGTTGGCCGACCCGGATATCAAGAGTTTCGACCTGAAGGTGGAAA
>JAKFYK010000102.1 GCA_021730905.1 Betaproteobacteria bacterium | reverse complement strand
GATACTGCCGGACTTAATGCGCTCGAGCTGCGTTCGCGCGCGCGCCGCTTGCACCGCCAGTGCGGCGGCCTGAGTCTGATCGTGGTGGATTACCTGCAGCTGATGAGCGGCACGTCGTCGCGACGCGAGGAGAATCGTGCCACCGAAGTGGCGGAGATTTCCCGCTCGCTGAAGAGTCTGGCCAAGGAATTGAAGGTACCGGTCGTCGCGCTTTCGCAGTTGAATCGCAGCGTCGAATCACGTGTGGACAAGCGGCCGATGATGTCGGATCTGCGTGAATCGGGAGCCATCGAACAGGACGCGGACCTGATCATGTTCATCTACCGCGACGAGGTTTATAACCCTACTAACGAAGCGAGCAAAGGCAAGGCTGAAATCATTATTGCCAAGCAACGTAACGGGCCTACCGGCCCGATAACGCTGACTTTTCTCGGTCGTCACACGCGATTTGAGAACTATGCGGGTGATGATAATTACTCAGCAGCGCCGTCCAATTTCTTGCCCCGGCCGTCATAAAACTTCCCCCGCATGATCCGCCAGCCTTGAACGCTCGCCACGCATGAGCGTCACGTGTCCGCTGTGCGGCCAGCCCTTCATGCGATCTACCACATAGGTAATGCCGGAACTGCCTTCGGTGAGATAGGGCGTATCGATCTGCGAGATGTTGCCGAGGCACACCACCTTGGTACCGGGTCCGGCGCGCGTGATCAGCGTTTTCATCTGCTTGGGCGTGAGATTCTGTGCTTCGTCAATGACCAGGTACTTGTTGAGGAACGTGCGGCCGCGCATGAAATTGAGCGACTTTACCTTGATGCGCGAGCGGATCAGATCGCGTGTCGCGGCGCGCCCCCATTCGCCGGCGGAATCGTCGGTCTTGTTGAGCACATCGAGATTGTCCTCGAGCGCGCCCATCCACGGATTCATTTTTTCCTCTTCCGTGCCCGGAAGAAAACCTATGTCCTCGCCCACCGGCACGGTGACGCGCGTCATGATGATTTCGGTATAGAGCTTGGTTTCAAGGGTCTGCATCAGACCGGCGGCCAGCGTCAGCAATGTTTTTCCGGTACCGGCCTGTCCCAGCAGCGTGACAAAATCGATATCCGGATTCATCAGCAGATTCAGCGCGAAGTTCTGCTCGCGGTTGCGCGCGGCGATGCCCCATACGTTGTTGCGGGTGTGGCTGTAGTCTTTAAGTGTTTGCAGAATCGCGGTTTTGCCGCTGACTTCGGTGACCTTGGCTTGAAACGGCTTATCTTCCTCCAGGTAAACCATTTCGTTGACCAGCAGGCTGCCGCACAGCGGCCCATGCACGCGGTAATAGGTGTAGCCGGCCTGTTGCCACGATTCCATGTTCTTGCCGTGTGATTCCCAAAAGCCGCCGGGCAGCGCACGCGTGCCGGTGTACAAAAGATCGGTATCTTCCAGCACCTTGTCGTTGAAATAATCCTCGGCGGCGAAACCCAGTGCACGCGCCTTGATGCGCATGTTGATGTCTTTCGATACCAGAATGACCTGTCGCTTGGCGTGTTGTTCCTGCAGGTGCTTGACCACCGCAATGATTTGATTGTCTGCCTTGCCGCCGGGCAGGCGTGCGGGTAGCTCGCCATTGACGGCCTCGGTCTGCAGAAATAATCGTCCATTGGCGTTTTTGTCGCCATGCGCGGACAAGGCAATGCCATCTGCAATATCGGCAGAAGCATGTCCGATCAGTTCGTCGAGATAGCGGCTCGCCTGACGCGCATTGCGCGAGACCTCGGACATGCCTTTCTTGTGATCGTCGAGCTCTTCAAGCGTGGCCATCGGAATGAAGAGATCATGTTCCTCGAAGCGGAACAGGCTGGTGGGATCGTGCATCAGGACATTGGTGTCGAGCACGAACAACTTGGTGGAGGCGTGAAGACGAGTGACGTTGGTGGTTGCGGACGAAGCGGTTGAGCCGGTTGCAGCGGGTTTACGCTGGATCATGAGATTCCTTATGATTATTAACCCGAGTGAGCTTGCATCTAACCATTTGTTTTTAAATTGTCTTTAAGAATTCCAACACCTCCTGTGCATGCCCGGGTACTTTCACGCCGCGCCATTCGCGACGCACCCGTCCTTTGGCGTCGATCACGAAGGTGCTGCGCTCGATGCCGCGCACTTTTTTACCGTACATGTTTTTCATTTTGATGACATCGAGCGCCTTGCACGCGATTTCGTCGGCGTCGGACAGCAACTCGAACGGGAAACTCATTTTGGCTTTGAAGTTTTCATGCGACTTGAGGCTGTCGCGCGACACGCCATAGACGGCACAGCCGAGTTTCACGAATTGCTTATGCAACTCGCGGAACTGCAGGCCTTCGGTGGTGCAGCCGGGGGTATTGTCTTTGGGGTAGAAGTACAGAACATAGGGGCGGCCGATGTTCTGAGTGCTGAAGGTCTTGCCGTTGGTTGCCGGCAATTCAAAGTCCGGAACGGGATACTCTGGCATTCGTGTTGCGAGGAGATCCATGCCTGCCGCGTGGTTGCGATGGGATTATGTTGAGCCAAATACGCCGGTCGTGCAAGTATCGCCGCGCGTGGTTTCTACTGCCCTGTAATCAAAGGGAAACTTTTGCCGTTCTCGCCAGGCATTCCTTCGCCAGTGCGGCAAAGGCGGCGTCGTCAGAGGATGTCACGTGCAGCCGCGGCGCCCGATTCAGCGATGGATAGTGTTTGACGATGGCGCGTGTATACGCAGGATCGTAATGCCGGGCGAGCAATTCTTCCGTTAATGCGTCCCACGCGCCTGCGTGCGCCATGCCAGTCCAGCGCTGGATAGCGTCACGTCCGTGCAGATTGGTGAGGCATTCCAGTTGCGTGTTCAGTATTGCTGCGTCACCGAGAAAATGCGCGTATTCGTCTTTGAGCAGTGCCACGCGGGTGGCGACGCCAGCGTCGAGAACGATGGTTTCACTGCGCCACATGGAGGCTATCAGCGCTTCGGGTACGCGCAGCACACCGA
This sequence comes from Betaproteobacteria bacterium, assembly GCA_021730905.1. Classification (GTDB taxonomy): domain Bacteria; phylum Pseudomonadota; class Gammaproteobacteria; order Burkholderiales; family SG8-41; genus UBA5216. Next base: position 3,053 of record JAKFYK010000102.1, on the reverse strand, counting down.
TCTTTTTACTTTCGGATTCCACATAAACCGGCCGCGACGCCTCAAAACCGCGCAACGCGTGCCACACGCGGCTTTCAAACCATTTTTGCGGCGGCTGCTGCGCATCGGGCAGATTGCCCAGCACCGAACCGCGATGGGCGGCGAGTGCTTCAAGGTCAAGCACTTGCGCGCCCCCGGCATCCAGCGCACGCAGCAAACGGCTCTTGCCGGTGCCTGTCATGCCGCACACAACGCGCCAGGTGAATTGTTTGGGCAGCACTTCCAGATCGGCGATCACTGCACGGCGATAGGCTTTGTATCCGCCTTCCAGCACACCAACACGCCAGCCGATTTGCGACAACACATGCGCGAGCGCACTGCTGCGCCCGCCGCCGCGCCAGCAGTAGATCAGCGGGCGCCAATCGCGCGTCTTGTCATGAAAACGTTCACGCAAATGGCGCGCGATATTTTCACTTACCAAAGCCGCGCCCATTTTTTTGGCATCGAACGAGGACACCTGTTTGTAGATCGTGCCGACGTGAGCGCGCTGCTGGTCGTTCAGCACCGGGCAGTTGATGGCGCCAGGGATGTGATCCTCGGCGAATTCGCTTTCCGAGCGCACATCGACAATCTCGTTGAATTCAGGCAATTGCGCCACGTTCGTAGAGGCAATTGAACGTGATGCGGCGGGCAGGTTAGGCATTGCTTCTTGAGGGTGGGTGGAAGGCATCGCAGACAACATCGCTGTTTACGCGCGGTCCTGCGATTCTACCGCTTACAGACGCTGCGTTATAATACGCACATGGGGCGTTAGCTCAGTTGGTAGAGCAGCAGACTCTTAATCTGTTGGTCGTAGGTTCGACCCCTACACGCCCTACCATTCATGCTTCGCGGCAATCCAGCGCGAGTCTTGGCCTCATTTGAGTGAAATCATGAATAATCCCATCGAAGCCGGCGCTATCAAGCTAACCCACCTGTCGCACGGCGGTGGGTGAGGCTGTAAGCTGACGCCAGCGTTGCTGAGCGAAATTCTGGCCACATCGCCTCTGACCGGCAGCTTTCCGAACCTGCTGGTGGGGAATGAATCGGCCGACGATGCCGCGGTCTACAAAATCAACGATACGCAGGCCATCGTCGCGACCACGGATTTTTTCATGCCGATAGTCGATGACCCGTACGATTTCGGGCGCATTGCTGCGACCAACGCGATTTCCGATGTTTACGCGATGGGTGGCAAACCGTTCATGGCGCTGGCGCTGCTGGGTATGCCGGTGGGCAAGATACCCGTCGAAGCCATCGGGCGCATTTGCGCCGGCGGCAAAGCGATGTGCGATGTGGTGGGCATACCCATCGCCGGTGGGCACTCGATAGATTCGCCGGAACCGATTTATGGCCTGGTGGTGCTGGGCCTGGTGCATCCCGACAAGGTCAAGCGCAACGACCGCGCCAAGGCAGGCGATGTGCTAATCCTTGGCAAAGGACTGGGCGTGGGCATCATGAGCGCCGCGCTGAAAAAAGGTGAACTGCGCCCCAAAGCCTATGAGCAAATGATCGAAGCCTGCACCAAACTCAATACGCCGGGCCAGCAACTGGCCGACATGCCGGGCGTGCATGCGCTGACCGATGTCACCGGCTTTGGTTTGCTCGGACATTTGCTGGAAATTTGCCGTGGATCAAAACTGCAGGCGGAGATTGATTTTGCAAAACTGCCGATCTTGTCCGCAGCGAAATTTTTGGCGGAGCAAGGTTTTGTCACGGGTGCATCGGATCGAAATTGGGCGAGCTATGGCAGTCTGGTCACGCTGCCTGCGAGCGTGCCGGACTGGCATCGCAAATTGCTCACCGATCCGCAAACCGCGGGTGGTTTGCTGGTGGCCTGCGATGCGGCTACCACGGTGAAGGTGCTTGATATATTTAAACAGCAGGGCTTCGAAGACGCGTGTGAAATTGGCATACTGAATGCGGGGTCGCCAGCCATTTTCGTAACATAACTTATTGTTTTTAATGATATTTTAAGAACAGTGCAGCAACGGATCGACCCCCCGGTATCATGAGAATTCGGCCCGTACTTGCAGTCATGCCCGCGGTAACGCTGCTGCTCGCGACTGTATCGGCGCAGGCACAAATCAAACCGGGCGAATACGTGTCAGGCGGCGGGCTTGGCGTGTTGCGCATCACGCCCGATAAAGGCGATGCGCTGCGATTTCAACTCGATGTGCGCGGTGCGAATTTTCACATTTGCGAACTCTCCGGCGTGATTCGCAACGGCGAGTCGCGCATGGACGACAGCGCTCATGAAAAATTGCCATGCATCGTTACCTTCACATCGCAGAAAAGCGGCATTGCCGTCGAGTCGAAACACGGGCGCACCTGTTCAACGTATTGTGGTGCCCGTGCGCACTTTGAGGGGACATACGCGGTGCCGCCCGCCGGCTGCGCGCCCAGCCAGGTCAACCAGATACGCAACCGATTCAAGGCGACCTACGACCAAAGATTGTTCGCTGAGGCTCGCGCTTTGCTTGCACCCGTCGTCGATAAATGTTCCGGCACATTGAGCGATCTCGACCATGCATGGGTACGCAACGACCTCGCGCTGACCCAACATCGTGCCGGCGACAGTGCCGCGTGCCGCATCACACTGAAACCCTGGCTTGAACTCGCGCGGACGCCGGACGAGACGATTCGGGGCGATTATCCGCCGTCGGATGCGGATGCAATGCTGCGTATCGCGCAGGCCACGCGTGCCAATATGAAGCTTTGCGGTGCACCGGTGGTAGTTGGCGGCAAAGGTGGCCAATAGCTGTTCCCGGGGAATTGGCGCATTCTGCCGAAGTGTTAACTACTGCACAGTCTGCACCGCGTATTTGACCTAGTATCCGTGCATTCAACGGAGACGCGACAGTGACTTCCAAAAAGCAGTACCACCATTTGCGGCGTTCGATGCGCATGCCCGTGTCGCACGGCGGCGAGGTCCGTGACGGGAATGGTGTCTACCCATGCCTGATCCAGGACGTAAGCCGCAGGGGTTTGCTGATTGCTTGCAGCAAGAAATTCGCAGTCGGGCAAGTGCTGGA
>JAKFYK010000123.1 GCA_021730905.1 Betaproteobacteria bacterium | reverse complement strand
CCGTTCTTCAGCATGTCGCCAAGCTTCGCGGTGTAGTTCTCCTGTATCAATAGCGGCATTTTGGGGGCGCGTTTGTGCAGCAGCGGAATGAGTTGCGGCATCACATAGGGACCCACGGTATAAATGGCGCCGAAGCGCAGTGGTTCCGCCAGTTCATCCTTGCCCGCGGTGGCAATTTGCTTGATGGTCTGCGCTTCTTCCAGCACACGTTGCGCCTGTTCGATGACACGCTGCCCGACTGACGTAACCCGCACCTCGGTAGCACTGCGTTCAAACAGCGCGATGCCCAGTTCATCTTCGAGTTTTTTGATGGCGACCGACAGCGTGGGCTGGCTGACAAAACACTTTTCGGCGGCACGGCCGAAATGTTTTTCCCGCGCGACGGAGACGATATAACGCAGTTCGGTTAGCGTCATATGACGTTAGCGGCCACCGGGAATAGCCCAGGCCTCTTCCTTCGATACGCCGGGCGGGGGGGTGAACAGGATTTGCGATGAACCCGCAACTTTTTCCTTTCCGCCCCAGTATTCGACCCACTTACGTTGATCAGCCTTGGCGCGCGCATCGACCGATTCAGGGTCGCATATCGTGCGCAGCTTTCTTTCGAGCGTCTGAAGCATGGCGGGTTCGCTCGCAGCCACATCATGCAACTCATCAGGATCGTGTTTCAGATTGAACAACTGCGTCGGCATGCCGACGTGATAGATCAGTTTCATCGCGCCTTCGCGCAGTGCGAAAGCGGCGGCTCTGGAGCCTTGCGCGTGATATTCAGCAAACCCCGTGCGCGTTGCGTCATTGCCGGTTGCGGCAGGCCACAGCGATACGCCGCGCAGATCGTGGTCGGCGCCAGCGAGATGCGCGCCAGCGCCTTCCACCAGCGTGGGAAACAGATCCACGTGCGACACGATCTGCCGCGACACTTTGCCGCGCGGCACACCCGGCCCCGCCAGCAACAACGGCACGCCGATGCCGCCCTCGTACAGATTTTTTTTGCCAAACAGGCCTTGAGCGCCGAACAGTTCACCATGATCGCTGGTGTAAGCGATGCGCGTATCGGCGAGCAGCCCCATGGCTTCGGCGGCCTTCATGACTTCGCCAATTTGTTCGTCCATATGCGTGATCAGGCCAAAGTATCCCGCGGCGATACGGCGCAGCGCGGCTTCATCCGTCATGTCAAGCATGCCGTCCATGTGGCGCAGATATTGTGTGGCGGGATGTTCGGTACGCTCGCCAGGCCTAAATCCTGCGGGCAATGGCATGTCTTTTTCCGGATACAAATCGTAGAGCCGCTTGGGCACGGTGAATGGGGGATGCGGACTGATGTACGACACGTACAGCACCCACGGCTTGCCGTTGGCACGTCCATGGCGTTTCAGCCACTCGATGGATTGTGCCGTGATGCGCCGGTCGTATTCCTGATAATGCGTTTCGCCCACGCCGGAACGCGTCATGTAAAGCTTCCAGAAACTGCCATCGTCCTTGGGTGGTTCTGCGTCGTAGCCGCGCAACAAATTCTTGATCGCACCCTTGCCATCGTGCAGATGCATGGGCTCGATTTCTTCAGTGAAACCGTTGTCGTCGTCGCTCGACCGGTAGTGTAGTTTGCCGACCGCGGTAACGGCGTGGCCTTGCTCGCGCAGCCGGTGATGCCAAGTCGGCACGCTGCCATCGTAGGCAATGGCGTTATCCCAGAATCCGGTCTGGTGCGGATAGCGTCCGGTAGCGATGGCGGCGCGCGCGGGGCAGCACAGGGCGCTGGTGCTGTAGGAATTTTCAAAGCGCACGCCGGATGCAGCAATGCGATCAATGTTTGGCGTTTTGACGTAAGTGTGCCCGTAACAGCCGGTGACCGAGCGATTGTGGTTGTCCGATTGGAAGAAAATCAGGTTCGCGGGTTGCGTCATGGCGCTACTCTATTAAAATGCCAGCTTTTTTGCCGAGGTTGCCGATGCGCGTGCGCTCGGCCTTCATCAGTGCTGCGAATTCCGCAGGTGATTCGGGCTGGGCCGTGGCGCCTTGTTTGGCGAGCAACTCGCGCACGTCGGGCGAACGCAGCGCCTTGATGATTTCGGCGTGCAGCAGATCGAGTATCGGCTTTGGCGTTTTCGCGGGGGCCACCACACCCCACCACTGCGTGATTTCGTAACCGGGTACGGTGTCGGCGAACACCGGCAGATCTGGCAACAGTGGATCGCGTTTCGCGCCGGTGGTAGCGAGCACTTTGATGCGTCCGCCCTTTGCGTGCGGCATCGCCACCAGCGGCGAGGTGATCAGGTACTGCAATTGTCCTGCTATGACATCGGTGAGAGCCTGTGCCGCGCCTTTGTAGGGCACGTGATTGGTTTTGACGCCTGCGAGCACATCGAACATTGCGCCCGCGATGTGCGCGGGCGATCCGTTGCCTGCCGAGCCGTAGTTGAGCTGCCCAGGTTTAGATCGCGCAAGCTTTACCAGGTCGGCAGCGGTTTCCACACCCAGCCCGGCATTCACCGTGACCACATTGGCTACGGACGCCATGCGCGACAGCGGCGCGAAATCACGGTCGGGGTCGTAGCTCAATTTGGTTTTGAGCGCCGGCAAGCCGGAAAACAGCGAACTGGTGGCGGCGACCAGCGTGTAGCCATCAGGCGCTGCTGTCTTTGCGATGTCAATGGCGATCAATCCTGTTGCGCCTGCACGTGCATCAACTACCACTTGTTGATTCATTTGCTGCGACAGTTTGTTTGCAAGCACGCGCGCGAGTATGTCTTGTGAACTGCCTGCGGCGCCGGGCACAAGAAATCGTATTGGACGTGAGGGGTACGGCTGCGCCTGCGCCGTAGAAGACCCCAAGAGGAGCGCGGCACCGCAATATAAAAATGTTTTTAAAAACAAATAATTAAGATTCATCAGTGATAGGCAGCCTTGACGCCTGGTGGTGGTGAGTAACGAAACGTTCCTTTGCCCAGTATCGCGTCTTTACCACCGTGTTTTTCGATCAGCGCGGTTTGATCGGATTTGGCATTGCGATCAGCGGCATCGGGATTAACTACTTTGCGCAGCGCCGCTTCGCACTCGGCAATCACGCCTGCGTAATTGGCATTGCGGCCCAGATCGCTGCGCTCATGCGGATCAGCTTGCAGATCAAACAGCATTGGCGGCAGGCCGACGTAATGCACGTACTTGTATTGGCCGTGGCGAATCATCGAGGTGCCGGTAATCGACGCTGCCGCATGGTATTCAGACAAAATCGTGCGCTGAGGCACTTTGCCGTTCGCGATGTCGATCAGCGAGGCGCCGGGCAATGTGGCGTCAGCGGCATCGAATTTTGCGCCGACGCTTTGCACATAGGTGGGGAAAGCATCGGCCAGCGTCACCGGCGTATCGCACACGCGTCCGGCAGGAATATCCGGCCCGGCAGCGATCATCGGGATGCCGGCGGATTCTTCATACATGGTTGACTTTCCCCACATGCCGCGGGTGCCGAGGTTGTCGCCGTGATCGGACGAATAGACGATGCGGGTGTTGCCGAGCATGCCAAGTGTTTCAAGTGCGCGGAGAATTTTGCCGACGTTGTGGTCCATGAAGGTGGTGAGACCGAAGTAGGCCGCAATCGCGCGCCGCACCATCGGTTCATCAAAGGCGTCGTCGTAACACATGCTCTTGCGCATGGCATCGGTGAACGGATGGCGCGGACGCTGATCCTGCGCATACATGTCGGGGAATGGCACACTCTCGACGGGATACAGATCGTAGAATTCCTGCGGCGCGATCAGCGGAAAGTGCGGTGCGACGAAGCCCACATACATGGCCCACGGTTTGTTGCGATGTTTTGGCGCTTCGTTGGTTAGCCATTTCACGGTTTCGTCGGCGATGGCGCGGTCATAGTGCGTGTATTCCGATTCGCCCGGTCCCGCTTCCGGGCCGAGGTTGGCGGCGCCTTTGCGGCGCGGCAGCTCATCGCGAATCAAGCCGAGCAGATCGCCGACGCCGTTGACAATGTGCATCGGCAAAATTTCCTCATCGAAGCCGTTGCGTTTTACATCATCGCCACTGGCGTAATGCAATTTGCCGATGGACGTAACGTGATGCCCTTGCGCCATCAGCCGGTGGCCCCACGACGAAATTTTTCCATCGTAGGCAATGGCGTTATCCCAGCAACGATGCTCATGCACATAACGTCCGGTGGCAAACGACGCGCGCGCGGGCACGCAGATCGGGCAGTTGGTGTACGCATTGGCAAAGCGTGTGCCGCGTGCGGCCAGCGCATCGAGATTCGGCGTCTTGATCATCGGATGACCATTGCAACCAAGCACGCGCTTGTTATGTTCGTCGGAGAGAATAAAAATGGTGTTGGTGGGTTTCATGTAAGTATTTGTTTTTATTTATATTTTTTTGACCACAAATCGGAGATGCCCACGCCCTTGTCGATGTCGGCTTTGCGCTTGGTATCACCGGCGTCGATCTTTTGCGAGAGTTCAAGTACTGCCGCAATCTTGTCGTGGGGAATGATTGCAATGCCTGCTTCATCGGCGCACACCAGATCTCCCGGCTTGCACGGTACGCTGCGGATTTCCACCGTGCCGTTGATTTCGACCGTCTGCATGCGCCACTTGCCGGTGATCGGCGTGAAGCCGCGGCACCATACCGGCCAGTTCATCTCGCGATAGCCGTCGGGGTCGCGCACGGTGGCGTCGACAATGGCGCCGATGAAGCCTTGGCGTTTCGCAATCGATGCCGATTGCCCGCCCATGTTGGAGCAGCCCATCACGCCCTGGAGGACCAGCACGTCGCCGGGCTCGGCAAGATTGTGCGCTTCGGTTTCGCCTTGCGTGTTTACTTTTTCCTGCGCTGCTTTGTGAATTTGCACGTCGCGCGCGATGTTGCGCAGAGTCAGCGCGGGGCCGACGATGCGTTTGGTGAAATAGACGGGCGGCAACTGGTACGCGGGAATCACCGCGACGATGCCCAGTTCATCGCACGCATCCGACAGCGTGCCAGTCAGATCCACCAGCGCCATGAAGGCATCAATGATGTTTTTGGACGGGCGTGGTATGTCGAGCATGCGGATGGCTTCGCGCGGCAACCGGCCGACGGTTGTTTTTGACTGGAGCTGAGGCATGGAATTCTCCGATGAGTGGAGAGCGGATTCTAGCGAATTCTGCTGTCGTTGGCGCGAATGCTGCGGCGGTATTTGCCGCACGACAGCACGCGTAGAATGGTCGCATGAATGCGCATGGAAGTGAATCATGACTGACATTTCCGCTGTTCCCGGCAAAGGCTGGTACATCTCAGCCGGTGCCGTGGTCGTTGCAACCATCGTCGCGGTAGTTGCGCTGATTGCGTGGTTCGTGCTGACCCTGGATCAGGGTGTGCAGTTCCTTGGGCCGGGCCGCCATACGGCGGAATTCGGCAAGCCAGGCACTTACACGGTGTGGAATGATTACCGCACGGTGTTTCGCGGTCGCGGCTACGAAGAATCCGACAAACTGCCATCGGGCGTTCAGGTAACGGTGCTCGAAGTCGACGGCGGCAAGGCGCTCCCGGTTTCGTCGAGCCACGGCGGGCGCTCGAGTGTCGGCGATACCGCGCGCAAGTCGGTGGCGAAATTCGAAGTCACGCGGCCGGGCCGTTACGAGATCATCATCGAAGGCGATTTCCCGCAGCGCGTTTTTTCCGCGAGCCGCGATTTTCTGCTGGGCTTGTTCGTGGTGATCTTCGGCGCTATTGGATTGCTGTTTGCAGGATTTGGCGGGGCCATCGGCATCATGTGCTGGGTGTTCATCAAGCGCGAGGAGGCGCGCGATGCCGTCGCGCGAGTCAATGCACCCGCTGGCGTTCAACCGGGCGTGGGCAGCGCGACAAAGTCGCTGAAGGACATCACGCGTATCGTTTACATCCTGCAGCTTGCATCACTGGCTGTTGGTGTAACGTTCATTGCCGCTGTGATCATCACTTACGTTAAGCGACGGGACGTCGAAGGCACCTGGCTGGAATCGCATTTTCGCTGGCAGATACACACCTTCTGGTACAGCTTGCTGTGGACGTGCGTCGGGCTTGCCACTGCGATGTTCATCGTCGGGTTCTTCGTGCTGATGGCATCGTTGGTGTGGATGCTCTATCGCGC
>JAKFYK010000019.1 GCA_021730905.1 Betaproteobacteria bacterium | reverse complement strand
AGGCGTGCAGGCGCTGGTTGCGTTCATGCGCGATTTTGAAAAAAGACAAGGGTAGTTCCAAAGTGCCAAACCTACTGAACATATTGACGATTAACGCTATCTCCAAAGTGGGGTTGGAGCGCTTTCCGTCTGCGCAGTACAAGGTTGGCCCCAAGGTTACCGAAGCCGACGCCATCCTCGTGCGCTCGCACAATATGCACGAGATGGATATTCCTGCCAGCGTCAAAGCCATTGGCCGCGCAGGTGCGGGGGTGAACAATATTCCGGTCGCGAAAGTAAGCAAGCGCGGCATGCCGGTGTTCAATGCGCCGGGCGCGAATGCCAATGCGGTCAAGGAACTGGTCATCGCAGCGTTGCTGATCGCCTCGCGCAATATCGCGCCGGCGCTGACGTTTGTTGCCGGGCTCAGCGGCGACAACAAAACGTTGCACAAACTGGTGGAAGACGGCAAGAAGGCATTTTCCGGCACCGAGCTTCCCGGTCGCACGCTGGGCGTGATTGGTCTGGGCAAGATCGGCAGCCTGGTGGCGGACGCCGCGATCAAACTCGGCATGAACGTTACCGGTTTTGATCCGCACATCACCGTCGATGCGGCGTGGAGCCTGCCTTCAGCGGTGAAAAAAGCCAACAGTATTGAAGAAGTGCTGAAGGCCAGCGATTACGTGACGATACATGTGCCTCTGGTTGATGCCACTAAGAACCTGATCAGCGCACCACGTCTCACCCTGATGAAAAAGAGCGCAATTCTGCTCAACTTCGCGCGTGATGGCATCGTTGACGACAAAGCCGTGGTCGAGGCGTTGCGCGCCGACAATCTGCGCGGCTACATCTGCGATTTCCCGGCGGAGGCCTTGCAAGGCGCGCCGCGTGTGATCTCCACGCCGCATCTGGGCGCATCCACCGAAGAAGCCGAAGACAACTGTGCCGTCATGGTGGCGGATCAGGTACGCGATTTTCTGGAGAACGGCAACATCCGCAACGCGGTGAACCTGCCCGATGTGGTGATGGACCGCGAGTCGCCGTACCGGCTGTGCATCGTCAATGCCAATGTGCCGAACATGGTGGGACAAATTTCCACGGCAATGGCCGGTGCGGGGCTTAATATTCATAACATGCTCAACAAATCGCGCGGTGAAATGGCCTATACGCTGGTGGACGTGGACAGCGCCATACCGGCGGAGCTGGTCAACCGGCTCGCAGCCATCGATGGTGTATTGTCGGTGCGTTACCTGCCGCTGCAAGGCTGACGCCGGATCGAGCATGAGCGATACGCTGCAGGACATCCGCCGCAAGATCGACGCGCTTGATGCCCGGTTGGTAAAGCTCATTTCCGCGCGCGCCAAAATCGCGCAGCAGGTCGGCAAAATCAAGAATGGCACGTCGGTGTACCGGCCAGAACGCGAGGCGCAAGTGCTGCGGCGCGTTTCCGAACTCAACAAAGGTCCGATACCATCGGCCGCATTACGCCGCATTTATTCTGAAATCATGTCGGCCTGCCGCGCGCTCGAAGACATGCTTGCCGTCGCTTATCTCGGACCGCAGGGCACTTTCAGTCAGGAGGCGGCGTTGCGTCATTTCGGCGGCAGCATCCAAACGCATTCCTGTACCACGATAGATGAAGTGTTCAGGCAAGTGGAAACCAGCAGCATGGGCTACGGCGTTGTGCCGGTCGAAAATTCCACCGAAGGCGCAGTGGGCCGCACGCTGGATCTGCTGTTGACGACGCCGGCGAAAGTCTGCGGCGAAATCATGCTGCCGGTGCGCCAGTGTCTGATGAGCAAGGCAAAAAACCGCACGAGCATCAAGAAGGTTTATTCGCATACGCAAAGCCTCGCGCAGTGCCAGCACTGGCTCGCCCGTCATTTGCCCGCTGCGGAGCGCATTGCGGTGGTGAGCAACGCCGAGGCCGCGCGGCTGGCGGCGCGTGATGCAAAAGCTGCCGCCATCGCCAGCAAAACCGCCGCCGATATCTACAAACTCAATCTGCTGGCGCGCAACATCCAGGACGAATCGCGCAACACCACGCGTTTTCTGGTGCTGTCACGAGAAGACGTTGCACCTTCGGGCCGCGATAAAACATCATTGATACTCTCGACGCGCAACGTGCCCGGCGCGATTCATGATCTGCTGTCGCCGCTGGCGAAAAACGGTGTGGGCATGACACGACTTGAATCGCGCCCCGCGCGTTCTGCAGGTGCCGGCCAGTGGGAATACGTGTTCTACATTGACATCGAAGGCCATGCACGTGACGAACGCGTGGCGCAGGCGCTGGCCGAGATCGAGCGCAAGGCGTCGTTCGTGAAAAATCTGGGTTCTTACCCTGCCGCCAGTGTTACAACTCCGCGGTAATTTTCATGACGATTTGTGATCTCGCGCCGTCGTACATTCGTTCGATTGCGCCGTACCAGCCCGGCAAGCCCATCTCGGAGCTTGCACGAGAGCTAGGGCTTGAAGAGTCGAGCATCATTAAGCTTGCTTCGAACGAAAATCCGCTCGGCGTAAGCCCCAAAGCGCAACAGGCGATACGCGCGGCGCTCGACGGGCTGGCGTTATATCCCGATGGCAATGGTTACGAACTCAAGCACGCATTGTCGCGGCATCTTGGCGTGGGCATGGAGCAACTGGTGCTGGGCAACGGCTCCAACGACGTGCTGGAACTCGCCGCACGCGCGTTTTTGGCTCCCGCGAACTCAGCAGTGTATGCGCAGCACGCCTTTGCGGTGTATCCGCTGGTGGTGCAGGCGATGGGCTGCAAGGGTATAGAAGTGCCGGCAAAAAATTTTGGCCACGACCTCGATGCGATGTCGCGTGCAGTGCGGCCCGATACCCGCGTGGTGTTTGTCGCCAACCCGAATAATCCAACCGGTACTCTGGCGCCAGCGGCCGAGATGGAACGCTTTGTTGCGGGTTTGCCCGCACAGGTACTGGTGGTGCTTGACGAGGCTTACAACGAATACCTGCGGCCCGAACATCGTTCAGACAGTTTGTCGTGGTTGAAAAAGTATCCCAATTTATTAATTACAAGAACGTTTTCAAAGGTGTATGGATTGGCCGGATTGCGCGTCGGCTACGCCGTGGGCAGTGCTGGCGTGGCTGACTTGCTGAATCGCGTGCGCCAGCCGTTCAACGTGAACAGTATTTCGCTGGCTGCTGCTGCCGCTGCGCTGACTGACCACGATTTCGTACGCAAAAGTTATGAATTGAATCTTGCGGGGATGGATCAGCTGACAGCGGGCCTGAAAAAATTGGGGCTGGAGTTCATTCCCTCGTACGGCAACTTTGTCACATTCAAAGTCGGGGACGCCAAAGGCGTGAACGCCGCGCTGCTCCAATCCGGCGTGATCGTGCGGCCCATCGCAGGTTACGGCATGCCGGATTGGCTGCGTGTGTCGATTGGACTGGAATCCGAAAACGCGCGCTTCCTGGCGAGCCTGAAACAAGCAATCCCGGCATGACATCGCTGCATATCAACAAGCTGGTGATCATCGGTGTAGGTCTGATTGGCGGCTCGTTTGCGCTGGCGCTCAAAAAGGCCAAAGCGGTAAAGCATGTGGTTGGCGTGGGGCGCACGCATAAAAATCTCAGCACCGCGCTAAGACTTGGCGTGATCGACGAGGCCTCGCGCGATGCGGCGCAAGCGGTGCGCGACGCGGACATGATATTGATCGGCACGCCGGTGGGGCAAATGGCAGGCGTGATGCAAGCCATTGCGCCGCACCTGGGCGACAAAACCATCATCACCGACGGCGGCAGCACCAAGCAGGATGTGATCGTATGTGCACGCAAATACCTGGGCAAACATTTCCCGCGCTTTGTTCCCGCGCATCCGATGGCGGGCACAGAAAACAGCGGCGCGGCGGCGGCGTTTGCCGGACTTTATCGCGGACGCAAAGTGATACTCGTACCGCAGCGCGAGACTTCCGCGCGCGCGGTGGCGCGGGTGCGTGCAGCGTGGATGACGTGCGGCGCGAATGTGGTGCGCTTGCAGGCACGGGAGCACGACGAGATACTTGCAGCGGTAAGTCACCTGCCACATGTGGCGGCATTTTCGCTGATGAGCACACTCGCCAAACGCAAGGATGCGAAACGCATCCTCGGATTCTCGGCCGGCGGATTGCGGGACACCGTGCGTATTTCCGGCAGTTCACCCGAAATGTGGCGAGATATTTTTCTGGCGAATCGCAAGGCATTGCTGATGGATGTCGATAAATATATTAATGAAATAAAATACTTGAGATCATCTCTCAAGGCGGGTGATGGCGATGCGCTGCAAGCCTTGTTCGAGCATGCGCGAGTAGCGCGCGAGCGTTGGCTGGTAAGGGCCAGGCGCGGTTGAGAGGACGCGTATCTGCGATGGAATTCCTCGATATTGTGCCGATCAAAGCGGTGCGCGGCACGGTAACGCTGCCCGGTTCCAAAAGTATTTCCAATCGCACGCTGTTGCTGGCGGGGCTGGCTTTGGGTGAAACGCTGATCCGCGATGTGTTGGAATCGGACGACACGCAGCGCATGATTGATGCGTTGCGTGCGCTGGGTGTGACGGTTACGGCGGAGGGGCCGCGTAGCTTGCGCGTAACGGGCGCGAGCGGTGCGTTTCCGGCAAAAGCCGCGAAGTTGTTTCTCGGTAACGCTGGCACCGTGTTCCGTCCGTTGACCGCCGTGCTTGCATTGTGTGGCGGTGAATACGAATTGTCGGGCGTACCCCGTATGCACGAGCGGCCGATTGGCGACCTCGTGGACGCGTTGAGGAAGTTGGGTGCGCGGATCGATTATCTCGGAACGCATGGTTATCCGCCGCTCGCGATTCACCCGGCCGATCTGTTGGATATCGGCGGCGTCAGCATACGCGGAAATGTGTCGAGCCAGTTTCTGACGGGGCTGTTGCTTGCGTTGCCGCTGACGCATAAGCGTACGGTAGTAAGCGTTGAAGGCGAGTTGATTTCGAAACCCTATGTCGATATCACCCTGAACAGCATGAAACGCTTCGGCGTCGAGGTGAGCGGGCGCGGCTATGTGACGTTTGAGGTGCCTGCAACGGCACGCTACGTCAGCCCTGGTGAAATCCATGTCGAAGGCGATGCGTCGTCGGCATCTTATTTTCTGGCGGCGGGCGCCATCAGCGGGCTTACGGGCGGCGGCCCGGTGCGCGTCGCCGGCGTGGGAAAAGACAGTGTGCAGGGCGACGTGCAATTTACCGAAATGCTGGAACGCATAGGCGCGAAGATTACCTATGGCGATAACTGGATTGAGGCAACTGCTGGTGATGAAGCCATCACGCGCGGGAAATTCAAAGCGCTGGAAAATGCCGGCTGCGGCCATATTCCCGATGCGGCGATGACGCTGGCGATGGTCGCGTTATTCGCAGATGGCACGACCACGCTGGCCGACATCGGTAGCTGGCGCGTGAAAGAGACCGACCGCATTGCGGCGATGGCCAAGGAGTTGCGCAAGCTGGGCGCAACGGTAGAAGAGGGGATCGACTATCTTAAAGTTACCCCGCCTCACGCCTCACGCCTTACGCCTCACGCTTCGATAGACACCTATGATGACCACCGCATGGCAATGTGCTTTTCACTGGCTGCATTGGGTGGCGTGCCGTTGCGCATCAACGATCCGGGATGTGTGGCAAAAACGTTTCCCGACTATTTTGATGTGCTGGCGTCCATTACCTATCGCTAGATTTTATATAAGCACTTGTTTTTATTGGTAATTTTAAGTGAAAAACGGCGCGCATATTACTCCTGTGGTTGCCATTGACGGCCCTTCGGCTTCCGGTAAGGGGACCGTTGCGCAGGGCGTTGCGCGGGCGCTGGGCTTTCATTACCTCGATAGTGGCGCGCTCTACAGAATGGTTGGGCTTGCGGCCTGTCGTGCAGGTGTTAATCTCGAATGCGAATCTGATGTTCTCAGTATCTTATTGAAAATTAATATAAATTTTCATGACGGAAACGTGTTGCTGTGCGGCGAAGACGTTACTGAGGCGATCCGCCACGAATCCATTAGCGAGGCGGCATCCAAAGTAGCAGCCCACGCACAAATTCGCGCAACGCTGTTGGCGCGACAGCGTGGGTTTCGCCAGCCACCAGGTTTGGTCGCGGATGGGCGCGATATGGGATCAGTGGTTTTCC
>JAKFYK010000127.1 GCA_021730905.1 Betaproteobacteria bacterium | reverse complement strand
CTGACCGTGATGTGCGAAGACATGGAAAGCGGCAAGGTGCTCTCGCAGTGCATGGCGGCACATCCGGAGACATTCGACAAGGTGTTTGTCAGCCTGATTCGGGCAGGCGAGCAGACCGGGCGCGTTGCGGAAGTGTTCAAGAATCTGGCAGACGCGCTCAAGTGGCAGGACGAGCTCGCTTCTCAAACCAAGAAATTGCTGATCTATCCGACCATGGTTCTGGTGGTGGTCATGGGGGTGGTCGTGTTCCTGCTCACCTACCTCGTGCCCCAGGTGACCGGACTGCTGAGAACCATGAATGTCGAGCTGCCGATGCAGACCCGGTTTTTGATATTCGCCTCGAATGCCATCACCACCTTCTGGCCGATTTTTCTGGTGCTGCCGGTAGTCATCGCGGCAGGCATCGCATTCACCGTGCGCACCAACCCCAAGGCGGCGTATCTGTGGGACTACGCCAAACTGCGCCTGCCCGTGATCGGGCCGATCCTGCAAAAAATCATCCTGGCGCGTTTTGCGAATTTTTTTGCGCTGATGTACGAATCCGGCATTACCATCCTCGACGCCCTGAAGACGAGCGAAGAAATTGCCGGCAACAAATATATCGCGGGCGGCTTGATGCGCGCCGGCCAGCAAGTGTCCGCCGGACAAAGCCTGACGGAATCGTTCCATGATCTCGGTCTGTTGCCGGCGCTGGTGTTACGCATGCTGCGCGTGGGCGAAAATACCGGTGCGCTTGATGTCGCCTTGCGCAACGTCAATTACTTCTACACGCGGGACGTGCGGGAATCCGTGGACAAAGCGTTGCGCCTGCTGGAACCGACGCTGACCATGGGTTTGGGATTGATACTGGCGTTTATCATGTGGTCCGTACTGTCGCCCGTGTATGATATTCTCGGCAAGCTGAAAATATAGGCGAAACGGGACGGGGCGCTCTTACAGACCACCGACAAAGACATCTCATGGCCGACAAGATTCTGCTTTGTATTTCAGCAACACAAGCCGTCGTTGCGCATGCGCGCGGGCGCGGCATCGTCCGCTGCGAGATTTTCGAGTCCGATGAAGCAGGCCTTGCGGCATTCGAGGCTTTTCTCGATTCGGCCCGTTCCGCGCTGGTCTACATCGCCGCCGATACCGTCGAGGAAGACTACCGCTTCGAAACGTTGCCCCACGCGACCGGTTCCGACCGCGCCGGCATGCTGGGACGCAAGCTTAAGCAGTACTACCGCAATACCCCGTACTTCGCGGCAACATTCCGTGGCCGCGTCGGCGAAAAACGGCGCGACGACCGCTACCTGCTGGCAGCACTTACCAATCCGGGGTTGATCGAACCGTGGCTCACCACCGTTACCCGGCGGGGTCTGCCGGTCGCCGGCATCTATCTGGTGTCGATGCTGACGGCGGCATTGATGCGGAAGGTCGGTAATGAGCTGCCGCGCATGCTGGTCGTCGCACCACACGGTACGGGCCTGCGGCTCACCTTCTATAAAGAGGGCGAATTTTGCGTCAGCAGGCTGTCGCGTAGCAGTGCGGGCAATGATGCCGCACGCGCATTTGCCTCCGAGATTTCCAGTACCCGGCAATACCTGTCGTCGCTGCGCATCGATTCACTCGACGATCCGCTGGCGGTGTTGGTCCTGGACCACGACGATAGCCTGGCGCCAGTGGTCGAACACCTCGCCGCGGAGGGCACCAACCTTCAGTGCGCGCGGATCGACCGTAAAACGTTGCTCCGCCAATTGCAGTTAGCACCTGAGCACCTGAGTCTGGCGCTGGAAACCGTCTATCTGAAATTGATGGCGGAAAACGCGCCGAGTGCCAACCTCGCACCTGCACATATAACCGCCGAACACCGGCAGTTCCAGCGCCGGCAATCGATTTACACGGCAAGTGCGGCGCTTGGACTGGCGGGCATGGTGTGGACCGGGTACAACCTGTGGCACACGCATGATCTGGGAGAGCAAACAGATCAAGCCGCCAAGGTCACGGCAGCCGCGCAAACCCAGTATCGCGATATTACCCGCGAGTTCCCGCAGGCGCCGACGACCTCGGAAAATCTGATCAACGCCGTGGAGATTTACAAGAAAGTCTCCAAAACCGTTCGTTCGCCGCATCCGTTCATGCAAATCGTATCGCGTGCCATCGAACCAAGCCCGGAAGTATTTGTTCAGGAAATCAACTGGACGTACGGCACGGAGGAAGTCAATACCGATGCGAGTACGCGTACTGCACAACCCGCCGCAACGCCGGCCGTGACCGGCACCTTAAAACAAAGCGGCTACATCGCGGGAGAAATCCGGCCGTTTCAAGGGGACTACCGCGCAGCCATTGACGCCATCAACGTGGTCGCGAACCGGCTCGCACGCGACCCGGCGGTGGCTGAGGTGCGCGTGGTGAAGCATCCGCTTAATGTAAATCCGGGGCTTGCATTGTCGGGCAACACGCGGGATGCCGCTGAACATTCCGGAATCGCCGACTTCAAAATCGTGGTAACACTCAAGCCCGACGCCTAATGCCCGCCAAATCCACACTCGCCGTCCCACTGTTGGTGTTCGCGGTTGTGCTGCTCGCGGTCGTCGGCGCGGTAAAATTCAGCTCGGACAGGGCTTCAGAGGCGCTACGTCAATTCAGCGCGCAGCAGGTGCAGTTGCGTGATGCGCAGACGCGCGTACGAAAGTCCGGGTCGGAAAAGGAACTCATCGTCCGTTACCTGCCTGGATATCAGCAACTCGCCGCTATCGGCTTCGTAGGTGATGAGCAACGCATCAACTGGCTCGACGCTTTGCGCGTGGTGAATCAAAAAGGCGAGCTGTTCGGCGTCGACTATGATATTTCACCCCGTCGTCCTTATGCACTGGCATCGACGCTGGCGCCCGGACAGATGCGCGTCATGCAATCGATGATGAAGCTGCGGTTTCAAATGCTGCATGAAGCAGATCTGCCCAGATTTCTTGAATTGCTGTCGAACCAGAAGGCGGGGCTGTTCATGATCGACCAATGCACGATACGACGCTCGACATCAACCTTGAGCACACGCTTTCAGCCCAACGTTGGCGCAGAGTGCCAATTGTCCTGGATCACCGCGCAACCCACGGAGCAGCCGGGAGCCAATCCATGACGCACTTCCTACTGATCGGAGTGGCATGCATTTTCGCGTGCATGGCAGAAATCGCGGTGGCGGCCGACGGACTGGGACGGTTGTTTTTTTCACCTGCACAGCGCGCCCAACTGGATGCCGTGCGTGCGCAGCGCGACCGGCGCCTGCCGGTGACGGCTTCTTCAGCGTCTTCCGATACGACGGAACTGCCCGCTCCACTGGGACCGGATGTGGTGACCTACGAAGGCGTCGTTCGCCGCAGCGACGGCAAATCAACGGTATGGATCAACGGCCGGCCGATGACCGAACGTACAAGGGACGGTGATGTGAACGTGCTCGGCGTGCGCCGTGACGGCAGTGTTTCCGTGGCCGTGCCGCAGGCCGACCGCTCCGCGTCGCTCCGCGTGGGGCAAAGCATGGATGTGGTATCGGGAAGAATCGAAGAGCCTTACGCTCGCGACGTGACTCGGCTCAGACCGCCGGCCAAGCCTGTGCCTGCCACAGCGCCAACTCCACCGCCGGCAGGAGTAGCCGCCCCAACGGCTGCCGCCAAAAGCGTGGCACAGCGCGACAAGTCCGAGCCCGACAGCGGCGCCGCGCCGCCCGGTGAGCGCGGCACCATAAAGTAGCGATACGATGCCTGGGCGGGTTTGCTGCCGGTCTCTTGCCCGCCAAAGCGGGGCCGCTTTCCTGCTTCTGGTGGTAACGCTCGTGATAGGCGCCGCCGCTGTTTTTTACGGCATTTCCAGACCCGTAGTGTCGGATGTCGAAAAGGACAAGGTCACAGCAGCGGCACTCGAGAAAGCCAAGGCGGCACTGATTGGATATGCTGCAGGCGTAACCAATTTCGCCGCCCCAAACCTCCAACGCCCTGGCGACTTGCCGTGTCCTGACCTAGACGATAGCGGCAACGCACCAAATCCCAATCCTCCTCCTGTTACTGCGACCACTACTTGCAATACACAAGCATCGCGCATAGGACGACTACCATGGAGAACACTCGGCCTGCCTGATCTACGGGATGGAGATGGAGAGAGGCTCTGGTATGCAGTATCTACCAACTTCAAGGACAGTCCTCGTACAGCGTGTGCGGCAGTGGGCACAGCAACGACCTGTCTCAACAGTGATTCAGTTGGTACCATTACGGTTCGGAATTCTGCAGGTACAGTCATTCACAACGGCGCAAATAACATTGTGACGGCCCCTGGCGGTGTTATTGCAGTGGTATTTTCTCCTGGCGCGGTATTACGCAGGCAAGGCGCGGGGGCCGCTCAGAATCGTACTTGCACAGGCGGTTCTTGCAATGCACAAGGTGTCTGCACAACCCTTCCGGCAACAAACACCCCAAAATGCAATCCGGTGAATTATCTTGATACTGTTACTGCTGTGGAAGACAACGCTAACTTCACCGATAGTAACGCCACAAACGGCTTCATCAACGGCATTGTTCGAGACGCAACCAATAACATCATCGTTAACGACAAGCTAATTACCATTCGTCACGACGAGCTTATTCCGTTACTGGAAAAACGGGTTGCTGGCGAAATGACTAACTGTCTTACGGCCTACGCAAATGCCAACAGCGGCCGCTATCCGTGGGCGGCGCCCGTGACAGATTTAACAGTGCCGTATGGCGATGCAATCAACAATTTATTTGGACGCGTTCCTGACCCCCCACTATCGAATACCTTGCTGGGTATTATTCCAATCGGCGGAGCGCTAGGCACAGCACTGGCACCGCTATGTACACTAGCTCTGTGCATGAGCAACACTTGGCCCGCCACTTGCACTCATACGCAGGGAACGTGGTGGAGTAATTGGAGGCTGTATGTGTTTTACGGAGTTGCGGACGCCTACAAACCCCGGGTCACGGGCACACTTTTGCCCCTAGTGCTCAGTGGAAGAACACCAACCACCGGCTGCCCCACCTGCTTGACAGTCGATCCCCCAAGTCCCGCGGCTGATAAGCAAATTGTAGTCATGGTGGCGGGCAAGCGACTCGCGGCTGTTGCAGGAGGGCAGCTACGCAATAGCAACGCGACCCGGCAGAATCCGGCAAATTTCCTCGAAGGTAGCAACACGACCCACCCGACGTTTACCAGACAGCCCAGCAGCACGACATTCAACGATACGGTGATCTACAAGTGATCCGCGCCACCGCTCGAAAATTTCTCCCACCGGATGCCGGCTTTACGCTGGTCGAACTGGCCATCTCAATATTCATCATTGCACTGCTGCTGGGCAGCATACTGGTACCACTCGCAACCCAGGTCGAGCAGCGCCAAATCAGCGAAACGCAGAAAACGCTGGACGAGATACGCGAAGCGCTGATGGGTTTCGCCGTTGCCAACGGCTATCTGCCCTGTCCGGATCGCACGGCTGGGGCTGGCGCTAACGACGGTGCTGAAGATGTAACAGCCGCTACGGGAATTTGTCAGGTTCTGAGCGGCACGATTGCCACCGGCAATCTGCCGTGGGCCACGCTGGGATTGGGCAATCAGGATGCCTGGGGCAACCGCTTCCGTTATACCGTGCTTGAAACGTTCGCACGGCGCGCACCGGCGACGCCGTTTACCATCGCCACCGCAGCCACAACGTTACGCGTGTGCTCCAGCCAGGCCTGCACAACCATCATCACTACCGCTGCGGTGGCGGTAGTGGTTTCGCATGGCAACAACGGCCTTGGCGCAATCAGTGCCGACACCAACCTCGCGCGCCCCGCGCCCACGTCCGCCGACGAAATAGAAAACACCGACGCCGATCTCGACACGGTAAGCCGCGTCAAATCGAATGTTGCGGCATCCGTGTTTGATGATGTGGTGGTATGGCTGCCCAAATTCACTCTGATCAACCGCATGGTTGCTGCTGAAAAACTGCCTTGATTCACAAACGGGATCAGTGCATGTGTATGCGATAAACATCCGGCGCGCTGGTGATATTCTTCAGATCCACTCCCGCGAGTTGCTCGACCTCAAACTCCAGTTTTTTCCGCACAATCGCAAACGCTTCACCCGATACGCAAATACCCCCGGGTTCCGCAA
>JAKFYK010000038.1 GCA_021730905.1 Betaproteobacteria bacterium | reverse complement strand
CCTATACTCCGCTCTCGCATGCAGACCCAACCAGACACCATCATCGCCGCACGCTGGATTGTGCCCGTGACGCCACGCGATACCGTGCTGGAGCATCACGCCATCGTTATCGCCCAAGGCGCAATTGTCGATGTGCTGCCAGCCAATGCTGCATTTGAGCGCTATTCGGCAACAGCGGTTAAGACACTGCCTGACCACGTGCTGATACCCGGCCTCATCAATCTGCACACACACGCCGCGATGACGCTGATGCGCGGGTTGGCGGATGACTTGCCGCTGATGGCCTGGCTGCGCGATCACATCTGGCCCGCGGAGTCGCGCGTCACCAGCGCGGATTTTGTGCGCGACGGCACGCTGCTCGCCTGCGCGGAAATGCTGCGCGGTGGCGTTACCTGCTTCAATGACATGTATTTTTTTCCGGAAGCCGCCGCGCAAGCCATTCTGCAGGCACGCATGCGCGCGGCAATTGGCGTGATCGCGGTGGAGTTTCCGTCCGCCTATGCGACCGATGCCGTGGATTATCTGAACAAAGGCATGGCGCTGCGAGATGAACTGCGCGACGAAAGCCTGGTGTCATTCTGCCTTGCGCCGCACGCGCCGTATACGGTGAGCGACGCCACGTTCGAACGCATCGCCGTCTACGCCGCCGAACTCGACATACCGATACACACTCACCTGCACGAAACCGCGGATGAAATCCGCGACAGCGTCGCCAGCCACGGCATGCGGCCGTTGCAGCGCCTGAAAAATCTTGGATTGCTGGGCCCCAATCTCATTGCCGTGCACGCGGCTCATCTCACCCCGGAAGAAATCAATCTGCTTGCGGAGCACGGCTGCCATGTCGCGCACTGCCCCACATCGAATCTCAAACTTGCGAGCGGACTCGCGCCGGTTCATGCGTTATCGCAAGCGGGCATAAACATCGGCTTGGGTACCGACAGCGCCGCCAGCAACAATCGGCTCGATATGTTTTCGGAATTGCGACTGGCCGCGCTGCTCGGCAAACACGACGCCGGCGACGCGTCCGCGTTCCCCGCACGGCAGGTGCTGGAAATGGCAACGATCAACGCCGCGCGCGCGCTTGGACTCGATTCGAAGATTGGATCACTCGAAAAAGGCAAACGCGCGGATATCACCGCCATCGATTTGGGGACGCCGGCGCTCGCGCCGTGTTACGAACCGCGTTCTCACATCGCCTACGCGGCGGGCCGCGAAAACGTGAGCCATGTTTGGGTCGACGGAGAACTGCTCGTTGAACACGGCGCGCTGCGCGGCATCGACACCGCCGGAATCATGGCGCGCGCGGGTTTCTGGCGCGACAAAATCAGGCAGGCCGCCACATGAGCAACGCCGATCCACTGGAGCTTGAAAAATTCAGCGAGCTTGCCCATCGCTGGTGGGATCCGAAGAGCGAGTTCAAGCCGCTGCACGATATCAATCCGCTGCGGCTGGACTATGTCGACAGCATCGTAAAAATCGATAAAAGACATATCCTTGATGTAGGCTGCGGCGGCGGCATACTCGCCGAGAGCATGGCCGCACGCGGCGCCGTCGTCACCGGTATTGACCTGGCCGACAAGCCACTCAAGGTGGCCGAACTGCATTTGATCGAGACAGGACAAAACGTCACCTATCGCAACATTTCCGCCGAAGACCTTGCGCGTGAACAGCCGGCATCTTTCGACGCGGTAACCTGCATGGAAATGCTCGAACATGTACCGGACCCGGCGGCCATCGTCGCAGCCTGTGCCGCTCTGGTGAAACCGGGCGGCCCTATTTTCTTTTCCACTATCAACCGTAATCCGAAATCGTATTTGTTCGCGGTGATCGGGGCAGAGTATATTTTACAACTACTGCCGCGCGGCACGCACGACTACGCGCGCTTCATCAAGCCTTCCGAACTCGCTGCCATGTGCCGCCGCGCGCAACTCGACGTGCGCGGACTGACCGGTATGACTTACAACCCGTTCACGCAACGTTACGCACTCGAAGCCGACGCAAGCGTGAATTACATCCTGCACGCCACCCGATGATAAGGG
Organism: Betaproteobacteria bacterium; assembly: GCA_021730905.1. Taxonomy (GTDB): domain Bacteria; phylum Pseudomonadota; class Gammaproteobacteria; order Burkholderiales; family SG8-41; genus UBA5216. The sequence continues at coordinate 4,301 of JAKFYK010000038.1, read as the reverse complement.
CCGTACTGTTCGATCTCGACGGCACCTTCGCCGACACCGCACCCGATCTGGGCTACGCCGTGAACCAAATGCGCGCGGCACGCGGCCTGCCCCCTGTGCCGGATGAAAAAACGCGCCCCGTCACCTCCTCCGGCGCGCGCGGCCTGCTGGGCGCAGGTTTCGGCATCACACCTGACCATGCCGATTATCCGGCAATGCGCGACGAATTCTTGAATATCTACGAAGCCAATCTGTGCCGTGAAACGCGTCTATTCGACGGCATGGCGGAGTTGATTCAATCGCTGGAGTCACGAGCACTGACCTGGGGCATCGTCACCAACAAGGCTGAACGGTTTGCCCTGCCACTTATGGCGTTACTCGGCTACGGCACGCGCGCCGCCTGTATCATCGGCGGCGACACTACCGGCAAGACCAAACCACATCCTGCGCCTTTGTTTGCCGCTGCGCGCGCCATCAATATCGATCCCCCGGCTTGCCTGTATGTAGGTGACGACGAGCGCGACATACAAGCCGGGCGCGCCGCGGGCATGAAGACCGTGGCCGTTCGCTACGGTTATCTCAACGGCAGCGACCCGGCCTCGTGGGGCGCTGACGCCGTGGCCGATACACCGCAGGATGTGCTGCAACTGCTGGTCTGAGAGAGCCTTTACGATCGTTTTCTAAGCTTTTCCACGCAAAAAATCACGTAGCGCTCCATCGGCGCACATCAGCAGACTTTACAATCGTTATAATAAAATAAGTATTTGTTTTATATAAATTTTAATGTATTTTTAAACATTAAATCTATGGCGAAGTGTACTTTCACAAACACAAAAATAAGTAGTATTACTTAATTAGATATGCGAATATTCTTAAATAATGAGGTACTTCGCATCCTGGACCGTCCTAGTGCTGTTTTGTGCGTTCGCCGTTGCCGCCGAACCTGCGCACAAACCGACCGCAAGCAGGGTATCCACTCTCCCCGCGAAAATCTCACCAAGCCCCAACGTCGCCGCCGTTACATCGGTGGGACGAGGACAGGCCGGATATGTCCACTATTTTGTGATTACCCACCCGGACGAGAGCCTGGAATACCAGGTCGGTATAGAACTTGAAGACCAGCGTATCGCATGGTCGGTACCGAACGCGGGCGTCATCGTTTCAGAATTTGTCAAGAACGGCACCCTCAACGCCAATGGAACATTGTTCAAGATAGAGCACCTGCACGGCCTTCGGCCATTCTCCAACGATGCAGAAATGCGTGTGCTGCAAAAAGAACTGTCGCAACGCGTTGCACAATGGGTGGATAACGAAACGCCGTATTGTCTGATGCGTAAACCCGGAGAGCGTTTTTGTCTCAGTTGTGGTGATTTTGTAGTGCGTATCCTGTACCCTGGATTCAGCCCACTGGTGCCGGCACTGCCAAAAGACTTCGCACAAGGGCGGGGCAAAGCCCATACCACGGATGACCTCTTGCTGTATCTTGTTGGCGTCTATAACCTTCCCGACAAGTATTCAAAACTGGCTAGATTGGCGGCGCTGGATCTGCCCGCCAGCATGCGCGACGACATCACTACCATGATCGAAGATAGCGAACCGGACACCCCGGCGGCAACCGCAATAGCTGCAACGCCCGCGCCCACCACGCCGGTTGCCAAAACAACACCAGAAAAGCCGGCCAGAAGCAAAATCGCAAGCCGGCGACCGCAAAACAGACGGCTGTAGCCTGATCACTACGCTTATTTGAAGTTCCAGCTTCCCGGAGTCAACGCGTCGTGCTGTTCGTGCCCGGCGACGCCGGCAACGGATTTCCGACTTGAAATCCCCGCTCGGGAGGCGTTCCAGCCTCAAAACGAATCGGCACCAGCGTTGGAACTGTAACGTTATTGCAGACTTTGTGGATGCGATAGACCTCAACGGGTGGTTTCCATTCCGGCCTTAATTCACAAGTCACTTCCACACAGGTAATACGCTTGAGCCAGGAACAAACCTTTACTTCGGAGCCGTTGGCATTGGTGATTTCGGTCAAGAATCGCGCATCCGGGTAATAGGGGCGATTCGCGCCATGTTCAGAATGCACATCTTGCAGAATAGTATAAAAACTGCCGTGCAATGCTAAAAGGCTAAGCGCTTTCTCCATAAACAGAGAAAGGTCGGCTGTGTAGGAAAAGCCGCCCAGCAAATCGGTAATGACCTGAAATTGCCCCAGTTGCTCTAACGAGTACTCGCGCAGGCGTTTGCCAAACAAGTATTGTATTTTGTTGGCTTCCAGGTTTGCGGCAGTCTGATGCCAAAGGGGCGTCCTGCGGTCTTCGATGGACATTGCGACTACTTGTGCTTTCTTGCCGCGTCGTTCTCGTCCTGCCGGGTGCATGGAGTCGTATCTTGGCGCGAAATAATCCAAAACGGCCTGGCCCTGGCCTGCTCCGATATCCAGCCAGCGATCGGTAGGACCAAGATTTGCCAATGAGTGATCGAACTCGGCCGGGAGTGTAAATGTATAGGATAAGAGCCCCCGATCGATGACATACCCCTCCGGCGTTTTTTCGCCTTGGCTCTGATAGATACCCTCTTGTTTTGAAATCTCCTCTTTAAATTTTGGGATGCCCGCAGATTGGGAATGGGATGCCCCCAACCACAGGATTTGCACCACAAGCAGGAAAACTACACATATTCCGGCATTTTTCAGAGTCATCATCAGTTCACGCGCATGGCACCCAGTTGAAACAGGCATCCTATCCCGGTTAAAAGTCATCTCACTTCCTTTTGGCGTTAAATATCCTACCAGTTTTAATAGCATCGCCAAAACTTGTCCACGCATAGTCGAATTTGCCGGTAGAGCCAAGGCTGAAGGCAACCGAGGTCAACGCGCTGACAAAGGTAATTCGCAGTTCCTCCGATGGCTCGCTTGCAAAAAATTGCAGCGGGAACTCAGCAGGATACTGGGCATCTTCATGGACAGCGTCCTTGATCGAAACTTCAGCAATGCCGTTGCGTATGAATCGATAAAAATAATCACGGTTGCGTGTCGCGGAGACCTGCTCGTCAGCCCCAAGCAGCATCACCGGCTTATTGACCTGACTCAGGAATTTGGGCAGGTCTTTTCCAATACCCGCGGGATCAAGCAGGATGCCCCCTGCAACGGAAGCACCTTCCGCCATCGCAATGGCCACCGCGGAGCCACCAAACGAGTGGCCGACGAGAATAATTCTGTTCACATCGATGCGCTTGTCGATACTTTCCGGCTGGCGGTAAATGAAATCGACAATTCTTGCCAGGGTCTTGCCGTTGCCAACCCATGGCCCCTTGTTGGGTAGCTGCAGGACCAGACTATGCATTCCCCACGATGCCACATGCATGGCCTGATAGGCGTGGTCTTCCTTCGAATTGTCATATCCATGCAGGAAAATAACCAGAGAGGATTTTTCAGCAGGTGCGGACAAATATAAGTCTGCAACAATGCGTTCAGTGGCCGATAGCCGTACGGGATAGTCTTTTTGCAAGTCCACGGCAAAAGGACCACGCAATCTGAACAGGTCAAGATCGGCTTTGTGACTCAGCAAATATCCCCGTAACTCGCTTAAGGTCGCCGGTTTTAGCGACGTTACGCCCGTACGCGGCAGCCGGGCACATCCACTGGCCAGTATCAGGAAAGCAATGGCAAATAAAATGGAACGTCGAAGCATCGTGGAAATAATAGTTGCGGTAAGAATGCGTTGAAACAGCCGGCGTGCTGCACTTTTTGAAATCGTGGCTTATCAAACGTCGGGATTGCGTTATGAGGAAGGATAACGGTATTCACCAGTACAAGGTAGGGGCAGGCTATCAACGCATGTTCTACGATCAATGCCAGATGTGATTCCTGGCCGTGAATCCGCAGGCCAACACCCGTAGCGGGATTTTACCTGCCCCCACAACAGATCAAAAACCAGCCGTGGCTCGGTGACGACCCGCCCGAAAACTGTAGCGTTCCTGATTGCCGTGCGTCCGGGTATTGAAAAGGACGTCATCCCCTCCATATGAGACAATGCGGGTGCAGTACACGATTGGGGGCGACTTGGCTTCGACGTGGGTTACAAAGCAGCACAGGGCATGCCAAGGTCCAGTTACCTTGTAAATCCGCTGGAAATTCTATACACGCCAACGACGAGCGTTATTCTCTAGCCGCCTAATACCGGCTAGACGCTGCACTAGCCTGCTGATGGGCTAGGCCGGAAAGGGAGGCGCAAGCCAAACGGACCGGTGCAGTGTCATTCACATCAGCCTCTCTGCGCGGTATGGCCGCTTTGCCGCGTGGATCCGTCGAAGCGGCTGGCTGAGCG
>JAKFYK010000164.1 GCA_021730905.1 Betaproteobacteria bacterium | reverse complement strand
TTCGCTTGGTTGAACAAATACAAACGCGTGATCACCCGCTGGGATCGCCTGATCGATCATTTCAACGCCTTTGTTCATCTCGCCTGCTCTATGATTCTCATCCGTCGGTATTTATGAAATGACTTCTTGTTAGAACCGAGACTATGTCAGTCGAGTGGATCCGCGGGTCTTACGTCGCGAGCCTTGACGGTTGGGAGTACCTGGTTGATGAGCCTTTCTTTGGAGACCGCCAGTTGCGTGACCGGCTCTCCTTGCATTGAGAAGAAGCGTAGGTTGACGATGAAGCCGTCACCAACCTTGTAGATTCGGGCCACAGCCTCTTCGGTCAGCTTCCCACCCAAATAATCTCCATGCCTCTCGGAGTCGCCGTCGCTCCATGGTTTCGGTCCGAGCACGTCAAGGCACTTCTTCATCTCGACGAGAGACAGCGAGCTCTTGAATATCCAACCCAACGTAGTCTGAACTGCCATGCTCCGCTCCCAAGCACCCCGTTGTGAGGTTGATCGATAGACTCTTTCTTATGCCAACCGATTATCGACTTAGGGCATCGAGTTCTTCTGTGGGTTCCGTAAATGAACCACGACGGCGGCATACGCAAGCCGATCGCGCAAGCCTATGCGTCCGTACCATGCCACTCTCGACCCGCTGATGCAAACAACGTGCCCTCCCGTCGCCGGTGATGAACACAGAATGTCATTATTTAGAGTAAACTGCCGCGCGAGCACAGCAATCATGCACGAAACCATCACGCTGCCTGATGCGGTACAACGTTCACTCGACCCGCAGCTCGAGGCGGAAGAATGCGTGTTATGGGTCGGCCGGCCGAATCCGTGGCGATACGCGAAAGCCAGGGGCGATTCGAGTCCTGTGTTCTCGGCTCTCTGGACGGCTCTCTGGACCGCTATACTTCTGGTCGGTCCTAATTCGACATTTTTTGCTGACGGCGTCCATTGGGCCTTCTATCTATTCCCCGCAATGGGTATCTTTAGCTTGCTTTGGCCGCTCGTCCTGCACTATCAGGCACATTCGGTCTTCTATGCCGTTACCAACAGGCGCGCACTCATATTTGAAGTCCGCCGTAACGTTAGCATCACATCGTTTTACCCGCGCGATATTGTCGGCTTCACATGCTTGGGACGTAAGGACGGCTATGGCGATATCGTGCTGCGCGCTGAGCCCTATACTGGATCGCATGGAGACGAGCAGTTCGCGAACTATGGTTTCTTCGGTATCCCGGACCCCGACCACGTAGAGGCGCTCGTGCGACCGCTTGCGCTCTCATCAGAAGAAAAGCTGCAACCGCAGGAAGCGTCGGGTTTCAACTTCCCCCTTAGCATCGCGGAATGGAAACGGGATTTCGGCCTTCGGCAGCGGTGAAGCTCTCCTGAACCGCGAACCCACTCGTGTCAGGCGGCGTGGATTGTTGGATTAACGGCTCAATGATGGCTTACGCAATCGAACAAGGAACTATCAGGGCTCTGTCGGACACTTTGGAGTAACCTGTCTAATGCCAAATACAATCAAGAATAAGGCGAGCAAATGAATCGACCCTGGAAGCTTTTGACGATCATGCTTGGCATTCTGATTGTACTGGCAGCCGCTTTCGTCGTTTATGATGAATCGCCCGATAGCGAGATGTTGCGGCAGTGGCAGAATCGCCCGCCGGTCGCCGATGAAAACAATCTGTTCTTCGCGCTGGCTGGCGCAGATGTCGATGCGGACGAACCACTGCATGCGCTGGGGCGACGCGTATTCGAGAGCCCGACGCCAGACGCCATCAAGCGGATTGCGGTATCGGACCAATCGGTTCTATCGGCGGACTTTATCGGGAAATACTGTCGCGCCATCACCCCAAAAGATGCTTACTTCTGCCTGCATGCTCATGTGCCGGAAGAAAAAGTGCCGCCAGCAGATCGCAAACTGGCCAAGCGCTATCTCGCTCTGCGTAACTACCCAGCGTATCGCAGCGAGGTGCGCAGCGATGCCACCGTTCTTGCACTGCCTTTTGTGAAGCTGCATACAGCGTATTGGAGCGCACAGCCCTTCGATACGCCGGAAAAGATGTCTGTAGATGAACTGCTAGCCTCCACCTTGTTCCTGCGCGATGCGCTTGCGAAAAGCGACCAGCTGGTGCACCGACTGGTCACGGCAGTTCTACTGGAACGCAACATCCGCATCATCACTGAACTTGTTGAATTGGGCACGCCCTCGCAGGCCGCTGCGCTCAAAGTGGCACTAACGCGCTTGCCACCGGTGGCGTTGGACGTTTCACGCGACATCGCCTTCGAATATGCCACCCAACGAACGAGCTACCAGTTGCTGCGAAACGACCTGCTGGCGGGCGGGGGATCGTATCTGAACGTCTACATCGAGGCCATCAAGTCGTTCGATCCGTCCTTTGCACTTCCAGAATCTACCTGGAAGCGCCGCCTTATGGGACTGATGTTGAAACCAGAAATGAGCGCAAATGCCGAATTACGGTTTATGCAGGGGTCAGTAGGTATCGCCAGCCGGCAGCCGCAAAACACGCTGCAACAAAGCATCAAAGCTGCACTCAATTTAACTCATTGGGCATTTCGCGCTTCAGTTCTGGATGGCCCCGGTTTGCAGGTCTACCGTCAGAGAGTGGTCGACCTCGATTACTACATCCGTCTGGTTGGGCTGGTGACTGCACGCAGCGGTGAACACAAGACGATAGATCCAGCGCGAGCCGTTGCCGACTGGAACGCCACACTTGCCGCCGATGATGCTGATTACCGTCTGCGTTGGGATGAAGCACAGTCTGCCTTCGTATTCGCCCCCAAAACAGACCGTTGGAAAGAGAGCGCGAAAGCAGCGAGGCACGGTGTTCGGGTGCGCGTTCCCTCCTATCTGGTACTCGAAGCGGATCAATGGCGTGGATATTCGGCCCGCTGTACTGGGAATCGCTGCGAAATACTTGCAAACGGACGCGAACCGATTGTGGCTACGATTAATGCCAAATTACCAGAAAAACTCCAGGAGGTTCCTGAAGACTTGCATCAGTTTCCAACGATCCGCGAAATTGAGCCGGGCAAACACATTAGTATTTCCTGGTTGGAACAGGCCGATAACGGCAACTGGAGCGAACGCAGGGTGCGTTTGCGTGCTCTTGTGCAGCACTGAGGCGCAGCGGGTATTTTCAAGCACCGATCACACACGGGGTCCCTATCAGCGAATAATTGCCAAAGGTAACGCACTGAAGACCATGATCTGCTAACAGTAAACGTGTCTGCACTGACTATTGTCGTCGTGGTGGCCGCTACTTGCTACACGAAATCAGATCTGCAATGGCAGTATGAACTGCTCTATCGCAACGATAGGAAGTAAAAAACCAGAAGTATGGCGGGGTTGGCGTCGCCCCCCCTGTTTTTAGCAAATCGAACCTAATCCGCCAAGAAAATACTTTTTAAAAATCAGATGGTTAGCATTTCACTAACTCAAGCGAGCGTCCCCACGAGGATTAACAATTAACTCCGGTTCTGCATTTCTATCCGTTACCTCGTACGATCGACTGTCCAAACGCGCGCCAAGGCGACAGACTGCTTAGCCTCATCGCCGGGTGGCTTCGAATTTTTGGTGTGCCATATGGATAGATTCCAAACTGCTGGCTCCATGCCCTAAACGGCGGCCACCTACGTCTGTGAGATGGTCGGCGTAATTGCCCCAGTGCGTCTGCTCCTCGGCCAATCCGGTCATTGGTGTTCTGAGCCACCAAAGTCCGCAATATAATGGCAAGCGGCCGTAAGCATGAAAGTTCACACGAACGGCCACTTGCAACTTCTGGCTATAGCGGTACCCGACCCTTAAGGGGATCTCCACATAAGGCCGAATTCAAGACACGACGGTAGTCGTGCTGAATATCAATAATGGGTTGGGAGTTCACATTCATTTTTTCTGAAGACGCCGCTGCGAAATCAAATCCGTTGCACTGGCCAAGGGCTTTGACGAAGTGTTGTATCCGGGCGAGATGGATGACAACAACGACGCCAACTTCCGGCGTGAAGGATTGCAAACGAAACTGGGTTGAAAGCCAAACTGCCGATGTAGCCGGACCAAACAACGTTGACGCGTGCATTCACGAGCTTATATTGCTCAGCAGGTACACCACTACACCAGCCGATTGGCTTACCCGGATGTAGTCATTCCTCCTGGCAGAGATGCCGCGGCTATTCGCAGTTGTTCTATGAACAGCTTAACTGCGGGGCTTATGGTCCGATGTTTCAAAGTAACAACAGATAACGGGCGCGACGAAAGCCGCAGATTTATCGGCAGCACGGCGAGTGGCCACTCTTTGGCGTTGTAGTGGATTACGGAATCCGTAAGAACTGTTACATAGCGCCCCGTCGCAAGCAATCGGTTACGCAGCATGATTGATGATGAATTCACCCGTTCCGCGGGCACCGTGAGTCCTTGCGCAGCAAAAGCCTCCGTGATTAGTTCACCTACCACAAGATTCGGCGGCAGAATCCACGGCACACTCAATATATCTTTTAAGCTAATGCGCTTCCGACGCGCAAGCGGGCTGTTCGTTCCCACTACAACGCGATGCCTGTCATCAAGTAACGGCTCTATATCCAGATCGTCCTCAATCAGGCTTTGAGGGCGTCTGGCCAGAACCATGTCAACCATTCGGTCGCGCAACTCCTGAAAACCTAGCGACTGTGTGTCCGGCTGATCAACGCGAATTACGATCCTCGGATAGCGACGTGATAGTCTGTCGATGACATCTGGTAACAATCCAGCTGCAAACGTTTCTGGACACGCAACGCGAACCTCCCCGACGCTCGGGTCCGCAAGAAATTCGATCTCGCGAATTCCCTGCTGGAGTTCATCGAACACCACATGGCCGCGCTTTAGCAGGGCGTTTGCATAGACCGTAGGCGCAATGCCGCGTGGCAGGCGATCGAGAAGCCGTACAGACAGCGCCGATTCGAGCGCGGCAATGGCCTCGGACACCGCTGGCTGCGACATTGCCAACTGAGAAGCGGCCCTGGCCATGCTGCCACAATGCACGACCACGGCCAGTATGTGAAGATCACGCAACTTTAGTTTGCGGCCCACACGACGGTCCCAGTCTCCAGCAAGGCTTGCCATAGGAAATTCCGATAGATATATCGCGAATTCGAGATTCTACTATTGTCCGATCACGGATAATGTTCGGATTGACCGACATACACACGAGACGTACAGTCCCAAGATGCAGATACGCTTGTTTATATTGATATGCGCTTTCTTTTCTCCGATTGTGGTTGCGCAGCCAATTGCTTATCCAGATCGCAGCGTACGCATCGTAATTCCGTTTCCAGCCGGAGGACCGCCGGACATACTCGCCCGCGCTATGGTCGAACCCTTCCGGGAAAAATTTCGTCAGGCGCTTGTTATCGACAATCGTCCTGGAGCCTCCGGCAACGTTGGATCAGAGATAGTGGCCAGGGCCGCCCCAGATGGCCACCACCTGCTTATCACACCGGATACCGTCATTACCGTAAATCCTCACGTCATGACAAAATCCGGTTTCAATGCAACTCGCGATCTGCTGCCGCTAACGCTTTTGACCCGCATCTCGCAGATGCTTCTTTGTCACAGCAGCGTACCAGCGAAAAACGTGCGTGAGCTGGTAGCACTGGCGGGAACCGGCTCGCTCAACTATGCGTCTGGCGGCGCAGGCGCTCCGAATCATCTGGCAATGGAGCTTTTCCTGTTTCACGCTGGCGCAAAAATGCGGCATATTCCGTACAAAGGTGCTGCGCCCGTCCTGCAGGATTTGCTCGCGGGTCATGTTCATTGCGCTTTCCTCGGCACTCCTGCCGTCATCGCGCATATCAAATCCGGGCGCATTAACGCGATCGCGATTTCTTCGGCAATACGATCTCCCATGGCCCCCAACGTGCCAACCGTGGCGGAAACCGGATTCAAGGACTATGACGTCACTTTCTATCAGGTTCTGGCGGCACCGCGTTCCCTCGCCGAGCCGGTGAAGTGGTCACTCGCCGCGTTTGCAAACGAAGTCCTCGCCAATCCGGAGTTGCAAGAACGGGTACTCACGCCCATGGATCATGCCCGGGTGGGCGGGTCGCCAACCGATGCCGCGAACACCCTCGCGGAAATATCCGCGAAATGGGAAAAAGCCGTCAAGCGTATCGGGTTGACGTTTGAGTGAGGTATCCGCGCAAAACACAAAACATACAATACATAGGTCTTGCATTCCTACATTTCCGCCGTCCCTAGGCAACACTGCAATTTGACTGCTTGGAACCCGCCGGTCGCAACGGGCAGCTAGTGCTCGGGACCGACTTTGGCCTGAAGTAGCAAATGGTCGTTCGACCGGAGTTTTGCGCCTATGGCTGTTGCCTACACATTGCAGCCGTTGATGGCTCACAACTCCAACTACCGCTATGGCCGATGACCGGACCGACAACATCGACAGCTTTTCGGCCTTAGCGGTCGTTGAGGGTCTGAGACACCAACAGCGGCAATGTGCATGGAAGCGGCCCGTCGAACGACGCCGGTCTGAAATTCAGAATTTCTACTTTAGGCGCGAGATGCTGGGGGCCGCTCGACGGCTTTGCTCAATACGACCCTGTCTGATCCCGCGAGTTACATCTAG
>JAKFYK010000010.1 GCA_021730905.1 Betaproteobacteria bacterium | reverse complement strand
AAGGTGACGAGCATGAAGCCGAAAATGAAGAAGTCGTAGGCTACAATTGCTCTTGCGCTGAATCCAACCCCATCATCCTTTGCGGTAACATAGTGGCGTGATCCTGTCGGGTCACGCCATTTTTCATGGAGTCTCGCCATGTCGTCCTACGTCGCACCGCTCAAAGACATGCTGTTCGTGATCAACGAACTGGCGGGTCTCGACGAGGTTTCCAAACTGCCTGGCTGCGAGGAAGTCAACGCTGAACTGGTGGAGGCGGTGCTGGGCGAGGCGGCGAAATTCGCGCAGGAAGTGCTGGAACCGCTGAATCGCGTGGGCGACAAGGAAGGTGCGCGGCTGGCCGATGGCGTGGTGACGTCGCCCAGCGGTTTCAAGGCGGCCTACCAGCAATTTCGCGAGGCGGGCTGGAACGGCCTTGGCGGCTTGACCGAATATGGCGGACAGGGTTTGCCGCATCTCGTCTCCAATCCAGTGCAGGAGATGTGGAACAGCAGCAACATGGCGTTCTGCCTGTGCCCGATGCTGACCTCGGGGGTGATGGAAGCATTGGCGCATCACGCTTCCGCCGAGCAGTTGCAGCGTTACGTGCCCAAGCTCAATTCCGGCGAGTGGAGCGGCACCATGAATCTCACCGAGCCGCAGGCGGGCTCTGATCTGGCTGCGGTGCGCAGCAAAGCCGTGCCTGAAGGCGACCACTACAAAATCAGCGGCACCAAGATTTTTATCACGTGGGGCGAGCACGATATGGCCGATAACATCGTGCATCTCGTGCTCGCTCGCCTGCCTGATGCGCCCGACGGGGTGAAGGGTATATCGCTGTTCGTCGTACCCAAGTTCCTGCTCAACGTCGACGGCAGCCTGGGCGCGCGCAACGACGTGAAATGCATTTCCATCGAGCACAAGCTGGGTATCCACGCCAGTCCGACCTGCGTCATGCAATATGGCGACCGCGGCGGGGCAGTGGGCTATCTTGTGGGCGAGCCCAATCGCGGGCTGGAGTACATGTTCACCATGATGAACCACGCGCGGCTGGCGGTGGGGCTGGAAGGCGTGGCGGTCGCGGAGCGCGCCTATCAGCACGCGCTCGAATACGCGAAGACGCGCGTGCAAGGGCGCGAAGTCGGCCAGCGCAGCGGTGATCGCGTCACCATCATCCATCATCCCGATGTGCGGCGCATGCTGATGCACATGAAGTCGCAGATCGAAGCGATGCGCGCGCTGGCGTATCTCGCAGCCGCCACGCTCGACAAGGCGAAGCATCATCCCGATGCCATCGAGAAGCGGCGCCATCAGGCGGTGATCGATTTGCTGATTCCGGTGGTGAAGGCGTGGTGCACCGAACAATGCGTGGAAATCGCTTCCACTGGCGTGCAAATTCATGGCGGCATGGGTTTTGTCGAGGAAACCGGCGCCGCACAGTTTTTGCGGGACGCGCGCATCACCACGATTTACGAAGGCACGACGGGCATACAGGCAAACGATCTGGTCGGACGCAAAGTGGGCTATGAAAAAGGCGCGACGGCGCTGGCAGTGATTGCGGAAATGCGCAAGACGGCGGTGGCGTTGTCCTCGGGCGCGCTGGCCACCATCGGCAGGTCGCTTGTCAGTGCCATCGATGCGCTGGAAGAAGCCACACGCTGGATCGTCGATACGTTCCAGAAAAACCCGAACGCGGTGTTTGCGGTTGCTGTGCCCTATCTCAAACTGTTTGGCACGTTAGGCGGCGGCTGGATGATGGCGCGCGCGGCTGAGGTGGCGCAACGCAAGCGCAGCGAACCCGGTGCGGACACATCGTTTTATGATGCCAAGCTGGCCACTGCGCGTTTCTACTGTGAACACATTTTGCCGCAAGCGGCGGCGTACAAGCAGACGGTGGTCAGCGGCGCGGAAAGCGTGCTGGCGCTGGAGGAGTCGCAGTTCTGAAGTTCTCTGCACAGTACCCGATTGCGGAAAACTACTTTTGTGTCGTTCCCGCGCGGGCGGTAACCCATGCGATGTTCAAAATGGTACTGTGTTATAGATTCCCGCCTTCGCGGGAATGACAGCGTAGTGTTGTGATACTGATACGATAGCTGGATGCATCCATACCAACAGACATTTCACTGAAAGAAAATTTATGACACCCACTATTGTTAACCCGCTCGCCGACCGCCTTAAGCGCGGCGACCTTGGCCTTGCGCTGATGATCCGCCACGCGCGCACGGTGGATATCGCGCTCGCAGCAAACGCCTGCGGTTTCGACGCGGTGTATTTCGATTTGCAGCACAGCCCTTTGCCGGAAAACGACGTTTCACAAATGTGTGTGGCAGCGCTGGGCGCAGGCGTGACGCCGCTGGTGCGCATTCCGGACAGAGACTACGGGCTGGCGCTGCGCATGCTGGATTCCGGCGCGCTGGGTATAGTGGTGCCCGACTGCGCGAATGCGGAAGATGCGCGCGCGGCGGTGGACGCCTGCAAGTACGCGCCCATAGGACGCCGTTCGGGCACGACCAGCATCCCGCATTTCGGCTATCAGCCTGTGCCGGTCGTAGAAGCACGCAAGGTGTTGAACGACAACACGCTGCTGATTGTGATGATCGAAAGCGTTGCGGCGCTGGAATGCGTCGAGGATATCGCCGCGGTGCCGGGTGTGGACGTGCTGCATATCGGCAGCAGCGATTTGTCCTCCGACCTGGGCGTGACCGGCGAACTGACGCACCCCAAAATCAAAGCAGCCTTCGAGCGTATCGTTGCTGCCTGCCACAAGCACGGCAAGATTCCCGGCATCGGTGGCCTGGCCGGCGCCGACACCAAAAATTATGACTACGCGATCAAGTTGGGCGCGCGTTTCATGTCGGCGGGCAACGAATGGGCGTTGATGCTCGCGGCAGGCAAGGAGCGGGTGAAGGCGATACGAAGCCTGCATTCCGTGTGATATTATAAGTATTTGTTTTTATTGATAAATTTTATTAAATGACAAGGCAGCGCCTATGCAGACGCTACTAGCTTTCAGCGGTGTAATAGCGGTCGCTTGGGCGTTCGCGTACCACCGCGCGCCGATGTGGCTGTGGACGGTCGCGGTGGCTGCTGGATTGGTGTGGCTGGGTTACTCGGGCGTTACCACGCAGATCGTGATCGTGCTGGCGTGGATTATCTTCGCGATTCTTGCGCCACTGCTCAATCCGGGGCCGATACGCCGCGCAGTGTTGGCCGCACCGCTGCTCGACTTGTTCCGCAGGATTTTGCCGCAGATGTCGCCCACCGAAAAAGAAGCGCTCGATGCCGGCACGGTGTGGTGGGACGGCGAACTCTTCAGCGGCAAACCCGACTGGAAAAAACTGCACGCCTATCCAAAACCAGCGTTGAACGCGGAGGAGCAGGCGTTTCTCGATGGCCCGGTCGAAGAACTGTGCGAGATGTTGAACGAGTGGGAGATTACCAACCATCTGCATGATCTGCCGCCGCAAGCGTGGCAGTTCATCAAGGATCAGGGTTTTCTCGGGATGATTATTCCCAAGGAGTACGGCGGCAAGGGTTTCTCGGCGCTGATGCATTCGGCGGTGATTGTGAAACTCACCACGCGCAGCGGCACGGCCGCAGTATCGGTGATGGTGCCCAACTCGCTTGGTCCGGCGGAACTGCTGTTGCATTACGGCACCACCGCGCAAAAAGATTATTACCTGCCGCGGCTTGCCAAGGGCCTGGAAATGCCGTGCTTCGCGCTGACCAGTCCGGAAGCAGGTTCCGACGCCGGTGGCATTCCCGATTTCGGTGTGGTGTGCAAAAGCGAATGGCAGGGCAAACCCGATGTGCTGGGCATCCGGCTGACGTGGGAGAAGCGTTACATCACACTGGGGCCGATTGCGACGCTGCTGGGATTGGCGTTTCGGCTCTATGACCCGGATCACATACTCGGGCCAGATGAAGACCGCGGCATCACGCTAGGTCTGATTCCCACCGATACGCCCGGCGTAAATATCGGCCGCCGGCATTTTCCGCTGAATGGCGCGTTCATGAACGGCCCGAATTGGGGCAAGGACGTGTTTGTACCAATGGATTACGTCATCGGTGGCGTTGATTACGTAGGCCAGGGCTGGAAGATGCTGATGAATTGCCTCGCGGCGGGGCGCTCGATTTCGCTGCCGGGCAACGCCGTGGGCATGTCGAAGCTCGCGGCGCGCACCACCGGCGGCTATGGGCGCGTGCGCACGCAATTCAATATGCCTATCGGCCGCTTCGAGGGTGTCGAAGAAGCGATGGCGCGCATCGGCGGCAATCTGTATTTGATGGATGCCGCACGGGTAATGACCGCGGGCGCGATTGATCTGGGCGAAAAGCCTTCGGTGGTTTCCGCCATCGTGAAATACCATCTTACCGAGCGTGGCCGGCAGGTGATGAACGATGCGATGGATGTGCACGGCGGCAAGGGCATCTGCATGGGGCCGAACAATTATCTCGGCCGCGCGTATCAGCAGATTCCGATTGCGATCACCGTCGAAGGCGCGAACATCCTCACGCGCTCGATGATTATTTTCGGGCAAGGGGCGATTCGGGGGCATCCGTATGTGCTGAAGGAAATCGAAGCCACGCAGGAAGAAAACGACGAGAAAGCGCTGCGGGATTTCGATGCGGCGTTTTTCGGCCACGTGGCTTTCACGATATCCAACAAGGCGCGCGCGTCGTGGATGGGACTCACCTGCGCGCGATTCACAGTGACGCCGGGTGACAGGCACACGCGGCAGTACTATCAGCAACTGACCCGGCTTTCCAGTGCGTTTGCGTGGGCATCGGATGTGTCGATGTTCGTATTGGGCGGGTCGCTCAAGCGCCGCGAGCGGCTATCGGCACGTCTCGGCGACATACTGAGTCTGCTGTATCTGGCATCGACGGTGCTGAAGCGCTTTGAGGATGACGGCCACCCCGAAGAAGATTTGCCGTTCATGCATTGGGTGATGCAGGACACGCTGAATCGCGCGCAAGAGGCGTTTTACGGTCTATTTGAAAATCTGCCGAATCGCATCGTGGCGTGGGGGCTACGCGTGAGTATTTTTCCGTGGGGCCGCGTGTTCGACGCGCCTGCCGATATGCTGGGCAGCAAGGTGGTGGGCTTGCTGATGACGCCCGGTCCGTCGCGCGACCGTCTGACGCAGGGCATGTGCATCCCGCGCGACGAAAACGATCCGGTGACGGTGATCGAGGCGGCGTTGCTGGCAGTGATCGCGGCGGAACCCGTCGAAGCGAAGATGCGCGCTGCACAGCGCGCCGGAACGATCGAAGGAGAATTTGCCGATCTGCTGGCACAGGAGGCATTGACCAAAGGCGTCATCACGCAGCAGGAAGCAGACCGTCTCGCACGCGCGAAATCGCTGCGCCGCAAAGTCATCATGGTGGATGATTTCCCGAAAGATTTTGGCCGCAGCGAACTGTTTCAGACCACGCAGGCGGTGAGTTTTGAAGCGCTCGCGCGCCAATGAGTCGACCATGAGCGAGCGTATTCTGTATGCGGTGTCCGACGGCATTGCGACCATCACCTTTAACCGACCGCTGGTGATGAATGCGCTTGATCCTGAAGCCATCGTCGCGTTTCGCGCGGTGTGCGAGCGCGCCGAGAGCGACCCGCAGGCGCGCGTGGTGGTGTTGCGCGGCGCCGGGCCGGCATTCCTCGCGGGCGGCGATGTGGCGTCATTCAAGGAAAATTTACCGGGACTCGCGGACAGGGTGAGCGGGCTTGCGGGTGAACTGCATCGCGGCATACTTGCCTTGCGGCGCGCACCCAAGCCGGTGATAGCCGGCGTACACGGTGCGGTGGCAGGTGCGGGCATGAGCATCATGATGGCGTGCGATCTGATTGTTGCCGCCGAAGGCACGCAATTCAGCATGGCGTACAGCCGCATTGCCACCAGTCCCGACGGCGGCGCGAGCTGGTTTTTGCCGCGGTTGGTGGGATATCAGAAAGCGATGGAACTGTTGCTGTTGGCGGACGCGGTGGATGTGGCAACGTTGCAGGCGATGGGTGTGATCAATCGCGTAGTGCCGGCGGCGGAGCTTGATGTAGCGACGCAAAAACTCGCGCAGCGTTTGGCGGCGGGCCCGGCAGGTGCTTATGCCGAAACCAAGGCGCTGGTAAATACGTCATTTAATCAAGTACTTAAACAACATCTCGATGCTGAGGCCCAAGCCTTTGCCCGGTGCGCTGCACACGCGGATTTTGCCGAGGGCGTGAGCGCTTTTGTGGAGAAACGCAAAGCAGTGTTCAAGCACGATTAAGGAGTGGGCCCATCAAACTTCGGGAGCATTCAGGGTGAGTCTAAGAGGCAAGACGATTTTCATCACCGGTGCCAGCCGCGGCATTGGCCGCGAGATTGCACTGCGCTGCGCACGCGGTGGCGCCAATATCGTGGTGACGGCGAAGACCGCGGAGCCGCACGCCTCGCTGCCTGGCACGATACACAGTGTTGCCGCAGAAGTTGAAGCCGGGGGCGGCAAGGCGCTGGCGCTGCAACTGGATGTGCGCGATGAGAACGCCGTCGCTGCCGCAGTGAACGAGGCGGCGCGCGTGTTCGGCGGCATTGATATTCTCGTCAACAACGCGAGCGCGATCATGCTCACCGGTACAGCTGCGACGCCGATGAAACGCTTTGATCTGATGCAGGG
>JAKFYK010000135.1 GCA_021730905.1 Betaproteobacteria bacterium | reverse complement strand
AAACCGCCATCGCCCGAAGAAGACCACGCCAGCTTGCCGGGATTCGCCTTCGCGTAATTGATAAGCTCGCTCAAATTCCTGGCCGGCACGGACGGATGCAGATACAGCAAAAACGGCAGCGACACCACTTGGGTCAGCGGCACAAAATCCCGGTCAACATTGAACGGCAGCTTGGGATAAAACACCGCATTGACGCTGAGATGACCCGTCGTACCCATGTATAAGGTGTGTCCATCGGGCGCAGCTTTCGCAGCGAGTTCCATGCCAATGATGCCGTTGGCTCCGCCGCGATTATCGACAATCAACTGCTGTCCAAAGTTCTCAGTCAGTTTCGCCGCCAGTATGCGCGCCACGATGTCGTTGCCACCGCCTGCGGGTGAGCCGACGATCAGGCGTATAGGCTTGGTGGGAAATCCCGGCTGCGCGGCAACGACGCCTTCGGCGAGCGTCACTGCGAGAAGAAACAGAATTTTGCAGGAGAATCGCACGATGTTTTTTTTGAAAGATTTGATGGTTGGGGCTTGCCTATCTTGCGCTGCCGAAATTTATAAACATTCTACACGCCTCCGCGACACGGTTCCTTTCCCTGCTTGAAGGGACGGAACACTTGCGCCGCGTTCCAAAGGTCCCGTTACGACCATGGACAGTCAAACGCCACATCACGTAGGATGCGTTCATGTCCACTAAATGTAATCTATCAAACAGAATTGCATTCGTCGCTTGCACACTGTGCGCGCAAGCGTTATTCACCGTGCTGGCGCACGCCCAAAACTACCCGACGCGCCCCGTTCGCCTGATCGTTCCCTGGCCCCCGGGCGGCGGCGTAGACATCGCGGCACGCACCATCGGCCCGAAGTTGGCCGAGAATCTCGGTCAACAAGTGGTCGTCGACAATCGTGGGGGCGCAGCCGGCATGATCGGCACCGAGCTTGCAGCGCGCGCGGCTGCCGACGGCTACACCTTGCTGCTGGGTGCTGCCGGACCCAATGCCATCGTCCCGACACTCAATCCCAAGGCACCTTACGGGCTTAAGGATTTTGCCGAGGTCTCGCACTTTGCCAACACGATATATGTCATGGTGGTTAACCCGTCGCTGCCCGCCAGCTCCATCAAACAACTGGTCGCGCTGGCAAAAGCCAAGCCTGCGCAACTCACCATCGGTGCCTCGGGCACCGCCACGCCCGCGCACATTTCGGGCGAATTGTTTCAGGTGGCCGCCGGCATCAAATTGACGCCGGTGTTTTACAAAGGCGCTGCCGGGGCAGTCATCGACGTGCTGGGCGGGCAAATCAGCCTGACCATCGAAACCATATCACCCGCGTTGCCACACGTTAAAGCCGGCAAGTTGCGGGCACTCGGCATCACTTCATTACGACGCTCAACGCAACTGCCCGACGTGCCCACCATTGCAGAATCCGGATTCCCCGGTTTTGAAGTCATCAACTGGTATGGCGTGCTCGCACCCGCAGCCACGCCACGACCCGTGATAATGCGGCTCAACAGCGAGATGGTTCGCATCGTTAAGACGCCCGAAACGCGGGATCGCCTTATCAGCTACGGTCTGGAAGTCGTGTTCTCGACGCCCGAGGAATATACCGAGTTCAGGAAAGCCGATTTGATGAAATGGTCCAGAATCGCCAAAGAAATCAATCTGCGGTACGAATGATCTGTGCGTACAAAGTCAGCGCGCGCCTTTCACTCACTTCGCTGTGCGAGCGCCTATCCAGGGTTCGTCAGCAATGTCGAACAGGCCTTTTTCGAAGCCTTTGAACTTGTCCGAGCGCTTTGACCGATAGTTAACTTCGGTGGCTTCCTCCGGCAGTTCGGAATAGGGCACGGCTCCATTCGCCAGGCACTTGTTCGCAGTGCCTTCAAGGTCGTCAACATAGACGCCGAAGTGATGCGGCCCGGTGAAGCCCAGTCCGCGGTCGATCTGGTCCTGCTTGAAATACAACACCGAAATGTTAATGGCGCCGTCGGTCAGCACCACACCGCGCGCGCGCGGGTTATCGAGCCGCCTGATCTCTTCCCAGCCAAAAACCTCTTTGTAGAATGCCGCCTGCTTCTCCGGGTCCTGACTGGCGATGGCCAGATGCTGAATACGAGCCATGGTTTTGCTCCTTGCTAAGTATGGTTGAACATGTTCACGCGGTAGAAAGCCATTTATAGCGCCAGACCAGTAGCCGGTCAACAACGGGGGGCAACACCTCTCCTGCGCCAGTCGGAGCGTGTAGTGTCACGCGCGTGAGTTCCGCATCCCGCGCGTTCTTGTCGATATTCACAATGCCGGAATAGCGCACGACGAATCAAGTCGCATCGACAATCCACATTGCGAAAAAGCATTCTCAAACCAGCTTGCACTGATGAAACGCACGGCCGGATAATGCTTCCATGCCCACGACGCCGACTGAAGTCAGCACCAGCAGCTCTCGCAACGACACCGCGAAGCCGCCGCGTGCCAGGCACAAGACTTGGATGTTGATCGCCACGGCGGTGGTACTGCTCGTGTGGGGCGGCCACTGGATTTATCAGCGCTCAACGCATGTGTATATCGACGATGCGCGCATCGACGGCGAAGTCGTCACGCTCTCCAGCCGCGTGTCGGGCTGGATCACCGAACTGCCGGTGATCGAAGGCGACGAGGTCAAAAAGGGCCAGTTGCTGGTGCGTGTGGACGAACGCGACTCGGTGCTGCAGCGTGAAGTGCTGTTGTCGAAGCTGCAAGCCATTGAAGGGCAGATGGCCGTGATGCGCGCGCAGACAGGCCAGGTCGATCAGGAAACGCTGGGACGCTACCAGAGCGAGACAAATCGCCTCGGCGCCGCCGAGGCTGAAGTCGCTTCGCTGGAAGCGCAGTTGAAGCAGGCTGAAATCGATTATAAGCGGATGCAGAGCCTCGACAAGTACGTAACAGGGCAGGAAGTGGAATATGCGCGCACCGCTTACCGCCAAGCGCAGGAACGCCATCGCAAGGCGGTGTCCGAAGTAGCGGCCGTGCGCGGCACTTTGTCGTCGGCGGGCGGCAGCCGGCGCCAGGTGAATGTGATCGGACAGCAACTGCTGGTGCTGGCGCGGCAGACGGACGAAATGCGCGCCGAAATCAAACGCCGCGAAGTCGATATTGCCGACCGCACCATCGCGGCGCCGTCCAACGGAAAAGTGGTAATGACGTTCGTGCGCAAGGGCGAGCATGTCGCCGCCGGGCAGCGCATTATGATGTTTCACGATCCGAATGAAATCTGGGTCGAAGCCAACGTCAAGGAAACCGACGTCGGACGGCTGAAGCTCGGCATGAAGGCCGACATTCATGTCGATGCCTATTCCGGCAAGGTATTCAAAGGCGAAGTGTTTCGCATCGGTCAGGCAGCCACCAACCGCTTTGCATTGCTGCCGGATCCGAATCCCAGCGGCAATTTCACGAAAATCACACAGCGGCTCCCGCTGCGCGTCAAACTGCTCGATAAGGACGCCCGCCTGCGGCCGGGCATGATGGTCGAGGTCTACGTTGCGACCGGAAACGACTGACGACCTGATCGCGCGTTACGGGCCGCGCTATCGCTGGCTCGCGACGATGACCGTGATGATGGGCACGGTGTCGGCGATGCTGACCACCACCAGCGTCAACGTCGCGCTGCCCGACATCATGGGCACCTTCGGCATTGGGCAGGATCGCGTGCAGTGGCTGTCGACCGGCGCGCTTGCCGCGATGACCGTGGGCATGCTGCTCAACGCGTGGCTGATCCACAGCTTCGGCCAGCGCAAAACCTTCGTCGTCGCGCTCAGCGTGTTTGTCGGCGCCTTGGCGTTGGCGGGACTCAGCCCCAACGACTCGGTGCTGATTTTCTGCCGCGTCGTGCAAGGCGCGGTGGCCGGCATGTTGCAGCCGTTTGCGATGTACACCATCTTTCGCGTCTTTCCATCGGAGCGGCGCGGCATGGCGATGGGTTTCTTCGGTATGAGCGTACTGCTCGGCCCGGCGCTGGGGCCCACGCTCGGCGGAGTGATGATCGATCATTTCAACTGGCGCTATATTTTTTATGTCGCCGCACCCGTATGCGTCGCTGCGATACTGCTGGGCAGCGTGTTCATGCCGGAACGCGAGGAATCCGGCGAGCGCCTGCGCTTCGACTGGACCGGATTTCTGTTGATGACCATCTCGCTCGCCTGTCTGCTCACCGGGCTTTCCAATGGGCAACGTGAAGGCTGGCAATCAGGTTTTGTGCTGACGCTGTTCGCCATTGCCGTGTGCGGTGGCATAGCGTTTCTGCTGTGGGAACTGCACAGCGAACATCCGTTGGTCAATCTGAAAGTATTCGCCAGCGTGCAGTTTGCCGCGGCCGCAGCCGTGGCGTGCATATTCGGCGTCGGGCTGTTCGGCTCTACTTATCTGGTGCCTCTTTACGTGCAAACGGTACAGCATTTCACGCCGCTGTCCGCAGGGTTGCTGCTGATGCCCGCCGGAATACTGATGGGGGTCGCGATGCCCATCGCCGGGTATCTTAGCGACCGCATCGCCGCGCGCAACATGATCTTCGCCGGCTTGCTGTGCTTCGGCGTATCGTCGTTTTGGCTGGCGCACGTGGATTCCAATATGTCGTTCTGGACCATTGCGTGGGCGGTGATTATTTCGCGTATCGGGCTCGCGATCATCAAACCTTCGCTCAACGTCGCGGCGCTACGCGCGCTGCAACCGGAATTGTTGAGCCAGGGTGCGGGCATGATCAATTTCGCACGGCAACTCGGCGGCGCGTTTGGCGTCAACCTGCTATCGGTAACACTTGACCGGCGCACGTTTTTCCACAGCGACACGCTCACCGCCACGCAGACGCCAGGCAATAGCGCGACCGCGGAATTGTTGCGCTCGATTCAGGGCTTGCTCGCGCAGTCCGGCGTGCCGGAGGACATGCAGATGGCGGGCGCGCTGCATTACCTCGGGCGTGTCATCCACGCGCAGGCCTACACGTTCGGATTTCGCGACAGTTTTTTGGTGGTCGGTGTGATATTCACCTTTGCGCTGATCCCGGCATGGATCATGGGCCGGACCAAGCCCCGGCACGCAGTGTAGTGGCCATCGAATCGACGATACCTGACGATGGCATGAGATTCGTGACCGCCAGCATGTTTGCGTTAGTAGCCGTTTGTGCCACGGCGCAAGCGGCCGAACTCGCCTACCCCGACCGTCCCGTGCGCATGATGGTGCCGTTTCCGCCCGGCGGCGCCAACGACATCGTGGCGCGCCTGGTCGCGCAAAAGCTGTCCGAGCGCTGGGGCAAGCCCGTCGTCATTGACAATCGTGCCGGCGCCGGCGGCAATATCGGCACTGAAGTCGGCGCGCGCGCCAATGCCGACGGCTACACACTCACCATCGGCTCCACCAGCACTTACTGCACCAACGTCGTGCTCGACTCGAAACTGCCGTTCGATCCACGCCGCGATTTCGCGCCGATTTCGTTGATAGTCACCGCGCCGAATGTCATGGTGGTGCATCCGTCAGTACCGGCGGCCAGCGTGGCCGAGTTCATCAAATACGCGAAGGCGCATCCGCAGCGGCTCAACTTCTCGTCATTCGGCGACGGCAGTTCATCGCATCTCGTGGGGGAAATGTTCAAGAGCGCCGCCAGCGTCGCCATGCAGCACGTGCCGTACAAAGGCGGCGGCCCTGCGCTCGCTGCGGTAATGGGCGGCGAGGTGCAAGTGACGTTTTCCAATCTGTCGGTAGCGCTGCCGCAGGTAAAAGGCGGCAAGGTGAAGGGCATCGCGGTCACCAGCATCCGCCGCGCCATCGCCCTGCCGGAATTGCCCACCATTGCGGAATCCGGCTTGCCAGGATTCGAGGCCATCGCCTCGGTGGGCATCATGGCGCCCTCCGCAACGCCACGCGCACGGGTGATGCGTGTAAACCATGATGTGCATGCCGTGGTCGGTGAATCCGCAATGCGCGATCAATTTATTTCCCGCGGACTCGAAATCGCGCTCTCCACGCCGGAAGAATTCGCGCGCTATATCCGCACCGAGATCGATCGCTGGTCCAAGGTCGTGCGCGATTCAGGTATAAGAGTTCAATAGCTTCCATCCGCTGCGAATGAACAGCGCTGAACACGGATGTGCTGCGCAACATGTCCTTGCTTCTTTCTATAAAGTATTAAATAAAACAAATACTTCCGTTAAATGACGCTTTGGTAACCGGTGGCGCTGGATCCAGCCCTCGTATCTGACGGAACCACGGTCAAACGCTGCTCACGACGCGCACGAGGTCGATGCGCTGACCGACAACTATTCCACTAAACATCGGACAAATCGAACTGAGGTGAAATGGACAGCATCGATCACACCATGATTGGCCTGCAAACCCTATTCGCGCCCGAACGCGCCGACAACCAGCCGCCGCTCTACGATCATTGCCGCCCGACGATCACCGCTGCCATCGCCACGCTGGCATTGGGCGGCGCGGAACGTATCGTGCTCGATTGGGCCGCGGGTTGCGCAGCGCACTACGAGGTGAAGCTGGTAGTGCTGCGCGGTGCAGCGGCGGAGTGGCCACTGCCTCCCGGCATCAGGGTCACGCGACTCAATGACGGCGACCCGTTGCAGCAACTCGCCATCATTGGCGCCGAAGTTGCGGCAAGCGGCAATCCGGTGGTGTTGTGCCATTTGCTCAACGTCGATGAACGCAAGGCCATCGCGCGCGGCGGCGCACAGCCGGTTCCGGTATTGCACAACGCGGCCGCAGGCTGGATCGAAGCGGCCGGTGCGCTGGCCGATGCGCCGCTGGTGATTACCGT
>JAKFYK010000080.1 GCA_021730905.1 Betaproteobacteria bacterium | reverse complement strand
TTTTTGAGGGTCAGGGCGGTGTCGCCGGATTCGCCAAGGGCGAGGCCAGCGTCAATCTGTCGCCGCAGGAAGGCGGCACCAAACTGGCTTATGCGGCCAAGGCCATGATTGGCGGCAAACTCGCGCAAGTCGGCTCGCGATTGATCGATGGTGTGGCAAAAAAAATCGCCGGCGAGTTTTTCACGGCGTTTAATGCACGGGTAAGCGCCGGCGGAAAATAACAACGGTTTTCACGGCATAAGCGCAAATCACCGCAACGGAAGCCCTCATGCGCACCCTGATCATCATTGCCGGTGGATTGATTTTGCTGCTCATACTTACGTTGATCACGCGCTTTGCTGCCAAAGGCGAACGCAAGTCTGTCGGCAATGCGATAAAATTTTTCATACCGCTCTGGTTTTGTGCGGCGGCAGCAAACATGTATATCGGTGTCGCGCAGGCCGGCTACTCTGCGATGCAAGAATTGCCGATCTTCCTGGCTGTTTTCGGCGTGCCTGCCGCTGTCGCGATCGTTGTGTGGCGCAGATTCTCCCGCTAAGCCGCAGGCGCAACGAAGGAAAAGGCCCGGTCCGAGGCATTCATCGATGGCGTCCCGGCACGATGCATCGCCGCGCATTGCTACGCGCAAGCGGCCGGCGTAAGCTGCGGTTTATCATCTTCTTTAACTGCGAATAATAACTATAAATATTTTTTTAATACAGTTTTTATAAACTTCCTTAGCGGAGGAATCCATGGCCGAGAAGTTCAGTTTCGTCGTTGATGGCAAATCCGTTGCAGTAGAAGCTGATCCTGCGATGCCGCTGTTGTATGCACTGCGCTCGGAACTCGGTCTTGACAATCCCAAGTTCGGCTGCGGCAAGGCGCAATGCGGTGCGTGTACCGTACATGTGGATGGCGCGCCCATGCGTTCATGCGTAACGCCGGTGAGTCTCATCAAAGGCAAGCGCGTCACCACGCTGGCGGGCCTGGGCACGGCGGAGAAACCGCATCCGCTGCAGCAGGCCTACATCGACGAAGGCGTGCCGCAGTGCGGTTACTGCCTGTCGGGATGGCTGATGACGGCCTCGGCATTTCTGCGCGACAACCCGAAGCCTACCGATGCACAGATTCGGCAGGCGATGACCGGCGTGAAATGCCGCTGCGGCACGCATATGGCGATCCTGCGCGCAATCAAGCGCGCTTCCCGGCAAATGAGCGCTAAGAGTGCCTAACATAATGAAACCCATGCGTCGTTGTGTCCAGAATCGGTGGTGCGCGAAGGACGAGGAGTCTCATATCGCGAATATGAGCGACGAGTCCGACAAAGCCAACGCCGATTCTGGGCACAACCCGGAGGGCTGGCGCGAGTTTTGCCTCAGGGCTTTGTCGCACGGCTTGCCCATATTCCCGATATGCGCTGCGCCGCGCTTCGCGCCCTGAAGCAAAATCGTGCCAGTGCCGCATGGGTTTCATTATGTTAGGCACTCTAAGGAGAACATCATGGACATGAACACGCCTTCCAATTTGTCGCGCCGCGATTTTCTCAAAACCACCGGCGCGCTGGTGGTCAGCGTAGCCCTCCCCGGCTCGATTGAATCCGCACTGAGTCAAACCGCATCGGGCAAACCGCCGCTGATGCCCGATGAACTCGATTCGTGGATCGCCATTCTGCCCAACGGCAACGCCACGGCGTTTTTCGGCAAGATGGATATGGGACAAGGCGTCGATGTCGCCGTGCAGCAGATGGTGGCCGAGGAACTCGATCTAGCGTTCGAACGTGTCAACGTGGTGATGGGTGATACCGCCCTCACCTGCAATCAGGGCGGCGCATCGGGCAGCACCGGGTTGCAGCGCGGCGGTGTGGCGCTGCGCAACGCCGCGGCCGAAGCGCGCCGTGTGCTCGTCGAGCGCGCAGCGCAAAAGCTCGGCGTACCGGCGGCGCAACTCAAGGTGGAAAACGGCGTCGTAATGGGAGGCGGCAGCGGCGCACAGCGCGTGGCCTATGGAGAACTGATCGGCGGGCAGTATTTTCATCACAAGCTCGAATGGAACAAACAGTACGGCAACCTGCTTTCCATCAAGGGCCCCGCTGAAACCAAGAAACCTTCGGAATTCAAAGTCGTCGGCAAACCATTCCCGCAGAAAGTCATCACCGAGAAAGTCATGGGCCGCCAGCAGTTCATCACCGATATCAAGGTGGATGGCATGGTGCATGCGCGCGTGGTGCGTCCATTGAATGCAGGCTGCACGCTGGTGTCAGTGGATGAAAGCTCGATCAAACACATCCCCGGTGCGCGCGTGGTGCGCGAACAGAATTTCCTGGCGGTGATCGCCGACAAGGAATGGGACGCCGTGCGCGCGGCCGAAGCGCTCAAGGTGGAATGGTCGCCGCAGTGCCAGCCTTTTCCGCTGATGGCCGGTTTGCACGATTACATACGCAAAGCAGACGTAACCAAGAAAGAAACCCCGGTCGATCGCGGTAGCGTAGACGAGGCGTTCAAAACCGCCGCAAAAACCATCGAAGCCGAGTATGAATGGCCGCTGCAATCGCACGCCAGCATGGGCCCGGCGTGCGCCATCGCGGACATGAACAGCGACTCGCCGCGCTTGTGGACCGGGTCGCAAAAGCCGCATTACGGTCGTTCCGGCTGCGCGCGCATCACCGGCATCCCCGTCGAGAAAGTGCGTGCGACGTGGATACCTGGCCCCGGCTCTTACGGACGCAACGACGCCGGCGACTGCGCGGTCGATGCGGCATTGATTTCGAAATTGACGGGCAAAATCGTGCGCCTGCAATACATGCGTCACGACGGCACGGCCTGGGATCCGAAAGGTCCCGCTGGGGTTTACCGTGGCCGCGCGTGTCTCGATGCGGCGGGCAACGTTGCCGCCTACGATTTTCACGGCAAGGGATTTTCCAGGCAGGATGTAATGCAGGTCGAAACCGATCCCAAGGATACGCTGGCCGGCCAGTTCACACGCTTTGCGCCCAAAGGCAATCTTATTTTTCAGATTCCCGCTGAAGCCTACACCTTCGAGAACAAACGCTGCGGCTGGGAAACTATTCCTGCACTGCTGGAGCGCGCCTCGCCGCTGCGCACCGGACACCTGCGCGACCCGCTCGGCCCGGAAACGCATTTCGCCAGCGAATCCTTTATCGATGAAATCGCGCAGGCCGCCGGCGCCGATCCGGTGGCGTTTCGTCTGAAGTATCTGACACGTGAACGCGATGTGGCGGTGATCAAAGCCGCCGCCGAGAAAGCGAACTGGAAAGCTGGCGCGCGCGGCAGCCGCGGCAAAGGAGACCTGATGCGCGGGCGCGGCTTTGCCTACACTGAACGCAACGGCACCGTGGTCGCGCTGGTTGCCGAAGTCGAAGTCGAGCGCCGCAGCGGTCGCGTGTGGGCTAAAAAATTCTGGTGTGCGCACGATTGCGGGCAGATCATCAATCCGGGAACCATCATCACGGTGATCGAAGGCAACATCGTTCAGGCCATTTCACGCACTTTACTCGAAGAAGTAAAATTCGATCAGAATCAAGTACTTAGCATCGATTGGGCTACCTACCCCATTCTTGAGTTGTCGGACGCGCCGGAGAGCATTGAAATCGCATTGATCGATCGCCCGGAAATCTCACCGCAAGGCGCGGGCGAACCATCGCATCGCACCGTGCCAGCGGCCATTGCAAATGCGATCTTCGACGCGACCGGCATACGCATGCGCAAAGTGCCGATTACCGCGCAGCGGATGCGGGAGGCGCTTTTCCAGGGGCGCTAGCGATGCTCGACAATGTTTCACGAAGCGCGAGATGGAACACCTTCATCAGCAACCAGGCGGTAGCCCACGCCGCTTTCCGTGAGCAGGTGCTGAGGGCAAACAGGATCGTCTTCGAGTTTCTCGCGCAACTGCTTCATATAGATGCGCAGGTAGTGTGTATGTTCAACGTAACTTGGTCCCCACACTTCACGCATTAGCTGGCGGTGAGTGACGACCAATCCGAGATGCTGGGCCAGGCAGGCAAGCAGACGAAACTCGATGGGTGTCAGGTGTATATCCCTCCCTTCGCGAGTGACTTCCCTGCGTTCCAGATTGACCTCGACTTTTCCAAAACAAATAACCGGAGATCCGCCGGTTGCGGTACGAGCTGCGTGTCGAAGCGCGACACGCAGGCGCGCAAGCAACTCGCCGACGCCGAACGGCTTGGTTACGTAGTCATCCGCACCGGCATCGAGGGCTTCGATTTTCGCCTGTTCTCGCGCACGGGCGGAAAGCACGATGATGGGCATCGGTGACCAGGCGCGGATGCGACGTATCACCTCGGTCCCGTCCATGTCGGGCAGGCCGAGATCCACGATGGCAAGATCCGGCTTGTGCGTGCCGGCATCGACGATTCCCCGTGCCCCGCTTTCGGCCTCTACCACTCGGTAGCCGTCAGCACCCAAAGCGCTGCGCAGGAAGCGCCGGATTTCCGGCTCGTCTTCCACCACGAGGATAGTGGCGCGAAGCTCACTCATGGGTTTTCTTTGGGCATCGGCGGCGCATCTTCCAGTGGCAGCGTAAAGCGAAATGCAGCGCCCCCTTCAGGACGCTGCTCCGCCCAAATACGGCCGCCGTGCAGATCCACTATAGCGCGGCAGATCGCGAGGCCGAGCCCAACTCCGGCGATGGCGCCCTCGATTGAGCCGCGGTGGAATTTGGCGAATAGTTGTTCCGGATCGCCTTCCGGCAAACCCGGCCCTGCATCCTCGATAGAAACGAGCAGTTCACGGTTCTTAAGTTCGGCACGCAAGCGGATAACCGTACCCGGTGGAGTGTACTTGGCGGCATTCTCGAGCAGGTTCGCAAATACCTGCTCGATGAGTGTTGCATCGACTTTGACCAGCGGCAGCTCGGAGGGCAATTCAACTTGTACGACATGCGCTGCAAGACGTTCGTGAAGTCGCCGTAACACCGAGCCCGCGATTTCCCCCGGGGGATGCCAGCTGCGTTCGAGGGCAATCTTGCCAGCCTCGAGCCGCGTCATTTCAAGCACGTTGGTGACCAGTTCACTCATTTCTTTCGACTGCGCATAAATGCTGCGGGCGAGCGCCTGGCGTTCTTCTACGGGCAGACGTTCTCCGGATTCGGCAAGGCTGGATGACGCCCCCGCGATTACCGCGAGAGGTGTACGCAGGTCGTGCGAGATCGACGCCAGCAGGGCGTTGCGCAGACCTTCGGTCTCGGCCTGGACATTGGCGCGCTGGGCCTGTTCGGCAAGTTGCGCACGCTCCAGCGCCAGCGCAATTTGGCCCGCGAATGTCTCGAGCAAATGGTACTGCTCCGGCAGCAACACGCGGCGCGGATTCGCCGGCAGCACGCCGAGCACGCCCAGTACCGTCTGGCTGCCGCGCAGCGGGAGGTATAGCGCTTCGGTGCCGGGAAGTGTATTGGTGCCTAGCCCTGCCGGTTCACCGTGGTCCCGCACCCATTGAGCAACCGCGAGGTCGGCACCATGCAGAGAGCCGCTCATGCTTTCGCTGCGGGGATGGCCGATGTGACCGTCGGCATCAGGCAACAGCACGACGACCTGGCTTTCAAACACCTCGCTGACATGAGTGACCGCGGTACGCGCCATGGACTCGTGTCCGCGCGTCGCGGCAAGCGCGCGGCTCATCGCGTAGAGCACCGCAGTGCGCCGCTCACGATGGCCTGCGACGCGCGCCTGCTGGCGCACACTGGCAGCGAGATTGGAGATGATCAGCGCCACCGCGAGCATGATCGCAAACGTCAGCAGGTACTGCACATCGCTCACTGCAAATGTCAGTTGCGGCGGCACAAAGAAAAAATCGAATGCGGCGACACCAAAAACCGACGCCATGATGGCCGGCCCTCGCCCGTAACGAAAGGCGACCAGGGCGACCGCAAGCAGATACACCATCGCAACATTCACCAGTTCGAAGGCGGGTGTGATCGCAATTCCCAGCAGCGTGCAGGTGGCGACAGAGAGCAGGCTCCACACATACCCCGGCCAGCGTACCTTTTCAGCCTCCGGTTCGCGTGACACTTGCAGGTAGGCGCGGCTGCGCGTGAGGAAAGGGCTGCGCAGTGCTGCCGTCTCGTCCGCCCCCGCAACAATATGGATGTCGACATCCTTGGTACGGGCGAGCAGCTCGCCGTAAGTGGAAGGGCGAAACAGCCGCCGCCACAAAGGACGGTGCGGCCGTCCGATCAGGATGCGCGTGACGTTGCGGGTGCGGGCATAGTTGGCCAGTTCTTCGCCCACCGAAGATCCCCCGAGGGTCACGCTCTCGGCTCCGAGTGACTCCGCGAGCCGCAGCAACGCGATGCGGCGGTCGCGCTCCGCGTCCGATAGCCGCAGCAAGTCGGGGGTTTCGACAAATACTACGATCCACTCCGCATGCAGCGCGGTTGCCATGCGTTTGCCCGCGCGTACCAGCCGTTCAGCGTGCTCGTCCGGGCCGATCGCTACCAGCAGCCGTTCGCCCGCTGCCCAGATCGCGCGTATGCCTCTGCCCTCACGGTACTCGTCCATCGCGGCGTTCACCCGGTCCGCCGTGGTACGCAGTGCGAGTTCACGCAGGGCGATAAGGTTGCCCTTGCGGAAGAAGTTGTCGATGGCGTGCCGTGCCTGAGCCGGAATATAGACCTTGCCCGCATGCAGCCGCTCCAGCAGATCGTCCGGCGGCAGGTCGATCAGTTCAACCTCGTCAGCCGACTCGAACACATGGTCGGGCACGGTCTCCTGCATGCGTACGCCGGTTATACCCGCTACTACGTCATTCAGGCTCTCGATGTGCTGTACGTTGACCGTGGTGTAGACGTCGATGCCGGCC
>JAKFYK010000177.1 GCA_021730905.1 Betaproteobacteria bacterium | reverse complement strand
CTACGGGTAATCTCGATCGCAAGAACGCCGGCGCCGTGTTTGATCTGATGCTCGAACTTAACCAGTCGCTCGCCACCAGTTTTATTATCGTCACGCACGATCTGGAGATTGCCGCGCGCGCAAACCGCGTGCTGCGACTGATAGACGGGGCGTTGCAGCCCGCGTGATCAGGTTTTCACCGCGCCGATAGAGCGCAGAAAATTGCGCACCCACTCCTGCCGCTGGTTGAAGTAACGGGTGAATTCCGCGCTGCCCATCCATACGTTTTCGTAGTAGCTCGCCTGCGCGTGGGCTTTCCACGGCGCGCTGTGGTAAACGCGTTCAAGCACGGATTCCATGTGCGCTGCCGCTTCTTTGGGCACGCCCGCCGGCATCGCAAAGCCGCGCGCCGAGCCGACATGGATGTTGTAGCCGAGTTCCTTCAGCGTGGGCGTGTCCGGCACCACCGCCATGCGCTGCGCGGTGGATACCGCGAGCACGCGCAGTTTTTTCGCTTCGAGCGCAGCCATGCCTTCGGAAATGTTTTCGGTCGAGAAATGCGTGTGGCCGCCCATCACTGAAATGATGGCATCGGCGCCGCCTTTCATCGACACCACTTTGAATTTCGCGCCGGTTTCCTGTTCGATGGACCATAGCAGCATGCGGCCGGCGCTGGCGGGCGAACCGATGCTGCCGACCAGCGTGCCGGGTTCACGCTTCGCGGCGTCGATAAAATCCTTGAAGGTGCGATAAGGCGAATCGGCAGCAACGATAACGGCTTGCGGATCAAGCGCCACCATCGCCAGCAGCGTGAACTGATCGAGACTTACATTGAACTCGGGCCGCAGCGACGCGCCGAGCAGTGTATTGCTGACGCCGGTAAGGATGACGTGCGGGTCGCCGCGCTTGCTTTTGATGTAGTTGTAGGCGACGGTGCCGGCGCCGCCGGTGCGGTTGGTCACGTTTACCGGCTGGTTGACGAATTTATCGCGCACCAGGATTTCCGCGAGTATGCGCGCAACGCGGTCGTTGCCTGCACCCGGAGCGCTGTGTGCCACGAGTTCGAGCGGGCGTGACGGGAAGGGTTGTGCTCCAGCAAACGACGCCAGCGTGCATAGCGTACATACAGCGGCGACTGTCAATGTAAAGCGTGATTCACGAATCATGGTGTGGCTTTCGGTGTGCCAGCGGTTGTTGTGTGGGTCTCGGCTACGTTCACGATCCCGGCGCGAACCAGATCATTAAACACCGTTTCATCTTTGAGTGCCTGCGTCAGCAAAAAATGCGGCGCGGAACGCTTGAGCAGGCGCGGCGCGACGATGCCGAGCGCAATGACGGTAAGGCCGATCCAGACGTGTCCCAGCAACGCCAGCGCAACGCCCGCCCCCAGCACCGGCAGCATGAACAGCGGCAGCAGCAATCGCGCGCTCAGGAATTTTCCTGCAAGCGCCGGATCGAACTGGACAGTGATGCGCTTTTCGCAATAAGCGGCGACGAATTCGGTGTGCGTCACGAGTTAAAATAATTAATAAAAACAAATACTTACGTATACCCCAATGCAGGAGGTTAGTATTCCACGGGAATCGGATCCAGGCTGCGCCACATATACCAGGTAGCCACCGAGCGCCACGGCGCCCACGATGCGCCGATGCGCTGCATGCGCGTCGGCGTTGCTTTGCGTCCGCGGTTGTAATTGAGCGTAATGGCTTTTTGCAGGCCAAGATCGCCTATCGGAAACACGTCCGGACGCGTGAGATTGAAAATCATGAACATCTCCGCGGTCCAGCGGCCTATGCCCTTGACCTGAATCAATTCCGCGATCAGTGCTTCGTCGTCGAGGCGAGTCCAGCGCTCCGGTTGCAGGCGGCCGTCATCGAAGCGCGCTGCCAGGTCGAGGAGATAGCCTGATTTTTGTCCGGAGAGTCCGCAGCCGCGCAAATGTTCCGGGTTCGACGCCGCAATCACGGCGGGCGTTACCGCGCTGTGCGCTGCCGCGAAACGGTTCCATACGCTTTGCGCCGCTTTCACTGAAATCTGCTGGCCGACAATGGCGCGCGCCAGCGTCTGAAACGCATCACCGCGGCTGCCGAGGGTGAGTGTCCGGTGCTGCGCGATCAGTTTTTTCAGAACAGCATCGCGTGCCGATAGCTCGCGCGTGGCCTTGGTCCAGTAGCGGGGTTTCATTCGCCGGTATTCTTTTTGCGTTTCAGTTTATTTTTGTATTTTCGCTGGCGCCACTGCCACATCACACCGAGGCGCCAGGCCCAATCGGTGACGAAGTATCCGATGATTGCGAGCAATATGGCAAGCAGCGGCAAACCGACCAGCAGCGGTTTGCCCACGCCACCGAGCCAGTGCAGCGCGGCGGGTACCCATTCCATGAAGCCCTTGCCTTCGAGACCCAGCGCCATTGCCGGTAGTTCGCCGCCGTTTTGCAATAGTGCAAGTTGGCCCAGCTTGAACGCAAGCAGATACAGCGGCACGATAGTGAACGGATTGGAATACAGTGTCACCAGCATCGACAGCGGCAGGTTCACCTTGAGCGTAATTGCGAGCAGTGCGCCGGCGGTAAACTGCACCGGGTTGCTGCCGGGAATGAGTCCCGCGAAAAGACCGGCTGCGACGCCGCCCGCCACGGAACGCCGGCGCAGATGCCACAGATTGTGGTGCTGCAGGCGGTTGCCGAAGCGCGCGATATACCGGTTGTCGCGTATTGTCTGGTGGCTCGGCAGCACGCGCCGCAGATACTTGCGTAACATGAGGTTTATTGTAGCGATATTCGTGGTGCGCTTACCAAGTTGATTTGAGCGTCAGCGGGAAAGGCGTCATGCCCGTTAGATGCTTTTGCGGCTTCCCGGCTGATTACCTTGCCTTTCTTCATTATCCTGTTCGTAACAGGCATCGCGTTGCTCCAGCAGCAGGCGGTGCTGCCTCCGTTGGTGTGGGCCACGGTATTGCTGCCATTGATCCTGCTGGCGTGGTTGATGCGACGCCGACGCTGGGTGTTTTTCGCAGTGATGGCCATCTGCTGCATCACCGCCGGATTCTTTTACGCCGCCACGCGCGCGCAATTGCGCATGGATGATGCGCTTTCACCCGACTGGGAAGGCCGCGATGTGCAAATCGTCGGCGTCATCGCGAGCCTGCCACAACACTATGAACGCAGCGTGCGTTTTGAGTTCAATATCGAACGCGTGATCACGCAAGACGCGGTCGTGCCATCGCACATCGCATTGACGTGGTGGGGCAATGTGGCCAAAGACGGCCAGCGCGGCACGCTGCCCGAAATCAAACCCGGCGAACGCTGGCAATTCACGGTGCGATTGCGGCGACCGCGCGGCAGCGCCAATCCGCACGGCTTTGATTACGAAGCATGGCTGTTTGAGCGCGACATTCGGGCTACCGGCACGGTGCGCCCGAAAAGCGGCAGCCGGCGCATGGATGCAATGGTTCACCAGTCTGCGTACTGGGTCGAAGCCGCGCGTGAGCGATTGCGTGCGCGCATATTGCAGGCGCTGCCGGATAAACCGTACGCCGGCGTGCTGGCGGCACTCGCCATTGGCGACCAGCGTGCCATACCGCCCGACCAATGGCAGACATTCACGCGCACTGGTGTAAATCATTTGATGTCGATCTCGGGCCTCCATATCACCATGGTGTCGGGTCTGATTTTCGCACTCGCGTACGGCCTGTGGCGACGCAGCGCGCAGCTCGTGCTGCGATTGCCCGCGCGCAAGGCCGCCGTGCTGGCGGGCCTTGCGGCGGCGTTGATCTACACGCTGCTCGCAGGCTTTGAAGTGCCGGCGCAGCGCACGCTCTACATGCTGGCAGTGATGGCGGTGGCACTGTGGCTGAACCGGTTAGGTTCCGCGCTATCGGTGTTGACGATCGCGCTGCTGGTGGTGGTACTGATCGATCCGTGGGCGGTGCTGGCGGCGGGTTTCTGGCTGTCGTTTGGCGCAGTCGCGATCATTTTGTATGTAAGCGTTGGGCGCACCGGCACGCCGCACTGGCTGATGGCATGGGCGCAAGTGCAATGGGCGGTAACGCTCGCATTGATGCCGGCGCTGCTGGCACTGTTTCAGCAAGTGTCGATTATTTCACCGGTGGCCAATGCGCTGGCGATTCCGCTGGTGAGTCTGGTGGTGGTGCCGCTGACTTTGGCGGGCATGCTGCTGCCGTTTGATCTCGTGCTGCAACTTGCACACTGGGTGATGTCGGCGTGTGGCTTTGCACTGGAATGGATGAGCAACCTGCCTGTCGCGGTGTGGCAGCAGCATGCGCCGCCGGGATGGACGGTTGCGGTGGCGGTGGCAGGCGTGATGATTCTGTTGCTGCCGCGCGGATTTCCCATGCGCTGGGCGGGACTGGCAGGATTTCTGCCGCTGTTCCTTGCTGTGCCGCTGCCGTTGGCCGAAGGCGAATTGCAACTCACCGTGCTGGATGTCGGGCACGGCCTCGCGGTGGCGGCGCGCACGCGCAATCACGCGCTGCTGTTCGACACCGGCCCGGCGTTCGGCCCACAGGCCGACAGCGGCAATCGCATGATCGTGCCGTATCTGCGTGCGGCGGGCGTGAAGGCGCTGGATGTGATGATCGTGAGTCACGACGACATCGATCACTACGGCGGCGCATCGTCGGTGCTGCAGGCGATGCCGGTGACGCAGTTGCTGACCTCGCTGCCTGATCTCGATCCGTTGCCGTTTGAAGCGGCCAGTGCCGCACGCTGCTACGCGGGGCAAAAGTGGGAGTGGGACGGCGTGCGTTTCGAGATGCTGCATCCCACGCGCGAGAGCTACGACGATATATCGATCAAGGACAATAACCGCGGCTGCGTGCTGCGCATCGCCACGCGCAACGGCGCATTGTTGATCCCGGCGGACATCGAAACGCGCGCCGAGCAGCAGTTGTTGAGTTCATCGCGTGAAGCGCTGCGCGCGCAGGTGCTGGTCGTGCCGCATCACGGCAGCAAAACCTCGTCGACACCGGAGTTCGTGCGCGCGGTCGATCCGCGCATCGTGATTTACCCGGTGGGCTATCGCAATCGCTTCCGCCATCCACATGTGGATGTGGAGGAACGCTATCTGCGACAGGGCAGCCATGTGTATCGCACCGACCGCGACGGCGCGCTGACCTTGCACTTCGGTGCGAGCGACGCGATCAAGGTCACGCCGTATCGCGCCACCTACCGGCGCTACTGGCAGACGCCGCTGGTCGGGGACGAGGTGCCAGAGCCGGAGGAGCTATAAAATATGTCGTGATTGTATGCCTGACATAGGGTGCGGTATGCTGCTTTCATGAATGTATTACGGATCGTCGGTTTTGTACTCAAAGGGCTTGGAGCTTGTGCATTGGGCGTATTAGGGATTATGACCAATGTCACTCCGCAGCAGGCTAAAACTAACCTTGCAACGTGGTTACCAGATTGGCTCGAAAAATTTGTACCGACAGATATTTATAAGTTGTGGCCTGTGTTTTTTGTACTTGCGGTTCTTATGCTCATCTGGATGGTGTGGCCTTGGCTTAACAATAAGCGCAAGGTAATTCGGAAGAAAGCGCGACAAAAAAGTGAACCAGAATTTATTTCAATGCAGGAAGCCGCCACAAGGTTGTATGAGTCGGAATCCAACATTGCGGGCACTAGATTGTCTGAGGCAGCAGAAAAATTGGGAAATCTGAATGGCCCCGCATCTCCAAACGAAAGATTGGATTATCTAGCGGATTTTCTATGCAGAAAAATAGCAATCTACGGACGAAAACCTCCTGCTAGGGAGATTGGTCAAATTGATTATTCTGAAGTTAGGCGCACTCACTCATCAGATGGGGCAACAATTTTGCGCGATAACACGTTTGACCAGTCTATCTACTGGGTTGATGTGTGCGTCAAGTCAGACCAGTTAGACAAGCTAATTTACGATCTTGAGGGAGAGTCCGGGTTTGAAGCCGGGTTCAACAAAATCGCGCACAACATACCTTACGATAGAGAATTGAAAGCCATGACATACGCTCAACTTGCGGTCGAGCTAAATTCTTGTGACAAAGACTCACCGAGGTATCTGGTAATCAAACATGAGATGACGCGTAGAGATAGTCAGCTCTCGACGGCGTCAGAGCGCAACTAACTCCTGCAGCTATTGGCAATTACCAGTGTTTAGTGATGTGATTCTCGATTTAGCCCCTCTTTAAAATATTAATAAAAACATATAGTTACAATATATTTGTCTATATGTTCGCCACCTGCCCCAAATGCAAACACCAACGCCGGCCCACCGATACCGGCGACACCGGCATATGCCCGTCGTGCGGGCTGGTGTTTGCCAAATGGGTGCAACGCCAGTCAGGTACCGAGCAGAGTCGCGCGCGTCCGATGACCGATGATCCCGATGCAAAACCCCGTGTCACGTTGCGCGAACGATTGACCTATGTCGATGAGCACACCGACGACATTGCGTTCTGGGGTCGCGTGGCGATTTACGTGGTGTTCTTCATCTGGGGCTGGTATTTCATCTG
Organism: Betaproteobacteria bacterium; assembly: GCA_021730905.1. Classification (GTDB taxonomy): domain Bacteria; phylum Pseudomonadota; class Gammaproteobacteria; order Burkholderiales; family SG8-41; genus UBA5216. Next base: position 347 of record JAKFYK010000177.1, on the reverse strand, counting down.
GCTGGATTTTCGTGGCAACGAGATCGGCGAGTCGTTCATGCACCGGATAAATCTGGTGTTTCATGAAGCGGGACACATGATTTTCATGGCATTCGGCCGTTTTATGATGGTGCTGGGCGGCACGCTGGGGCAGTTGATCATGCCGCTGATAGTGATGGGGGCGCTGATCATCAAGAACCGCGACAACTTCGGCGGGTCTATCGGCCTGTGGTGGTTCGGGCAGAGCCTGATGGACTGCGCTCCTTACATCAACGACGCGCGCGCTTTGCAACTGATGCTGCTGGGTGGTGGCACCGGCGCGGACCGGCCCGGCATGCATGACTGGGAGAATATTCTGACGTCGCTGG
>JAKFYK010000122.1 GCA_021730905.1 Betaproteobacteria bacterium | reverse complement strand
CATGTCGAGATGCTCGGCGATGGTGTTGACGGTGTACGGCATGGTCGGATTCGTCGATGACGGCATCACATTCGGTTCGCCGCATACCTTGATAATATCGGGCGCATGGCCGCCGCCCGCGCCCTCGGTGTGAAAAGTGCAGATGGCGCGGCCTTTCATCGCCGCCACCGAGGTCTCGACAAAACCGGATTCGTTCAGTGTGTCAGTGTGGATCGCCACCTGCACGTCCATCTCATCGGCCACCGACAAACAATTGTCGATGGCGGCAGGCGTGGTGCCCCAGTCTTCATGCAGTTTCAGGCCGATGGCGCCGGCCTCGACTTGCTCTTTCAGCGGCGCTGGCTTGCTGGCATTGCCTTTCCCGAGAAAACCCAGGTTCATCGGAAACGCTTCAGCCGCCGCCAGCATCGAATGGATGTGCCATGGCCCCGGCGTGCACGTCGTGGCAAACGTGCCGGTGGCCGGCCCGGTGCCGCCGCCGATCATGGTGGTCACACCTGACATCAGCGCCTCTTCGATTTGCTGCGGGCAGATGAAATGGATGTGAGTGTCGATGCCGCCGGCAGTAACAATCATGCCTTCGCCCGCAATGATTTCCGTCCCCGCGCCGATGGGGATGGTGATACCGGGTTGTATGTCAGGATTGCCGGCCTTGCCAATTTTCCAAAGGTAGCCGTTCTTGATGCCGATGTCGGCCTTCACGATGCCCCAGTGATCGACAATCAACGCGTTGGTAATCACGGTGTCGGCGACCTTCGCAGATACAAGCTGGCTCTGTCCCATGCCGTCGCGGATCACTTTACCGCCGCCAAACTTCACTTCTTCGCCATAAATCGTGTAGTCTTTTTCGACCTCGATCCACAGTTCAGTGTCGGCGAGGCGCACGCGATCCCCGACGGTGGGGCCGAACATTTCGGCATAGGCCTGGCGCGAAATCTTCATAGCGGTCCCATGACCTTTCCCGCAAATCCAAAGACCTTACGCGCACCGGCGAGCACCACGAGTTCCACCGTGCGCGATTGTCCCGGCTCAAAACGCACTGCGGTTCCGGCGGCAATGTTGAGCCGGTAACCGCGCGTCTTTTTGCGATCGAACTTCAGCGCGTCGTTGGTCTCGAAAAAATGGTAATGCGACCCCACCTGTATCGGACGGTCACCGCTGTTGATGACCTCAACAGTAATCGTGGCGCGCCCGGCATTGATTTCGATCTCGCCCGGCACGGTTTTCATCTCTCCAGGAATCATCGCGGTTCTCTCAAACGATGGGATTGTGAACCGTCACCAGCTTGGTGCCATCCGGAAACGTCGCTTCGATTTGTATTTCGGGAATCATTTCCGGCACGCCTTCCATGACTTCCCCGCGTGTGAGCAACGTCGCGCCCCAGCCCATCAAATCCGACACGGTGCGGCCATCGCGCGCGCCTTCCATGATCGCCGCACTGATCAGCGCGACCGATTCAGGGTAGTTGAGCTTTACGCCGCGCGCCTTGCGCCGCTCGGCGAGCAGCGCAGCAGTAAAAATCAGCAGTTTGTCTTTTTCTCTAGGCGTCAATTCCATAAATCATCCTCAGGTACTCCAGATACGCGGTGCTACTGCCGCACGCCCCGCAACCACCGGCCGCAAATACTGCCATACCCTGGAAAAATACTGTTTTGCCGCTTCACCCGAATCGCCAAGGTAACGCGCGACCATCACGCCCGGCAGTCGCGTCACCGCCACTTCCCCCGATTTCGCCGCTACCGTACGACAGTCCGTCATGTCTATCCTATCCACATTTTCCGCCGCTGCTACCAGCGTGCCGCACACCGTTCTGCCACCCAAGCCCACTGGCGAACGCGTGAGCAATCCACCGGCGGCGATGTCGCCACGCTCCATCCACAGCGGCTTGCCGCCTCGCAACACCGACACGCGTGAAACACATTGCCCGCGTTCAAAGCGCTCGCCTGATCCTGCGCGTCCCAGGCAAAATATTTCCCACCCGATATATCTCGCGCCCTTACCGAGCCGGACGTCTGTGTCGAGACGCGCCAGCGCGCCATTAAACAGGATCGTCTCCTGCGGCAACCATTCCAGACTAGCGTCCTCCTCCACCACAAAGGCATTGCGCTGTTGCGCCCACGGGCCTGCGGAGCGATACCATTTGCTCGCGCCCGGCGTGGTCAGCAGCGCGTGGCCTTGCGCACCGACGCTGGCGTCGATTTCAAGGCTGTCGCCGCCCGCAATGCCCGCCGGCGGGTGCACGATGATGCTGTGACAAACTTCATCTCCTTCGGGATACAGCGGCTTTTGCACCACCAGCGGCCCGTCGTGGCGGCGCGTTGCCAGCACCGTGCGCACGCCGCGGCGTTCGTATTCCAGCGCGAGCTGCGCGCGCCAGGTATTGGCGATGCTCGAAAAAGGCGGGTCGACAGGTCGCATTCGGTAATCATACCGCCAGCAGCGCGCGCACGCCGTCCTTGTCCATATCCACGCCGGCGCCGCGCGCAATGATGTCGCCGCGCTCCATCACCAGATACTGATCGGCGAGCGAGCGCGCAAAGTCGTAGTACTGCTCGACCAGCAAAATCGCCATGTCGCCGTTCGTTGCAAGTGTGCGGATCACGCGCTCGATGTCCTTGATGATCGACGGCTGTATGCCCTCGGTCGGCTCATCCAGTATCAACAGCTTCGGATTCATCGCCAGCGCGCGGCCTATGGCCAACTGCTGCTGCTGCCCGCCGGAAAGATCGCCGCCACGCCGCCGCAGCATTTGTTTCAACACCGGGAACATCTCGTGGATGCGTTCGGGAATGCGTGCGCCGCGCGGCAGCGTGGCGAGACCCATTTCCAGATTTTCGGCTACGGTCAAACGGGGAAATATTTCGCGGCCTTGCGGCACATAACCCAACCCCGCACGAGCGCGCGCGTAGGGCGCCGCGGCAGTGAGATCATGGCCACCAAAGGTTATCGTGCCGCTCTTCGCTGGAACCAAACCCATCAAGGTCTTGAGCAGCGTGGTCTTGCCGACGCCGTTTCGGCCGAGCAACACCGTGACTTTGCCCGCCGGCACTTCAAACGCCAGATCTCGCAGGATATGACTGCCGCCGTAATATTGATTGAGTCCCACGACGCTTAGAGCCCCTAACATGTCAGCGCCCCAGATACACTTCGATCACGCGCGGATCGTTCTGCACTTCATCCATCGCACCTTCGGCGATCACACTGCCTTCGTGCAGCACTGTCACCTTGCGCGCAATTTTTTCGACGAAAGCCATGTCGTGTTCCACCACTACCAGCGAATGCTTGCCGGCCAGCGTGAGAAACAATTCCGCCGTGCGCTCGGTTTCGTCATCGCTCATGCCTGCCACCGGCTCATCGAGCAGCAACAGCCTGGGTTCCTGCATCAGCAGCATGCCAATTTCGAGCCACTGCTTTTGGCCGTGCGACAGGAGGCCCGCGACGCGCGGCGCACTGTCGGTGAGGCGTATCAACGTGAGCATTTCGGCGATGCGGTCACGTTCGGTACCGGTGAGGCGCGCGAACAACGTTTTAATCACGCGCTTGTCGGCTTTCATTGCCAATTCGAGATTCTCAAACACTGTGTGATTTTCAAAAATGGTAGGTTTTTGAAACTTGCGGCCGATGCCGGCCTGCGCGATCTCCACTTCCGAATATTGCTTTAAGTCGATCGTTTGCCCGAAGAACGCTGTGCCGGAATCGGGTCGCGTCTTGCCGGTGATCACATCCATCATGGTGGTCTTGCCGGCGCCGTTGGGGCCGATGACGCAACGCAATTCGCCGGCGTCGATAGCCAGTGACAGATTGTTCAGCGCCTTGAAGCCATCAAAGCTCACGCTAATGTTGTCGAGATAAAGCACGACGCCATGCGACACATCGAGCTGCCCGGGCGTGACCGTGCGCGTATACGCGGTGGAGAACTCGTCGTCGGCGCGTGAAGACGCTTCGCTTACCATGTTCGTGGCCGTCATTTAGCTGAACGCCATTTGTTGAGCAGGCCGACAATGCCCTGCGGCATGAACAACGTCACCAGAATGAACAGGAGTCCCAGCACGTACAGCCAGTATTCGGGAAAGGCCTGTGTGAAGAAACTCTTGGCGCCGTTCACCACAGCCGCACCGACAATGGCGCCGCTCAGCGTGCCGCGTCCGCCCACCGCCACCCAGATGGCGATTTCAATCGAATTCGCCGGCGACATTTCGCCGGGATTGATGATTCCGACCTGCGTGACATAGAGTGCTCCCGCGATGCCGCACAGCACTGCCGACAACGTCCAGACAAACAATTTATAGTGCAGCGTGTTGTAGCCGCAGAACATCACGCGTTGCTCGGCATCGCGTATCGCCGCCAGCACGCGCCCGAACTTCGAAGTCACCAGATAACGCCCCAGCAACAGCGTGCCGAGCAACACCGCGCCGCTCAGCGTAAACAACACCATGCGCGTTTCGGGGGTGGTGATCGAATAGCCCAGGATGCGTTTGAAATCGGTGAAGCCGTTATTCCCGCCGAAGCCGGTTTCATTGCGGAAAAACAGCAGCATGGCGGCAAACGTCAACGCTTGCGTGATAATCGAAAAGTACACGCCCTTGATGCGCGAACGAAAAGCGAAGTAGCCGAACACATACGCCAGCAGTCCCGGTACCGCCACCGCCAGCAACAGCGCCCACCAGAATTGGTCGGTGTTCCACCATTGCCACGGAAATTCTTTCCAGTCGAGAAACACCATGAAATCCGGCAGTTCGGCGCGATATTGCCCGTCACGGCCGATCTGGCGCATCAGATACATGCCCATGCCATAGCCGCCCAGCGCGAAAAACAGCCCGTGGCCCAACGACAGAATGCCGCAATAACCCCAGATCAAATCCATCGCCAGCGCGACAATGGCGTAACACATGATCTTACCGATCAACGTGATCCAGTATGCCGATACGTGAAACGTGCTATCCGGCGGTACCGCCAGATTCAACAGCGGAAACACCACGAACAGCACAAACCCGAGCGCGCCCAGGGCGGCCCATCCTGAAGCACCGTAGAGGCGCGTAAAAGTGGATGTGAGTGGCCCGCTCATGTTTCCACCGAGCGCCCTTTAAGCGCAAACATGCCCTGCGGGCGTTTCTGAATGAAAATGATGATAAACACCAGCACCGCAATCTTCGCGAGCACCGCGCCCGACCATGATTCCAGCAGCTTGTTGGCAAAGCCCAACCCCAGCGCGGCATAGATAGTGCCCGCCAGCTGGCCGACGCCACCCAGCACCACCACCATGAACGAATCGACAATATACGCCTGGCCCAAGTCAGGGCCCACGTTGCCGATCTGCGACAACGCGCAGCCGGCCAAGCCCGCGATACCGGAGCCCAAACCAAACGCCAGCGTGTCGACCCGCGCGGTGGGCACGCCCACGCACGAGGCCATCGCGCGATTTTGCGTGACGCCGCGCACGAACAAACCGAGCCGCGTGCGCGTGAGCAACAACCATACACCGGTAACCACGGCGCCCGCGAACAATACGATCACAATGCGGCTCCACGGCAACACCACATTCGCAAGCAACTCTATGCCACCCGACATGAACGCAGGGTTTTCCACCTGCACATTTTGCGCGCCGAAGATCGTGCGCACGGCTTGTATCAGCACCAGGCTGATACCCCAAGTGGCAAGCAGCGTTTCCAGCGGACGCCCGTACAACCAGCGGATTACCGAACGCTCCAGCGCCATGCCCACCAGCGCCGAGACCGCAAAAGCCACCGGCACCGCACACAGCAAATACCAGTCAAATGCAGCAGGCAAGTGTGCGCGAAACAGATTTTGCACCACGAAGGTGGCATACGCGCCGATCATTATCAGCTCGCCGTGCGCCATGTTGATCACACCCATCAGTCCATAGGTAATCGCCAGCCCCAGCGCGGCCAGCAGCAATATCGATCCGAGGCTCACCCCCGCGAACAGCAGTCCCGCGCGCTGGCCCCATGCCAAGCGCTCTTCAACCTGCTTTAGACTTTTTTGCGCTTCGAGACGCACATCGGCATCCGTCTCGCCTTCCAGCACGGCCAGCAACAAACTCTTGGCGTTGCCGCCGCCGGACAGTCCCAGCGTGCGCACTGCCGCCAGCCGCGTCGGCCCGTCACCCGCTTTGAGTTCCAGCGACGCGGCAATGTGCTGCAGCAACGTGCGTATGTCGGCATCGCTTTCCTTATCAAGCGCTTTTTTAACCAGCGGCAACATTCCAGCGTCCGCGCCGCCCGCCAGCGCTTTTGCCGCGGTGTAGCGTTCTGCACGATCCGCAGAAACCAGCTTCAGCGCGGCCAGCGCGCCCTGCACAGCGCTGCGCAGGCGGTTGTTGACGACGATATCCTCGCGCTCGGCGGGCAAGGCCGCGAGCTTTTCGCCGGTTATCGCGTCAGTTGCCTCACTGCCTTTGACGATCAGCACGCGTTTGCCGGCGATTTGTAATTCGCCTTCGCCCAGCGCACCCAGTATTGCCGCGGCGCGCGGATCGCCTTCCGTGACCAGCAAGGCAATCGCTGCCGAGCGTTCGTCGCTATCCCCAAAGGCCAGTTTTTCCACCGCCGCGCGGTCAAGCGCTGCGGCGGCGCACGCAAACAGAGCGCCCGTCAGCAACAGGACGGTGTTGATCGAGAATTTGCCGCGCATAAAAAGGGAGCCGCATCGCAGCCCCCTTTTTATGCGCGGCGGAGCGAACTCTCCGCCGCGACGACTGCAGATTGCGGATACTACTTCTTTTTCTCCGCCATCAATGCAGGCTCATCCTTCTTCTTGTCGTTGCCGGGGATGAACGGGCTCCACGGCTGGGCTTTCACCGGGCCTTTGGTTTTCCACACCACGTTGAACTGGCCATCCGCCTTGATTTCGCCGATGAACACCGCCTTGTGCAGAT
>JAKFYK010000182.1 GCA_021730905.1 Betaproteobacteria bacterium | reverse complement strand
TTCTAGCTATTCTTCGTGACACGAACCAACCTGAAAGATACTCATGCCCAAAACCACCGGCGCAAGATACTTCGCGGAAATCATCAAGGGTTACGGCATAACCCATGCGTTTTTCGTGCCCACGATTTTGATGGATGCGCTGGCCGAGATGGACGAATTGGGCATCCAGAAAATACTGACGCACGGTGAAAAGGCTGCGGCGTACATGGCCGACGGCTACGCGCGCGCAGCCAACCGGCCGGGTCTGTGCATGGGCCAGCAGATCGGCGCATCGAATCTCGCGGCAGGCTTGCGCGACGGTTTCATGGCCGGTTCACCGATGATTGCGATCACGGGTGGGCCGGGCACGCCGGGGCGTTATCGCCACGCTTATCAGGAGGTGGAGGATTTCGCCCAGTTTGATTCGATGACCAAACTCAACCTGCAACTGGATGACGTGTCGCGCCTGCCGGATTTGATGCGCCAGTTATTTCGTGCTGTTACTACCGGCGCGCCCAAACCCGTGCATCTGCGTTTGCGCGGCTCGCACGGCCAGGGCATCGAATGCGAGGCTGATTTACCAGTGCCGATTATTGAAAAAGAGTATGCGGCGATTCCGGCGCATCGTCCCGAGCCGGAACCGCAACGCGTGCGCGCTGCATTGGCAGTGCTGGCCAAGGCGCAGCGGCCTGTCATCGTTGCAGGCGGCGGCGTGACGTCATCGGGCGCGCAGGTTGAACTGGTGCAGTTCGCCGAGAAGATGCAGATACCGGTGGCGACTTCGCTCAATGCCAAGGGCGCGATCCTCGACACGCATCCGCTCGCGGTGGGGGTGCCCGGCGTGTATTCGCGCGAGTGCGCGAACCGCGCGATTTCGGAAGCCGATCTGGTGTTGTTTATCGGCAGCCACACGGGTGCCCAAGTCACGGCCAACTGGAAAATCCCCGCGCCCGGCGCGACAGTGATTCAAGTGGATATCGATGCGCTGGAACTGGGCCGCAACTATCCGAACGCGGCGTCGGTGCTGGGTGATGCAAAAGCGACGTTGAAACACATGATCACACTGGCATCAGGCCCATCCGCCGGTGCAAAAGCGTGGGTGGCACGTGTGCAGGAACTCGTCGCGAACTGGCGCGCGAGCGTCGCCGCGCACTACAATTCCGATGCTTCGCCGATGCGCCCCGAACGCATCTGCAAGGAAATTACCGACGCGCTGCCGGCGAATGGCGTGGTGGTGTCCGACACCGGCCACGCGGGCATGTGGACCGGGCAGTTGATCGATATGCGGCACACCACGCAGCGCTACATCCGCTGCGCGGGTTCGCTGGGCTGGGGTCTGCCGGGTGCGATGGGCGTGAAATGCGCGCTGCCGGCTCAGCCGGTGGTGTTGTTCAGCGGCGACGGCGGTTTTTATTATCACATTGCAGAGCTCGAAACGGCTGCGCGCCACGGCATCAATCTGGTGATGGTGGTCAACAACAACAGTTCACTCAATCAGGAAATTCCCCTGGTAGGCAATGCCTACAAGGGCAAACGCGGCGACCGTTACAAGCCGGACGAAATGTGGCGCTTCCAGAAAACAGCCGACTTGGCGAAGGTGGCCGAAGCGATGGGTTGCGCAGCGTTCCGTGTCGACAATCCGAAGGCGCTCAAGGAACTGCTGCCGCGCGCATTGGGCATGAACAAGCCGGTGCTGATAGACGTCATCAGCGATGACACTGCGCTGGCGCCGACCGCATGGACACCTGAAGGCAAGAGTGCGCATTGATTTTTGACTTTTTCCCCTCTCCTGCCTTGAGGCGGGAGAGGGCAGGCGGAAAGTAGAGAGAAGGTAGGGGAAGCGCCATGCATTTCAATAAAAGTTTGTTGCTCGCTGCCTTATGCGAGGCACTCACAAACATGTCATTCGCCCAGGAGTTTCCAACGAAGCCCATACGCATCATCGTTGGCCCCGGCCCCGATATCGTCGCGCGCATGTTTGGTCAGAAATTTACCGAGACGTGGGGCCATCAAACCATCGTCGAGCAGCGGCCGGGCGGCGGAGGCACGATTGCCACCGAGATGGTGGCGAAAGCGCCGGCGGATGGCTACACGCTGCTGTTGTCGAGCGCAGCGTACACCATCAACGCCGTGCTGCAGCCGGGGGCATACGATCTAGTGCGCGATTTCGCGTCTATTGCGCTGTGTGCAACGGCACCGTTCATACTGACGGTGCATCCGTCTGTGCCGGCGAAATCCGTAAAGGAACTGATCGCGCTGGCGAAGTCGAAGCCGGGGCAACTGGTGTATTCGTCATCGGGCAATGGCACGCCGCCCCATCTCGCAGGCGAGATGTTCAAGACCATGGCGAAAGTCGACATTTTGCACGTGCCCTACAAGTTCGCGACGCCCGCGCTGGTGGATGTGATCAGCGGCCAGGTGCAGATCATGTGGCCGATCATGTCGATTTCGCTGCCGCAGGTGCAATCAGGCAAGCTGCGCGGGCTGGCGGTGAGTTCGCGTGAGCGCACGCGGCTTGCACCTCAGTTGCCGACGATTGCCGAGTCCGGATTGCCGGGTTATGAAATCATCGGCTGGAATGGATTGATCGCTCCCGCAAAAACGCCCGGCGCGGTGGTGAGCAGGCTTAACGCTGAAATTAACCGCCAGCTCAAAGCAGCCGAGCTCGTGCAGCGTTTGGCGCAATCCAGTTACGATCCGGCAGGCGACAGAAATTCGCCGGAGCAGTTCACTGATTTTGTGCGCTCTGAAATTGCCAGGTTCGCCAGGCTGGTGAAAAAATCCGGTGCAAAGGTTGATTGAATTGAAATGACTATCGCGGAGAAAACCAATATGAGCAATGACGTCAAACCGATCCGGCGCGTGGTCACCGGCAACGATGCACAGGGTCGCTCCGGAGTGTTGTTCGACAGCGCCGCCCCCAACGTCAATGCAAATGCCTTCAAAAAGGGCACGGGGATGACGGACATCTGGGTGTTTCATGAATGCCCGGCGATTATTTCTGGCGAAAAAGACTATGGCAACCTGCCGTTTCATTTTGAGCCGCCGCCCAGTGGCGGGCAGCTGCGTATCGTGCAGTCGGACGCGAAGCCCGCCGATTACGATGCGGCGAAAGACACGTTCATCGTGCCCGAACACCCGCCGAAAAAAACACCTGGTGGCACTTGGGAGCGCGGCAATCAAAATCTCTACACCACGCGCACCCACAAATCCGAGACGGTGGACTACGGCATATTGCTCAATGGTGAACGCACGATGATCCTGGATGACGGCGAGTATCACCTCAAGCCGGGCGATTGCGTGATTCAACTGGCGAGCTGGCATGCCTGGCGCAATGTCAGCGCAGGCTCGATGGCGTTTGTATTTGTTGCCGCAAAGTTTGACGAAGGGAAGAAATAATCATGGCCGACGATATCAAACCTCTGCGTCGTATTGTCGTTCGGGACAACAGCGATGGCACCAGGTCACGCGCGCTGTGCGATGCGCCGTCGCCGGATGTGCGTTCCGATCCGGCGCGTCCCGGATTTGCAGCCACAAGAATGTGGGTAACTGATCGCACGCCGGCGCGCATCCGCAACGAAACGCTGGACGCGCCGCATAGCATCGAGCCGCCCAAGGCGGGATCGCTGTGCCGCTACCTGCAAATACCGCCCGACGCGGCATGGAAAGGCAAGGTCGGGTCGAAGGAGGTCCAGGCGTATTTTGTATCGATGGGATCACCCGATGCATCCACCTATTCAGGAAGCGCGCCGCATCCCTATATGCAAAAAACGCGCACGCTGGATTTCGCGCTGATCATCGAAGGAGAGGTCACGCTGGTGCTTGATCTGGAGGAGGTGGACCTCAGTGCAGGCGACACGGTGGTGTTGCGTGGCGCGAATCACGCGTGGAGTAATCGCTCGAACAAACCCTGCATCATCGCCATGTCGATGCACGACGCAGCGTAGCGTCCGCGTCAGTGAGATGGCTTCTATGGCTCGTATATTAAAATAATGTTTTAAAACAAATAGTTATGATAAGCGGCCCATACTAGCCATGTACAACCTGCACCTCACGCCGGAACAGCAGGAATTTCGCGACACGGTCCGTGATTTTGTCGAGCGCGAGATCATGCCGGTTATTCTGCATCCCGATCGTTTACAGAATTTCGACCGGCCATTCCCGGTCGATCTGATCGATCAGGCGTCGCAAATGGGGTTGCGTAGCCTCGCACTTTCGGAAGAACGCGGCGGCGCTGGCGCGGACAACCTGACCTCGTGCATCGTGGCCGAGGAACTCGCTGCAGGGGATATCGGTATTGCCATCACACTGGCTGAGACCTCGCGCCTCGCGCGTCTGCTGTTTGACGAAATGATGACGTCCGAACAGCGCGCACGATTTCTGCCGGTGTTTATGGCTGACGACCGTTTTCATTTGGCGTTTGCCATGCACGTGCCCGATGCGGAACTCGGCTGGAAATACCATCGCGAATTGACCGAAACACCGGCCTGCCGCTTGAGCGCCGTGCGCCAGGGCAATGGCGACTGGATCGTGAATGGCACTACGGGGTTCGTGCAGAATGCGCCGATAGCGAAGTTGATTGCTGTTCAGGCAGGCGAATATGGCAATGCGGGCAAAATCGTTTCACTGCTGATTCCGAGCAAAACCGCAGGTCTGGCGGTGCGCGATTCTGCGACGCATGCCGAAACGGTGAAATGGTTTCACGGTGCCGGCGGCGAACTGGCGTTCAAGGATTGCCGCGTGCCTGCGGGCTACGTGTTGGGAGACGGCGGCACGGCAACGCTCGCGGCCATCGCGGCCGGCCGCGGCAGCCCGCTGATGTCGGCAATGAATCTTGGCATTGCGCGCGCGGCGTACGAAGCGGCGGTCACTTACGCCAAACTGCGCGTGCAGGGCGGGCGGTTCATCATCCAGCATCAGGCAATTGGCAACATCCTCGCGGACGTCGCCATTAAAATCGAAGTGGCGCGCAATATGGTGTGGCATGCGGCGTGGGCGTCGGATCATCCGCAGGCGGTGGCGGATCGCAGCGTGTCTGATCTGCCTTTGCAGACCGTGGCGAAGGTGTTTACCTCCGAAGCCATGGTTACCGCGACCGAAGAAGCCGCCGAGTGCTTTGGCGCGATGGGAGTGATGCTGGACATGCCACTGGCGAAATACGTGCATGAAGCGCGCGTGTTTTTGCATTCAGTGGACAGCAACAGCATGGCGAAACTGCGGGTGGCGGAGGCAGTGGCCGGATTCGTGCGCGGTGCCAACGCGTCTTAGCGGGCCTGGCGAAATGACCGTTCACCCTTCGACAAGCTCAGGGCGAACGGTCGTTTTGAAAGCCGTTCATGGTGAGCCTGTCGAACCAATGGTGACGTCATGACTCATTTGTTGCGCGCTCTGGCACCTGTTGCATAGTCATGCGGCGCACCTCATGACCAGTATTACCCATTGCCTGGCTCGGCACGCCATCGAAACGCCGTTCGAGGCGATTCCGCAGGCAAACTTCGATGCTGCGCGGCTACTCATGCTGGACACACTGGCGGTGGCGTGGGCGGGTGCCGACGCGCCGGGCTGCCCGGAAACTCATGCGATGCTGTCCGAAGAAGGTGGTCGCGAAGATGCGACGGTGTGGGCTTACGGTGGGCGCCTGCCAGTGACATCGGCAGCCTTTATCAACGGCATGACGGCGGCCGCGATTGAATATGACTCAATCGGATTCGGTGCTGCGGTTCACGTCAACATTGCGGTGTTGCCCGCCGCACTGGCAATCGCCGAGCGTCAGCGCGTGTCAGGCCGCGATTTTCTGGCGGCGCTGGTGCTGGGTTGCGATATTACGCATCGTTTTGCAGCGTCTGCTGCGTATCCGAATCGGGGATTTCATTTCACGGCGGCGATGGGTGGGTTCGGCGCAGCGGCTGCCTGTGCGCGTCTGCTGAACCTGAGCATCGAACAAACGCAGCACGCATTGGGGATTGCGTTTCTGCAGGCCTCCGGCACGCAGCAGGCCAATATACAGCCGTCGCTGACCAAGCGCATGCTGTCGGCGTTTGCCGCGCGCTCGGGCGTGTACGCTGCGCTGCTGGCGCAACGTGGCATTACCGCGCCACCGGATGTGATCGAAGGGAAATTTGGTTTTTACGCGCTGTATCAGCAAGGCGACGCCGATAAGCTGACGCATGAGCTGGGCAAACGCTTCGACAACGATCGGGCCAGCATCAAGAAATATCCGAGCTGCGGCTGCAACCATACCGCGATAGATGCAACATTGAGCCTGGTGCGGCAATACGATTTAGATCCCGATGATGTGCTGGCGATCGAAGCGATTATCACGCCGTATATGGAGCGCATCGTCGGCGGCGACTATGACCCGAGTGGTGATGCGCAAGTGGCGGCGCAATTCAATTTGCGTTACTCGATAGCCTGCGCGCTGGTGCGCCGCCGGCTGGGACTCGCCGAAATTCAGCCGGAGGCCGCGCGCGATCCGGTCATCGCCGCGCACATTGGCAAGATCGTGCTGAAGGTCGATCCCGTGCAAACCGGCACGCGCGGCCCGGTGGAACTACAGGTGCGTACGCGCAAGCATGGCAAGCTTGTTTGCCGCGTAGAAGATGTTGCTGGCAGCGAAGGCCGGCCGATTCCACACGAAGAAGTCGAGCACAAATTCCGCGAATGTTTTACGGCGAGTAAATGGCCGTTAACGGAAGCGCACTACGCGCGCCTGAAGGTGCGCGTGCATGAATTGCATCAATTTCCGGATATGGCTTTGTTTTTCGGGGATATCCTGTAGTCCTGCCCATTACACCGGCTTGCGAAACAACACGATCCGGTTGGTATTGGTTCCCATGCGATTGTTCGACACGCCCCAGATATTGGCGGTCTTGGTGAATTTCTGAGCGTTGATTGCGACCGCCATGCAGGCGAAGCCCGCCGAAATGCCGATGGGCGCGAC
>JAKFYK010000132.1 GCA_021730905.1 Betaproteobacteria bacterium | reverse complement strand
GGCGGCGTGTTTTTTCGGAGCCCCACAGCAATGAATTGCTCGCCACCATTTCGGAAACCGCCATGCCTGCGCCCATCTGCTTGCACAATTGACGGAACGGCCGGTCCGTCACGCCCGCCATGGGCGCGACCACCAGCTTGTTCTTCAAAATGTGTTTGCCGATTCGCATACGCGGGTTGTTGCTTTGTTATTGGTACAAGCTGATGCGGAAAGGACGCGATTCTAATCCTGCGTGTGCAGCGTGCAAAGGGAAAATTGATTATTTTTTACGCACTGATGGTTTCGTCGGCATACATGCGACACCCGCGAATTCCTCTGCGGCGGAAACCTGTTGTAAACCTAGGCACTTACCGGAAGTTGTTCGCACAAAACTTGCGTAATTCGTGCTAGAGGACTGCGCGCAGTGAACAAAGCGCATCATCGCGTGCCGCCTAGCCCCGCACGCCGAATATCATGCGCCGCGCCAAGAAATTTCGCGCGGGCGCGACGCAGCCCAGCAAAGTCATGCCTGCACCGCGCATTGCATTCAACGGAAAAAAATCATTTGAAAACAATCGCACTAATCCATGCGTCGCCGCCAAGGTTGCACCGCGGTCGATGCGGCGGCTGGCGCGATATTGACGCAAGATCCCGTTATCGCTCAGGGCTTGCACCCGAATCGTGCGTAATGCTTGTGCGAGTTCCCACGCATCGCGCAATCCGAGATTGAAACCTTGTCCCGCCACCGGGTGCAAAGTCTGCGCCGCGTTGCCGATAGTCACCACGCCGGGCATTGATGTTTGCGGCGCATAGCGCAAGGAGAGCGGATAACACGCGCGCTGTGCGACGGTTTTGAAATCACCCAGACGCCCGCCGAAAGCCTCTCGCAGCGCTGCGCAAAAGGTTTTCAAGTCAGCGTCTTTTAATGCTTCCGCGCGCGCTGGAGTGAGCGTCCACACCAGCGCCATCTCGTCGCCGAACGGCAACAACGCCAATGGACCGTCTTTCGTGAAACGTTCGTAAGCAACATTTTTGTGCGGCAGCGTCGTGCTTACGCGCGCGGTCAGTGCGTGTTGCGCGTAATCGGTAATTTTGGGCGGCGCGAGTCCTTCAATATCGCCACCATCGGCAACCACCACCACGCGCGCGGTCAGCGTTGCTGCCGCGCCATCACGCGTGTAGTCGACGCGCCGAACTCCACCATCGTGATGCAGCGCCGTGGCACGCACGCCTTCGCGGTAGTCACATTCGTTGCTGCGTATTGCATCGGCCAGCGCCAAAAAAATGTGGTTGTAATCAACCACATACCCTAAAGCCGGTACGCCTGCATCCGCAGCGTTCATGACCACGCGGCCGAAGGCGCCGCGTTGCGACACGTGTATGTTGCTGATCACGGTTGGATTCAGCCCACGCCACGCACCCAACCGCTCCAGCAACAAACGGCTGCCGTGCGACAGCGCGATAGGGCGTGGATCGCTTGCACGCTCAGCACGCGCTTCCAGTACGGTAACGCGCAGACCGCTGTTGCCACTGCCACCGTTGCCACATAAAGCCAGCGCCAGTGCCGCGCCCACCGGGCCGCCGCCTACAATGGCTATATCGGTATCTGCATTCATCGTTCAGCGTGACGCCATCAGCGTTTCGATGTCGCTTACGGTCTTGGGTGCCGCTGAAGTCAGTATTTCGCAACCCGTTGCGGTGACCACTGCATCGTCTTCTATGCGCACGCCAATGTTGGCGAACTCGGCAGGCACGCCGTCACCGGGACGGATGTAACAGCCTGGCTCAACCGTCAGCACCATACCCGGTTGCAACGCGCGCCATTGCCCGTCGCGCTTGTAGTCGCCGGCATCATGCACATCCAGACCCAGCCAGTGTCCGGTGCGATGCATGTAAAACTTGCGATAAGTTTCTTTTTCGAGAACTTCCGCCAAGTCGCCAGTGAGTAATTTCAAATCGATGAAGCCTTGTGCCAGCACTTTCACCGCGGCATAATGAGGCGCGTTCCATGGGTTGCCGGGTTTAACCTCGGCAATCGCGGCCGCCTGCGCTGCCAGCACCAGCTCATACACGGCTCTTTGCGGCGCACTGAAACGGCCATTCACCGGAAACGTGCGCGTGATATCAGAGGCATAGCCATCGAGTTCGCAGCCCGCGTCTATCAGCAACAGATCGCCGTCTTTCAGCACGGCATCATTGCTGACATAGTGCAGCACGCAGGCATTGGCGCCCGATGCGACAATCGAGGTATATGCAGGCGACTGCGCGCCCAGCCGCCGGAATTCGTGCAGCAACTCGGCTTCGATCTGGTATTCAGTGATGCCGGCGCGCGCGGCGCGCATTGCGCGCACGTGGGCGCCGGTGGAGATCGCCGCTGCGCCGCGCATGGTCGCCAGTTCATCGGCGTCCTTGATCAGGCGCAGATCATCGAGCAGCGTATGCACATCGGCTATGTCGCGTGGTGCGGCTACGCCGGTGCGCGCACGATTGCGAACCTCGTTTACCCAGCCGAGCACGCGCGCGTCCCACGCACTGTCACCGCCCAGATGGGCGTAAACCGCCGGCTGGTCAGCCAACAGATCGGGCATCAGCTTGTCGAGTTGATCGATAGTGTAGGTCTCATCAAACGCAAACGATTCCTTCGCGGCAACCGGGCCGTAACGGAAGCCGTCCCAGATTTCGCGTTCTTCATTTTTTTCTCTGCAAAACAACAAATTACGCGGCTTTTCGCCAGCCACGACCACCACCACCGCTTCCGGCTCCGTAAAGCCTGTGAGGTGAAAAAAATAACTGTCGTAGCGATATGGATAGTGCGCGTCACGATTGCGCGTGCGCTCCGGCGCGGTGGGTATGATGGCGACGCCTTTGCCGATCAGTTGTGCCAGCCGCGCGCGGCGGCGTAGGTGCGGGGCAGTGTTCATGGCACGTCGATTATAGCGCCGGGAATGACCGGATCAGACCGCCCGCAAACGAACATCCAGCTCAGCGAGCCGTTGCGGTGTGCCAACGTCGTTCCATTCACCACGGAAGTGTTCTCCTGTAACGCGGCCTTCGGCGATAGGCGCGGCCAGTCGCGCGGCCAAGCGGGCTTTTTCGCCGCGCGCGATGCCAGCGAACAGCGCCGGATGATAGGCGCCGATGCCGCTGAAAGTGAGCCGTGTCCCGGCGGCAGTAACCGTGCCGTCGCGCAAGCCGAAATCGCCCTGCGGGTGGTGCTGGGGATTGTCCACCAGCACCAGATGCGCGGGGCGGGTTGCGGATAGCGATTGCGCGCGTTCTTTCAAATCCGCGAAATCGTAATTGCTGTAGACGTCGCTGTTGACGACCAGAAAGGGCCTGTCCGCCAGTAACGGCAATGCCCATGCGATACCGCCCGCGGTCTCCAGCGCTTCGCGCTCAAACGAGTAGGAAATACGCACACCGAACTTTGCGCCATCGCCCAACTCCCGCTCGATCTGATCGGCCAGATGCGAAACGTTGACCACCAAGTCCGCCACCCCTGCGCGTTTGAGGCGCTCGATAACCCACACGATCAACGGCTTGCCGCCAACCATCAGCAACGGCTTGGGCGTGGCGTCGGTCAGCGGCCGCATGCGCTCTCCGCGGCCCGCTGCGAGGATCAGTGCTTTCATCAGAAAGTGTAGCCGATGCTGCGCGCTCGGCCTTCGAGTTCGTCCAGCAGTTTGGCCAGCGGCGCGAGCTCGCGGTAACGCGCGCTAACGCGGCGTGCGTAACCGATAAAGCGCGGCGTGTCGGTCAGGTAATGCGGCTTGCCGTCGCGATAATGGATGCGCGCGAAAATGCCCAGCACTTTGATGTGGCGCTGCAGGCCCATCCATTCGAAATCCCGCCAGAACATTGCAAAATCAGCATGTACCGGCAGGCCCGCCGCTTTCGCGCGTTCCCAGTAGCGGATCACCCAATCGAGTTCGCGCGCCTCCGGCCAGCTCACAAAGGCATCTCGAAACAACGACGCCACGTCGTAGGTTATCGGGCCGTACACCGCGTCCTGAAAATCCAGCACACCCGGGTTGGGCGTGGACAGCATGAGATTGCGCGGCATGTAGTCGCGATGCACATACACCTCGGGCTGCGCGAGCGCGGCATCGATCAACAGTTTGGCAACACCCGCGAACGCCTCCTGCTGCGCACCGGTGAAGGTGGTTTGCAGATGCTTACCGACATACCAATCGGGAAACAGATCGATCTCGCGCTGCAGCAACGCGGCGTCGTACGGCGGCAATACCCCGGGCCGGCTGGCGCGCTGCCACGTGATTAGCGCATCGATGGCATCGCTGAAGAGTGCGTCGGGATTGCCTGCGTCAAATGCTGCAAGATAAGTGGTCGTACCTAAATCGCTCAGCAGCAAAAACCCGCGCTCGATATCCTGCGCGACGACCTGCGGCACGTTGAGCCCCGCCTCGCGCATCAGGCCCGCCACGCGCACAAACGGTCGGCAATCTTCGCGTGGTGGAGGCGCGTCCATGGCGATGCAAGTTTTACCACCCGCGGTAATCCGAAAATAACGCCGGAAACTTGCATCCGCCGATGCGGGCGCGACAGAAAACGCGTTTGCTTTGAAGAAGTTACCCGCGAGCCACGTGTGCAGGTCCGCCAGTCGGGTATCCGTTTCGGACAAAGCCTTGATTGCCTTAAGTTGGGATTTATGCGATTTTAGCACCTCGCACTGCAACGCCTTCCCCATGATGGTCTGTCCGCGTAAATCCCGTGTCGCGTTAGCGCTTCTGTGCGCGCTGCCGGCGCTCGCCATCGCGCAACAGGGTTTGCAAATACGCCCGCAACCGTCGCTGATCGACCTGCCGCCGTCGAACAAAGATGACACGCCGATGTACATGGAAGGTGATCGCCTGCAGGGCCACAGCGATCGCGAAACAGAAGCGCAGGGCAGCGCGCGTTTCCGCGGACGCGGGCAATCGATTTCTGCCGACTGGATGCGTCACGACAAACGCGACAACGAACTCACCGCCATCGGCAATGTGCGTATGGAGCAAGGTCCTGAAATCACCGAAGGCGCGCGGCTGCGTTACAACCTTGACACCGACCGCGGGCTGATGGAGAGCGCCCGCTACTCGCTGAGCCCCAAGGAAACCGGTAACGCGCCGGGCTCTCGCACCACGGTTTCACCGTTTGATGCGCGCGGCACTGCCGACCGTGTTGTATTTGACGGCCCAGGGCTGTTCCGCGCGCAGCAAGCCACCTACACCACGTGCGAACCCGGCGACGATTCGTGGCTCATCCGCGCGCGCGAAATGCAGATCGACAAGAATAACAATCTCGGTACCGCGCGCGATGCTTCTGTCGATTTTCTGGGCAGCACCATTTTTTATACGCCCTATATGTGGTTCACGCTGCACCAGGAACGTAAATCGGGATTTCTAACCCCAAACTATGGCAACACCAGCACCGGCGGTTTCGAACTGACCGTGCCGTATTACTGGAACATGGCGCCTAACCGCGATATGACGATTGCGCCGCGCCTGATGGCCCGGCGCGGACTTCAGTTGCGCTCGGAATTTCGTTACCTGGAGCCGGCATATCGGGGCGATTTTCACCTCGAGTATCTACCGAACGACAATGTCACCGGCATCAATCGGCACCTGTTTAGATTCAACCACTCGCACGCATTTGCCAACGGCTGGGCGGGGTCGCTGGATCTGAATCGGGTCTCCGACGGAAAATATTTTTCCGATCTGTCGACGCAAATCGCGCTCACCTCGCAAACTTTTCTCGCGCGGCAAGGCGTGCTGTCGCGCGGCGGCACGTGGGGCAATGGCGGGACTTATGCGTTTTCCGCGCTGGCGCAGGGTTGGCAGACGCTGCAATCCGATCCGCTGGCACCGCTGACGCCACCCTATGGCCGGCGCCCGCAACTGACATTCACCGCCCAGAATCAGGATGTGCTGCGCAGCGATTTCGATTTTTACAGCAGCTATACCGATTTTACCCATCCGACAATGGTGAACGGCAGGAGGGCAGTGGCCTATCCAAGCCTGTCGCTCCCGTTCACCGCGCCCTATGGCTATGTGACGCCCAAAGTCGGCGTGCACATGTCGCGCTATTTTCTGGATCAAAACAACACAGCGGCGCTGCCGGATAAAACGCGCGTGCTACCCACCTTCACAGCCGACAGCGGGTTGTTGTTCGAGCGCGGCACGAGTCTGTTCGGCAAATCGTATACGCAAACGCTTGAGCCCAAGCTCTACTACGTCTATATCCCGTATCGCGACCAGAGCCAGATACCGAATTTCGAAAGCGGCGTGCAGGACATCAACTTTGCGACCATTTATTCGGAAAACCAGTTCAGCGGGCACGACCGCATCAACGATGCCAACCAACTCACGCTGGGCGTGAATACACGGCTGATCAACCCGGATACCGGCGTCGAAGTGCTGCGCGCGGGCATTGCACAGCGGTACTACTTCCGCCCGCAGCAAGTAACCGTGCCAGGCGTACCGGTACGTAACAATCAGAGTTCGCGCTCCGACCTGCTGGCAGCGCTGAGCGGCAACGTCGCGCCTAACTGGACCGCCGATCTTGGCTGGCAGTACAACACCGACACCAGCCAGACGCAGCGCATGAGCGTCGCCGCACGCTACCAGCCGCAGCAGGGCAAGGTGCTGAATCTCGCCTATCGCCACACGGTGAATTCATTCAAGCAGTTCGATATTTCCGGGCAATGGCCGATCGCCGGCAAATGGAACGCCGTCGGCCGCTGGAATTATTCGATTCAGGACAAACGGCTGCTCGAAGCAATCGCCGGATTCGAATACGACGGCGGCTGCTGGGCATTGCGCGTCGTCGGACACCGCCTGTCCACGGCGACCAGCGCCAGCACCAGCGCGGTATTCGTCGAACTCGAGTTGAACGGCGTGACGCGCGTCGGGTCGAATCCTCTGGACGTGCTGCGCCGGAATATCAGCGGCTACACGCGATACGACCCGCGGCAATCGCGCC
>JAKFYK010000158.1 GCA_021730905.1 Betaproteobacteria bacterium | reverse complement strand
CGCGCCACGGAACGCGTCACCCAATTCGCGCTCGATTACATGCGCCGGCTGAAGCGCAAGAAGCTTACCGTGGGCCACAAGGCCAACGTGATGAAAATGACGGACGGCCTGTTCCTGAAAACCGCGCAGGAGACGGCCAAGGCTTATCCGGAAATCACGCTCGATCAGCGCGTGGTCGATGCGCTGTGCATGGAGCTGGTGATGAAGCCGGAGATTTTCGACGGCCTGCTGCTGCCCAATCTGTACGGCGACATCGTGTCCGACCTCGCGGCGGGTTTGGTGGGCGGACTGGGTGTCGCGCCCGGCGCGAACATCGGGCCCGATTGCGCGATGTTTGAAGCGGTGCATGGGTCCGCGCCCGACATCGCGGGCAAGGACATCGCCAATCCTATGGCGGCGATATTGTCGGCAGTGATGATGCTGCGCTACATCGGCCAGCCGCAACCCGCGGACCGCATTGAAAAAGCGCTGTCGCAGGTGCTTGCCGAGAAACGCGATGTCACGCGCGATCTCGGCGGAGACGCCGGCACGCGACGTATGACCGAGGCCATTGTCGCCAGACTGAAGTAGTCTGCTGCTCATGCGCCGTTAATTAACTATTTGTTTAAAACACTTATTTTAAGAGCATCACAGGCTTTTGGGCATTCCCAGGCGGGGACTTTGATATGGCACTGACGCTGTTCGAGAAAATCTGGAACCGCCATCTGGTGGTGGAGGAAGAAGGCGAGCTCCTGCTGCATGTGGATCGCGCGCTGATACACGAAGGGTCGTCGCACGCATTCGACAAGCTCGACCAACAGGGCCGCGCGGTGGCGCGGCCCAAACAAGTGTTTGCGTTTAACGATCATTACGTGCCGACCACTGGACGCGAAAAAGGCGTCGCAGGTATCGCCAACGCCGACATTCGCAACATGGTGATCAAGCTTCAGACTAACACCGCAAAACACGGCATCACGCTGTTTGGCATCGACGATCCGCGCCAGGGCATTCTGCACATTGTGCCGCCGGAGCAAGGCATCACGCAGCCGGGGTTGTTGATCTGCGGCGCGGATTCGCATACCTCGACGCACGGCGCATTTGGTTGCCTGGCATTCGGTATCGGCGCCTCCGACATGATGCATGTGATGGCGACGCAGACGATCTGGCAACGCCAGCAAAAAACCCTGCGCATTGTGATAGACGGCACGCTGGGATTCGGAGTGTCGTCCAAAGATGTGATTCTCGCCATCATTGCTCACATCGGCGTGGCTGGCGGAACGGGACATGTGATCGAATATGCTGGCAGCACGTTTCGCAACATGAGCATGGAAGGGCGCATGACGGTGTGCAATATGTCGATCGAGGCCGGCGCGCGCGCGGGCATGGTCGCGCCGGATGATACGACTTACGCTTACATGCAGGGCCGCCCGTATGCGCCTGCGGATGCGCAATGGGATGCGGCAGTCGCCTTGTGGAAGCAGTTGCCCAGCGATGAGGGAGCGCGCTTCGACCGCGAAGTCGCACTGAACGCGGCGGAAATCGCGCCGATGGTGACTTGGGGTACCAACCCGGAACAAGGCGGACCCGTTACCGGCGTGGTGCCGAATCCGCGCGATATCAGGGATGAAATAGCGGCGCAGGAAGTTGCTTCCGCCATCGAGTATCAGGCTTTGACACCGGGCATGGCGTTAACTGATATCAAGGTGGACAAAGTATTCATCGGCTCCTGCACCAACAGTCGTATAGAGGACATCCGCGCCGCGGCCGAAGTGGCAAAGCTGGGTCGCGCGGTGGTGCCTGCATGGGTGGTGCCCGGTTCGCAAGTGGTCAAGCGCCAGGCCGAAAAAGAAGGGCTGGATCAAATACTGAAGGCCGCCAATTTCGAATGGCGAGAACCGGGCTGTTCGCTGTGCACCGCGATCAACGGTGATCAATTGCAGCCCGGCGAGCGTTGCGCATCGACGTCCAATCGCAATTTCAAAGGACGCCAGGGCACCGGTGGACGCACGCATCTGGTGAGTCCGGCGATGGCAGCAGCAGCGGCGCTGAAGGGTAGATTGACGGACGTGCGTGATCTGATGAAAGGCGCATGAAATGACACCCTTCACTACGCTCACTGCCATTGCGGCGCCTATCGACGAACCCAACGTCGATACCAATCAACTGTGTCCGACGCGCTTTAACAAGGTGCCGCGCGGGCCGGCGCACGCACGCATACTGTTTCACGACCGGCGGTTTAATGCCGATGGCACGGAAAAGGAACACATCCTCAACGCCGAGCCTTTTAACCGCGCGCAGATTATCGTCGCGGATCGCAACTGGGGCAGCGGCTCATCGCGCGAGAGCGCAGTCTATGCGCTGTATGAATTCGGCATCCGCTGCGTGATCGCGTCGAGTTTCGGCGATATACATGCCAACAACTGTTACAAGAACGGCTTGCTGCCGGTGGTGCTAAGTGACGCGGAGTGCACCGAACTGCGTACGCAGTTGCGCGAGCATCCGGGCGCCACCATCAGCGTTGATCTGGCAGCGCAAACGGTGATCGACTCGCAAGGGGGGATGCACCGCTTTGAAATTCATCCGGTGCGTAAAAAGTGTTTGCTGGAAGGACTGGATGATATTGCGCGCACGGTGCAATACCGGCGTGAGCTTGATGCGTTTGAAGCGGCTTATAGAAACGAGCGACCGTGGCTTTATGCGAAAGTATAGTAACTACTTGTTTTTAAACATTATTTTGTAATATCCTTCACGACTATTCAATCTTGATATTGGCGGCTTTCGCCACCCGCGTCCACTTCGCCAGTTCCTGTTTCAAATTCGCATCCAGATTCGCCGGCGTGCCGCCAAGTATGTCGGCGCCCACCGCAGCAAAGCGATCGCGCGTGGTCTGCATCGCCAATGTTTTATTTCCGGCTGTATTCAGTTTGACGATGATGTCGCGTGACAATCCTGCCGGACCCATCAGCGCGGTGAAGGTGCCCGCGTCGCAATTCTTCAGACCGCTTTCGGTCATGGTCGGCACGTCCGGAATCACCGCGTTACGTTTCTCTCCCGCCACCACCAGCGCGCGCAGCTTTCCGATTTTGATGTAGTTGCTGGATGCACTCAATTGGTCAAACAGCATTTCGACCTGGCCGCCCATCAAATCGATCAGCGCAGGGCCGGCGCCCTTGTAGGGAACGTGAACGAATTTGGCGCCCGTTTCCAGTTGAAAAAGCTCGCCCGCCAGTTGGTTGGTAGTGCCGTTTCCAGCGGATGCCATGATCATCTTGCCGGGGCGTGATTTGGCGAGCGCAATGAAATCCTTGACCGACTTCGCCGGATTGTTGGGGTTTACCACCAGCACGATAGGCACATACGACAGCAGCGTAATCGGCGACAGATCTTTCACCGGGTCGTAAGGCATCTTGGTGTAGAGCGATGGCGCGACCGTGACCGTGCCGCTGGAGGCAAGTACCAGCGTATAGCCGTCGGGCGTGGACTTGGCGACGAGATCGGTGCCGATAATGCCGCCGGCGCCGCCACGGTTATCGACGACGATGGTCTGCCCGAGCAGGTCGGTCAAACCCGGTGCGATGGCGCGCGCGGTAATGTCGATGTTGCCGCCGGGCGGAAAAGGAACGATCAGGCGGATCGGACGTGCCGGATAGTTTTGCGCGGTAGCATTGCCGATCGCTACGGCGGCAATTGCCAACTGCAGTGCAATGCGTTGCATGAGTTGTCTCCTTGGGTGCGCATGGTAGTCAATCGTAACTGGAGATGCAAATTGCTCGTATAATCGCGAAGCAGAAAGCCACTCCTTACAATCGCAGAACACCATGCTGCCCTCCAAACGTCTTGATTATTCCGCCATTATTGATCGTCCGCCGCTGAAGCTGCCCGGCGGCGCGCGCGTGGTGGTTTGGCCCATTATCAACGTCGAGGTGTGGGACATACATCGTCCAATGCCGCGGCAGGTGTTGCCGCCGCCGACACACGTCAATCGTTTGCCCGATTTTGCGCACTGGGCGTGGCACGAGTACGGCATGCGCGTGGGGTTCTGGCGCATGAAGCGGGCACTGGATGATCTGGGCATCAAGGCGTCGCTGTTCACCAATGCGCGCGTTTGCACCGATTATGCCCGCGTCGCCGAGGAGGCGTTGAAATCCGGCTGGGAGTTTGTCGGCCACTCGTACGATCAGCAGCCGATACACGTTGAAAAAGACCAGCGCGCGATGATTCAGCGCACGGTAAAAACCATCAAGGATTTTACCGGCAAGGCACCGGCGGGCTGGCTGTCGCCGGGGCTGACAGAGACCTACTACACACCGGATTATCTGGCGGAGGCGGGCATCAAATACATTGCCGACTGGATCATCGACGATGAGCCGTGCAACATACGCACCGATCACGGCAACGTGGTGGCGATGCCCTATAACGTGGAGTGCAACGATATTCCGATGATGATGGTGCAGCATCATTCGAGCAACGAATTCGTTACGCGCACCATGGATCATTTCGAGCGCCTGTACGAGGAAGGCAAGACGCGCGCAAAAATCATGGCGATAGGCGTGCATCCGTATATTTCAGGTGTCGCGCATCGCATCAAATATTTCGAAACCGTGTTCAAAACGCTGCGCAAAAAGCCGGGTGTGGTGTTCTGGACCGGCGAGCAAATACTCGACTGGTATACCAGGCAAAACCAATCGCTGAAAAAACATAAGTAATTGTTTAATATAATAATTATTACATCGAGGAGATCGCTTATGAATCGTTGGTGGTTGGGCCTCATGGCCATTGCTGTCAGCAGCGCTGCGCTGTCGCAGGGTTTTCCTAACAAACTCATCCGCGTGGTAAATCCGGCCGCGCCCGGCGGCAACAGCGATGTGTTTTTCAGATTGCTGCAGCCGAAGATGACGGAGGTGCTCGGCCAGCAACTGGTGTTTGATTACCGGCCGGGCGGTGGCGGCATCGTAGGCGGTGAAGCCATTGCACGCAGCCCTGCCGACGGCTACACCACCGGGCTGGTGGCGGCAAGTTTTGTCATGAATCCGTCGATGAACAAAAAATTACCCTACGACACGGCAAAAGATTTCATCGGTTTGGGGATCATCGTCGATGTGCCGTCCGGGCTGGTGGTGCATCCGTCGTTGCCGGTAAAGAGCATCAAGGAACTTGCTGCGCTTGCCAAGACGCGTCCCGGACAGTTGTTTTGTTCCTCGTCGGGTAACGGCACGGTTGGTCACCTGTCGGTGGAGTTGTTCAATACCATGGCCGGCACCAAGATTACGCATGTGCCGTACAAGGGCGCAGGTCCGGCGGTGATTGATCTGGTCGCTGGCCACGTGCAGTTGCAGTTTTCCAGCCTGCCATTGCTGACAGGCCATGTGCAGAGCGGACGCTTGCGGCTGATCGCGCAGACGGGCGAGAAGCGCTCCGGCTTCGCTCAAGACATTCCCACCATGATCGAAGCGGGGATGCCCGGCTACGTCGTGAGCAGCGGCTTCGGCTTTATCGGGCCGGCGGGTATTCCGCGCCCCATTGCGGAACGCCTGAACGGCGCGCTCATCGCCTCACTGCGCGATCCGGCCAATCGCAAGATCCTGCTTGAGCGCGGCGCCGATCCCATTGGCAGCACGCTCGAAGAACACGACGCCTTTATCAAGTCCGAAATCGCCAAGTGGATCAAGGTGGCGCGGCAGGCAGGGATAGAGCCGCAGTAGTGCTGCATTGATCCACGACAATTCAGGGAGAGAAAACCACGTGAAACTCGGCTTTTTTACCATGCCCATTCATCCGCCAGATCGCAGCTACACGCAGACGCTAAAGGAGGATCGGGAAGCAGTTTTGCTCGCGGATAAACTCGGTTATTGCGACGCATTCATCGGCGAACATACCACGGATATCTGCGAAAATATTCCTTCCTGCCTCGCGTTCATCGCAAGCCTCGCGCACGACACCAAACAGATCAGGCTGGGCAGCGGCACGGTGAATCTGCCCAACAGCCATCCGGCCGCAGTGGCGGCGAATGTAGCAATGATCGATCACATGCTCGAAGGACGTTTTCTGTTCGGCATCGGGCCGGGGGGATTGCGCTCGGATCAGGAAGTGTTCGGCAACATCAACAACGACCGCACAAAAATGTTCGTCGAGTCGATCAATCAGATACTCGCGATCTGGCGCGGTGAGCCGCCGTACGATATCAAGGGCGACTTTTGGAACATCAGCACGGCTGAAACCATGATTCCGGGGGTCGGGCAGGGGGTGATGTTGAAGCCTTATCAGCAGCCGCATCCACCGATCGTGGTGACGGTAGTGGAGCCGTATTCCAAGGGTATCATTGCCGCGGCTCAGCGCGGCTGGAAGCCGATTTCCGCCAACTTTTTACAGCCCAACTGGGTGGCGACGCACTTTCCGGGTTACGAAAAAGGTTGTGGCCTGTCGGGTCTCAAAGCGGATCGTCAGGATTGGCGCGTGTGCAAAAGCATATTCGTCGCGGATGATGAGGTCACCGCAAAGCGCTACGCCAAGACGCGCGAGGGTCCGTACGGTTTCTATTTCTGGAATTTGCTGACCAAGCGTCTCGCGCGCGGCAGCGCCAATATCTACAAGCCCGATTTGGCGATGCAGGATTCGGCGCTGACGGTGGAATTTCTGCTCGACACGCTGGTAATCGCGGGCGGGGTCAATTCCGTTGTCGATCAACTGCTCAAGTTTCGCGAAACCATTGGCGACTTTGGCACGTTGCTTTACTGCGGCCACGACTGGGTGGATACCACGCTCGCGCGCCGCTCGATGGAATTGATGGCGGAAAAGGTCATGCCGGCGGTAAATGCCGCGATCCGTGCTTGACGCGCAGTAGTCACGACTCGGTCTAGGTGTCGAGCAGGCTGATCACGGCACACAGCAACTACCGCCCATCCGCCCGGCACCTGCGAACCCCGGCAAGGTGCTGCCGGAGTTCGTCCAAGTGCAGTCCCGGGCCTACCCGAACGAAGACACGTGGCGCATCATATTCAATTGCATAATCCCAGGATTTTCTCCTCCGCCGA
>JAKFYK010000124.1 GCA_021730905.1 Betaproteobacteria bacterium | reverse complement strand
GTAATCCCCGCAGCCTTGATAACTTTGCGCCAGCGGTCGGTCTCGGCGGTGATCAACTGGCTGAATGCCGCCGGCGGGCCGGGCGTGGCTTCGACGCCTTGATCGAGCAGGCGTTGTATCAGTCCGGCGTCGGCGAGCGCGCGATTCAACTCGGTATTGAGCTTTGTGATGACGGCGGCAGGCGTGCCCGCGGGCGCCAACAGGCCGAACCAGGTATTGCAATCAAATCCGGGAAAGGTTTCTGCGATAGTCGGAATACCGGGGGCCACGCGATTGGGTTTTTGCGTTGAGGTTGCAATGACTCGCAGGCGCCCCACTTTGCTGAACGCCGAAAACTGCGGCGTGCCGGAAAAAATGACTTGAACCTGCCCCGCAATAAGATCCGTTATGGCCTGCGCTCCGCCTTTGTACGGCACATGCACGAATTTGACACCGCCCATCTGGTTGAGCATTTCGATGCCGAGGTGATTGGGTGTGCCCACGCCGGGCGAGGCAAAATTGATCTTGCCAGGCTGTGACTTTGCAAGATCGATGAGGTCCTTGATGTTTTTCACCGGCAGCGCGGGATTTACCACCAGAAAATACGGTACATAGACCATCAGGCCGACGGGTACAAAATCGCGCATGGGATCAAACGGCATTTTTACGCCGAGTGCGGGATTCACGGCGAGTCCTGCCGAAGTGCCGAAAGTGATGGTGTAACCGTCAGCTGGCGCCCGTGCGCCTTGTGTCAAGCCGATCAGCGTGCCCGCGCCCGGCCGGTTGTCGATGACGATTTGCTGGCCGAAATACTCACTCAGTTTTACCCCGACTTCGCGCGCGACAAAATCGGTGGAGCCCGCCGGCGGATACGGCACGATCAGGCGCACAGGTTTCGTTGGGAAAGATTGTGCCTGAACGACCGCGGTGAATAGCAGCGCCGGCAGAATTGCTGTCAGATTGAACAGTGTTCGCATGGCGTGCGCGCCGTTGCAAATATTGGAATCGCTAATCTACCTGTACTGCACCGATTGTCCAGTGTCCCGGTATACTTGTGCATTCCGTCGAATCGGCAATAACCACAAGGAGAGACCAAATGCATCTAAAGGGAAAAGCAGCGGTAGTGACGGGCGCGGGCCGCGGCATCGGGCGTGCGATTGCGTTGTTGCTCGCCAAGGAAGGCGCCAGCGTGATTGTGGTTGATCCCGGTGTGGGCCGCGGCGGCGAAAAAACCGAGGAACGTCCCGCCGATGATGTGGTGGCGGAAATCGTCAAAGCGGGCGGCAAAGCGCAGGCCAACTATGACTCGGTCGCTGAATATCTCAAAGCAGGACTGATGATCAAGCAGTGTGTCGACGCCTACGGCAAGATCGACATACTGGTGAACGTCGCCGGCAATTTGCGCGAGCGCATGATCTGGAATATGTCGGAGGACGATTTCGATTCCGTGATCGCAGTGCATCTAAAAGGCAACTGGAATACCTGCCATCACGCGGTGAAATACATGCGGCAGGCAGGACACGGGCGCATTATCAATTTTTCGTCGGACGCGTTCAAAGGCTCAGTGGGGCAATGCAACTACAGTGCAGCCAAGGCCGGCATCATCGGGTTGACGCGCTCGATTTCCAAGGAAACCTACAAGAACGGCATTACCGCCAACGCCATCTGCCCCTCGGCGGATACGCGCATGACGCTGACGCCTGAGGTGAAAGAAAATCGCCGCCGCAAATTCGAGGCAGGCTTGCTGACCAAGGAGCAATACGAACTGACACTGCAGAATCGGGGCCCGGAATACATTGCGCCGATGGTTGCTTATCTCGCGACGGATCAGGCCGACACCATCAATGGCCAGGTTTTCCATGTCGAGCGTGGTCGCATCAACACCGAAATCTTCGGCGATGACTTCAAATTCCTGCACAAATGGGACAACGAAGGCATGTTCACCGTAAGCGAACTTATAGAATCCGTGCCCGGCTCGCTGATGACGGGCATCGTTCCGGTAGTGCCGCAGGTGAAAATGGCCGATGCCGTGAGTTCAACCGCACCGAAGAAAGAAAAGACCGCGTAATTTACCTGCCCCCTTTCCCACGCACGGATTTGGTCCAGCACCCGGCGGGGTAGGGGGTCAGGGCGGGTGTGTAAAATATATAATAAAAACAAATACTTACAGTTAATGTGGAATTGAGTTGCAAGACATCTCGCAGGACAGGGTGCGCCTGAGCGTCAGTGAGGCGCAAACGCTCTCGGAAGAAGTGCTCGGGCGTATCGGTTACGACGCCGAGGAATCACGCATCATCGCCGATCATGTAGTCGACGCGGCACTGTGCGGTTACGAATATTCGGGACTCCCGAAAATTCTCAATGTTGCCGAGCACCGGCAGTTGCGGCAGCCGCGCCGGCCGATGCGCGCGTTGCGCGAGACATCCATCTCGGCGCTGTTCGACGGCGGCAACAACAACGGCATGGTGACGATGTACCGCGCCACGCAGGTTGCGATAGCGAAGGCGCGCGAACGTGGCATGTCGGTGGTCGGGGTGAACAATTCCTGGGTGAGCGGGCGCAGCGCGCACTACGTCGAAATGGTTGCGCGTGCCGGGATGGTCGGCATCCACAGCGTCAGCAGCCGGGCGCACGTGGCTGCGCCCGGTTCGCTTGGCGCTGCGACCGGCACCAATCCGATTGCGTTTGGGTTTCCCACGTTGCAGGAGCCGTTTGTCATCGACCTTGGCGCCGCCGCCTTCATGGGTACCGATCTGATTTTTCAGGAACGCCGCGGCGCGGTGCTGCCCGACGGTGTCGCCATCGATGCACAGGGTCTGCCGACGCGCGACCCCGCGCAAGTTGCCACGATACTACCG
The DNA here is from genome assembly GCA_021730905.1 of Betaproteobacteria bacterium. Classification (GTDB taxonomy): domain Bacteria; phylum Pseudomonadota; class Gammaproteobacteria; order Burkholderiales; family SG8-41; genus UBA5216. Next base: position 4,214 of record JAKFYK010000124.1, on the reverse strand, counting down.
TTCGGCGGTTACAAGGGATTTGCCCTGGCCTTGGCGATGCAGGCACTCGGCGTGCTGGCTGGCTCAGGAATCGGCGATGACAAAACCTATGGCTATCTGATCATGGCGATCAATCCCGAGCTCATGCTGCCGGGCGACGAATTCCGCCGCGACATGAGCGAAATGCTGGCAAAAGTCAAAGCAGCGCCGCGCCAGCCGGGCGTGGATGAAATCCGCTTGCCGGGCGAGCGTTCGTCTCGAGAGCGCATTCGCCACCTGCAGGAGGGTATAGAAATCGACCGCAAGATTTACCAGGCGCTGTTGGCGGTGCGGCCGGGAAAACTGCCCGAATTGTCGTAGGTGTGTTTTTCGCCTGTCGGGCGCCGTTGACCGTTCGCCCGTCGAGAGATACATTGCCGGTTCGTGAAAAGTGAGTTTAAATTTCGTACACACGGTTCCGCGTATTCGCCAGTGCGGAGCTCAAATGCTACGCCCGGAGTTCATACGACAAAAAAATATCGCCGCAGTGGGCGGCGCGAATGAAGCACATCGAGTCGTCTCTTTGCCTGTCTGTAGATATTTCAGGGACGCATTCCATCACGCCGATAAAGCATTCATAGCCAGTTCAAGGAGGACTTCATGAAGCACGCATCTCATTTGTTGTTGATTCCGGTTTTGTTGTCCGCCGCATCGGGCGTTGCCGCGGCTGACGCCGCAGCAGACTATCCAAACAGGCCGATCCGCTTCGTCGCGCCTTTCGTGGCCGGCGGCCCGAGCGACATGCTTTCACGATTGCTGGGCCAGAAGATGTCCGACAAGTGGGGCCAATCCGTCGTCGTCGACAATCGAGGCAGCGCGGGCGGCCTCGTCGGCTTCGAGATCGGCGCGAAGGCGCCGCCGGACGGATACACGCTGCTGCTTGCCAACGGCGCCGGACTCACGATCAATCCGAGCGTGTATCTCAAGCTGCCGTATGATCCCCAGCGCGACTTTCAGCCCATCACGCAGGTCACCTCCGGCGCGTACTTCATGGTGATCCCGCCGTCGGTTCCGGCCAAATCGGTGTCGGAATTTATTGCCCTTGCCAAAGCCAAACCGGGAGCGCTCAATTTCGCGGCGACCGGAACCAATAACCTGCTGGCAGCGGAGCAGTTCAATTACATGGCCGGCATCAAGACGGTGGCCGTGAACTACAAGGGAACCGGGCAGGCGGTCACCGCGGTCATGGGCGGGGAAGTACAGATGTTCATCATGAGCCCGCTGGTCGCCATACCGCAGGTAAAGGGAGGAAAGCTGCGGGCGATCGGCATCACGGGACTGAAGCGCAGCCCGGCCCTTCCGGATGTGCCGCCCATCGCGGATACTTTGCCGGGGTACGAGAACATCACTTGGCACAGCGTGATCGTGCCCGCCAAGACGCCCAAGGCTATCGTGGCGAAGCTGTCCAGGGAACTCATGGGCATCATCAAGGCGCCGGACGTGCAAGAGCGCTTTGCCACGCAGGGCCTCGACGCCGTGGGCTCGACGCCCGAGGTGCTCGCCGCGTTGATCAAGCAGGAAACCGCAATGTACGCCAAGCTGGTCAAGCAAATCGGCTTGAAACCTCAGTAGGCCTCAATAGCAAGCGTAAGGCCGACACGCCGAATAGTTATGTTATGCGGATACTTGCAGGGTGCCGCACCGCAATTGAAAGGTTACCCTGTCATGGTTCGTCACAAATGGAGGATGAGATGCGCACAATAAAATTTTCCCGCACGGCTGTTTCTTCAGTTGTCAGTGTGTTGACCGCGCTGATGTGCGTGAGCGCGTTAGCGCAACCCTATCCGAACAAGCCGATAGAATTGGTGGTGCACACGTCGGCCGGCAGCGGCGGCGATGTGGTGTCGCGCGTGGTAGCAGAAATTATCCGCAAGGAAAAATTATTGCCGCAACTGCTCACGGTGAACAATCGCGTCGGCGGCGCGGGAGTGATCGGATGGAGTTACTTCAAAACCAAGCGCGGCGATCCGTACACCATGATGTCGGTGACCGGAACCATGCTGGTGATGGCGTACCGGCCCGACGTCAATATCGGGCTGGAAAATTACACGCCGCTGGCGTTGTTCGCAATTGATCCGCAGACCATCATGGTGCCGGTCGATTCGCCGTACAAGACATTTAGGGATCTGATGGAAGCCGTGCGGCGCGATCCGGAGTCGCTGGTGGGTGCGACGACTTCGACGTCGGGCACCGGCCGCATGGTGATATGGCTGATGGAAAAGCAAATCCCCGGCGCGAAGATCAAATTTGTCACCTTCAAGGGCGGTAGCGAAGCGGTCACTTCAGTCGCCGGCGGGCACACGACCTTTACTACAGAAAATCTGAGCGAAGGTCAGGGGTTTGTCGAAGGCAAGAAACTGCGTGTGCTGGCCATTGCTTCCGATAAGCGCCTGCCGCAAGCGCCCGATGTGCCGACGCTGCAGGAACTTGGCTATCCGATTACGGCGGGCACCATACGCGGCTTCACGTTTACCGCCGGCGTGCCGAAAGAGGCGGTGGTGACGATGGAAACCGCGCTGAAGAAAGCACATGACTCTCCGGAGTGGAAAGAGGTAGCCAAGCGCAACATCTTTCAGGATGTATTCATGGGCAGCACGGAGTTTGCGCAGTTCCTCTCCAAGCGCATGGTGGAGTACAAGGAGTTTTACGACGCCATCGGACTGGGAAAGAAACAGTAACAGCAGCGTTTTTATTTCTCGACCATGCCCGCGTCCCGCGCGAGCTTGGTAAAGTCTTCCACGTGCTTGCGCAGGAAGCCCGCGAACTCATCGATGGCGTTGCTGCTCACGAGCTCGATGCCGATTTCCTGATAGCGATTGCGCAACTCCGCAGCCGCGGCCGCTTTCGCCACTTCGCCGCGCACGCGCTCCAGTATCGCCCGCGGTGTGCCCGCCGGCGCCATCAGGCCGTTGAATGTGGTGTCGTGGAAACCCGGCAGCCCTGCCTCGTCGATGGTTGGCACGTCCGGCAACAGCGCGGAGCGCTTGCGGCTGGTAACGCCCAGCGCGCGCAGCCTTCCGGAACGGATGTGCGCGATCGACGTGCTGACTTGATCGAAGCGCAGCATGACATGTCCGCCAACGAGATCGACCACCGCAGGTGCCGCGCCCTTGTACTGAATGTGCAGCAGGCGTATGCCTGCCTGCCGCGCAAACATTTCTGCCGCGACATGTCCGGTGGAGCCGCTGCCCGATGAGCCGCTGGAGATTTCACCGGGCCGTTGCTTGGCGAGCGTAATGAATTCTTTCACCGTGCGCACCGGCAGCGCGGGATTGATGGCGAATACCAGCGGTGTATCGCTGGTCATCGAAATCGCGGCGAAGTCCTTGAGCGGGTCGTAGCCGGCTTCCTTTATCATCGTCGGCGTGCGCGCGAACGTATTTGAAATCGCCAGCAAGGTGTAACCGTCGGCAGGCGCGGCTTTAACAAAGCGGGTGCCGACAATCGCACTGTTGCCCGGGCGGCTTTCGACCACGAACTGCTGCCCCAAACTTTTGCTGAATTGCTCGGCGTAGGCGCGCGCCACGATGTCCTGATTGCCGCCGGCGGCCACCGGGTTGACAATGCGTACCAGCTTCGCGGGGTATGCGGGACTGGGGGCAGTCTGGCCCCATCCTGCCGGCGCAGCGGTCGCCAGCACGATGCTTGCAGCGACGGCAGAGGTAACGGTAGCGGCGATTCGGTGCATGAACAATTTTCCTCCGACAAGTATAGTGGATTGCGGGATCGCGGTCGTTATCTGTGCCGGCATTGATGTGAAACAATCCCTAACGGTTGCTGTCGAACAATAATCCATTATTCTGTATGGTCGGGGATACCCACTATGAATAGCCATCGGCGGTTGATAGCCGCGCTGCTTGCAATGACCGTAGTGACGGCCGCCAACGCGCAAACTGCCGGACCGGATCGCGTGCAGGAGTCGAACGGCATCACGTTTGTGTCCGGCGGCATCGGCGCCGACTCGCGCGAGCAACTGGCCGCGCGCGAGAAGTCGTACAATTTCAAGCTGATCCTGACGCTGGAAGGCAGCGGCACTTTCGTGTCCGATGCGCTGGTAACGTTGACCAGCGCGGCCGGCAGAAAACTGGTTGAGCATGTCACCGAGGGGCCGTTGTTTCTGGCGGGACTGCCCGCAGGGGCGTATATCGTGACCGCGAAATTTCGCAACCAGACGCACACGCGCAAGTTTCAGGTGC
>JAKFYK010000130.1 GCA_021730905.1 Betaproteobacteria bacterium | reverse complement strand
ACCGCGATTTCGCAGAACGGATTGATCGTCATTTTGATATTGGCCGTCTCGACCCCGGTGCCGTCGGATTTGACGCGCACCTTCACATACGGGTCGATCACGCGCTTGGCCGTGACCAGAACTTTCATTGCTGCTCCTTTGGGGAAAACGAACGGAATTGACTTAAAAACAACCTCGTATTTTAGCGGAAAGCGCGTGTGCGCGAAACCTTGGCGCGAGGCGACGCTAATGTAACTATTTGTTTTTATTTAATAATTTATAAAGTGGACTGATACGATACTTACGCATATGCAGTCACACACCACGGCTGTCATTGCCGCGCAGGTGGGAATCTGTAACACAGTGCCAAATAAAAGATTGTTGCCCCTATCCCATCCTTCCCCCGCAAACGGGGGAAGGGGGTGCCCGCCTGCGCGGGAACGACAGCGTCCGTAAAGTGCGCTTGCACGCATGCTTCTATCTCGAAAAACTACCGCCCCTTGAACTTCGGTTTGCGCTTCTCGCGAAACGCCGCGCCCGCCTCAATGCGATCTTCGGTCGAAGCAATCAGCGTCGATAAATCCGCCTCGATACGCAGCCCTGTCGGAAGATCCGTTTCCAGGCTGCCGCGTACCGCCTCTTTCACCAGCAGCACCGACAGCGGCGCATGTTCGGCGATACGCCTGGCCAGCGCTTCGGCGGACGCCATCAACTCCACGCGCGGTACCAGGCGACTCACCAGCCCCATGTTAAAGGCGTCTTCCGCGCTGATATGGTCGGCGGACAACGCGATGTCGAGCGCGCGCCCCAGTCCTACCATGCGCGCCAGCCGTTGCGTGCCACCGCTGCCGGGCAAAGTGCCGCGCGATACTTCGGGCAAGCCGAATTTTGCGCCCTCCGCCGCGATGCGTATGTCGCAGGCCAATGCGATCTCTAATCCGCCGCCGAGGCAATAACCGTGTATCGCAGCGATCATCGGCTTGCGCACCCGATCAAAAGCGAGAATCCAGTGCGTGTGCGCGCGGCTCTGACGATGCTTCACCAGCGACTCCACCGCATTGAAACCCTTTACATCCGCCCCGGCACAAAACGCGCGCTCACCGGCACCGCTGAATACGATGACGCGCACGCTGTCATCGGTTTCCGCGCGCGCCAGCACCATGGGAATTTCGGTGCGTATCTCTTCGGAAATGGCGTTCATCACCTCGGGACGATTCAGCGTGATCCACGCGATGTTGTCGCGCACTTCGTAGAGCACTATAGGGGTCATAGCAGCCTCGACAATTGTCTTTAATAATAGTTATGGATTTGCAGCTTTTGGCATAGGAAACTTCACGAAGCCCGGCATCATGGCACCCGATGCAGCAATCGGACAATCCTTTGCTGAAAACTGATTCACCCATACGCGAAAACGCAGCAACTCCACTGGGTTCATCACGCATGCTTTCCGGCCAAACGGATGCCCCAGATGCAACAACTGATGACCCAGTTCGTGTACCAGCATATATCCGGCGTACTTTGCCGCTTCCTCGCCGGTATGGCTCTCGTTGCCGCGCAGTTCTTTCGTCGCCACATCGTCACCGATAAAAGGATAAGTCGAAACCACTGACGTTGCTGAAAAACGGGCGCCTCCGTTCTGCGTCGCAATGCCATTGGTGACACCGCCGCGAATCGCACTGTGCACTTCATGATCATAATATTCCACGCTGGCAATCAACTGATTGGTAATCACAACCTCATACGGCAAGCGAATAAAGTCCAGGCTGCCCCAATACATATATTCGTTGTAAGGCTGGTCATCAATCAACAAGCCGCCATCGGCTAAGCGTTGCCCGCGAAACTGCCGCAACCGTGCAAGATGCGTATGCATCAAGACATCGCTCAGCGCCTCGTAGCTGCGGCCCGCAAGCGGCGCCAGTAGATACGGCCGCACATAATCGATTTGGTCGTCAAGATTGTCCTTGTGCCGGCCGATGCCCTGCACATAGGCTTTGCGTAGCCGCGCGTCGTCGCCGCGTCCGGTTTTGAAGTCGTAGATGCCGCTATTCAATTCCTTCGCCTGTGCTGCCGTGAAACGCTGAAACACATCTTGCACATCAAGCCTTACGAGTGCGGAAAATTTGATCTCCCGGCCAAAATGTTCGCGTACGCCTTGACGCGCCGTTTCCAGGAGCAAATGTAGTTGCGCATCCGTCATTTCCGGCAGGCGCGCGTTTCGCACATAGGCCACGCGTAATTCGATCACGCCATCCGGAAGCACGGGCAGCGGCAACGTTTGCCGTTGCGCGAGTGCCAAGCTGCTCAGCACCGATAGCACCAGTGCGATCAGGTGCCGTCTGGCGCATAACATGTCAGCGCAACGCCTCACCGCGCCGGCACGCCTCTCTGAACACTTTCGTTCCGCGAGAGAGCGCGCAGGCAGCGATGGATACGCCGTCAGTACGCTCGGGCCCGCACCCAAAGTGTTCCGCACGGCGCGGCAGCACTCAGTCGATGCGCGCGCCAGCACGCTTCACGATGTCGCCCCATTTGGCGTACTCGCTGCGGATGTACTGCGCGAACTGCTCGGGCGTGCCGCCCGCCGGCTCGGAGCCGATCAGCGTGACTTTCTCCTTATAGCCGGACGACGCGACCATGCGGTTCAATTCGGCGTTAAGGCGCGTAATGATGGGCCGCGGCATCGCTGCCGGCCCCACTATTCCGGTCCACGTCGTTGCCTCGTAACCCGGCACGCCTGCTTCCGCGATAGTAGGAAGTTCCGGCAGCGCCTCGGCGCGTTTCGGCCCGCTCACCGCCAGCCCGCGCACGCGCCCGGCCTTGGCGTGCGGCGTGATCGAGTTGGTGCTCTCTAGCATGACCTGCACTTGACCGGCGATGAGTTCGGTAATGGCCGCTCCGCCACCCTTATACGGGACGTGCACGGCTTGCGTCCCTGTCATCGTTTTGAACAACTCGAAACCGACGTGCCCGGGCGTGCCATTGCCGGACGACGCATAGTTCAGCTTGTTCGGGTTCTGTTTCGCAAACGTGATGATGTCGCGCACGCTCTTGAACGGCGTGGTCGGCGATACCGCAAGCAGCATCTGGCCGGTGGTGGTCTGTGCGATGGGCGCCAGGTCTTTCTGCACGTCGATCGGCGGCTTTTGCAACATGTTGGGGCTGATCGCCAGCGCACCTATCATGGCGTAGCTGATGGTGTAACCGTCGGGCGGGGATTTCGCCGCGATCTCCAATCCAAGCTGCAAGGCGCCGCCGGGGCGATTGTCCACGATGACCTGCTGCTTGAGCCGTGTCGTAAGGTCAGCAGCGATGATGCGCGCCACCGTGTCGGAGGCGCTGCCCGACGCTTGCGGAACGATCATGCGGATGGGGCGCGACGGATAGTCTTGCGCCGGTGCCGGGACGCTCGCCAGCATTGCCAGCGTGATTGCCATTCTACTGCCGTTGCCGATGCGTGCCGTCATGCTCCATTCCTCCAGTGACGCTTGCTTTGCCTTCACGTAACAGATAGATCACCGTGGAACCACTGCTTACACCGTTGATCCGCTAATAAACGATTTCTGCGCCGTTGCTTTTCTAGAACTGGAATTCCGCGTTGATGCCAATCATGGCATTGCGCTTCGGCGCGGGTTCATAGTAGCGCCCGTTTGCCTCGGCAACGATTACCGAACCGATGTAGCCTTTGTCGCCGACATTGTCGATGCGCACGAATTCGGTGAGCTTCCAGCCCTTGCCGCGTTGCTGCAATCCGGCGCGCAAATTGACTATCGTATAGGCGCCCGCGTATTCCGAATTCTGATCGTTGACCCACACTTTGCCGCTGTGACGAACCTCAACACCCGCGTGAAAACCGTTTGGCGGATGACGCCAAACGAGTTCACCGAATAAATTGTTGCCTGCCGTGCCCGGCAGTTTGCTGCCTGCGAGCACAGCGGTCGTTCCCGCCGTAAACGGCTGGGTGAAACGCGCATTGAGCAACGTATAAGACAGCGCCGCCTCAAACCCGTACGGCAATTTTTGCAGCCACCCCAATTCCAGGCCCTCGCGGCGCGTACCGCTCGCATTCTTGAAGTCGGAGCGGCCGCCGGCGTTGCTGTTGACGACGATTTCATTCGTGACATCGATGCGAAACACTGCGAGGTTTGCATGTCCGTGATCGCCGATCAGCGCCTTCAGACCGATTTCCCGGTGCAGGCTGTTAGCGGGCTGCAATGCGAAATTCAGACCGGTGCCACCGCCGGGACGGTAAGCAAGCTCGGCGAATGTCGGTGTCTCGAAGCCCTTGCCCATGTTGGCATACGCGCTCAGTGCAGGCGTGATTTTGTAGCTTGCGCCCAGCACCGGCGTCGTACGCGCATAGTCCACCGCACCGCTGTCGTTGGGATTGCCCGCAACGATGAAATAGTCGGTTGAATTGAATTCAACGCGGCTGTGACGCAATCCGGCGAGCACATTCAAATCCTTGATCACCTGCCATTCCACCTGCGCGTACATGTCGGTGTTGCTTACCGTGTCGTCTTCGTCACGCTTCAGTCCGCCGGTCACGCCGTTGTTATTGATATATCCACGGCGGCGTTCCTTCATCCGGTCGTAATCAATACCCGCATTAAAGGTGAATGGGCGGCCCGCCAGTTTCGTTTCATGGGTAAGGCGCAGCGCCGCCCCGCCAAAACCGCGATCCAGATCCACGACACCACCCGAGTGCGTCGCAGCCGTCTGGACTCCCGCCAAAGGAATCGCCAGATGCTGCGTGACCTGGCGGTCGCCAAGATAGACGCGCGCGTTGACCCTGGTGTTCGTGGTCAACGACAGATCATAAGTCAGACCGGCCTGCGTCTGCGCGTTGCTCTTGCGCGTGTTGAAATTGAGAGCGTTCGCGCCTACTGGATTACCGCCGGCTTGCCGCCGATTCTGCGCCACCTGCGCGGCCGTCAATCCCAGAGGGTCCTCGTTTTCCGGCTGATCGAGCGAGTTGAGCACCAGTGTAAAAACGCCCGCGCTGCCGAGGTCATACTTGAATTTTGCGTTAAGGTGATCACGCCGCGCCGAACTGTGATCACGATAACCGTTGGTTTCAAAACGCGACGCGTCGATCATCACATTGAGCGGGCCATGCTGGCCGCCATACTGCGCGCCAAGCTTGGTGGTGTCGAAACTGCCGTAGAGGGCATTCAGCGAAAAAGTCGGTATCGCGGGTCCGTCTGCCGTGAATATCTGCACCACACCGCCCGCTGCATTGCCATACAAACTGGAAAACGGCCCGCGCAGTACCTCGATGCTTTTCGCCGATGACAGATTGAAAGTCGATGCCTGACCCTGCCCGTCGGGCATGGTCGCGGGTATGCCGTCGGCGATCAGCCGCAGGCCGCGCACGCCGAAGGTGGAACGCGCGCCAAACCCGCGCGAGGATATCTGCAAATCCTGCGTGTAGTTCTGGCGATTCTGCACCACGATGCCCGGGACGCGGTTGAGTACTTCCGACAAATTCACCTGTGGATTGTCTTCGCGAATCGTGCGCTGATCGATAGTGTCGATGGACGCAGGAATGTCCATGTTGTCGCGCTCGACCCTGGTGGCACTGACCGACACTTCAGGCAGCAGCGCTGGTTTCTGCGTTGCGCTTTGCGCGACGGCACCACTGGCGCCGCCAGCCAGCGCCGCCGCCACTGCAGCCATCACCGAATTTCTCATCGTTTTCATGCCGCCCTCCCCGGGGCTATTTCAGGCTCGCCAGATAATGCGCGAGATTCTCAATATCTTGTTCGCTCAATGCCTGCGCTGCGCTCGCCATTGTGCCATCAATGTCGCGCCGGCTGCCGTCTTTGAGTCCGCGCATTTGTTTTACAAGATACTCGACATTCTGCCCGGCCAGACGCGGGATTTGATTCTGTCCCGACAAATCGGGCATGTGGCATGAGCCGCAATGGTGCAAATCCAGCAATTTTCGTCCAGCCGCTGCCTTGCTGGCATCTGCCGTAAAACCCGGTGCGGCGGGCCTCTGCGCCGCGAAATACGCGCCAATATCCTGCATGTCGCGGTCGGTCAGTTTTTCGGCGAAAGGAGACATCTGCGGATCACGCCGGCGCTTTTCGCGAAACTGCACCAGTTGCAAAAACGTGTGCATCGCCGGTTGCGCGGCCAGCGACGGCATGCCGGGCAACGTAGCATTGCCGTTGGGACCATGACATGCCACACAGGTTTCGGCCTTGCGCGCGCCCGCACGCACATCCGCTGCGCCCGCGTTCACACTCAGGCATGCGAACCCGGCGCCCAGCCATCGCAGCACGCGATCAGCGCTTGTAACTGATACGGTACAGCGCGCCGGCAACATCATCGGACACCAGCAGTGCACCGTCGGGCATCACCTGCACGTCCACCGGGCGTCCCCAGTAGCTGTTGCCTTCGGCCCAGCCTTCGGCAAACGGCTCGTATTTTACCGCCTTGCCTTGCGCATCCAGCGTCACCTGCATCAGATTAAATCCGATTTTAGTAGTCCTGTTCCACGAACCATGATTGGCGATGATGATGCGATTACGGTAATCGGCCGGAAACATTTTGCCGTTGTAAAAACGCATGCCCAGCGGCGCGATGTGCGGACCCAGCTTCAACGCCGGCGGCGCGAACTCCGCGCAGGAGCGTCCCTTGCCGTGCTCGGGGTCCAGTGTGTCGCCCTGATGGCAATACGGATAGCCAAAATGCACGCCCTTCCTGGCGACGCGATGCAGCGTGTCGTGGGGCAGATCCTCGCCCAGCCAGTCGCGGCCATGATTGGTGAACCACAACTCCTTCGTGTTGGGGTGGAACGCCATGCCGACGCTGTTGCGCACGCCCTTGATCACCGTCTCCAGCACGCCGTTTTTCGGATCGACGCGCACGATCTGCGCATGCGTATCCGGCGGCACGCAGATATTGCAAGGCGCACCGATGTTGAAATACAGCCAGCCGTCCGGTCCGACAACCATGTATTTCCAGCCGTGCGGCTCGTCCTTCGGCAATGCGTCGAACACAATCACCGGCTTCGGAGGATTGTCGAGATTTTCCTCGATGTTGTCGAAACGCAGGATGCGCGACAGCTCCGCCACATACAGCGCACCGTTGTGAAACACAATGCCGTTCGGACGGTACAATCCCTTTAGTATCGTCTTCACTTCGCGCTTGCCGTCCTTTTCGACCACCGCGTAAACATTTTCCACCAGGCGTGTGCCGACGAACACAGTACCCTTGGCGCCTACTGCGATCGAGCG
>JAKFYK010000071.1 GCA_021730905.1 Betaproteobacteria bacterium | reverse complement strand
GTGGACAGCGTCGGCTGCTATGTGCCCGGCGGGCGTTACCCGATGGTGGCTTCGGCGCACATGAGCATCGTCACCGCGCGTACCGCAGGCGTACGCCGTGTGATCGCCTGTACACCGCCAAATCAGGGCATGCCGCATGCCGAAACCATAGCCGCGATGGTGCTGGCGGGCGCCGATGATATTTACGTGCTGGGCGGCGTGCAGGCGATTGCCGCAATGGGTGTCGGCACGCAAAGCATCGCGCCGGTGGATATGCTGGTGGGGCCGGGCAACGCGTACGTCGCGGAAGCCAAGCGCCAGTTGTTTGGGCGCGTGGGCATTGATCTGCTCGCGGGGCCGACGGAAATTCTGGTGATTGCCGATGACACCTCCGATGTCGAAATGATCGCCACCGATCTCTTGGGTCAGGCCGAACACGGACCGACCAGTCCGGCGATACTGATCACCACCTCGCGTGAAATCGCCGAAGCCTTGCCTGCAGAAATCGAGCGCCAGTTGAAAGTGTTGCCCACCGCCGACGTTGCCGGCGTGGCATGGCGCGACTACGGCGAGATCATCCTCGTCGATTCCATAGCCGAAGCGGTGAAAGAAGCGGACCGCGTGGCCGCCGAACACGTCGAAGTGCTGACGCGCGAACCGCGTTATTTCCTCGAGAAAATGAAAAACTACGGCGCGCTGTTCCTGGGCCCGCAAACCAATGTGTCGTACGGCGACAAAGTGATAGGCACCAATCACACGCTGCCGACGATGGGCGCGGCGCGCTACACCGGTGGCTTGTGGGTGGGCAAGTTCCTCAAGACCTGCACGTATCAGGAAGTGAGCGATGCGGCGAGTGTGGTGGTCGGCGACTACTGCTCGCGGCTGTGCGCCATCGAGCGCTTCTGGGGACACAAGGAACAGGCGGATTTGCGCTTGCGGCGTTATGGCGGGCGCAATGTGGGGCTGGGAGCGACGCAGGAGTAGTGAAGTGAATAGTAGCGTGCGTAAGCCCGGCGACGTCAGCCACAAGTTCCGTCTCGATGGTCGCGCGGCGCTGGTCACCGGCGCGGGCCGTGGTATCGGCCGCAGCGCCGCCATCGCGCTTGCGCATGCGGGTGCCGAGGTGTGGCTCGCGGCGCGCACGCAAAGCGATCTCGACTCCGCTGTGACTGAAATCAAGGCCGGCGGCGGACGGGCTCACGCGCTGGTGTGTGATGTGACCGACGCTGCGGCAGTCAACCGCGCGGTAGCTTCGCTACCTGCGCTGGATGTGCTGGTGAACAACGCCGGTATGAACATTCCGGAGCCGTTCGTGAATGTGAGCGAGGACCATCTTGATCGCGTGCTTGATCTTAACATCCGCGCCCTATTTATCACGGCGCAGGCAGCGGTCAAAAAAATGCTCGAATCACCGGAGCGCAAGGCGCGCGGCGGCGTGGTGATCAATATTACATCGCAGATGGGGCATGTCGGTGCACCCACGCGCACCGTCTATTGCCTGACCAAGCACGCGATTGAAGGGTTTACCAAGGCGCTGGCGGTGGAACTTGCGCCGAACAACATACGCGTGAATTCCATTGCGCCGACATTTCTCGAAACGCCGATGACGGCGCCGATGTTCGCCAGGCCGGAATTCGCGAAATGGGTGATGGAGCGCATTCCGCTGGGGCGGCTGGGACAGCTCGATGAGGTGGCCGCGGCGGTGGTGTTCGTCGCGAGTGATGCTGCCTCGCTGATGACCGGAACCAGTCTGGTCATCGACGGCGGCTGGACCGCGCAGTAGCTCGGCTAGCGGCGGTAGTAAGACGGCCGTGGCGCGCCGGTCGGTGCGGCGCGTTCGTCCTTGTGGCGGAAGCTGATGCGGCCCTTGGTCATGTCGTAGGGCGACATTTCGAGCGTTACTTTGTCACCGGCGAGGATGCGGATACGATGTTTGCGTATTTTGCCCGACGCGTACGCGGTGACCTCGACGCCATTCGCCAGCGTCACGCGAAACACGGTGTTGGGCAACACTTCGTTGACCACGCCTTCAAATTCAACCATTTCTTCTTTAGCCACGTACGATCTCCGGATCAAACGACAGGCGGCCCATTCTGGCCGCCTGATTACAAGCTGCAAACGCTCAGGCTGCTTTCAGATTGATGGCGGAGTAACGGCCATCCGTGCCACGTTCCGCGTCGAACGTGACTTGCTGGTTTTCGCTGAGCGATTGCATGCCCGCGCGCTCGACCGCAGAGATATGCACGAAGATATCCTTCGAGCCATCCTGCGGTGCGATAAAGCCAAAACCTTTGGTAGGATTAAAAAATTTTACAGTGCCGGTAGCCATGTGATCTCCAGGTAGCTTGGCCGCGTCCGGAATTGAACGCGGCGTCAAATGACCAATCGAGGAAGACCAACAAGGGAACCCGGAGCGGGCGCGCAGGACTAACCGACAACCAATTTGAGCGCGGCAGTATGGGCGCAGTGGATTGTTTTAGCAAGTAAAATCAGTGCCATGCGCGCCATGCAAGCGGCACGTAGGCTATGATTTTCGTTGCAAAATCGCTTAAAAGAGATAGACCGAGGCCAAACACATGACCAAAGCCCTGATTTCGCTGATTAGCGCATTCCTGCTGGGTGCCATCACCCTTCTTCCCGCATGGGCGCAAGTTCCGCCCACGCAACAGGAGATTGCCGCTTACAGTGGCCTGCATGCCGCGGCTGCAACAGGTGACGCCGCAACTGCTGCCCGGCTGATCGCTACCGGCGTCAATGTCAACGTGCGTGACAGCTACCGGCGCACGCCACTGCACGTGGCGACGTTCGCGAAACAGCGCGACATCATCACTCTGCTCGCAAAAGCGGGAGCCGATCTCAACACGCAGGAGCGCGACCGCTATGATGCCGTCACCATTGCGTCGGTGGCCGACGATGTCGAAACGCTGCGCTTGCTGCTCAAGCTCGGCGCCATCGCAAAAGCGATCACCAGCCGCTACGACGGCACCGCACTCATCGCTGCCGCGCATCTGGGGCACGACGAGGTGGTCAAGGCGCTGATTGCTGCTGGCGCGCCGCTTGATCACATCAACAATCTGGGCTGGACCGCGCTGATCGAAGCTATCGTGCTCGGCAAAGGTGGCCCGCGCCACACCGAGACCCTGCGCGCGCTGGTGCAGGCCGGCGCGAATGTGAATATTGCAGATCGCAACCGCGTCACACCGCTGCAACTGGCGCGTGGCCGCGGCTACCGTGAGATGGTGTCGATACTGGAGAAGGCGGGCGCGAAATAGAGCGTGGAGTGGCAGCGCCTGACGCTTGCCAGAATTACAGAAAATCGCGCAGCGTTTTCTCGGCTGCCACCTGTGCCAGCGCGCGTGCGCGCCACATCGGCCACGCGCGACTGTAATTCTGCGCGGGCACCGAGGCGGCGACTTCGGCATCGTGCAGGGTCAGCAGCTTGCCGCCGGGTCCGGCGAGCAGTTGCGCCTGTATCTGCATTTTCGCGCTCATCTCGAGATAAATGCTGCGTCCCACCGCGCGCGCGATCGACTCGCCCACCACCACCGCGCCGTGCCCGCGCAGCAGCGCTGCAGGCTTGTCGGCGACAAACTTTGCGAGATGCGCACCGAGGAACGGTGTTTTCACCAGCATGTCGGTGCCTTGCTGCGCGTCCGCAATATCCCAGTTCGGCACGCCGTGGCCGATAAATGCAGCCATGTGAAAAATCGGTTTCAAAGTAGCGGTGGTGATGGAAAACGGAACCACCGAATGCGAATGCGTATGCACCACTGACATCACTTCAGGCCTCAGCTTGAAAATTTCGCCGTGTATGAAACGTTCGCGCACCGACTCGCGCCCGTTCGCATCCTGCGGATGGCTGTCGAGGTCGTATTCAATGATGTGTTCCTCGCGCACCAGTTCAGGCGCGATGTGTCCCGCCAGAAAATAGCGGTTCGGATTTTTCCTCGAACGCACGCTCACGTGGCCGTAAGCATCGATGACTTCATGCGCGGCCAGCACGCGATACGCCGCTACCAGATCGTCGATTTTTCTCACAAAATATCCTTTAAAAACAAATACTTATTTAATAGCATCTCCAGCGCTCAATCCACCTTGATTTTTGCTGCAGTTACCACGCGCGCCCAGCGCGCCAATTCGCTTTTTACCAGATTGCCTAACCGCTCCGGCGGGCCACCGGCGGCGTTCATGCCTTGTTTGGCGAGTTGTTCACGGATGTCCGGCTGTTGCAGCAGCGCGTTCAGTTCCGAATTTATTTTCGCAACGGCCAAGAGTGGCGCCGCTGCGGGCGCCAGCACGCCATACCAGGTTTCGACTTCGAGGTTGGCAAGCCCCTGCTCTTTCAATGTCGGCACGTTGGTAAACGCAGGCGACCGCTCCGCCCCCATGATTGCCAGCATGCGCAGCCGGCCGCTTTGCACGAACGGCGCGACGGTTTGCAGCGATACGATCATCGCCTGCACGTGACCGCCCATGAGATCGGTCAGTGCGCCGCCTGAGCCTTTGTACGGCACATGCACGAGATCGGTTTTGGTCTCTAGTTTGATCAACTCCATCGCCAGATGCTGCGGCCCGCCGTTGCCCGGCGAGCAATACAAAAGCTTGCCCGGCTCGCGCCGCGCCAGTGCAATAAACTCTTTCAGCGATTTCACCGGCAATTGCGGGTGCACTACCAGCGACATCGAACTCGTCGCCACCAGCGACACCGGCGCGAAACTTTTCACCGGATCGAACGGCAGTTTGGGCGTGAGCGCAGGTGTGGTGCCGAATGAAGTCGCGGTGAAAAGCACGGTATGTCCGTCGGGCGTGGCCTTGGCGACGAAGTCGGTGCCGATGTTGCCCGTCGCGCCTGCGCGATTGTCAGTAATCACGCTGACTTTCCAGCGCTCGGCCAGCCGCGGCCCCAACGTGCGCGCGAGGATGTCGGCGCCCGTGCCCGGTGTGTAGGGCACCACGATTTGCACGGTACGTGAAGGAAATGCAGCCTCCTGTGCGTGCAAGGTTTGCGCGCTGAACAGCATTGCGCCCAGCGTTGCCGCTGCTTGCCACAGGGAGATTTTTCTTGCCGCTTCCATCGCCGCTATTATGCAATAAAGCCCCGCGCCGCTTCTGTGAAAATTGACAACACCGCCGCACGCGGCTTTAATCGTCACCATGAACGAAACACCGTGGGTCATCAACCAGCCGGATGCGATGCACTTCGCGGTTAACCGCGCGACGCTGGTCGATCCGCAGGTGCTCGAATTCGAACGCCGGCGCATTTTTGACGTGTGCTGGATTTATGTTGGCCACGAATCGGAAGTGCGCGCGCCAGGTGATTTCAAAACGCGCACCGTCTGCGGCCGACCGGTGATTTTGTGCCGTGACAGCCGCAATGCTGTGCGCGTGTATCTCAATACCTGCCGCCACCGCGGCGCAATGGTGTGCCGCGAGGCCGAAGGCAACGCAAAACATTTCACCTGCTTCTATCACGGGTGGACCTACGACCGCGACGGCGCGCTCTATGGGCTGCCCGGCCAGAACGCCTATCCGCCGAGCTTCAACCGCGCGGCGTTCGCACTGAAAGAGCCGCCGCGCGTCGCGAGTTACCGCGGCTTCGTGTTTTTGAACTTCGACGCCGATGCGATGGCACTTGACGATTATCTCGCCGGCGCGAAGGAATACATCGATCTCATCATCGACCAGTCGCCATCGGGTGAAATGGAAGTGATTCCCGGCACGCAGGAGTACGACATTCGCGCCAACTGGAAGCTGCTGGTCGAAAACAGCTTCGACGATTATCACCTGCTGTCCACGCACTCGACCTGGCTCAATTACCTCAAAAACTCCGGCGTCGAGATGAAGCGCCCCGACGAGGGACACCTGCTGCCGGCGCACGGCGTGGGCAAGGTGCTCGGCAACGGGCACGCGGTTATCGACAACATCAACTTTCGTGGCCGGCCGGTGGCACGCTGGATACCGATTTACGGCGAAGCGGCAAAGCCTGAGATCGAACACATACGCGCCGAACTCGTTGGGCGCCTCGGCGAAGCGCGTGCCGCACGCGTCGCCGATACCAACCGCAACCTTGTCGTGTTTCCGAACCTGGTGCTGAACGACGGCTCGTCGGTGACTATTCGCACTTTTCACCCGCTGGCTCCCGACCGCATGCAGGTGCGCGCATGTGCGCTGGGGCCGAAGGAAGAATCAGCCACCGCGCGCGCGGTGCGGCTCGACAGCTTTCTGACCTTCTACGGCCCCGGCGGATTTGCCACGCCCGACGACATCGAAGCGCTGGAATCAGTGCAGACCGGCATTGCAAGCTTTCGCGAAATACCGTGGTCGGTGATGACGCGCGGCATGGCGAAAGAAGGCGAGCAGTTGAACACCGATGAACTGCACCTGCGGGAGTTCTGGATACAGTGGGATAAATTGATGCGGGCGGCGTGAGATGCGAACGACCCCAGATGTGGGTGCCGAAGGAGCCTCAACATCAACCCCGATTTACCGCGGAACACACGGAACACGCGGAAGGAACAGGACAGGATTTTTTCCGCGTGTTCCGTGTGTTCCGCGGTTAAATGGGTTTTGACATGCCGACTGTCACCCGCCAGCAAGTCGAGGATTTTCTCTACACCGAAGCCGCCTTGCTTGATGCATGGAAACTCGACGAATGGCTCACGCTACTGACCGATGACGCGGTCTATCGCGTGCCGTCGAATGACAGTCCGGCGAGCGATCCGCAAGACACGCTGTTTACCATCGCTGACGACATCCACCGCATTCGCGCGCGCGTGACGCGACTCAAGGACAAAAACGCACACGCCGAATTCCCGCCGTCGCGCACGCGGCGCATGATAGCCAACGTGCGCATCGTCGAGCAGGATGGAGTCACGATCAAGGTCGAAGCGAATTTCATCGTGCATCGCTTCCGCCGCAACGAGAACGTGCGGCAGTACGTTGGCCAATATCGCTACGAGTTGTGCATCGAAGGTCAAGGTTTCAGAATCGCCTCACGTGTGGCGATTGTCGATGCCATGGAGTTGGGCTCGCTCGCATCGGTGAGCTTCATCCTGTAGGTGCGCATCGCGCACCTACCACTTCTGCGCTACACGTTACTGCTGGCTCATTATGGTTTTAGTGTATCGGTGAAAAACTTAACCGCGTACTGCAGCGATTCCTGCGCGCGTGCCTCGACTCGTTGATGATTCACCATGCAACCGCGACCCAGACATGCTACAGAGTGGTTGTAAGTACGACTTTTAAATGTATCCCAACCGTGCCCTGCGTCCGGATAGACAGTCAGCGCGAAGTGTTTGCGCACATCGGGGGGCAACGAGGCAAGGAACTTGGCGC
>JAKFYK010000118.1 GCA_021730905.1 Betaproteobacteria bacterium | reverse complement strand
AACGCTGGTGGGCACTGCGGTGGTGATATTCGTGTTTCGCGCGGTGCCGGGCACCGGCGACGGCGTGACGTGGTGGATGATCGACGAACTGCGCTTCGATGAACAGTTTATTTCCGTGCTGGATCTGATCGGCAGCGTGCTGACGCTGTTCGGCATATTCGTTTTCCGGCGCTTCATGGCCGAGCGCTCCATCGCCTATGTGGTCGGGTTCCTGGCGATAACCGGAATGGTCCTGTCGGCGCCGACGGTGGGCATGTACTATGGTCTGCACGAATGGACGTCGGCGCTGACCGACGGTGCCGTCGGCGCGCGCACCATCATGATGGTAAATACCACGCTCGCTTCGCCGCTGGGACAGGTGGCGATGATTCCAATGCTGGCGTGGATTGCGCGTTCAGCGCCGGCGAATCTCAAGGCAACCTACTTCGCGGTGATGGCTTCGTTCACCAACCTCGCGCTGTCGGCGTCGTCGCTGGGCGCCAAGTACCTCAATCAAATTTTCATCGTGACGCGTGAAGTGCGCGCGCCCAACGGCGATATTCAGGTAGCGGCAAATTACAGCCAGCTCGGCGAGTTGTTGATTGTGGGGATGGTGATTGCGCTGGCGCTGCCGTTTGCAGCGATCGTGTTTGCGCGCTGGACGCGATTCAAAAGTGCGTAGAGGTATCGATAGGCGCAGCGCGACGCATCAATCGAGGCTGCAGCATTCGCGGGTTTCGGGGTGTATCAGATAGGTATGCAGATAATTAGCAAGGAAGGGAAGGGTAGCTACGATGCGAACAAAGAAAATCGAACACAGTACATTCTTTAGTTATAAAAAATACAATAAAAACAAATACTTATTTCATATCGCCGTTCTTCCCATGTTGCTCATATTCTTGAGCTGCCTATCCAGCGTGGATGCTCGCGCTAACGGTAAGAAGCCAGTGCCCAAACCGCTGACGATGGAGGAAAAGATAAAGGCATCGGATTTGATATTTGTAGGCGAGACGATACGCGTCTTTTTTACGGACTCTGAGGGCAATGAGCTGAAGCAAGACCCGGAGAATCCGCTATACTCATCCACGTTGATGCGTGTACGCGTGAAAAAAATTCTGCATAGTAAAGAGTCTCAAGTCGACGACGAAATGACTATTTACTATCCGACAGGTGGTTCTCTCGGCCCCTTTCTGCGCGATCGCTATGTCGGAAAGGACTGGATATTTTTTATTCGGTTCGAGCGTGTTCTGACGCGAGTGAAGGGTGAAGTGATTCGAACTAACACGCCAATGTTTCCGCGTGGCAGGTGGCTTGTTTATCCGCATGCCATGAGTGAACTCGCAGAAGTAATGAAAGTGGCCGACGAAATACGCAGCATTCAAATCGGCGATCCAATAGCGAAGTAGGTTTATTCGGCAGGTTCTAATCGTGCCAGCACGCCATTGGATTCATCGGTCAGCAAATAAATAAACCCGTCCGGCCCGGCGCGCACATCGCGTATACGCCCCAAAGTATTTTTGAGTATGCGTTCTTCGTGCACGACTTTTTCGCCGTCGAGTTTTAGCCGTACCAGCATTTGATCCTTCAGTGCACCAACGAACAGGTTGCCGCGCCACTTCGGAAATGGGTTGCTGGTGTAAAACGCCATCCCTGACGGCGCGATGGAGGGTACCCAGCGGTGCAGCGGCTGTGCCATGCCGTCCTTGGCCGTGCCCTCGCCGATTTTTGTGCCAGTGCCGTAGTTGGCGCCGTAGGTAATCACCGGCCAACCGTAGTTGGTGCCCGCGCGGATCACGTTGATTTCGTCGCCGCCCTGCGGGCCATGTTCGTGTGTCCACAACAAGCCGCTTTGCGGATGCAGCGCGGCGCCCTGCATGTTGCGGTTGCCCAGCGTGAACTTCTCTGGCAGCCAGCCAGCCTTGCCGACAAACGGATTGTCTTTTGGCACGCGGCCATCGTCATGCAGGCGTATCACCGAGCCGTTGTGGTCGCCGGGATTCTGCGCGCGCTCCATTTCGCCGCGGTCGCCGAGCGTGATGAACAAGTAACCCTCGCGGTCGAACACCAACCGCGAGCCGAAGTGATAGCCGGTGCGCAGCTTGGGCGCCATGCGGAAAATAACCTGCACGTTTTCCAGCTGGTTACCTTTGAGCACGCCGCGCGCGACTTCGGTACCGATGCCATTGCGGTCGCCTGCCGAGTAAGACAGATACACCAGATTGTTGTCGGCGAATTTTGGATGCAATACCACATCAAGCAAACCACCCTGGCCGACTGCCGCTACCGCAGGCACGCCACCGACCGGCTGCGGCTCGAGCTTGAAATCCTTGCCGATGATGCGCAGTCGTCCCGGACGCTCCGTGACCAGCATGCGTCCGTCGGGCAGAAAGGCCAGTGACCACGGATGCGACAGGCCTTCGGTCAGGGTGCTGACACGTATGCGATGTTCCTGCGTGGTGTGGGTTTGGGCAATTCCCGTTGCACTTAACAGCATGAACAGCAGGCCGAGAATCAGTTGAGAATAAGGGTTTTTCATAAGTATTTGTTTTTAAATGATATTTTTAAGTAGTCAATCGCCGGTAAATATCCGCCACTTTCAGTGGTAAACGTGAGACGTCATCCACCAGCGTCCAGTTCACTGCGCCATACATATGCGGCAGATAATCGCGCGCTTCGTGGTCGATGGTGATGCAAAACGGCTTGATGCCGGCGCGGTGCGCTTCGAGCAGTGCCTGGCGTGTGTCTTCAATGCCGTATTCGCCGCGGTAATTGTCGCTGTAGTCATCGGGCTTGCCGTCGGAGAGCGTGATCAGCAACTTGGTGCGTGCATCAACTTCTTCAAGCAGCGCGCTGAGATGGCGGATCGCCACGCCCATGCGCGTGTAATCCTGCGGAATCACGCCCGCAATACGGCGTTGCACGATGTCGGAATACGGCTCATCGAAACGCTTCACGCGAAAAATCTCACAGCGCTTGCGCGTGATGCCCGAAAATCCGTAGATGGCGTAACGGTCGCCCAGCACTTCGAGCGCTTCGGACAGCAGCACCAGCGCCTCGCGCTCGGCATCATTGATCCAGCCTTTGGTTGAGCCGCTCATGTCGACCATGAACATCACTGCCAGATTGCGTTCGGCCTTGTGACGCTTGGTGAACAGTCGATCGCTGAGTTCCACACCGGAGCGCATGTCGGCGTAGCCGGCGATTACCGCGTCGAGGTCGATATCGTCGCCGTGCTTCATGCGTTTCAGCAGCCGGTCTTCACCGCGCAGCATTTCAAAGCTGCGCCGCAGTTGCATGACCTGCGACCGGTATTTTTTCAATGTGGCCTCGACGAAGCCATTGTCAACGGGATGCACATCCAGTTCGCGCAGCACGCACCAGTTCTTGCGGTAGTGGCGGCGCTTGTGATCCCATTCATTGTAGAAGAGCGCGCCTTCCTCGTGATACACCCCTTTCCACCCGTCGGCAGGATCGCTTTCGGTGCGCTTGTTGTCCCGTTCTCCGTCATCGCCGGCAGGCGTGAGATAGTCGTCGGGAATGTCGCCGAGATCCTGAAGAATGGAATCGAGCAGATTGCGCACGTTGTCGGGCGGGGCGACCGGTTCGCCATCGAGCGTGAGCTCAAATTCGATGTTGTCGTCGCCAGGCTTGAGATCGACTGCGAAGCGGTCGGTAGCGGCTTCGGTTTGGCCTTGTTCGCCGTCCGCGGATACTGATTGCTCATCAAGCAGAGCGGCGAGCGCCTCTTGCAACTCGTTTTTTTCGCGCACGAGACGCGCGGTACGCGCCGCCGCCGCGTCCGCCGGACGCAAGATACCCATCCATGCATGGCGTGGTACTTTGTCGGTGAGTTGCAGCGTATTGAGCAGAGCGATGCTGTCCTGTACGCTGGCGCCGGACGCACGCA
The DNA here is from genome assembly GCA_021730905.1 of Betaproteobacteria bacterium. Lineage (GTDB taxonomy): Bacteria > Pseudomonadota > Gammaproteobacteria > Burkholderiales > SG8-41 > UBA5216. The sequence continues at coordinate 3,484 of JAKFYK010000118.1, read as the reverse complement.
GCGACGCATAGCGTTCGTCGTTGTCTCCAGCGTTGCCGCGCAGTACCGAAAAGTCGCGCGCGAGGCCTGGCAGTACTCGCGCGATCTGCGCCTCCAGCCGCAACGTTTCCAGATAATTCAGCCACTCCAGCGCTCGCGCGGGATCGGGGTGGTGCTGAACGGCAGCGTCGAGATCAGCATGAAAGGTGCCGTAGCGGTTTTGCGCCCACAACAGCGTGGCGATGATTTTATAGATCAGAAAATTTTGTGCACGATCCCTGCCCACCGCCATGCGCGGCGGCAGATAGATCGCATCGGTATCGGTCCAGGCGACGGGTGCGGCGTCGATTTTCATGCGCCTGCCCGAAAGGCCGCACACAAAAAGTTCAAGCACGGGTGCGACGTCTTCGTACGTCGCTGCGTGTTCATTGCCGGCGCGCTCGATAAAGCCGGAAAAGTTTTTGAACACCTGGCTGCCGTGATACAGCCCTTCGCGGTCGTAGCTGTCCATTGCCTGAATAATCCACGCTTCGGCGGCGCCGGTATCCAGTTGTGCCAGTGCTTCCGGCGCAGCGGCGGCGAACTGGTAGGCCATTTCGTAGTTGGTGCGCCCGATCACTTCAACCCAGTGCAGCGTGAAATCATGCAACACGCGTTCCAGCGGGGCGAGCGCTTGCGCAAGTGGGGCGGCAGTGCGGCGCGACGACAATACCGGATTCAGCAGCCCGTCGAGGCGGTCATCGAGTTCCGCTTCGGTGAGTGGTTCGTGATCGTGCATGGCCAGCCACGGGTCAGCGGGTTGCACACTCAATCAGAAAATGGATGAGGTGAGTTCATCAATGGCGCGCAGCATTTCAGTATCGTCGGTGAGCGCTTCGGCGATGGCACTGTGGCAGGCGGTGCGCGGTGCGATGCCGCGCTGGATCAATTTTGCGGCATGTACCAGCAGCCGCGTCGATGCGCCTTCATCCAGCCCGTTGCCTTTGAGATTGCGCGTCATGTGTGCCAGTTTGATCAGCTTGCCGGTATTGCCAGGGTCCAATGCAGATTCGGTGATGACGATTTTTGCTTCCAGCGCTTCGGAAGGATAGGAAAACTCAATAGCGATAAATCGCTGGCGCGTGCTTTGCTTGAGTTCTTTCAGCACGCTTTGATAACCGGGATTATATGACATGGCCAGCACGAACTCTTTGGGCGCGCGCAGCAGTTCGCCGTGCTTTTCCATTGGCAGGACGCGCCGATCGTCAGCCAGAGGATGAATGACTACCGTGGTGTCTTTGCGCGCCTCGACTACTTCGTCGAGATAACAAATGCCGCCGATACGCACGGCGTGCGCCAGAGGGCCATCAACCCATACGGTTTCGTTGCTGGTGATGAGGTAACGTCCGACGAGGTCGCTGGCGGTTAGATCATCGTGACACGACACCGTAATCAGCGGGCGCTGCAACCGCCATGCGATGGTTTCCATGAAACGCGTCTTGCCGCAGCCGGTGGGGCCTTTGAGCAGCACAGGAATCTGACTCGCGTACGCGGCTTCGAACAGCGCGATCTCGTCGCCGATAGCTTCATAGTACGGCTCACGCTCGATCATGCGCGCTTCGGGTTGCAGCGATTTTGCGGGCAGAGTGGCAACGGGGCTTATCATAAAAATACAAATAAAAACAATTACTTATGTTTGTATAGCCAAGTGAAGGCGGGTGAAGCAGTTACGTGGAATGCTATCACGCTTAGTCCGTCAAACACGGCTAGGCTGAGGGTTGACCCGTTGCCTTGCCTGCGTAACCATAGCCTGCCGGTTTGCGTTGGCTGTTCGCAAGTTCCAATCACGCCGCCGCTCACAACACGATTGCAACGATTCGGAAAAGGGGAAACAAAGATGAAGACCGCCAGTCTCAGCGTGTTTGCTTCCGGCCTCGTATGGGCGCTTGCGCCCTTTGCCGCCAGTGCCCAGGTGGATGCGTCCGGATATCCGAACCGGCCAGTGCGCATCATCGTCGGCTTTACACCGGGCAGTGCCACCGACGTGACGGCGCGGCTGTTTGCGCAGCGCTTCAGCGAGGCGTGGGGCGTGTCGGTGGTGGTTGAAAATATTCCCGGCGCCGGTGGAACAGCCGGATCGGCGCGGGCTGCGAAGGCTACCCCGGATGGCTACACGCTGAACTACGGTGCCAACGGCGCGATGGCTATTGCGCCCGGACTCTACAGCAAGTTGACCTATGATCCGGCGCGCGATTTCGCGCCGGTTTCGCTGCTGCTGGCGATGCCCAGCATTGTCGCCGTCAACAACGACGTGCCGGTCAAGAGCCTGCGCGACTTGATTACGCTCGCAAAATCACAGCCGGGCAAACTCTCGTACGCGAGTCCGGGTGCTGGCACACCACAGCACATCGGCGTCGAGCTGCTCAAGATCACGGCGGGCGTGGACATTGCTCATGTGCCCTACAAGGGCGCGGTGCTCACCGATGTCATCGGCGGCCGCGTCCCCGTGACCCTGCAAAACGCGGCAGCCATCCTGCCGGTGGTGCGCGACGGCAGGTTGCGCGGTCTGGCGGTTACCTCGTTGAAGCGCTCGCCCAACATGCCGGAGTTTGCGACGGTCGCAGAATCCGGGTTTCCCGGCTTCGAGGCGGTGTCGTGGTTCGGAATGTTTGCGCCGGCCGGAACGCCTGCAGCCATCGTGAACAAGCTGAATCAGGAAGTGTTGAAGGTGCTGAACCAGCCTGACATGCGTACGAAATTTACGCAGTTGGGCCTGGATACGGTGGGCACTGCGCCAGGCGAATTTGCTGCGATCGTCAGGGCGGATATTGCGAAGTGGGGCAAGGTGATCAAGGATGCGGGGATTTCATTGGCGGATTGACGGTGCATTCCGAAATGACCGTATAACTAACCGCGAAGGAAGCAATCGCGCCGTAGTTTAATTCATAAATAATTAATAAAAACAAATACTTAATAATTTTCGTTATCCAGAGAACCGTAAAGTTTGTCCCGCGCGTTGGCGATGGTCATGATTTGCCTTGCACAAATGCATTGATATTCGCGACGAGCGCGCCGGGTTGCTCCACCATCGGGCAATGGCCGGAATCGGGGATTTCGCGGTAGGTTGCACCGGGTATGCCTTGCGCCAGTGCTTGCGCAAGCGCGGGCGGCGTGGTCAAGTCGAGCGCACCGCACATGACGAGCGTGGGGTTGTTGATGCTTCTCAACTGTGATGTGGTATCCAGTGCCGCTAGTGCGAGACACGCGCGGCCAAAGCATCCCGTGTCCACGCGCGACAGCGCGGTCTTGCGCAGCACGACTTCTTGCGGGTGTGCCGTCTGAAAAGCCGGCGGAAACATGCGCCCAATGGCGGCGTCCAGCACGGCGCTCATGCCGATGGTGGTGACTTTTTCCGACATCGTGCGAAACGGTACGCGTGCCGGTTCCGGAAAAGCAGCCACCACATCGGCGAGCAGCAGGCGATTGAAACGTTTGCCGTGGCGTATCGCCAGTACCAGTGCCACAA
>JAKFYK010000181.1 GCA_021730905.1 Betaproteobacteria bacterium | reverse complement strand
GGTCCGCTTGATCAGGGATTGGGCGGGGAGTTGCGCGGATGAGTTTGAAATGGTCATGGGTAGCAATGGCGTGATACCGGCGGCGGCGAGGCATTTTAGCGCGTGGCGTCGATGGCGCAAGGGGAGGGGATGCATAGGCTGCATGGCGGCCGATATGCAGGGCGCATTCGGCGGTATAGTGTCGGTGTGGTTGCGCGTGATTGTGTAAAGTCCGTTGATTTTCCGAAAATTTACCACAGTAGCCGGCAGCGCGATGCGGGTGTTTTTGCCCACCCTTTTCTCTGACTCACAAATGGACCTGACGAAATGGCACAAACTTTGATTCCCGACGGGCTGGTGGCGTTTGTCAAACGCGCCTGTCCGACCTGTTCGATGATAGAACCGCAAATGCGCGAGGCGGCGAAGGCACGGCGCGACTTTCAGGTGGTGACGCAGGACGACGCGAGTTTTCCATCGGGTGTGGCGAATCTTGTCGATGACCGCGAGCTCGATCATTCCTATGTGAATAACATCGAAGCGACTCCCACGCTGATTCGCTATGCCGCGGGCAAGGAAGTCGAGCGCGTGATGGGCTGGGATCGCGAGGCATGGCAGCGGCTGACGGGTGTAGCCACACTGGGCAGCGCGCTGCCGCCGCTGGTGCCCGGGTGAGGCTCGCTTACACTCGAGCCCGGGGTGGCGGAGAGACTGGAAGCAAAGCACAAAGGCGGCATGGTTCTCGCGGCGCGCAAAATTGAATACAGCGAGAACGCTGATCCGGTTGAGGTGTGCTTCGAGCGCGGCTGGAGCGACGGCCTGCCGGTAACGCCGCCTACCGACGAGCGTGTGCTGCGCATGTTGAAAGGCACGGCGCGCAAACCGGATGAAATCATCGGCAAGGTTCCGCCGTATCTCGCGCCATGCACCATCGAAAAAGTCGCGATCAACGCAGTGATGGCGGGGTGCAAGCCAGAGTACATGCCGGTGCTGCTGGCGGTGCTGGAGGCGGCGCTGGAGCCGGTGTTCACGCTGCATGGTGTGCTGGCGACAACCTATTTTTCCGGACCGGTGATCATCGTCAACGGGCCGGTTGCCAAAGCCATCGGTATGAACAGCGGCATCAACGCGCTGGGGCAGGGCAATCGCGCCAACATGACCATCGGCCGCGCGCTCAACCTGATTGTGCGCAATGTCGGCGGCGGCAAGCCCGGAGAAGCGGATCGCGCCACGCTGGGCGCACCGAGCAAGATCGGCCTGTGCTTCGCAGAAGATGAATCCGACCCGGATTGGGAACCGCTGTCGGTGGCGCGCGGCTTCAAGCGCGGCGTATCCACGGTCACGCTGTTCCAGGGGCATGGTGTCGAGGCGTTTGTCGATCAGAAATCGCGCACGCCCGAGGGTTTATCGAAATCGTTTGCCACGCATCTGGTGCGCATGGGGCACCTGCGGCTGACGCAGTCGGCGCGCGCCATCGTGGTGTTGTCGCCGGAACACTATCGCATTTACAAAGAAGCGGGCTGGGGGCGGCGCGACATCGAGAAAGCGCTCTACGAAGCCACGATACGCCCGGGCCGCGACATACTCTCCGGCCTCGACGGCATCGGCGAGGGCGTGCCGGCGAGCCGCGCCGATGAAATGATTCCCAAATTTCACGACGACGGGTTGCTGGTGGTGCGCGCGGGCGGGCCGGCGGGATTGTTCTCCGGCGTGTTGCCGGGATGGCTCGCAGGCCGCAACAAGGCGGAATTGCAACTGGTCACCAGGGAAGTCGCTCAATGACAAATCCGATCTGTTTCGATGGATGCGCTGCCGCCGATTTCGTAGAATAACTGCCTTGCTCAATTTATTGCGAGATTTTTCACGATGACCATTGCGACCATTAACCGCTTCATCAGCCTGTTGAACGGTGCTTTCGAAGCGCTCTCCGCACGCGTGCCCATTGCCGAGGTTGAGCGGCTGGCGATGCTGATACACCAATCGATGGATCAGGGCCGCCGTACTTACCATACCTCCACCCACGTTTTCGAGATGTGCGAAGGAATGAATCCGCGGCAGGTGCTGGCGACGCTTTTCCATGATGTCGTGTATTACCAGCTCGATGGGGGATTCCCGCAACAGGCGTATACGATGCTCATGCGGTCCATCCGCGTTGAGCAGCATGCATTGATGATCAGAGCCATCAGCTATGACGACAAGGGCCTCGCCATTTGCGCCGGCGTATTCGGATTCAGGCCTGGAGAAATCTTGCCGCTGTACGGCGGCATGAACGAGTTTCTCAGCGCTGTCGTGGCGATTCGCCTGCTTGAACCACATTTGCCGGCTGCGGAACTGCTCGCCATTGCGGCTTGTATCGAAGCCACGGTACCCTTTCGCGGCAACGCGGCCAATGGCAAGGGGCCGTACGACAATCTTGCCGAGCGCGTGCAAAGCGTAAGCCGATCGCTGGCTATCCCCGTCACGGAAGCGGATATTACGAGAATGGTGACAGACGCGGTGGTACTTGCCAATCAGGATGTATCAAGTTTCGCCGAAGCGGACCCCGGTACATTTCTTTCGACCACCTGGCTGCTGATCGAAGAATCAAATGCGCCGCTTGCTGCGGTGGGTATCTATTCGATCCAGGACTACCGGGGCGCGCTGGGGCGAATGGAGAAATTTCTCAGCACGCTTAACCCCGATAGTATTTTTCATGCTTATCAGGGTACGCCGGATAATGAACAATTCGCAGGTTTGCGCGATGGCGCGCGCAAGAACCTGGAATTCGCAACCCATTATCTGGGTGCAAAAATAGTCAGCATTGCCGTGGTCGAAGCGCTTGCGCTGGAGAGCGGGGGCAACTGTCCGGTGTCCATGTTTCTGGGCGATATTCGCAGCGCGTTCGGCAAGCCCGACCGCGCGGAGGATTTTCTGCCGCCGGCGCCTGACACGGAGTCCGTGGACCAGCAACTGGTTGATGTTCTGGAAAAAGGGCGATCCAAAGAGTCCAGCAGCGATCTGACGTCGTCGCCCATGACCGCTTTTATCTATCGTTATCTGGGGCATGATGGAACGAGAGATGCATTGCAAAAAGCCAAACAGATGTTCGCGGGAGAATTGACTGCGCGCGATTTTCTCGCCGGACTGAATCCTGAAATGGTACGGGCCCTGATCCGTGCGTGCGCGCGTATTGCACTGTCGCGGCAGGAACCGCTGCAGGCGCTGGAAAAGGCTTTGTAGCATTTGTTACCACTGTTTTTGCGGAACGCCATGAGCCGCTTTCCCAGGCCTGGTGCCGGCGTGCTGGCGATGCTGGCGGCGCTGATGGTCGGCGTGCTGGCCTATCTGATTAATCCGTTGCCGCTGCAAGTGCTGCGCAATGCGGTGTTCGATCAATATCAGCGCTGGCATCCGCGAACGTACGAACCTGTGCCGGTTCGTATCGTCGATGTCGATGACGAGAGCCTGAGACGGCTCGGCCAGTGGCCGTGGCCGCGCACCCGCATCGCCGAGCTGATTCGCAGGCTGCAGGACGCCGGGGCGGTTGCGATCAGTTTCGACGTCATGTTCGCCGAGGAAGATCGGACGTCGCCCAAATCCATCGTGGCGATCTGGAACCTCACGGGAGAGATGCGCGAGCGTCTGCTGGGCAATCCCGATCACGATCAGGTGATGGCGCAAGCCATGCGCCGCGGTGGCGTGGTGCTGGCATTTGCCGGTACCGTGGATGGCACAAAGACCAGGCCGCCGGTACAGCCATTCCGCGTGGTGAATTCCGGTGAGCCGGCATTACCGTATCTCTATACTTTTAAAGGCGCAGAGTCGTCGCTCGAATTGCTGGAGCGCGCGGCGGCAGGTATCGGTACGATTTCCTTTATTCCGGATCCGGATGGCGTGGTGCGGCGCGTGCCTTTGCTGGTGCGCGTGGGCGACCAGGTCATGCCGTCGCTGACGGCGGAGTCGTTGCGTGTGGGGTTGAAACAACGCAACTATGTGGTCAAGACTGTCCCGCAGAAAGGCGTGGGTCTGCAGGAAATTCGGGTCGGCGATGTCACGATACCGACGACTGCCAATGGCGAGATGTGGGTGCATTACACCCGGTATTCCGCTCCCGGGTCTGCCGAGTCCAAACGCTATATTCCGGCGTGGCAACTGTTCGAGGGGAAGTATCCGCAAGGAAGCTTGGACGGCCATGTCGTGCTGATCGGGGTTTCGGCACAGGGATTGTTTGATTTACGCTCTAACCCCAGGGGAGACATCATGCCCGGCGTTGAAGCGCATGCGCAGGCGCTGGAGCAGATACTCTCGGACAAATATCTGCAGCGTCCCAGTTGGGCCAGGGGTCTGGAAGCGTTGACGATTATTGTGGGCGGGCTGCTGATCGGTATCGTCGCGTTGTCCACCGGTGCGCTGGCCTCGGCCAGTGCGACCGCTATCGCATTGGCCTTAATGGGTCTCGGTGGCTGGCTGGCGTTTACCCGGTACGGCCTGTTGCTCGATCCGCTAACGCCCGGTATTGCGCTGCTGTTCATATTTATCGCGGGCAGCGCAATGCATCATCTTGCCAGCGAACGGCAGCAGCGCTGGGTGCGCGAAGCATTTTCGAGATACGTCTCGCCGAACCGCGTCGACTACCTCGTGGACAATCCAGGGCAGCTTGAACTGGGCGGACGGCGCCAGGAATGCAGTTTTGTGTTTACCGACCTGGAGGGCTTTACCAGCCTGATGGAAAAAATGGATCCGGGCGATGCCGTCGCCCTGCTGAATGCCTATCTCGACAAAATGGTTGCCATCGCGTTCCAGCAGGGTGGCACGCTGGACCGGATTGTGGGTGATGCAGTGGCCATCATGTTTTCCGCGCCGGTAGCGCAGCCCGATCACCGGCAGCGCGCGCTCAATTGCGCGCTGGAGATGCACGCGTTCGCGAACGGCTATTCCGCCGAACTTGCCGCCAAGGGTACCCACTTCGGCAAGACGCGAATTGGCGTTCACAGCGGCGAGGTGATTGTGGGTAATTTTGGCGGCAGCAATATGTTTGACTACCGCGCACTGGGCGACGCCGTGAATACCGCAGCGCGTCTGGAAAGCGTGAACAAGCATCTGGGCACCACCGTGTGTGTGTCCGAAGCGACCTTGTCCGGTTGCAGCGGAGCCGCGGTTCGTCCGGTAGGCAGGTTGGTGCTCAAGGGCAAGTCGGAATCGTTGATGGTCTATGAACCTCTGGCCACGACAAATGCGCGATCGTTAACGCAAGACACCGAGTACGAGGCTGCATTCAATCTGTTGCACGACAGGAATCCGCAGGCATTGGGTGCCTTTGAAAAGCTGGCCCAGGAAAGGCCGGGCGATCCGCTGGTTAGGTTACATCTGGCGCGGCTGCGTGCCGGCGAGCAGGGGGATTTGATTGTTATGGAAGAAAAATAGGTTGGCGCCGATGCTCGATTCAAGACACAAAGTTTTACAAACCGTACACGATCGCATGCTTATAATCACATTTCGAATTCAGACAGTTTGACGTAGTCAGAGGTATGGCATATGAAAACAGGGATACACATGATGCAAGCTCGCTGTCTGTTAACCGGAATGGCTGTCGTCCAGCTTGTCGCGGGTTGCGCTACGCCTCCACTACCGCCGGCGCAGCCGGCTCCCAAACTGGTGTCATATGCCGTGTTGCTTGACAATCTCGATGGTTCGACTGGTGCGATCACGTTTACCGGCCCACAAGGCGCGCTCATCGTTGATCGTTCAAAAAATGCTGTGAATCTTGATGGCGCAACGGCACCGTACACCGTGGATGAAAGCACCTTCCAAAAGGATTTCGGTGCAGTCATCGCAGCGCGGCCGCAACCGCCGGCCAGTTTCCTGCTTTATTTCGAGTCGGGCGGCACGCAGTTGACGGCCGAGTCGCAAGCCTTGATTGCCAAAATCGTTACCGATGCAGCGAAGCGCTCCGCAGCCGATATTTCGGTGATCGGACATACCGATACCGAGGGTGATGCCGATGCCAATGAAAAGTTGGGCCTGCAGCGTGCGCAGACGGTTTCGCAGTTGATTACTGGCGCCGGAGTCAAGGCGATCGAGATGACGGTGACTTCGCACGGTGAGCGCGATCTACTGGTAAAGACGCCGGACAACACTGCGGAACCGAAAAATCGGCGCGTCGAGGTTACGATCCGCTAATGTATTGATACGATGATTACCAGCATGAACAAGCTACCCAGGGAGGTTGTATGAAATTATCGGCACAAATAGTGTTGATTGCCGCGTTGGTTATTTCGGGCGCGGCATGGAGTCAGGAAGCTATAGGATTCGTCAAAACCGTTGCAGGGGATGCAACGGTCAGCGACGGCGGCAAAGCGGTGAAGGCGGTCGCAGGAACGCCGATCCGGCTTAACAGCGTTCTGAAAACCGGGGCCAAGGGAACGATGGGCGTGACGTTCAAGGATAATTCCGTCATGTCATTCGGGCCGGACACCGAAGTCACCGTGGATGAATACCTGTATGCGCCGGCCAAAGGTGATTTGAAATTCGGCGCCAGCATGAGCAAGGGCGTGTTGAATGTGGTGTCGGGCACCATCGCCAAGCTCAAGCCGGAGGCGGTAACGCTTAAAACACCGACTGGAACCATCGGCGTTCGAGGAACCAACTATGTAGTCAAGGTTGAGCCGCAGTAGGATTGAATCTGTCGCCCGGAGAGGGAGATTGAAAATGATTTCAATGAACTGGATACGTGATCCCACGGCGGAAACTTCTACCATCAAGCGTGCGCGGCTGAAACCGCCGCCTACGCTGGCAGGCAAGACCGTCGGCCTGTTCGACATCGGCAAGACGCGCACCGATGAGTTTTTTAATCAGGTGGAAATCCGTCTCGGTGAGCGCGGCATCAAAACCAGGCGCGTCGGGAAGCCGACCAACGCCAAAGTTGCCACGTCGGAAAATCTGGCGAAGATTTCCTCTGAAATCGATGTGGTGATTATCGGACTGTCGGACTGAGGCTCATGCACGTCGTGCAGTCTGCACGACCTGATGAACTTCGACAGCCGCGGCATACCGGGCGTGTCGGTAGTTACCACGGGATTTACCGACGCCGTGGAGGTGCAATCGAAAGCGATTGGTTTCGAGCCGGCGGTGATTTTTACGCCGCATCCGATTCAGAATCGCACCGCTGACGAACTGAAAAAAATCGCGGATGATGTGATTGAGCCGGTGCTGAAACTGCTGCAATCGAACTAGACGGTTCCAATAAACTCCACCATCCGCTTGCGCTGGGCCGCGTTCGGCAGGCGCGTGCGCGCGGCACTCAAATTGTCGATCATGTATTCCACCTTGTCGGTACCGGGCAGCACGGCATTGATGGCTTCGTTGGCGAGCAGATATTTGAGGAAGAACTGGCCCCAGGTCGGCGCGTCGAATTCTGCTTTCGCCCATTCGGGCACAGCCTTGCCCTGCACGGCGCGGAACAGTGCGGCGCGGGCGA
>JAKFYK010000136.1 GCA_021730905.1 Betaproteobacteria bacterium | reverse complement strand
GGCGCCGCTATGGGAGGGCCAAAAGCTGCAAGGCTCATTACTGGTGGTAAACGAACAAGGGGTCGGGGACGAAATATTTTTCGCGGGGATGCTGAAAGACACCTTGTCGTATGCGGATACCGTAACCGTTTGCGTGGATCATCGGCTTGTTCCGCTGTTCGCGCGATCCTTTGAGAAGGTGCGAGTGATTTCAGAGCGAATACTCACACCGGATCTGCATTTTGACGCTCACGTGCCGATGGGTAATTTGGGACGCTATTTGCGAAACAACGCCGGTGCATTCCCGGTTGCCGCAAAACCTTACCTGCATGCCTGCCCGAGCCGCGCGCGGCATCTGCGCGCGCAAATCGCCGGTGATAAACGATGGGTATGCGGGCTATCATGGTTAAGCAAGAATCAGACATTGGGAGCAGACAAAAGCCTGTTGCTTCAGGATCTTGAACCTGTACTGCGGTTGCCGGGGATTGATTTTGTGGATTTGCAATACGGCGACACCCGCCAGGAACGGGCTGATCTTCATGCCGCCACGGGTCTGGCAGTCAGGCGCGTGGAGGAGATCGATAATTTCAACGATATCGATGGCTTGGCCGCCCTGATAACGGCCTGTGACGTCATTGTCACGGTCAGCAACACCACCGCTCATTTGGCTGCCGCGTTGGGCAAGCCCGTATTTTTAATGTTGCCGTTCTCCCCCGGTTTGCTTTGGTACTGGCATGCGGACAGAACCGACAGTCCATGGTATCCAACGGCACGGCTGTTTCGGCAGCCTGCGATGGGTGACTGGGCTAGCGTAGTTGGCGGGGTGCGTGAAGCGCTGCAGAAAGTGACCGGGCCCGATGCTTCGTAATGCGCTTCAATTCACAGGTCCTCTTCAGGGACTACGCGATCCGCTGCGGCTTGTCGCGTATCCATTGCGATAGCAGCCATTTTTCACCGCGGGTTGGCGGCAGGCCGGTATGCAGCGTGTTGGTGTCCCCGTTGCCATCCGCCGACAGGTTATCGAAAATCAATAGTTCGCCGACGCCACCGCGGAATTTCACGCCGAGTCGCGGGAAGTCGGTTTCTCCGCCCTCGTAACCACCGTTGAGATATATCAGAGCGGTTTTGGCACGCTGGCCCCGGACGCGCATCTCCTCGGGGTAGTTCGGCAGCGACGGATGAAAAAAATCAAAGTGCGGCTTGTAGGTCTCGCCGATCGCGTAATGCAGTATCTCCGTGGGCTCGAGGACGGCGGCGGCGACACCCGCCGCGTGCGCAATGCGCGCCCGTATCATCTGCATCACAAGGTCGGTTTCAATCAGCGAAAACGGTGCTCCAGTGTTGGTGCGCATGGAATCGACCTTGAGTCCGCCGCCACGCGCATCGTTGACCTGCGCGCGGATGAGCTTCGGCGCGGCACGATCCACCAGATAAGCACATACCGCCGGCGTCAGGAAGCCGGCAAAAACCACCCATCGCGGTGCTTCGCGCAATACCTCACCCCGGGTGGTTGATACCCATTTTTCCGCGTCGGCCGCGCCTTGCACACCCAACTCGCGCAACAGCCGCTGCTGGAATAGCGCGTGCGCGTCTCCACCAGCAGCAGCACGCGCCAACGCATCGAAGGCATCGGACCAGCTTTGGGTTCGTCCAGCACCGGCAGCCGCCAGTACGGCGATATAGGGCCACGCCGCGGGATCTCCCAGCCGCGCTGCTTCCTCGATCAGCATGGCGCCATCCACGGGCGACAAAGGCGCATCACGGCCTACCACCAAACGCGCACCCAGCGCGGTCATGGCGTGAGGATTGCCTGCGTATTGCGTGCGTACCAGCGCCTGAAATTCCATGTCCGGCGTGGCGGCCGGCTGCGACATGCTCATGCGACCCTCGCGCGATGCTTTTGCTCTTGTGTTACCCGATGCGCTCGCGGCATTCGCAGGCGCGGTAACAACCACCTCTCAAAAAAAACGGGCGCCGAAGCGCCCGTTTCAAAACTGCCGTAAAGCTTTGTTGCTTAGAAGCGATGATCGATGTACATCGCGTACGCTTTACCCTTGTGGCCGTTGCCGTTGCTTTCCGGTCCAAAGATTTGATATGCAGCGTTGCGATCATTCTTCAGGTGGTGGAAGCCCACGCCCACGTCCGTACGCTTGGAGAAGGCATAGTTGTAACGCGCCTGGTAAGAACGAACACCGGTATCCACGCCCGCAGCAGGACGCTCAACCGCGGCTGCGGAGGTGCCCTTGACATCACCCGCTTTGGTGTAGGCAAATCTCAGGCCGTGCGGGCCAGCGATTTTCCAGTCCACGCCGAGGTGCCATGCATTAACTTTGCCCTCGACTCCCGGAGCGCTATCCCAGCTCTGACGGGTGTACAGACCACCCACCTTGATGTTGCCGCCAAAGGTGTAGTTAGCGCCAAATACCCAGCCGCGCTCGTCACCAGCCCAAGTCGGAACAACCGCCGTGGTGCCTGCAACCGCCACACCCGCTGTGCTAACCGTACCGGCTGCACCCGATACAGCGTTGCTGTAAAACTCATTGTGCCGCTCGTAAGCGCCGTAGATGTTCAACGGGCCATTGCCGTACTTGGCAGCCAGCGACCATACGCGCGGTTTGTTGTTCGCCGCGCTTTGCGTCACAGCCGAGGCGCTGTTCACCGAACTGGTCGCTGCCATCACCTGGAAGCCGCTGAACACCGGCGAATGATAGTTGACGGAGTTGCGCTGGCGGCGCTTGAACACTTGCGGGCTCGCGCCGTCGCTTACCGTGGTGGAGTCGCCGGTCAGAATTTGCGCGGTACCCCAGAAGCCGGTGTCGCCACCGCCGACGGGATCCTGCACGTTTTTGAACGGGGTGTCCCACACGCCCATGAACACGTTACCGAAGTTGCCTTTCAAGCCAACCGCGCTGTTACGACCGCAGAAGCCGTTTTGGCTTTGGCCGCGGAAGTCAGCCGTGGATTCGCACTTGAACCATGCGGACATGTTGCCGCCCAGTTTCTCTTCGCCCTGGAACGAAATATTGCTGCCCGGCGTTTGCATGAAGTCAACGTTGGTCCGGTTGGTAGTGCCAGCAGCGTTGGCACCCTGGTTCACATAACCGTACTCAAAGTACGCGCGACCGGTCACGCTGATCGTCGCGGTTTGTGCGAGAGCTACTGCCGGTGCACCGAGCGCACCGATAACTGCCACCGCTATTAGTTTCTTTTGCATTCTCATATTCTCCTGTAGTTTCATTTCCCGCGCCCCGGGGTAAGTACCGGATCGCCACTCCCCCCGGATTGAAGGTTGTAGGTATTCTGCCAAATCGACACAATGAAGGCCAATAGTCATTTGAATTATTGGATAATTTCCAAGGCCGGTGTTGCTTTACCGCAACATTTGTATATGCATTTGATTTATAATGGTTTTTATGGAATGGATGGGCTTGGGCCGCCGCTATGAAATCCCCTTGTCAAGGGTTATACAACACCCCACTTTCGAGCTATTGGCGTCTGCGAGCATTAAGTATAAAAATACTTAATAAACAATAACTTATAAAATAGCATAATGTCCCCGCCATTGCCTGATAAAAACATCGCAGAAGGTATGGACGCGCATCGCCGGGGAGATTTTCGGCAGGCGCTCCTGTGCTATGAAAAAACGCTGGCAGCGCAACCCGACCACGCCATTGCACTGAATCTGAAAGGGACCGCCCTGTTTCAGTGCGACCAACCCGAACAGGCGCTGCCGCTGTTGCAACGGGCGGCACAGTTGCGGCGTAACGACGCGGGCATTCTCGGCAATCTGGGGCAGGTCTATCTCGCGCTGGACAAGCACGTCGATGCAGAACAGGTTTTTCGCAAGGCATTGCGTCTCGAACCCAATCAGCCCGATTATCAAATGGGCGTCGCCAATGCACTGGCGCTTCAGGGCAAGTTGTCTGATGCGGAAGTTTTGTTCACGCGTCTTGCGCAACGCCATCCGCATCAACCGCTGCCGTGGTTCAATCTTGGCAACGTGCAGCGCGATCAGGGCCGCGCAGCGGATGCCATCGAAAGTTTCCGGCATGCGCTGGCGCTTGACGCAAACGCGCTCGACGCACGCAACAATCTCGCAGGCGCGCTGCACGCACTATTGCGCTTCGACGACGCGGAACGTGAATACCGCGCCTGCCTCGTGATAGACCCCGACTATCTGCCCGCGCGCATCAGCCTCGCGTCGCTGTTGATCGACGTGGCGCGTGACGCCGAGGCAGAGGTCGTTTGCCGCGAGGTATTGCAGTGCGAACCCGGTCATATCGACGCGTGGCTGATGCTTGCCAATGCGCAGAATCATCAGGGGCGCATCGAAGATCAACTGCATACCATGCGCGCGGCGGCAACGCGCGCGCGCGACAACGTCAAGGTGATAAAGGCCTGCGCCGGCGCGCTGTTCGATGCCGGCTATTTTGCCGAAGCGATGCGCGAAGTCGCCCGCGCGCAAGCGATTGAACCCGATGAAACGGCACGGCAGGACCTGCTCGCCGGCGCGCTGCTGGCGTACGGTTACATCGAGGCGGCATGGATCTGCTACCGGCACCGGCCGGGACCGGCGCTTTTTCGCGCGAAGAATCCCCAGGTGATGTTGTCCAACAGGTTGCCCGGTGAAGTAAAAGGCGCGCACATTTTCGTGCAGCGCGAACAGGGCCTCGGCGATGAATTATTTTTCCTGCGCTACGCGCCGCTGCTGGCGCGCCGCGGGGCCCGCATCACTTATCGCGCCGGTCGAAAACTGCACACGCTGCTGGAACGCGTCACCTGCCTTGCCACGGTTTTGCCGGAAAGCGCGCCTGTTCCTGCCGCGGATGCGGTGTTGCTGGTCGGTGATCTGCCTCACGCGCTGACGCCCGGCGACATCGCGCAGCGCCAGTTTGCCGACGTGTGCGCCACCGCACCGGCGCAAACCATTGCGGCGGGGCGATGGATGCCGTACCGCGAAAACGAGGCAACCCGCTTTCCGCCTGGCCTGGCGATTCCGCCATTGCCCGCGCGGATCGACGACATGCGCCAGCGGCTGGCGAGCGTGGGCGCGCCACCCTATCTGGGCCTGACGTGGCGCGCGGGAGTTCCGCCGCGCGAACAAGGGGCGGACGGCTGGACGCTGTACAAGTCCGCAGCCATCGACGGCTTTGCGAAGGCGGCCGGTGCGTTTCCCGGCACGTTGCTGGCGCTGCAGCGCGGCCCGTTGCCCGGAGAAATCGCGGCATTCGCACAGGTGGCGGGTCGGCCCGTGCATGATTTCAGCGATCTCAACGATGATCTCGAAGGCATGCTGGCGCTGCTGGCGCTGATCGACGACTATGCCGGCGTGAGCAACACCAATATGCATTTGCGCATCGCCGCCGGCAAGACCGCGCGCGTGCTGGTTCCCGGCCCGGCGGAATGGCGCTGGATGGTGGTGGGCGATACTTCGCCGTGGTTCCCGGGATTTTCGCTCTACCGTCAAGCCACGAACGGTGACTGGGTGCCCGCCTGGAACGCGCTGGCGCTTGATCTGGCGCAAACTCCGCCGCCAGCCGCACGGTAAGCTTGAGCGATGGGGTGATAGTTTATACTCACATTATAAAAATTACTTTAAAAACAAATACTTATATAACAAGCCATGTTGTCCGCGCCTTACCTCAATATCAAGCACCTGCGCTCGACCGGCAAGGGATCGGCCGCATTCTCGCTGCTGCGTTCCACGCCGCCGCTGACCGATGAGGATGCGTTCGAGGCTGCTGTCTGTTTATTTGTTTGCGGCGATATCGACAGCGCGTTACACGTCTGCCAGTCGCACGCATGGCAGGCATTGTGGGCACGCGACATCACGCAAGCGCTGACGATATTTTTGCGTGATGGCGACCCCGTGCAGGCGCTGCCGCTGGCGCGGCGGGCGGTCAGCGGCAGCGGACACGATGGTCAAGCCATTTTCCTGATGTTGTTGCAGGCGAACAGCCTGATCGAGGAAGCCGACGCCTATATACAGCGCCATTTGCCGGAACCGCCGCTGGGCGAATCGTTGCTGTTGACGATCATGGCCGAAATCGCGGCAGCGGTCGCCGACTGGCGGCAAGCCTATCGGCTGGCGTGCGCCGTAGTTGCCGCCGATCCCGATGATTTTCGCGCGCTGCTCACCCTGAGCATCGTCAATTATGAAACCGGCAACACGCATGAATCGCTGGGAAACGCGCTGCGCGCCAGCCTGATCAACCCGCAATCGCAGCAGGCCATTCTGCGGATCATGCGCTGCCAAAACAGCCTAGGCGACTATTACGCCACGGTGGCGGCGTTCGACAGACTGTCCGGCACGGTGCCGGCTGCGCCGGATCTGCACGTCGAACTCGGCATCGCTTATGCCGGCCTCGAGTGCAAAACCAGTGCCGTTGCCGCGTTGCGCACCGCCATCGCCGGCGGCACGCCGCCGCTGGCGGCGCTGCGCGCGTTGATGAAAATTCACGCGGGCGCGAACGAAACGGTCGAGGTGCAGGCGCTCACGGCCCAATACCCCGACGAGATCAACAACGACATGGAGTGCCTGCTTGCGTTGGGACTGGCGCATTTGCAGCACGGCGACGTCGATCGCGCGCAACAGGTATTCGATGCATCGTTTGCGCTGGCGCGCGAGCAAAACCTTGCTGCCGACCTGCTGCCGTGGCCCGTGCCGGAGCCGCGCGTGCGTCACGACTATGAGCAACTCGAACTGCTGGCGCGGCGCGGCAGGCTCGACGCCGCGGGACGCAGTGCGCTGAATACGCTGAAGCGTTATGGCGGCGAGCCCGGCGATGTGCAGCAATCCTTTGCTCCCTCCGGCGGCGAGGCGGACCTGTTGCAACGTGCGCTCACCGCCGTGCATTACGTTCCCGATACCCCATTTACCGGAAGCGCGCTCGGCGACAACGACTATCGCGGGATCGAAGACCGTTATTTCGCAAGCCGGCCGTCGATGGTCGTCATCGACAATTTTCTGTCGCCGGACGCGCTGGCGGCATTGCGGCGTTATAGCGAAGAAGCCACGGTATGGAAAATGAACAACAACCGCGGTTACGTCGGCGCGCTGATCGCGCAGGGATTCAGCCCGCGGGTATTGCTCGCAATCGCGCACGAACTGAAGCAGGCGCTGCCGCACGTGATCGGTGAGCACGCATTGGCGCAGGCCTGGGGCTTCAAATACGACCAGCGCATGCAGGGCATCAACATGCATGCCGATTTCGCCAAGATCAACGTGAACTTCTGGATCACGCCTGATCAAGCGTGCCAGGACAACACCACCGGCGGCATGGTCATCTATGACGTGCCCGCGCCCCCCAGCTGGACCTTCGCCGACTACAACACCAACCAGTCGAAGATGATGGCGTATCTGAAAGTCCATAACGCCCAGTCGCTGCGCGTGCCTTATCGCGAAAACCGCTGCGTGCTGTTTGATTCCAGCCTGATACACATCACCGATGAATTGCATTTCAGGCCGGGCTATG
Organism: Betaproteobacteria bacterium; assembly: GCA_021730905.1. Taxonomy (GTDB): domain Bacteria; phylum Pseudomonadota; class Gammaproteobacteria; order Burkholderiales; family SG8-41; genus UBA5216. Next base: position 98 of record JAKFYK010000136.1, on the reverse strand, counting down.
AAAACCGGCGGGTGAATGTCACGCTGCTTTACGGACGCGCGCGCAGTCAGGGCTGATTTCGCGAGACGCGCCGCCATCGGCTCGAGCAAATCTCACGG
>JAKFYK010000027.1 GCA_021730905.1 Betaproteobacteria bacterium | reverse complement strand
TTGCGCCGCTGAAAACACCGCCGGCCATCATCAGCCGCATCGCCGCCGCTGCCAACAAAGCCATGCAATCGCCCGACATGATGAAAAGCCTGCTCGCCGAAGGTTCCGAAGCGGTAAGCGGCTCGCCTGAGGAATTTGCAGCGCATATCAAAGCGGAGCAAGCGTTGTGGAGCCGGGTGGTAAAAGAAGCGGGGATACGGGGTAACTAGCAGATTTTTTCTCGGCGTTGCAGGAGGGAACATGGCCAAGGCGCGTGTAGTCAATATCCAGTTCAATGACGAGACCATCGATTTCACCCAGTACACCAACCACCTGCTCGCCGAAGGCGACAGCTGGTATGCGTGGGCGCATCTCAACCTTGATCCCTCGTCGAACATACCCGAGCAACTGGAGTTCCGCGATCCGACGGTGATCGTGAACCTCGCGTATTCTGGTGACGTGATCAGCAACATCAGTGATCCGTTGTCGAACATGGCGCTGTACTTCGAACTGCAAGCCACGCGCTACCATGCGATTTTATTGAGCGGCGGCGGCAACGACCTCATCGATGCACTGAATCCCGGCAACCGCCAGCCCGCTATCATCGTGCCCTGTGGCGCCAACCCGCCCGACGTGGCGGATTCCTATGTTGATGACGCGGCACTTAAGGCGTTGACCGACGGCGTACTCGCCGGCTACCGGCGCGTCATTGCGATGCGCAACGCTTCCGATTCAAATGCCGGCACGCCCATCGTGCTGCACACCTACGACTACCCGACACCGCGCAATGCCAAGGCGACGTTCATGGGTCAGCCGGTAAGGGGGCCGTGGCTGCTGCCCGCGATGGAGGGCGCGGCCGTGCCGTTGGGGTTGTACCGCACGGTGACGGAAATCGTGTTTGACGCGCTGGCCGATGCGCTGCTGCGTCTGCATCAGCCGCAGAACGGCGTGCACGTGGTGAACACGCGCAATACGCTGACGCGCGCTGCACCGGGGACGACCGAGTTAAGCGGCGACTGGATCAACGAGATACACCCGGATGCATTCGGCTATTCGCTGCTCGCCAGAAAAATCACGGCGAAGCTGGGTAACTTGGGCATCCTGTAATTGGCGTTGTTCAATTGCGACTCGCTACGCCTGCCGGCGCGAGGGTTTGCCGATTACCGCAACGTTGTGTGGCGAAGCAGATTCGTCGTCGCTATTGTCGTGAGCCCGAACCGAAGGCCATTGGGCGTGGACAACGCGATTCCGTCCGGCTTCTTTAGCAGCGTAGAGCGCTTCATCGGCCTGCGCCAGAAGTTTCTCGCCCTGATCAGATTCGACCGGAAGCGTCGCGGCGCCCAAGGTAATGGTTACCGATTGACCCGGCCAGATGGCCGATTCGATCGCCTCACGGAAACGCTCGGCCATGACGAATGCCCCTTTGCTGTCGGTGTTCGGCAGTAAAATCGCAAACTCGTCTCCGCCCTGACGGGCGACAGCGTCGGTGGCGCGCACGTGGGCCTGAAGCAAGCGGACGACGGTCTTCAATACCTCATCTCCCGCCGGATGCCCGAACGCATCGTTGTGCTGCTTGAACAGATCAATATCCAGCAGCAGCAGTGAAAGCGGTTGCCGGTAACGGGCTGCCCGCTCCAATTCCTCATTCAGCCGTTGATCGAAGCCGCGGCGGTTGTAGGCGCCCGTGAGCGCGTCGGTCACGCTCGCCGCGGTCAGCTCGGCGTTGGCCGCCTCCAGCCGCCGGCGGTATTGCTCCAACTGCTGCTGCGTGGCCGCCACGACCAGGATCGTTACCGCGATCACCCCCATGAATGATTGCACCAGCAGCAGTGCTTCGTTGGGCGCAACAGTCGCGAAGGGACCGGCGTCCTGCAGCGTGCCCCTCAGCGCGATGGCCGACAACAGCAACGTTGCCGTCGTCGCGGTGCGCGGGCCGAAACGAAACACCGCCCACAGCAAAATGGGCGCCGCCAGGAATGTCAGCGGATACGATCCGATTTGAAGCGGATGGTGGTAGGTATCGGGACCAAATATATCCAGACCGAAAAGCACCAAAGTCAGCAACAATAAAATGACTTCTGGAATGCGGCGCCAGCGCCAGCGCAGATGTGGGTTGGCGTGCCAGGCGAGCAGCCACGGTGTCACCAGCACGGCGCCCACGGCATCGCCCACCCACCAGGTAAACCAGATCGAACCCATATTGTCCCAGGCGGTGAAACCGCCCGCCATCAGGCTGAAAACGCCCACCGAAGCGCTGATAGCTGTGCTGGCGAGCGCGGCGAGAAACACGAAGCCGAAAACATTGCGTACTTCATTCATGCAGTTGCGGCCGTTGGCGAACCGGGTCACCAGCCACGCTCCGACGACGCCTTCAAGGGTATTGCCGGTTGCAATGCCGAGCGTGGTAAGGACAGAACCTTCGGTCGTGATGTTCACCAGAAACGCGCCGAGGAAGACGCCGGGCCACAGGCGGGTTCCCCATATCAGAAGCACCGCAAGTGCCAGACCGGTGGGAGGCCACACCGCCGTGACGCTGGTATGAACGAACGCCAGCTTCAGGCCGAGTTTGCCGACGAGGAAGTAGGCGGCAGCCACTGCAATGACTGCCGCCACTGGTCGAATACGATCCCACCCGTAGAGCGCATCCCGCATGGACGAACTCCTGCATTGTGTTGCCGGTTGCCGACATCGGCACAGTGTGATCCTGCTTCCTTGTGCCGGATCAAAGCCCGGTAATGCGCCAACGGAAAAGTATGCCATTGGCCTCGCCCCGCATATTACCCTTATTCCGGCAGCCCATCGCTGTCTACCTAAACGGCATAGTTTGTAAGATCAGACTGGGCCCGTGAAGTTCAATATTCGCGATACGCCGGGACTATCCGGCGTGGCCTATCGCGGCGATTGCGCGCGCAGCTCGTGCAGTTCCGCTTCGAGTTCACGGATGCGATGGAGCAGCCGCAGCGTCAGCGTGAGCCCGTTGACATCGAGATCGAAGTCGTTGCGCAAGCGTGATGCGGCGCGCGCCAGCGCGAGGCAATCCGCGCCGAAGCGCGCTTCCCCGGCGTTGAGATCGGCAGCCGGCTCCACGGCGGCCGGGTTGACGGCAACGACTGGCTGCAGCGCTTCACAATCAACCAGATGCTGCAATTCGGCGACGGACAATCCGGACAATTCCACAAATTCCGTCAGCGAAAACGCCTGACGTTCATCGAGCCATAGCGCTTCGGTAATTTCGATTCTCATTTCACCGCCTCCTTGAAATGACTGCGCGGATCGAAGGTTGATCCGTCCGCCAGTTGCTGTAACAGCGTGCGTTCGTGTTCGCTCAATTCGGCGGGCATGACGATCTGCACCACCGCATAGAGATCGCCCACGCCCTCGCGCGGATTGGGCAGGCCGCGCTTCGCCAGCCGCATTTTCTGGCCGCTGCGCGTTCCTGCCGGCACCTTGAGATGCACTGCGCCGTGCAGCGTCGGCACTTCCACCGTCGCGCCCAGCGCGGCTTCCCACGGTGCCAGCGGAAGATCGACATAGAGATCGTGGCCGCTGGCGCGAAACAGCGAGTGCGGCAGCAGATGAATGATCAGATAAAGATCGCCGTCGCGCCCGCCATTCAAACCTTTGCCGCCCTTGCCGGGCAGGCGCAGCCGCTGGCCTTCGGACGCGCCTTTGGCGATGCGCGCCTTGAACGAGCGCGGCGCGCGGTGCATGAAGCCTTTGCCGTCAGGCTCCAGCACGACCAGATTCACGTCGAATTCGGTGCCGCCCGCGGCCTGCTCCAGCGTGATCTCCGCGGCCACTTCGTAATCCTGGCCCGGGATCGGGAAATTGCCGCCGTGAGCGCGGCGCCCATGCCCCTCGCGTGACAGGCTCGCGAACAGGTCGGCAAGATCCATATCGTCGAAGCCCGCTTGCCCGTCGCCGTGCGCCGCGCCCCAATCCGGCGGCGGACGGAAATCCTGCCCCGGCTGATAGGCGCTGCCGAGTTCGTCATAGGCTGCGCGCTTCTCGGCATCCTTCAGCGTTTCATAGGCCTCGCCGACTTCCTGGAATTTTTCCTTGGCGTTGGCTTCTTTCGAGATGTCGGGATGAAATTTATGCGCGAGCTTGCGGTACGCCTTCTTGATATCGGCGGCGCTCGCGTTACGTTCAATGCCCAGCGTTTTGTAGTAGTCCTTATATTTCATCGTGAGTGCATGATTTCGTCAGAATGCGATTAACTAAAATAGTTAATAAAAACAAATACTTATGTGATAGTCATTTATGGACTGCGTGCGTCCATTGTATGCCGATGATCATCTGTCGTGGCGGTTGATACATTGGGATTGCGCGCGCTGCAAGCAAGTGTCATAGCGGCGATAATTCTGCACAGAAATGAATAAACTGTTGACCCAACAAGACGACTGCTGATTGCAGGGGAGTTTTCCGAATGTCCATTCCTACTTACGACAAGCTTTTTAATCCATTGTTAGCTGCGATAAGAACATTGGGCGGATCAGCATCTGTTCGGGAGCAAGAGCGTGTAGTGGCTGACATACTAAAACTTAGCGAGAAGGAAATTAACGAAATTCATACGGGGAATCGTACAAAGTTGTCGTACCGATTGGCATGGGCAAGAAACTACCTAAAGCGATATGGCCTTCTTGACAATTCAAAGCGAGGAGTCTGGTCGCTAACCCCTTCTGGTACTAAGACAGAGCGAGTGGACGAAAATGAGGTTAGGCGCCATGTCGTCGCACTGGATCGCGTCGCTTCTGGCGACGATGTTATAGAAGAACTCGAAAAAGAAGAATCGTGGGAAGACGATCTGTTGAACGTTGTAAAGAGTATTTCTCCTGCGGCGTTTGAGCGCCTTTGCCAGCGCGTGTTACGTGAATCTGGGTTTATTCAGGTCGAAGTGACTGGACGCTCTGGTGATGGAGGTATTGATGGAAAAGGAGTCGTTAGAGTTGGGGGACTTCTTTCTTTCCATGTGCTATTTCAGGCCAAGCGGTACAAAGGCAGTGTTTCCCCTACGATAGTTAGAGATTTTCGTGGCGCACTTGTAGGCCGTGCTGACAAGGGACTAATTATTACAACGGGAACGTTTACGCGCGATGCAAGAATTGAGGCTCAACGAGACGGCGCAACACCTATTGATCTAATCGATGGCGAGGATTTAGCGCAGAAATTAAAGGAGCTAGCGATAGGCGTCGAGGTGAAGGAAAAAATTGTGGAGGAAGTTATTATTGATAAGAAATTCTTCGAACAGTTGTAGCGTAAGAACAAGAAGAACCACTCATCGCTTCAATCCACCCGTATCCCCGCCGCCTTAACCACCTTAGCCCACTTCCCAATTTCCGCATTGATGTAAGCCGCAAATTCCGCCGGCGTATTATCGATCGGCTCGGCACCGAACGAATACAGCCGGTCGCGCGTTTCCTTCTGGCGCATGATGCGCGCGATTTCGGTGTTGAGGCGCGTGACGATTTCCGGCGACAAACCTGCTGGAGCGAGCACGCCGGACCATGAGTTGACTTCGAAGCCTGCGAGACCGGATTCCGCCATCGTCGGCACGTCAGGCGCGCCGGGCCAGCGTTTGAGCGTGGTCACGCCCAGCGCGCGCAACCGTCCCGCCTGCACGTTCGGCAGCGTGCCCGCCATGGCGGCGAAGAACATCACCACGCGGCCGCCGATCAGATCGGTGTGCGCGATGCCGGTGCCGCGGTACGGCACGTGCACCGTCTTCACGCCCGCCATCATGTCGAACAGTTCTCCGGCCAGATGGCTGGCGGTGCCGTTGCCCGCCGAGGCGTAGGTGATCTGGCCCGGCTTCGCTTTGGCGAGCGCGATGAGGTCCTTCAGCGATTTCACCGGCAGCGACGGGTGCACCACCAGGATGTTGGCTGACGATACGCACAGGATCACCGGCGCGAAATCCTTCACCGCGTCGAACGGCAGCTTGCTGCCGTAGAGGCTGGGATTCACTGCGTGCGCGAACACGCCGAGCAGCAGTGTGTAACCGTCTGCTGGCGATTTGGCCACCAGTTCCGCCGCGATGTTGCCGCCGGCGCCGGGGCGGTTGTCCACCACGATTTGCTGGCCCCACAACTCGCCGAGTCCGCGGCCGACCGCGCGCGCGACGAAATCGGAATTGCCGCCGGGTGGAAAGCCGACCAGCACGCGTATCGGTTTGGTGGGATAGGCCTGTCCTGAGCCAGTCGAAGCGGTTTGCGCTTGCGCCGGCGCGCTAAATGGTGCGAATGCAGCGAGCGTGCAGACAGCCAGCGCGGCGTTCCGCCAGTAAGCCGTCACGGAAAGTGTTGCCATCGGGAAAAATATTGCGCTCAACGGCGCGCCATTCTCTGTCATCGTTATCACACAATCATTGTGCATCATGCCCCGACTATGGGCGTTTTTCCTGGCATCCGGCAGAGATACAATTCGTAACTATTTGTTTATATTAACTATTTTAACTGGCATCCAACTTGCTAAGAATGACAGTGGAGGCGGTGGAAGAGTGGGGTTGTTTCTGGCCTCGCGTGCCTGCACGCCGGCGGAGCCTGAAGCAACGTGGTTTCGTTTACGCGTAAAGGTGGAAACATGACACATGCACATCGCACGGATTTTTTGTTTATCGGCGTCGCCGTTCTTCCGGCAGTGCTCATGGTCGCCGGTTATCTGGATGTGGCTTATATATTCTTTTGTCCGCTGTTGATCGCTGCGTGCCTGCACGGCATGTACGAGCAGAAAGTGGAACCCGAGGAACAAAAGCCGTTGCGCGACGTTGGCACTCCACCGCTGTCATCCGGCTCCACGCTGCGTCAAAACTCCCAGCTCACGTTGAGCGACTGAAAGCGCTGGATCCCGCTGCTGCCCAAGGGTGTAGTGAATTCCGGGCTGCGCCGCACGTGCGTGAGCGAAACGCGCATCGGTGCGATTCTTATGGAAATGCCGGCCTTGAAGTCATGCACGAATACGTGCCGGTCCACTGACGGACTGTCGCGGAAGGTGTTGCCATCGAGAAAAATGTTTCGTCCCACCAGGCGCGCATCGACGCCCGCGAACAAATACCATTCGCGCCCGCCGTCCAGTGACTGGCTGTCGGTCATGCGCGTGCGTTGCAGCATGGCGCCGCCGGGTTCGATGGTGTCGGGGCCGAAGCCGGACATGTTTTGTCCAACGCGCACAATGCCGCCTGCGCGCACCAGCGTCATCACATTCCCCACGGTGGCGCCGAAGTGCGGCACCGCCTGCACGCCGGTGGTTGGCCCGTAACGCCATTTTTCCAGGTAGGCGAGCAGCACACCGGGTTCGTTGCGCAATTGGTTGCCCCAGCCTTGCGGATGGTCGGCGTCCACCAGCTTGTGCCATTCCGTCTGCACCGGTTTGCCAAGTGCCGCGGGACCGATTACGCCGAGGTCGAGTTCGACGGTTTGCAGCCGGTTGCCGAGCACGCTCTGCGCGACGCCGCCCACGTACAGCCATGCCGCCCACGGCCGGTCAAACGGCTGCGGCTGCGCTGTCGTGATGCGGCGGGGCGTGTACAGATTCTGCCCAAGAAAAAACCCGACATGCACCTCGCCCAGATGATCGGAGATACGTTCCAGCGCGTTTCGCGCCGGCGTCTGCAACAGGTGATCGATCAGGAGGTCGGCATTAATACCGCCGCCGAGTTTGATGCCGTTGGTGTAATACCGGTCAGTGCCTTTGCCGACGCTGTCATTCTCGATGTAGAGCTG
>JAKFYK010000129.1:3590-7917 GCA_021730905.1 Betaproteobacteria bacterium | reverse complement strand
CCTTGACGAAAGGGTCAGCAAACAACACTTTCATGCCAAACGCGGCGGCCCGTATCGCGACCTGGCGCGCGATGTTGCCAAAACCCACCAGCCCGAGGGTGCTGCCCGCGAGACGCTGGATCGGTTTTCCCGGCGGCACTTCCCATTTGCCGGCGCGCACCTGGCGGTCATAGAACGTGATCTTGCGCGCGGCGGACAGCAGCAGCGCCATAGTATGTTCGGCCACTTCTTCAATACAGTACGTCGGATTGTTGGTGACGATGATCCCGGCTGCCGTGGCGGCATCGAGGTCGATGGTATCGACGCCGATGCCGTAGCGCGCGATGATTTTGCACTTGGGCATCTTTGCCATCACATCCCCCGTGATCGGCCCGGCGTAGGTGTTGAGCAGAGCATCACAATCGGCTGCTGCTTCGGCGAATTGGTCGGGCGTTTTGGTTTGAAGCGCTGTCAGCTCGGCCAGGCCCGCGAGGGTTTTTTTCTCGACATCGAGCGACTCCCATACATAATCCGTCAGTACCACTTTTGCCAGTGCGGCCATAGTTACACCTCAATAATTATCATTTAAAAACAATTAGTTATATATTTCAGAGTTCCAGCAGTTGGGAGGCCGTCTGCCCTCCAGCAGGGCAAGAATATTGTCCACGACAACATTGGCCATGGATTCTCGCAGCTCCAGCACGGCGCTGCCCATATGCGGCGTACAGACCACGTTGTTCATTTTAAGCAATTCAGGATGAGGCCGCGGTTCGTTTTCGTAAACATCCAGCCCCGCGCCGGCGATGCGTTTATCTGTCAACGCTTTCACCAAAGCCAGTTCATCGACGACCGGGCCGCGTGCTGAATTGATCAGGTACGCCGTGGGTTTCATCCATGCGAGTTGTTTGGCGCCAATCAGATGCCGCGTATCCGGCGTCAATTGCACATGCACCGAAACGAAATCAGCGGTACGGGACACCTCATCGAACGGCATCCACGTTGCATTGAGTTCATGTTCTTTGTCCGGAGTGAGGCGCCGCGGGTCGTGATAGATCACGCGCATGGAAAACCCGCGTGCCCGCTGCGCCATGGCGGCGCCCACGCCGCCCACGCCGATCAATCCCAGCGTTTTGCGCGATACCGTGCCGCCTTCGAGGTAGCTGGATTGCGAGCCGGGAAAAACACCGCCACGCATCACCCGGTCGCCTTCGGCCACGCGCCGCACCGTGGCGAGCAGCAGCGCCCACGCCAGATCCGCAGTGGCATCATTGAGCAGCAGGGCGGGGATGACGGTTACCGGCAGTTTACGCGCCGTGGCGGCGGCAGTATCTATATCCGCCGGCGTGATGGTCATCGAGGCAATGGCCTTGAGATTCGGGTTGGCATTGATCACGTCTGCATCGATTTTATCGTGCAGCAGGCAGAAAATAATGTCGTGCCCGCGCGCCGCCTTCAACATTTCATCCTGGGTAACGATGTGCAGCGGATCGTTGTTGACAGTGAGATCAGCGACTTTTTCCAGGCGTTCGATGGCGCTTCGGGCAATAGGCTGTGTGAGATAGATTCGCGGGCGCATCAGTCACACGATCCAGCGCACAATGCCGGCAACGCCATCCACCGCCACTAGTGCGCCATCGGGAATAGTGGTGGTGGCATCGGCGACGCCCAGCACCATCGGTATGCCGCGTTCGCGCGCGAGCGAAGCCAGGTGGGAGGTGCTGCCGCCAAGCTCGGATACCACGGCCGAAACATTCATCAGAATGCGGCTCAACGCCGGCCCGGCGCTCTTGGTGATCAGCACATCGCCGGGCGCGACATGCGCAAGTTCGCATTCGCAATTCACTACGCGCGCGCGGCCGGTACCCCACCCCACACCGGCGGGTTGGCCGCGCAGTCGCGGATGATTGCGCCAGATTTCGTCCGGTACTTTTTCCTGCGTGCCGACGTGCAGCGGCCGCGCCTGCAGCATCTTGATGCCGTCGTCGTCCATCGCCCATTCGATCTCCACCGGCAGGCCCATGATGTCTTCGGCGCGGCGCAGCATACCGCCCAGTGTGGCGACTTGGGTGTCGTCCAGGCAGCGCTTGGGTGTGGCGTTCTTTTTTGGCGGCGCGAATTTGCGGTGCATACAACCCACAGCGTGATACTTCGGCCCGATAGCCGCTTCAGTGAGTTTGGCATCACGCGACAGCAGGTAGCGATCGGGCGTCACTTCACCCTGCGCAATGCTGGAACCCAGGCCCCAAGTGGCATTGATCAGCATCCCGCCATCGACCGTCTGCGACAGTCCGCCGCCCGCGGCCAGCGCCGGGATCAGCGGCTGTATGATCAGCGCCATCGCGGTATCCGCCGGATCGAGATCGTGCGTGGCCATGTAGCGCAATGCCCGTGTCGACCACAGCGCTGCCCAGCAGGCGCGAATCGCCGTTTCGAAATCGGTTTCGTCTTCGAGATCCAGAAAACTCTCGAATTGCCCGGCGAAGCTGGAGCCGAAGCGGTCTTCCACCAGTGCCGAAGAGCGCACCACGATGGGCAGGCCGTGCTTGGCTTTGATATCGTTCCAGACTGCTAGCAGCGGTTCGCGGATTTCCGCGGTGATCGGTTCGTCCATCAGGCCGAGCTTCATATTGAGTGCGTAGCGGCGCGCTTGTGCGCCGTCGTCGGTGGTAAATGCACCGCGTGCGGATTCTTCGAGACCTAGCGCCTTGATTTGCAGTCGGTAAGCATCGGCGGACAGGCAGTAACCGCCGGGCGTGGGCAGACCAGCGTGCGCGAGCTTCGCAAGATTCGCACCCTTGGGGCCAAATCGGGCGGTGTCGGCGGCCTCGGGCGCTGTGAGCGGTACTAGTAGTGCTTCAACCATCTTAGCCTTCGCGTGAATCGATCACCAGGCGCAGAACGCCGCCGGAATTGCCTTCGTAATCCTTGAAAGCCTGAGCAGTTTTTGAAAGCGGGAAGGTGCCGGAAACAAAGCCTTTGATATCGATCTTGCCCTTGGATACCAGATCAATGGAGGGCGCCATGTCGGTGGGATGCAGGGCGCGCGAGCCGATGATGCTGATTTCCTTGTAATACAGCGGAAAGGTGGTGAACGTAGCGCAGCATTCGTGACTGACGGCGTAGGGTGACAAGCGTCCGCCCGGTTTCAGCATCTCAATTGCCACAGCTAAAGTCGCAGCGCCGCCGGCGGTGTCTATCACGATATCCGCACCCTGATTATCGGTGAGCCGCATGACCTCGCTCAACGCTTTTTCCGCGCTGACATCCAGCGCATGATGCGCGCCCATGCGCGTCGCCATGTCGAGCTTCCATTTAGTACGCGAAACGGCAATCACCGGATTGGCGCCGGCGAGCACGGCAAGTTGCGTGTGCAGCAAACCGGTAGTGCCTTGACCGATCACTACGACAGAATCGCCCGCTTTAACGCCCAGGCGATCCTGCGCGTGCTTGACCGTCGCCAGTGTTTCGATAATCGTCGCGTCATTCAGCGCGATATCAACGGGCAGGGGATGCGCATATTTGCCTGCGACGTGTACCAGTTCCGCCAGCGAGCCATCCACTTCGCGCCCGAACAGCCCTGCGTTGCGACACAGATTCTGCATGTCGCGCCGACACATGTCGCAGTGCCCGCAGGAGATGATTGGATTGATGATGACCGGGTCGCTGGCTTTGACGTGCGTGACTTTTTCGCCAACTGATTCAACTACGCCAGTTGATTCATGACCCATCACCACCGGATATTTCAGGTTGGCGTACAGGCCTTTGAATATACCGAGGTCGGTGTGGCAAATCGCAGTGGCTGCGATGCGTACCACCACATGATCCGGCGACAACGCCGGAACTGCGCGGTCAATAATAGAAAAAGACCGCGGCGCCGTAAGCACCGCGGTCCTTGAGGAAAACGCCATTTCTTATGTAGCCCGGTTTAATGCCCCGGCAGCTTGCCGTAGTTGCAGTAGCCCGGCATCGGATCAACCACGGTGATCTGCTCGACCGGGAAATTCGACACGATCTCGACGCTGTCTTTATGCACAATCAGCATTTCTTCGATGCGCACGCCCCATTGATGCGTCTTGCCGTGCTGCGTTTCCAGCGCGAACACCATGCCTTCCTTGATCTCGATCGGATGATCGAGTGACCAGATGCGTGAAATCACCGGCTGATCGTATTGCGCGAGTCCCAAACCGTGGCCCCACAGGTTGGCGGCAGCCTGGTCTTCCTCTTCGTAGCCCCAGGTTTCTTTCGCCGACGGCCACTTGGAGGCGATGTCGCGCGTGGTGACGCCGACTTTCACCGCCTTGATCGAGTCATACAACCAGCCCAGCGCCAGCGCGTAGATGTCTTTTTG
>JAKFYK010000129.1:0-2749 GCA_021730905.1 Betaproteobacteria bacterium | reverse complement strand
CCTACGTTTGCCATTACGCTCTCCTGTATTGCTGGTCTTTTGGAATTATGAAAAACGAAAACACAATAAAAACAAATACTTGGAAAAATATCGATGCAGCGGGCCGACACTGCGGATTGCGGATTTCTGCGAGATCAAAATTTTGACTGGTTTGCCTGTGAAACACAAGTGAATTCAATGATTAAGCCAAGCGCTTTGCCAGCCGTGGATAAACTTTCAGCGCGTTGCCGCTAAAAATTTTCTTGCGGTTTTCGGGCGATACCCAATCGATGGCTTCGATGTAGCGCTTGGTATCGTCGAAGTAATGGCCGGTTTCCGGGTCAATGCCCTTGACCGCGCCGACGATTTCAGAGGCGAACAGCACGTTGTCCGTGGGTATGACCTTGAGCAGCAGTTCGATACCCGGCTGGTGATAGACGCAGGTGTCGAAGTACACGTTTTTCAACAGCTCCGTCAGCGGTGGACGTTTCATGTCCTGCGCCAGCCCGCGATAACGACCCCAGTGATAAGGCACTGCGCCGCCGCCGTGTGGGATGATAAATCGCAGCTCGGGTAAATCCCTGAATAAATCCGACTGTATGAACTGCATGAACGCTGTGGTGTCACCGTTGATGTAGTGCGCGCCGGTACCGTGGAAATTCGGGTTGCACGACATGCTCACATGCACCATCGCCGGCACGTCGAGTTCAATCATGGCTTCGTACAGTGGATACCAGCTGCGGTCGGTCAGCGGCAGGCCGCTCCAGTTGCCATCCGATGGATCGGGATTGATATTGCAGCCGACGAATCCCAATTGCCCGACGCAGCGCTTGAGTTCGCTCACGCAGTTCGCGGGATCCGCGCCGGGCGACTGTGGCAACTGGCAAACACCTGCGTAGCTGTCGGGGTAGAGCGCGCACACGCGATGAATCATGTCGTTGCAGGCTTGTGTCCAATGCCTGCTTGTCGTTTCATTGCCGATGTGATGCGCCATCCCGCCGGCTTGCGGCGAGAAGATCGTGAGATCGATGCCGCGCTCGCGCTGGATGCGCAACTGATTTTTCTCGATGGACTCGCGGACTTCGTCATCGCTGATTTTGAGATCAGGCGCCAGTGCTGGCCGTGATGCATCACCTAGTGCGGCGATTTGTTGATCGCGATACGCCTTAAGCGCTTTGGGCGCAGTGGTGTAATGGCCGTGGCAGTCGATAATCATATTATTAAATATTCAATTAAAACAGATAGTTATATTAATCATGCTTGAGCAACCAAGTAGCCCGATGGCGTGCCCAGCACTGTTGTGCGCTCCATATGCCGCCGCTGTTCCTGATCGAAATCTCCCAGCGCCTGATGCATGGTGCAGCGATTGTCCCACAGCACGATGTCGTTCTCTCGCCATTGATGGCGATACACGAATTCCGGTTTGGTTGCGTGGCGGTTGAGGTACTCAATCAGCGGTTTGCTTTCTTCTTCGGTCATGCCGTCGAAGCGTTTTACTTTTTCGCCAAGGTAAATCGCCTTGCGCCCGGTTTCGGGATGCACGCGCACTACCGGATGCGCCACCGGCGGGCTGATCTTGCGCTGCTCCGCCGCATGCGCCTTGTCGGCATGGGTGTTGTCGAGCTTGCGTCCGCCGGAAAAATGAATCGCGTGAAGGTTGGCGATCAATTTCTGCATGCCCGCCGACAGCGCGTCGTACGCCAAAGTCATGTTGGCGAACAAGGTGTCGCCGCCGACTTCAGGAATTTTCCAGCAGCGCAGCAGCGAGCCGAGCGATGGCTCCAGGGTGTGCGACATGTCGGTATGCCAGCGCCGCCCGGTGTAGCGCGACACGGACGGCGTACCGTCGGGCTGTGGCTCGTTGGTGACCAGCATGAGTTCTGGAATCTGCGGATGGCGGTCGCTGGGAAAGGCATCGTGTTTGTCCAGTTCGCCAAAACGCCGGCTGAATTGCAGGTGCTGATCGCGCGTGATGTTCTGGCTGCGGAACAGCAGGATGCCGTGATCGAGAAACGCGCGATGCACTTCGCCGAATGCGGATTCGCTCATCGGTGCGGCTACGTCGATATCGCAGACTTCGGCGCCGAGGCCGTAGGAGAGTTTACGCAGCTTGATCGCCATGGTTGCTTCCCCCGTGTACGAACAATACTACGCCTTAGGCACGGGCAGGCCACACCGGCGGGTGCGAGCCGCGCGGCGATGCCGGCCGCATCCAGCGTCCAGGCGTTTCCGAAAGTTGCGCCGCCGGTGCGAGATGCGTGACCCGGCTCCACGGCGAGTCGTGCTCCATCAACAAATTCTTTAATATGTCGGCAGGCAGTTCCGCCGGCAGATTCTGGTATTCGGCAGGTGAAAACCTGCCGAGGCCGCGGAACCACTCCCCAGCGCCGGCGAGCGAGGTGCGCACCAGCCAGCTTCCGCCGATGGTTGCGCGGCGATGCAGCGCAACCATGGCTGCAAAAGCCAGCACATAACCTGCAATGTAGTCGTGCGGAGACCCCGGCAGAAACGCAGGCTTCTGGTTGTCGGGACGCCATGCCATGCCGTTGAACGACTGCACCACGGTATCGTAGCCGCGCTTGTCTTTCCACGGGCCTTCGTGTCCCCATGCGCTCAGCGTGACGTAAACAATGCCGGGGCGCGCTGCAGCGAGCGCTTCCGGTGAAAGCCCGCGTGCTGCCAGCGCGCCCGGTCGATAGCCTTGCAGAAACACGTCACACTCTTTCACCAGCCCGCGCATGATCTCCGCTTGCGCGGGATCGCGCATGTC
>JAKFYK010000058.1 GCA_021730905.1 Betaproteobacteria bacterium | reverse complement strand
GGACAGTATCGCGCGGTGGGGCATCCCGTGGTGTGCGCGGCCACTGAAGGCATGGTCGATCTCGCGGCCGATGCAGTGGGCATGGATCCGGCGGAATTCCGGCGCCGCAACTATATCGCCGATAACGCCTATCCGTATACCACGGCGAGCGGGGTGACCTTTGAAAAGCTCTCGCAACATGAGTCGCTGGATAAATTACTGGAATTGATGGATTACAAGGCATTGCGTGCAGAACAGGCAGTCCTGCGCAAGCAAGGCGTGTATCGGGGCATTGGTTTGGCGAGCTTCGTGGAAAACTCCATGTCGTCTTCGGCGACTTACGGTCAGGGCGGTGCGTCTATCGCCTCGCAGGATGCCTGCACCATAAGGCTGATGCCCACCGGCGGCATCACGGTCGCGACCAGCCTGACTGAATTCGGGCAGGGCGCGCATGCGGTAGCGGCGCAGGTGGCGGCAACCACGGTGGGCGTACCCTTGGACATGGTGCGCGTTATCATGGGTGACACTGAAACCACGCCTTACGGCGGCGGCAATTGGGGGTCGCGCGGCACCGGCATCGGTGGCGAAGCAGTATTCCAGTCGGGCAAGGCATTGCGCGCCAACATCCTCAGCTTCGTTGCACGGTTGACCGAGTCCGAAGCGTCAATGCTCGACGTGCGTGATGGTCATGTGGTTGAGGCCGCCAACGGCACCGTGAAAATGTCATTGGAAGACGTTGCACGCACCGCCTATTTTCGCACCGAGCAGGTGCCCAAGGATTATCAGCCCGAGCTGACGGTGACGCGCAGTTTCGCGCAAAAGCATTATTCGGGCATTTTTACCAACGGCATCCACGCCAGCACTGTCGAAGTCGATCCCGAAACGGGATTCGTGAAAGTGCTCAAGCACTGGGTGATCGATGATGCCGGTACGGTAGTCAACCCGTTGTTGGTGGATGAGCAAATCCGCGGCGGCGTGGTACAGGGTATAGGCGCGGCATTGTTCGAGCAATGTATTTACAGCGACGAAGGCCAGTTGCTCAACGGCACACTGGCCGACTATCTGGTGCCGATGGCAGGCGAGATGCCGGATATCGAAGTGGGGCATGCGCACTCACCGACCAAGGTTTCAGAATTGGGCGCACGCGGCGCAGGCGAAGCGGGCGTCGCGGGTGCGCCAGCAGCGATCATGAACGCGATCAATGATGCGCTGAAGCCGTTCAAGGCGCGCGTGACGGATCAACCGTTCACGCCGGAGCGCATTTTGCGCGCGCTGGGCAAAGTCTCCGCTTGAGGTTTCTCGCCGTATAAAGCATCTGGCCAAACCGGTGATGGCGCGCCGTGCGAGAATTGGGCGTAAGTCAAAATAGATCGAATGATGATAAAAATATTAAGTATCTGTTTTTAATGCATATTTTCATTAAATAAAAGCAGGAGGATGGCGATGAATAAAACGTCTTCACGGGTAACGAGTGCAAGCCTGATGGCTGTTGCAGCGATTGCCACATTCAGTGCGAACGCGCAATCGAATTACCCGTCACGTCCGGTGCGCATCGTGGTGCCTTACGCGCCGGGCGGCGGCACGGATATTAATGCGCGCAACGTCGCGCCGAGGTTGACGGAGCGCTGGAATCAGACGGTGGTGATCGACAATCGTCCGGGCGGCAATGCCATGATCGGCGCAGACATTGTGGCCAAAGGCTCGCCAGACGGCTACACCGTGCTGATGAGCGCATCGTCGGAGATTGTCACCAACCTCAGCCTGTTCAAGCAGATGCCGTACGATCCACTCAAGGATTTCGAGCCGGTGACACTGGCCTCGAACACGCCGGTGGTCATTACCGCGCATCCGTCGACCGGCGTGAAGTCGATCAAGGAGCTCATTGCGACGGCCGCACAGCGCAAATACTCGTATGCCTCGGTGGGCACTGCCAGCCCGCAACATCTGGCGGGAGAGTGGCTCAAGATCCTCGCCAAGATCGACATGGTGCATATCCCATTCAAGGGCGCTGGTCCGGCATTGAACGACAATCTCGGTGGCCACGTGCCCATTGGTTTTCTGTCGCTTCTGCCGGTGGTGCCGCATGCGAAAGCGGGGCGATTGAATGTGCTGGCAGTCACCAGCGGCGCGCGTTCGCCGGCGCTGCCCGATGTGCCGGTGATGAAAGAAGTTGGTTATCCGGACATCGAACTGGTGCAGTGGTATGGCGTGTTTCTTCCGGCCAAAACGCCGCGGGTAATCATCGATAAATTGAACCGGGATATGAACACCATCTTCAATTTGCCGGACGTGAAAGAACGACTTGCAGTAGGCGGCGCCGATGTGCTGGCCACAACCACGCCGGCGCAATTTGGCCAGTTTGTCCGCGGGGAAATTGAAAAAAACCGTCGCATCATTCAGGTGGCTGGTGTAAAAACAGAATAACCTTTTAAAAACAAATGGTTATGAAGATAGCATTTATCGGATTGGGTGTGATGGGTGCACCGATGGCCGGCCACCTTGCCAAGGCAGGTCACGACGTCACGGTGTACAACCGCACCGGTGCGAAGGCCGACGCCTGGGTGGCCAAATACGGCGGCAAATCGGCCTCCACGCCCCGGGCTACGGCTGAAAGCGCTGACATTGTTTTTTCCTGCGTTGGCAACGACGAGGACTTGCGCGCAGTGACGCTGGGCGACAACGGCGCTTTTGCGGGCATGACCAAAGGCACTGTGTTTGTGGATCACACCACTGCTTCGGCGCACGTAGCAATGGAAATGGACCAGCGCACGCGCAAGCGCGGTCTGCATTTTCTGGATGCGCCGGTATCCGGCGGACAATCCGGTGCGGAGCAGGGCATGTTGACGGTGATGGCGGGCGGCGAATCAGCGATATTCGAGCGTGCGAAACCGGTGATTTCAAGTTTCGCGCGTACAGTCACGCTGATGGGGCCGTCGGGCGCCGGGCAGAAAACCAAAATGGTTAATCAGATTTGTATTGCAGGCCTGCTGCAGGGCTTGTCCGAAGGGCTCGCCTTCGCGCAGCGCGCGGGGCTCGATGCCAGGCAGGTCGTTGATGTCATTTCCAAGGGCGCAGCAGGCTCGTGGCAGATGGACAATCGTGGTAAAAACATGATCGATGGAAAATTTGACTACGGTTTCGCAGTGGATTTGATGCGCAAAGATCTCAACATCGCCTTTGCCGAAGCCGCCGTCATTGGCGCGGATCTCCCGGCAACCGCACTGGTCAGCCAGTTCTATGCGCGCCTCTCCCGCAACGGGCATGGGCGGCTGGAAACCTCCAGCCTGATCAAACTGCTGATGGAAAAATAATCATGGCTGAACATCTGGTTCCCCGTCCGGCGGCGACCGTGACCCTGGTGCGCGATACGCCGCGAGGGTTTGAAGTGCTGATGATGCAGCGTAATTTTCAGTCGGCGTTCATGCCCGGCATGCACGTGTTTCCGGGCGGCGCCGTGGACCGGCATGATAGTTCCGATGAAATCGCCGCGTTGTGCACGGGTCTCAACGACACAGACGCCAGCCGCAAACTGGGTATAGCCAGCGGTGGCCTTGCCTACTGGGTAGCAGCGATCCGCGAGTCGTTCGAGGAGGCGGGCATATTGCTGGCGTGCAACAGCAAAGGTGAAATCGTCACGCTGGACGACGCTGAGCGCGCCGAGCGCTTTCATTCGTATCGCCAGCGCGTCGAGCACGGCGAGCATCCGCTGAGTGACATGTTGCGCAGCGAAAGCTTGCAATTGCCGTTGCAGCAGATGATCTATTTCAGCCACTGGATCACGCCGATCGGCGCGCCGCGCCGCTATGACACGCGTTTTTTTGTCGCTGCCGCGCCCGAAGCACAGCAGCCGTTGCACGACAATCGCGAGACCATCAACCACGTATGGGTGCGTCCCGCAGAGGCGCTGGACCAGCACAAGCAGAAAAAATTCGACATGCGCACGCCCACTATCCACACGCTGCGGCTGTTTGCCGAGCACGACAACGTGGCGTCGCTGACCAAAGGGTTGCAAGCGCTGGGCGATATACCCGTCATCGAACCGCGTATCGCCAAAAGCGGTCGCCGCGTGCTGCCGGGTGACCCTGAGTATGAAACTGCGGGCACTGCCGCAGGCAGAGGCACTTTTTAGGAATCTTTTGAATATGACAACCACCATCATCCCTGGCGAACTGGTTCGCATCCATCCGCGCGTGCAACGCATCACCGCGCCCAATCCTGGCATGATGACGGGACCGGGTACAAACAGCTACCTCATCGGCGACGCTACAGGAGATCTGGCGATGATCGATCCGGGGCCGGACATTGCTTCGCATGCCGATCTATTGATCAAACATGCGGGCAACCGCTTGCGCTGGATCTTTTGCACACATACGCATCAGGATCACTCGCCGGCATCGCGCGCCGTCAAGCAGGCGACCGGGGCGCAGATATTCGGTTTTGGCAGAGTGCCCGACGACGGCCGGCAGGA
Source organism: Betaproteobacteria bacterium (assembly GCA_021730905.1). Classification (GTDB taxonomy): domain Bacteria; phylum Pseudomonadota; class Gammaproteobacteria; order Burkholderiales; family SG8-41; genus UBA5216. Next base: position 3,704 of record JAKFYK010000058.1, on the reverse strand, counting down.
CACGGAATTCAAAGCGGACCAGGCGCTGACGAATGATGATGTTGTGGATTGCGGCGCATTCAAAATTCGCGCCATACACACGCCGGGGCACGCATCGAACCACTTGTGTTATTTGCTGGAAGAAGTGAGCTGGTTGTTCACCGGCGATCATGTGATGCAAGGCTCCACCGTGGTGATATCGCCGCCGGACGGCGATATGTATGAATACTTCGCGTCGCTCAATAAGTTAAGCAGCTACAGCATCACTGCGTTTGCGCCAGGACATGGCCATGTAATCGAAGCGCCGCGTGAGGAAGTGACAAAAATTATCGCGCACCGGCTGAAGCGCGAGCAGAAAGTGGTGGATGCGTTGGCGAAGATGCCGACGGGAACGGCGACGCTCGATGAACTGGTGCCGGTAGTGTATGACGATGTGTCGCCCAAGCTGCATGTGCCGGCGCGGCGTTCACTACATGCGCATTTGTTGAAACTGGCGCGGGATGGACGGGCGGTGGAGGGTGAGGGGTGCTGGCAGATGGTGAAGGCGTAATTGCCCAACGGTTGGCGTCCATCCCTTTGGGCTCCGCTTGCCGGGATGTGCAGTGCCGTCCGCCTATGCTTTGATGCGCGATGCAGGAATCGTGATCACTTTTCCATCGACGACAGCCGCAATTGAGTGCCGGCGCGTTTGTGTTGACGTACTGCTTCGCGTACGGCGCTGCGTGCGGCACGTACCAGAGCAGGCACGTCGAAGTTGAAGGTGCCATTTTTGCCGACGACTTTGTCCTTGCCATTACTGGAAAGTGTCTTTTTCATATTTCTCTCGCAATTTGTTCCACGGGCCGCTTTTTACAATTTGAATCGGTCCGCCAACATTGCGCCAAGCGACCGGTTTGGGAGAATCCTGCAATGAATTGTCCAATACAAGCCATGAATCTGCAATTGGGCGGTAAATATTGAAGAAGTTGCTGATGCTGCGGGTATGTCGTCTGCGTACAATTTCTTCCGGGATGCCATGGCCTCCTGCTTTGACGCGTTCGGCGACACGTTTGACGGCGAGGTTTGCGTCAATCAGCCATAAAAAATCAGATGAACGACATATCCCGTTGGCGTGTAGTTTTGAAAGTCAGAGGGCAAGGCTGCGGCTAGACAAAGTTGATTCAAGGGCGAAATTTTTCCGCTGTTCGGCCAATTCCTTCATCCGGCGCAGCATGATGCGGCCCGCCGGAAATGTAGCACGGTCTGGAGCGAAAGCAGACAGTCCGCTGGCAATAACATCGGCGTTGATAAATTCCTCGACCAGTAGTGTGTCACGTAGTAATTTTGGTGCGGTCGTTGATTTCCCGGATCCGTTGGGGCCGGCAATAACGACGACATCAGGCATTGTGTCTGATCTTGAGTTTCAATACGATTAGGCAGCAGCCCCCACCAAATCACGCAGCACATAAGGCAGAATGCCGCCGTGCTTCAGGTAATCCACTTCGATACCGGTGTCGATGCGCAGCGTGAGCGTGACGCGCTGCGAAGAACCATCCGCACGCCCAATTACCATCGTCACATCCTGTAGCGGTTTGACGTCACCACCGTTGATACCTTCAATGGTGAAACTCTCGGTGCCGTCTATTTTCAGCGACTGCACGCTTTCACCCGGTTTGAACTGCAAGGGCAGCACGCCCATGCCGATCAGGTTGGCGCGGTGGATGCGCTCGAAGCTTTTGACGATTACCGCTCTCACGCCGAGCAATTGCACGCCCTTGGCCGCCCAGTCGCGCGATGAACCCATGCCGTAATCGTCGCCACCGAAGATCACCAGCGGCGTGTTTTTTGCGCGGTAGATTTCAGAGGCTTCAAAAATGGTCATTTGCTCGCCGGTGGGCTGCACCTTGGTGATGGGGCCTTCGGTGCCGGGTGCGACCTGGTTGCGCAGACGCACATTGGCGAAGGTGCCGCGCACCATCAATTCATGATTGCAGCGGCGCACGCCGAAGTGTCCCCAATCCGCGGGCGGTGCGTCGTAGTTGCTCAACCATTTGCCGGCCGGGGTGCCCGGACGAATTTTGGTGGAGGGGCTGATGTGGTCGGTGGTGATCGAGTCGCCGAGTATCGCCAGCGCGCGCGCGCCGACGATGTCGGTGACTTTGCCCGGCGTACGGGTAACGCCTTCAAAGAACGGCGGCTCTTTGATGAAGGTGGATTTGGCATCCCACTTGTAGACCGCGCCTTCGATGGTAGGGATGGCATCCCACAGCGCCTTGTTACCCGACAGGTCGCCGTATTCGCGGCGGAAGTGTTCGGCGTTGGCCGCGAATTTCAGCAGCGATGCGACTTCCGCGTCGGTGGGCCACAGGTCTTTCAAATACACCGGTTTGCCGTCGCTGCCTTTGCCCAGCGGATCCTTGGTGAGATCGGTGCGTATCGTGCCGGCAATGGCGTAGGCCACTACCAGCGCGGGGCTGGCCAGATAATTCGCGCGCAGGTTGGCATGCACGCGCGCCTCGAAATTACGGTTGCCGGAAAGTACCGCGGCAGTTACCAGATCTTTGGAGACTACTGCGTCTTCGAGTTTTGCATCCAGCGGGCCTGCCGCGCCCATGCAGGTGGTGCAGCCATAGGCGACGACGCCGAAGCCCAGCTTTTCAAGTTCAGGCAGCAGGCCCGCGTCACGCAGATAAGCGGTGACCACTTTGGAGCCGGGCGCGAGCGAGGTTTTGACGCGCGGATTGATTTTGAGGCCGCGCTCGTTCGCGCGCTTGGCAAACAAGCCTGCGGCGATCAGCAGCGCGGGATTGGAAGTGTTGGTGCAGGACGTGATGGAAGCAATTAGCACATCGCCATGACCGACATCGAATTCGGCATGGCCGCTGGGCACTCGGCGCGTAAGGTCGTCAGCGGGGCGCGCATAGCCATTCTTGTCAGTGGGTGCCGAGAACAGGGCATCGAAATTGCGGCCGAGGTCGGGCAGGCTGACACGATCCTGCGGACGTTTCGGGCCGGACAAGCTGGGCACAATGGAGTCGAGGTCGAGTTCAATCAACTGGCTGTAATCGATTTCGCCGGGCTTGGGCATGCCGAACATGTCCTGTGCCTTGAAGTAAGCTTCAATCGCGGCAACCTGTTCCGGCTCGCGGCCGGTAGTGCGGAAATACTCGACGGTTTTTTCATCGACCGGGAAGTAACCCATGGTGGCGCCGTACTCGGGGGCCATGTTGGCCACGGTGCAGCGGTCGGCGGCGGTCAGCGCGGTAGCACCCGCGCCGAAAAACTCGACGAATTTGCCGACGACTTTGGTCTTTCGCATGAGTTCGGTAACGGTCAGTGCAAGGTCGGTGGCAGTGACGCCTTCGCGCAGCTTGCCCGTCATGTGGCAGCCTACGACGTCGGGTGTGAGGAAGGCGTTGGGTTGGCCCAGCATGCCGGCTTCGGCTTCGATACCACCCACGCCCCAGGCCACGATACCTATGCCGTTGACCATGGTGGTATGTGAATCGGTGCCGAACACGGTGTCGGGGAACCACACGCCGTCTTTTTCAAACACGCCGCGCGACAGGTGCTCCATGTTGATCTGGTGAATGATCCCGTTGCCGGGCGGCACTACGCGCACCGTTTTGAACGCACCCTGCGCCCATTTTACGAAGAGATAGCGCTCGGCGTTGCGCTTGAATTCGATTTCCTGATTGCGCTGAACGGCATCCGGGCGGTTGTACACATCGATTTCCACCGAGTGA
>JAKFYK010000126.1 GCA_021730905.1 Betaproteobacteria bacterium | reverse complement strand
CTTATTTCTTGCGCGCGCCGTTCTTGCGCTCTTCAGCATCCTGCACGCGCAACTGGCGCAAGCGTGCTTCGGCGGCCGACATTTGATAGTAATCACCGTCGCCCGCCTTGAGTCCGATCTGCAGTTGCTCGATCGCCGCCGCGACACTGCCCATGCGCACATACGCCTCGGCCTGCGAGCGATGCTGTGCCAGCCGCCGGTTAAGCAACGCATGCGCGCGCGCCTGAAAAAGATACAGGCGATGATCTTCATTATGGTTTGCAAGCCGCGCGTCCACCACCTTTAGCGCAGCCTCGGGCTGGCGCGCCTGCAACAGCGCCTCGGTGTAATCGTAAACCAGCGCGCGATAACCCGGAAAAGCCTGCAATGCCTCCCGGAAACAGGCCATCGCATCCGCGTCACCTGCCGCGAGCCGAATGCGGCAACCCAGCGTTTCCACCATGGCGTTCGACGGCAACGACGCGCGCAGGGCAACAAACTCCTTCCTGGCACCGGCGAAATCGCGCGCACGCAGCAAGGCCGCGGTCAATCCGTAACGGTTGCCGGCTTCGGACAAAAATCTTTTTTCCGCCAGCCCGTCACGAAAAAAAGCAATGGCGTCCCGCAATGGATCGAACGCAGCTTTCAGTTTGGCGCGCACCAGATGAAAATCGATGTGGTCGGGCACCTGGCGATAGCGCATCTCCTGCGCGCGATTCTGGATATCGGCGATGCGTTCGTGTGTCACCGGGTGTGTGCGCAGATAGGACGGCGCGCCGCCTTCGTAGACGCGCGTTGCACGTTGCAAACGTTCGAAAAACATCACCATGCCCTGCGGATCGAATCCGGCTTTTTCAAGCAATTGCAGACCCACCCGGTCCGCCTCCCGCTCGAAGTCGCGCGAGAAATTGAGCTGCTGCTGCATCACCAGCGCTGGACCTAACGCAGCGGCTGCCTCAGCCATTTGTGAATTGGAGCGCGCCGCCAGTATTGCCACCGCCAGCGCAGCGAGGGAAATCCACTGACTGGATTGCTGATTGTTGATGATGCGCGCGATGTGGCGCTGGGTGACGTGCGAAATTTCGTGCGCCACCACGCCCGCCATTTCCGATTCACTTTGCGCCGCCATGATCAACCCGGTATGCACGCCGATGTATCCGCCCGGCAGCGCGAAGGCATTAATCTGCGGATCGCGTATCATGAAAAACTCGAATTCCTGGCGCGTATCGGGTCCGCGCGCCGCCAGACGATTACCGATGCGCACGACATAGTCGGTGACTTCGGCATCATCATAAAAATCCGGGTCACGGCGCACCTCGCGCATGATGGTTTGGCCGAGGGTGCGCTCCTGCAGCGGCGTAAAAGCCGCCTGCGACGGGTCGCCCAGTTCCGGCAGCCCTTGCGCCAGCACCACCGGAATAGCAAACAACAGCAGAGCAAGAATTCGACGCGGGATGTAACGTGTGCGCATGATGCTATGATAAGGCTTCTTTGCGATAAGTTCCTGGTTGCATGAGCAAACTCGGTCACAAGCTTACCCATTTTGGCGCACAGGGCCAGGCGCATATGGTGGATGTCGCCGCCAAGGCGGAAACGCATCGGGTGGCGCGCGCGGCGGGACGCATACGCATGCTGCCGGCGACGCTGCGGCTGATCGCGGCGGGCACAGCAAAAAAGGGGGATGTGCTCGGCATTGCGCGCATTGCGGCAATCCAGGCAGCAAAGCGCACTGCGGATTTGATTCCGTTATGCCATCCGCTTGCACTCACGCACGTGGATATCGAATTCAAGCTGGACCGCAAGGCCATTGCCGTCGATTGTGTCGCCACGGTCGAGACCAAGGGCCGCACGGGCGTCGAGATGGAGGCACTTGCCGCGGTCGCAATAGCGCTGCTGACGATTTACGATATGTGCAAAGCGGTGGATCGCGGGATGCGCCTGGAAGAAATCGCGCTTTTGGAGAAAAGAGGCGGAAAATCAGGAATTTGGACCAAGGCATCGAAACGTAGTCCAAGTCCGGCGCAAAGCTGAGGCCTGAAGCAATGCTGTCTTCGCCGTGTCGGCGTAAACGGGCTTTACAGCGTTAGTTCCGGTAGCTAGGATGCGCCCTTTGAAAATGACCGCACAGTACCGTCCGCAAGCGTAACCGCGCTGTTGGCCGGAGAAACCGAGGAGCATGAAACGAATGAACCCGATACGCAGAACGTTTATGAAATTCACCGGCACGGTGGGCGCCTTGAGTACCTTGGGCGCCGTTGCAGTCACGGGCATGCTGAAAACCACGCAGGCGCTGGCTGCCCCCTGGAACAAGGCCGGTTTTGAATCCAAGGCCGTTGCGGAAGCCCTGAAAACGCTGGGCGCAAGCGCAGCGGCCGAGAGCCGTGATATTGTGATTACCGCACCCGACATCGCGGAAAACGGCGCTGTGGTGCCGGTTGAGGTCACCAGCCGCATACCGAACACGCAATCGATATCGATCATCGCCGAGAAAAACCCGTTCCCGCTGGCAGCGACGGCGGATTTTGCCAACGGCGCGGAACCGTATGCCTACGTGCGCATCAAGATGGGACAGACGTCCAACGTGCGCGCGGTAATCAAGGCCGACGGGAAGTTCTTCACCGCGGTCAAAGAAGTGAAAATCACCGTTGGCGGCTGCGGTTGATCGGCGCGCCAGGCGGCATACAACATACATAAGCAAATTCCCAGCAAGGATTCACCATGGCAGAAGCGATGAAAATACGCGCGACACTGAAAGGCGACGTCGCGGACATACGCGTGCTGGTGGCGCACCCGATGGAAACCGGGCAGCGCAGGGACGGGGCGGGCAATATCGTACCGATTCATTTTATCCAGAGCATGACGGTCACGCATAACGGAAACGTCGTCTACGAAGGACAGTGGAGCCAGGCGGTATCGCGCAATCCTGTTTTCGCGGTGCGCGTAAAGGGCGCGAAAGTAGGCGACAAGATCGTGGTGAACTGGACGGACAACAAGAACGACAAACGTACCGACGAAGCCACCGTCGTCGCGGGTTGACGCTTTTTGCCATTTCGCGCTGACGGCTGCGTCAGGCGCGGCCTGTAAATCGGGGAGGGAAGCATGAAGAGATGGTACGGTGTTGCAACCGTCACGATAATTTGCGCATCCGCGATTTACCCCGTTGCGGCGCAAAACAATAAAGCGGGCGATGGCCTGTCCATCGGACGCCAAATGCTGGCGGAAGATAATCCCGGAGAGTTGTGGATTGATCGGGGCAAAAAACTGTATTACGAGCGGCGCGGTCCCAAGAGCGTTTCTCTGGAACAGTGCGATTTCGGTTTGGGCGCGGGAAAACTTGAAGGCGCCTCCGCACAGTTGCCGCGCCATTTCGCCGACACCGACAACGTGCAGGATCTGGAGTCGCGGCTGGTGACCTGCATGGTGCAACTGCAGGGGTTCAACCGGGAAGCGCTGATCAAACGCGCCATCAGCCCCGCGGGCAGCGAAGGTTCTGATGTGGAGGCGTTGGCGCTTTTCATCACCTCGCGTTCGAACGGCATGAAAATGAACCTGGCGCTCGATCACCCGAAAATGCGCGAGATGTACAAAGCGGGCGAGTACCTGTTTCACCGCCGAGCCGGCCAGACCGACTTCGCGTGCGTGCAGTGCCACGGCGAGGCAAACAAGCGCATCCGCCTGCAGGATTTGGTCAACATGACCGACAAGAAGCAGATACAGGAAGTCGTATCGACCTGGCCGGCGTATCGCGGCGCGCATTTTGTAGTGCGCACCATGCAATGGCGGCTCTACGACTGTTTCTGGCAGATGCGCTTGCCCGAACTCAAGTACCTATCCGACACGTCGATTGCGTTGACCACCTATCTTCACTATCAGGGCAACGGCGCTGTGATCAAGGCGCCGGGGTTCAAGCGCTAGGTCAAGGGGAAAACATGCGAAGAGCACGATTCAAATGGATGGCGCTGGGCCTGCTGGTCGCCTCGGGCTGCGCGACCTTTCCCGATCAGGCGACGACCCGGCAGACTGCCGAACAAATGCTGAGCGAAGATTTCACTGCGCCTTCGCCCGCCCTGCTCAAGCGCCTTGCGCAGGACCGGTCGCAGCAAATATGCAGCAAGATCGGCAGCACAAAACTCACAGAGGAAGAAGCCGCTGAAGTAGTCAGGCTGTCGCGCGAGTCAATCCGCTATCCATCCTCGGGAATATTCGCGGGCGACTGGAAGCGCGGCAATACGCTGGCTCACGACGGCGCCGGCGACCGCATACAGTTCGGCAAGCTCGAAGGACGCAAGGAGAACGGCGGACTGTGCCAGAACTGCCACGCGCTCGCCCCCGGCGAAATCAACGTCGGGAACGTGGGGCCGAGCCTCACCGGCTACGGCACGCAGCGCGGAAATTCCGAGGCCATCGCGAAGTACACCTACGAAAAAATCTACAATGCCTGGACCTATTTTCCGTGCTCGAACATGCCGCGCCTGGGCGCCACCGGCCACCTCACGCCGGAACAGATCACCCATATGGTGGCGTTCCTGATCGACCCGCAATCACCCATAAACAAAAAATAGCAATAAAAACAAATACTTATAAAACATCATGCCCATGCGTGCAAGACGATGAGCATGACCCGGCGGGAATTTCTCGAAGTACTCGCCGCCGCTGCGGTGTCAGGCCTGGCTCTGGAGCATCGCGATGCGCTGGCGGCGCAATCCGATGCCGGTTTCTACGACGTGCCGCGTTTTGGAAACGTGTCGCTGCTGCACTTCACCGATTGCCATGCGCAGTTGTTGCCCAGCTACTTTCGCGAGCCCGACACCAATATCGGTGCGGGTGATGCCTACGGCAAACCGCCGCATCTCACTGGCGAAGCACTGCTCAAACACTTTCGCATCGCGCGCGGCACACGGCTCGCGCATGCCTACACCCATCTCGATTTCGCGCAGGCCGCGCGTGCCTACGGCAAGGTCGGTGGATTTGCGCATCTGGCCACACTGATCAAACGCATGCGATCCCAGCGGTCCGGCGCGCTGCTGCTCGATGGTGGCGATAGCTGGCAAGGATCCGCCACTGCGCTGTGGACCCGGGCGCAAGACATGGCCGACGCATGCAGGCTGCTGGGCGTGGACATCATGACCGGTCACTGGGAATTCACCCATGGCGCGAACCGCGTCAAGGAAATCGTTGAAAAAGATTTCGCTGGCAGAATCGAGTTTCTTGCGCAGAACATCCGCACTTCCGACTTCGACGACCCGGTGTTCAAGAGCACCACTCTGCGCGAGATCAACGGCGTGCCGGTTGCCATCATCGGACAGGCATTCCCGTACACGCCGATAGCCAACCCGCGCCATTTCGTTCCCGACTGGACGTTCGGCATACAGGAAGAACGACTGCAAAAAAACGTGAATGCAATCCGCGCCAAAGGCGCACAAGCCGTGATACTGCTGTCGCACAACGGTGCGGATGTCGATCTCAAGCTCGCGTCACGGGTCACCGGCATCGACGTCATCCTCGGCGGACACACGCATGATGCGATTCCGGCGCCCATCGTCGTCGGCAACAAGTCCGGAAAAACGGTGGTTACCAATGCCGGATCGAACGGCAAGTTTCTCGCCGTGCTCGACATGGATGTGCGCAACGGCGCGATGCAGGAGTTCCGCTACCGCTTGCTGCCGGTGTTCGCCAATCTGATCGCACCGGATGCAGACATGTCAGCGCTGATCAAAAAAGTTCGCGCGCCGTATGAAACCAGACTAGCCGAAAAGCTCGCGGTAACCGAAGGGATGCTCTATCGCCGCGGCAATTTCAACGGCACCTTCGACCAACTGATTCTCGACGCACTGATGGCGGTAAAGGGAACGGAAATCGCGTTCTCGCCGGGCTTCCGCTGGGGCACCAGTTTATTGCCGGGACAGGCCATCACCGTGGAAGACGTAATGAACCAGACCGCCATTACCTACCCGCACGTGACCGTGAACGAAGTGTCCGGCGAGGCCATCAAGAACATACTTGAAGACGTGTGCGACAACCTGTTCAACCCCGATCCGTATTACCAGCAGGGGGGAGACATGGTGCGCGTCGGCGGTCTGCAATACGCCATTAGTCCCGCGCAGAAAATCGGCAACCGCATCGGCAGGATGACCTTGCGCGGCAAGCCGCTGGAAGCATCCAAGCAATACCGGCTCGCCAGTTGGGCGCCGGTGGGCGAAGGCGTCTCCGGAGAACCGGTATGGGACGTGGTCACACGCTATTTGCGCGGTAACACGACGCTTCGTATACCGGCGGTGAATCGCCCAGCGCTTGCCGGGCCGGGTGGCGGGACACCAAAAGCGTTATAGGTCATTCGCCGGGAATATCGGCTGAACGGTATCTTGAAAGCGTCTTGCGCGACTCGCCGCTCAATGCCTCCGCCACCCGTTTGATCAATGGCAACCAGTCTTGCTGGCGCTCCACTCTGAACGAACGATGGCTGCCATACCAGGGCTGTTCACGTCCGGCCATCTCCCACCGCCAGTCCGGTATTTTTGACAGCAGCACCCAGCAGGGAACGCCGAGTGCCCCGGCCAAATGTGCCGCCGCAGTGTCAATTGAGAGCACCAGGTCAAGATTGCACATGATGGCCGCGGTATCGGCAAAATCGCGTATGTCCGGCGTCGGATCAATCACCGGTATGGGAAGTGGCGCATGCTTGTATTGCGGTCTGGCATCCATCTGCAAGCTGACAAACACCGCGTGGCCCGCCATTTGCAGCGGCGCCAACTGCTCTGTTGGAACGGACCTCAAATGATCTTCCCAGCGTGCCGGGTTACCCGCCCATACCAGCCCAACCCGCAACCGGTCCGGGGTGCCAGCGCCAAGTTTTCCTGACCAGAATCTGACCAGTTCATTATCGACATTCAGATACGGCTTGCTTGTCTTTTCAACATCAAAACCGCATAGATGCATCAATGAAAGCAGCGGCGCCTCCCGGTCATAGGCAACCTGCGCTGGTTCAACACGCTGGGCGCTCTCCACCCATTCGGCGATGTTCCATCCAAAACGCAGTGCGCTCGCACGCATCAGGCGCCCGATGGAGGGTGGTATTTGAAAGACTATTTCATCGGAAAGATCCCGCAGATTCCGGATATAGCGTGAAAAAAGGAGCGCATCGCCGATCCCCTGTTCCGAATAGACGAGCAGGCGGCGTCCTGCCGCCGCTTTGCCGTCCCATAATCTCGTGCGCACGTTAAAATGCGCCGGATACAACTGCCGACGCCATTCATATTCCACCCATGCAGCGGCCGAACTCCCGTGCGCAATCAGATCGCAGTTGGCGCGTGCGACATGAAGCATCGGTTCTCCGCTTTTTTTCTGCAATCCCGCATCGAACTGGGCGCGCGCCTCGGCCAGCCGGCCTTCGTTGAACAATGCCACGGCATAAGCCCGATGGATATCCGCGTTATCGCCGGCGATGGCAATGGCCCGCGAAAACATAAGCCACGCCTCTGCTTCACGTCTCAGTCCCAGCAAACTCGACGCACATCCGGACAGGATGTCCGGCGCCTCGGGCAGCAGCTCCAACAGGCGGCGGAAATGATGTTCCGCTCTTGACCAATCCTGATTCTGCAAATAAATGGTGGCCAGACTGCGGTGAGCATTGACGTTGCCAGCATCAACCTTCAACGCCGATTCAAAGGCCGCACATGCAGCGGGACTATCGCCTTGGTGATGCCGGATGACGCCTATCAGCGACCGCATCTCCGCACTACCCGGCTGCAATCGCTCCGCAGCCAGCGCATGCTCCAGCGCCTGTGTCTCCTGGCCCTGCTGCATGCGCAGCGCCGCCTGCCAGAAATGCGCATCGGCGCGTGGTGGCGATTGTTCCATTGCCAAGCAGAAATGTGCGGACGCAGCGACTTCGTCGCCCCGCGCCCACGCCAACCGCCCGCGAAGCACCAGAACTTCGGCGCGTTTCCGGTCCGCAGTCGACAAAGACTTTTCAATGTCGGCCGCGCCATCGAGATCACCCTGATCAATAGCCAGCCGCATCGCCTTGCAACGCTGGCTCAGCAGGCCCGCAGGCTGCATCGCGGATCGCAACCGATGGATGATTATCGCGAGATATCCCATTGTGGCGCAGCAGCCGTTATTCTATAAAATATATTTAGAAGTCATTTCATAAATACCGACGGATGAGAATCATAGAGCAGGCGAGATGAACAAAGGCGTTGAAATGATCGATCAGGCGATCCCAGCGGGTGATCACGCGTTTGTATTTGTTCAACCAAGCGAA
>JAKFYK010000146.1 GCA_021730905.1 Betaproteobacteria bacterium | reverse complement strand
CGATGTATGAAACCACCAAGGTGGACGGCACCGCCGGCGTCTACACCTTCCGTTACCAGAATTCGCTATCGATGTTCATCGTCACGCCGGCCGGCGTGATCGTCACCGACCCCATCGGCTACGGCCGTCCGCAGGCGGTAGTGACCTATCTCGAAGAAATCCGCAAGATCACCGACAAGCCGATCAAGTACGTGCTCTACAGCCATCACCACTTTGATCACATCGCCGGCGGCAAACCGTTCAAGGACGCGGGCGCAAGGTTCATCTCGCACCGGCGCGCCAAGGAACGTCTCGCCGCGCTCAAAGACCCGCACACCGTGCTGCCCGATGAAACCTTCGACACGAAGAAAACGATTACGCTCGGCGGCACCACGGTCGAAATGATCTACATGGGCATCAACCACTCCGACAGCACCGCGGTCATCCGCCTGCCGAAAGAAAAAATCATCTTCACCGTCGATACGGTTGGCGCAGGAACCTTTCCGGGACGCGGCATGATCGATTCATACCCGATTCAATGGGAAGACTTCCTGCAAAAGCTCTACACCATGGATTGGGAGCGCTTTATCCCCGGCCATCCCGGCGTCGGCGGACGGCTCGGCACCAAGCAGGACGTGCAAACCGCACTCAACATACTGCAAACGGCTTCTGCCGCCGTCAAAGCCGAAGCGCAGCAAGGCAAATGCTGGGACCCGGTTGAAAAAGAAGTGAAGTTGCCGCAATTCGCCAGCATGCCGGGCTATGAAGGCGGCTTGCAGTTTGTGCTGCGGCGCTATTGCGGATTGTGGGGACGCGGCACCTGATTTGCCTGGAGTGCGGAACAAGGAAACACTTGAGCCGCACTCCAAATCAACGCGTCGTGCGTGACGCGCACGGCGCCGCCATTTGTCCAGGAGCGGACGAGGTCTGTCAGTAGAGGGACCTCTTAGAACCCCAGTTCGCTCAGCGCCAGCACGAGCTTCGCTTTCTGCGCAACGTCGATCATCGGGTACGTTTCCATCCAACTGCGAATGGAGAAGTCAGGCCTTAGCGCGCGGATTTCGTGTGCTTCCCAAGCCGCAGCCGCTTTGTCGCCCGCAGTTACGTGCAACGCCGCCATATAGATATGCGTCTCGAGATTCGCGAGATTGCGTGACAGCGCGTGCTCCAGATTGACCCGCGCCTGCTCCAGGTCCCCGAGAAACAGATAGGCCCGCCCGAGTATCAGGAAGTAGAGATGGCCCGCCTGCGGATTAAGGCGTATCGCGGTACGCAACAAACCCACGGCATCCGCCGGACGCCCGATGTACGTATTGACGCCTCCCATCAGCGCATAGGCATCCGCGTAGGATGGATAAAGCCGCACAGCAGTCTGCAGGTACTGCAGCGCCTGCTCGTGCTGACGCCGTTCCACGTGCACCAAGGCCAGCACCCAGTACGTCTCGCGGATGTCCGGGTTCATCTGGTGCGCGGTGCGGGCCAGCTCGAAGGCGCGCTCGAGTGCCGCTTCACCGTCTGTGGTCCATTGCTGGCGGAAATCAGAGCCGTACGTCATTGCGAGCCCTGCGTACGCCAACGCAAAAGTCGCATCCAGCGCGATGGCGCGCCGGAACATTTCACGCGCGGTTTCATTCTCCGCGCGTTGCCGGACGAGCAAACCCGCCTGCCCACGCTGAAAATATTCATAAGCCTCCAGATTACGCGTGTGGCGCTGCGCCACGCGCCGCAATTCCGCCTCGCTCACCTTCGCCGGCAGAATCTGCAGGACCTTGGGCCCCAGTTCCTCCTGAATCGCAAACAAGCCGCTCAATGCGCGCTCAAACCGTTCGGACCACAATTGCTTGCCGGTCTCAGCATCGGTGAGTGAGACATGCAGTCGCAGGCGCTCATCGACGCGCTGGACACTGCCGGACACGAGATAGCGGCTTGACAGCTTGTCGGCCGGCATCTCGCCGCCCGTCTGGCCACCCAAAGGCACCACGCCGATGACCGAAAGCCCGTGCACCTTCGAAAGGTCAGTCGCGAGGTCTGCCACGATGCCTCGCGCCAACAGTTCCGCCTCCGGGTCGTTGCCCAGCACTTCGAACGGCCTGATGGCGATGGTCGGTTGCGCTGCACGGTCCGCTTCTATGCTCGCCATCGGCACCCGCTCTGGCGTGTCGCTGGTGCGTTTGTCCGTGAGCCACCACGCTGCGACTACTGCGAGCATCAGTGCAGCCACGCCCGCTCCTGCCAACCACAAAGCGCGCCGTTTGCGTTCGCCATCCACGGGTTTCGCATCCGGCCGGGCCGGCGCGGGAGCAAGCTTTTCCGGTCGGACCACCGGCGCAATCAGTCGGTAGCCGCCCTTCGAGATGGTCTGGATGTAAGCCGGCTTGTCCGGCACATCCCCCAATGCCTTGCGCAACTTGAGAACCACTTGGGTAAGTGAGTCGTCGCCCACCACAACGCCCGGCCAAATGGCCGTCAGCAGCGCTTCACGGCTCACCACCTCTCCCGGCCGGTCTGCAAGGTAAACGAGAACCGCCATGGTCTTGGGCTCGAGTTTCACTGTCGTACCCATGGCCGAGAACTGATTCAGTGCGGGCTCGACCGTCCACTCGCCAACCTGCAGCCTCTCGTTGGCTGGCGCGGGAAGGGATTCAATGGCAACGGGCATGACTCGGTCTCGGGCTAACCTCATTCAAGATATTGAATTATGGGGTGTTTCATATCCTTCACCAAAGCTTAGTCGTTTCTTAAGGACTTTTTCCTTCAACCGGCGCTCACTGATCATGCCCGCACTTTCGTGGGCATCACCACACGCAACCAGCAGAGGAGATCGTCATGCAAAAACACAACTTCTTGGTCAGTATCGTCACAATGCTATTATTGTCATCGGGCACGGCACTATCGCACGAGGACGAAGGCAAGGGCCAACTCGGCAAGGTCAAGTTCACCAATTCGTGCAGTCCCGCAGTGCAAACCGAGTTCGAACGCGGTGTGGCCATGCTGCACTCGTTCTGGTACAGCGCTGCGGAAAAGACCTTCCGTGACGTGCTGGCAAAAGACCCGACCTGCGCCATCGCGACGTGGGGCATCGCCTCGATCCTGATGTCAAACCCGCTCGCCGGACAGGGCGCATCGCCCAAGGGTGTGGAGGTATCGCTCGCCGCCATCGAACAGGGCCGCAAAGCGGGCGCGAAAACCCAGCGCGAACGCGATTACATCGACGCTGTTGCTGCGTACTACCAGGATTTCAACACCCGTTCCGAGCGCGCGCGCCAGGACTCACGCGCCAAAGCCTATGAAGCACTGGCGGCACGCTACCCGGATGACGACGAAGCACAGATTTTCTCTGCACTTTACATCGCCGGCACGCAATCACAGGCCGATCAAACCTACGCGGCATACCTAAAGGCCGCCGCCATTCTGGAAAAGCAGTTCGTCAAATACCCCGATCATCCCGGCGTCGCGCACTACCTGATCCACAGCTACGATGCGCCGCCCATTGCCCAGCAGGGTCTTACCGCCGCCCGCCGCTATGCCAGCATCGCACCGGCTGCGCCGCATGCGCTGCACATGCCCTCGCACATATTCACGCGTGTGGGTGCGTGGGATGAATCGGTCACGACCAATCGCCGATCTGCGGAAGTCGCAACAAAAGGAAATGAAGCTGGCGAGGCTTATCACGCCCGCGACTACATGGTCTATGCCTATCTGCAGCTTGGCAACGACAACGGCGCCAAGCGCACCATTGAGGAAGCGCTCAAGGTGCCCGTAGATGCTTCCCGGTTTATCGCACCCTATGCGCATGCCGCCATGCATGCGCGCTACGCGATCGAGCGCGGCGCGTGGCGCGAAGCCATGCAGTTGCAGCCGCTGAATGTCAATTTCCCTTTT
Source organism: Betaproteobacteria bacterium (assembly GCA_021730905.1). Taxonomy (GTDB): domain Bacteria; phylum Pseudomonadota; class Gammaproteobacteria; order Burkholderiales; family SG8-41; genus UBA5216. The sequence continues at coordinate 4,428 of JAKFYK010000146.1, read as the reverse complement.
ACCGACGCCATCACGCACTTTGCGCGCGCACTGGGCGCGGTACGCAGTGGCGATACCGCTGCCGCAGAGAAAGAAGCCTCGGAACTCACGCGGTTGCACAAAGCATTGCAGGACGCGAAGAATAATTACTGGGCAACCGAAGTCGAAATCCAGCGGCTGGCCGTAGCAGGATGGATCGCGTTGATGCAAGGCAAGCACGACGACGCGCTGAAATTCATGAACGCTGCCGCCGATCTTGAAGACACACAGGAGAAACACATCGTCACGCCGGGCCGCATCCTGCCCGCCCGTGAACTGCTGGGGGAGATGCTGCTGGAACTGAAGCAGCCGGCGCAGGCGCTAAAGGAATTCGAAGCGTCGCAGACACGCGAACCCAACCGCTTCCGCGGCTACTATGGCGCGGCACGCGCAGCGGAGGCTGCAGGCGACCGCCGTAAAGCCGCCGACCACTACGCCAAGCTGATGGAACTGTCGAAGAACGGCAACGCATCGCGCCCCGAACTGGCACGCGCTCGCGCCTACGTGGCGCAACGGTAAGCGGACTTCACACGCAGAAGCGAAGCGGCGCTACTGCGGGCTGTGGGGACGCGGGACCTGATTTGGAGTGCGGGAGCTTGCTCCCGCTTTGATGTTCCGAGGCTTGCCTCGGCGCAGTAAAAGCGGCGGCGACAAGGGAACACTTGAAGCGGAGCAGCTTGCTCTTGTCTGGAGTGCGGCGGCTTGCCGCCGCTTTGCAGTTTTGTTTGGAGTGCGGGACAAGGGAACACTTGAAGCGGAGCGGCTTGCTCCCGCTTTGATGTTCCGAGGCAAGCCTTGGCGCAGCTAAAGCGGCGGCAAGCCGCCGCACTCCAAATTCCTAAGCTTTGCGCTTGCGTCTCACCGCCAGCAGCCCAGTGGCACTACCTCGCGGAAAACACCATCACTCCGCCTTGATATTCCCGTCGCGGATGATTTTTCCCCATTGCTCGACATCGGCGTTCAGGAATTTCTCGGTCTCGCCGATCCCCATCGTGACCGGCATAAAGCCTTGCTCCACGATCCGGGATCTCATGTCGGGCGCTGACATGATGCTACTCACCTGCGCATGGATTCTGGCGACGATGTCTTTCGGCGTGCCCGAGCGCACCATCACGCCTTGCCAGCCAGTGGCCTTGACGCTGGGGAACCCGGCTTCCGCCGTGGTTGGAAGGTCGGGCATCTGTGCAAGCCGGGTATCGGTCGTCACGGCCAGCGCGCGTAGCTTGCCCCCTTTCACGTGGGGAAGGCATTCCGGCCAAAGCGAGAACACCACGTCGTTCTGCGCGCCTAGCAGCGCCACCAGCGCGGGTGCGCCGCCTTTATACGGCACGTGCAGAATCTTTGCGCCCGTCGCGCCCTTGAACATTTCGAGCACGAGATGCTGGGGCGTTCCATTGCCGCCCGAACCCGCACTCAAATCCTGTTTGTGCGAGAGCGCGACGAGATCCTTCAACGAGCGCACCGGCGAGGCAGCCGGCACCACTGCCGCCATCGGATAAAAGCTGAGCATGGCCACGGGCTGCAAATCCCGCTGCATGTCGTAGGGGGGCTTTACCACCAGGCTGGCGTTGATCGCGGTGGTCGTCGTGCCGATCAGGAAGGTGTATCCATCGGGGGCCGATTTGGCGACCGCGTCGGCACCGATGATGCCACCGGCGCCCGTTCGATTCTCCACCACCACCGGTTGTGCCCACACTTCGGTCAGCTTCTGCGCAATCTGGCGGGCCATGACATCGGTTCCTCCTCCAGGCGCAAAGGGAACGACGATCTTCACAACACGGTTCGGGTAGCCCTGCGCAGCAGCCGGCCCCGCAGTAACCATGCCGCCCGCCACAATGAAAAATGCAAGTGCAGTCTTGATGGTCGTATCCATATCCTCCGCCTTTCTAAGAGTCCCTAACATACGCATCTGCAGCCATCTAACGCCGATGCTATGCGATTAAAAGGTGCGGCACAACAGACGGTTTTTTTATGATGATTTTATGGCCGTGCATCAAGAAATTCAGATGGTTATCTCCCATCCTGTTCCAGCAACCATGCACCATCCCCTGACGCTGCATTGCACGCTACGGCTTCAGGCTTTCCCGCAGCTCAACCGCTTTCTTGAGCCTCGCTGCCGATACGCTTACTGCTCCACGCCCAGCGCCAGCGCAATCAGCACCAGCAGCATTGCCGCTATCCCGACCCCTATCGCCACGGCCACTGCCACCGCCAGACCAAACATCGCATCGCGCATGACGGTTATTGTAAGCAGTAAGTTGGGACCACGGAGGGCCGTTTGGCAAAGCCCGCGTAGATCCGCTTCTCTTTAGCACGATGCAAGTGGTATGAGTTATCCTTGATCCCGCTTCCAGAAATAATGAACGGAAGCAGAAGGGGTTAACCAATGAAGGGACTGCTACTCATCTTCTCTAGTATGGCCGCAAGCGGCCTTGTGCACGCACAAACGTATCCGTCCAAACCGGTACGTTTCCTCTCAGGACAGCCACCGGGCGGTGCGACCGATTTTTTTGCGCGCATGGTCGCGCAAAAACTGAACGAAACCTGGAAACAATCTGTGATCATCGAGCATCGTCCCGGCGCATCCGGCTCGATCGCCGTGGAGCTGACCGTGAAATCGCCACCCGACGGTCATACCCTGGTGTTCGTCACCGCGGGACAGATCGTGATCAATCCTCATCTCCTCAAGCTCAACTATGACCCGCTCGTCGATCTGGCGCCGGTGGCGTTTCTCGTGCACACCGCCATGCTGCTGGTAACCCACCCGGCGGTTCCGGCCAAATCCGCCAGGGAGCTGATCGCGCTGGCAAAAGCCCAGCCCGGCAAACTCAACGTCGGTTCGGGCGGCAACGGCGTACCCACGCATCTCGCCGCCGAGCTCTTCATGTCGCTTACTGGCACACGTATGACGCACATTCCGTTCAAAGGCGCGGGCCCGAGCGTGCTGGCGCTGATGACCGGCGACATTGATCTCACGTTTGGATCGTTACCTTCCACGCAGGGCCCGGCCAGGGCTGGACGCGTGCGCGCCCTGGGAGTATCGACAGCGAAGCGCTCGCAGGCCTGGCCTGAACTCCCGACGCTTGCGGAATCCGGCGTGCCCGGTTTCGAGATGACCAGCTGGTACGCCTTCTTCGGTCCGTCCGCGCTGCCGAAGGACACGGTCACACGCATTCATACCGATATCGGCCGCATTGCTGCGCAACCGGAGTTTCAGGAGCGCCTGACGAGTGAGGGCGCGGAGCACGAGGCGATGACGAACGAGCGCTTCGGCCAATTCATCCGTGCCGAATCCGCGCGCTGGGCGAAAGTCATACGCGAGCGCAATGTCCGCGCGCAGTGAAGACTCGATTGCACTCTAATCAATTACTCAGGGGAATCTCGTGGGACAACTGACAGGCAAGACAGCGCTGGTCGCCGGCGCGGGGCGCAACAACGGCAAGGCCATCTCGATCGCGTTCGCCCGGGAGGGCGCGGACCTGATACTCGTCGCGCGGGAAAAGCAGGACGCGCTGAAAGAGGTGATGAAAGAGTGCGAAAGCCTCGGCGCGAAAGTGCTGCCGATCATGGCCGACGTCAGCGATCACCAGCAGGTCGAGCGGCTGGTGCAGCAGGGACTCGACCGCTTCGGCCAGATCGACGTACTCATGAGCTGCACCGGCCGGCGCGCCCACCAGGACTTCTGGCAGATCAGCTACGAGGAATGGGACAAGACGTTCGCTGTCAACCTCAACTCGCTCTTCTATCTCGCCAAGGCCGTCGTGCCCTCGATGATGAAGAATAAGACGGGCAGCATCATCGCGCTCGGCGGCCAGGCTTCGGTCACGTCGCAGTCGCAGCGCGCGCACGTGATCGCGTCCAAGCACGGTCTGTTCGGTCTCATCAAGGCGCTCGCGCTGGAACTCGGTCCCTACAACGTGCGGGCCAATCTCATCGCGCTGATGACGATCGAGAACGTGCGGGCGAACCCGGAATGGTATACGGAGGGAAACGGCGCGTACTCCGCAGAGGCTCTCGCGGCGATACCGTTGAAGCGTGCCGGCAAGCCGCAGGAGGTCGCAAACGTGGCGGTCTTTCTCGCGTCGGAACAGTCATCGTACGTGACCGGCGACCGCATCCTGTGCGGCGGCGGGAAGTACATGTGACGCGGAGTCCAATCACGAGCTAAAGCCGAAGGCCGCTTCAAACACCGATAGAAAATCAATCCTGTGCGTTTCGCGCATGCGATCCTTCGGGTGTTCTCCCTGGTGCAGTAGCAGCCCTCGTTTGTGTCGTCTATCGACCGAGGCTGTGTGAAAACACAGCCTGCAATGGTATGGAACATTTCACGATAGCGCACATCAAACGTCTTGTGATCTCAGCCTTGCGAGGTATCCCTGATGAAGCGCTTCATTGAAGGTCAATCCCGGT
>JAKFYK010000163.1 GCA_021730905.1 Betaproteobacteria bacterium | reverse complement strand
GATGTCCGGCGGCGTACCGGCGGGCGCAAGCCAGCCGTTCCAACTGGCGACTGCGTAGCCGCGTACGGTTTCCGCTACCGTTGGCAAGTCTGGCATCGCCCTGGTGCGACGCTCGCTGGTCACGGCGAGCGCGCGCAGTTTGCCCGATTTGGCGTAAGGCAATCCAGACAGGATGTTGGCGATCGTCAGTTGCACCTGACCCGCGAGCAAATCGATCAGTGCCTGTCCGGTGCCCTTATACGGAATGTGTGCAAGCTTGACTTTCGCCATGCTGTTGAACAACTCCACCGCCAAGTGCACGTTGCTGCCTTGCCCCGCCGATGCGTAATCGAGTTTGCCGGGTTGCGCTTTCGCGAGCGCGACAAGATCGCCAATGGTGCGCGTGGGCAGCGACGGATGCACCACCACCACAAACGGCGATTGATTCACCAGCGAAATCGGAATGAAGTCCTTGAGCGGGTCGTACTGCAGGCTTTTGGAGATCGCGGGCGTAATGGTGTACGTGCCCGACACCGCCAGCAGTGTGTAGCCATCAGGCAATGCGTTTTTCACCAGCATATTGGCGGTGACGCTGCCACCACCGGGACGATTCTCGACCACGAACGATCTGCCGAAACTCTCGCCGACTTTCTGTGCAAACATGCGCGCGACGATGTCTGTTGCGCCGCCCGGCGCGAAGCCGACGATTACGCGCACGGGCTTCGCAGGATACGCGCTGGCGCCGCTTTGCGCGTGTAGTGGCAACATGGGCGCACATGACAAAAATATCAATAAAAACAAATACTTATTATTTTTACGCCAGCGCTTCACTTGAGCCCGCAACGCGCGTAGAGCTTTATCGCGTTATCCCAGAACAATTTGTTCTTGCGCGCGCGCGGCATGTCCCAATCGAGCACCAGATCGACTGATTCCGGAAAATGACTTTCGCCGTGCGGATAATCCGAGGCATACATCAGCACGTCTTCACCGACCAGATCGATCACCGCGTTGGTGAGTTTCAGTCCCTCGGGAATTTCGATACTCTGAAAATAGCGCCCGCTCAACACGTATTCGCTGGGCATCATCTTGAGCTCGGGAATTTCCGAACGGATGGTGCGCGCGTGTTCGTCGATGCGCGCCATCCAGAACGGCAGCCAGCCGTGGCCCGCTTCGAGCGTGCCGATGCGCAGCTTGGGGTAGCGATCCATCAAGCCCGAACCGATAAGCGACGCCATGTTGCGCATGCCGCACCACGGATGCGAGGCGGAGCGCTGCAGGAAAAGATTTTCCCAGTTGTCGGTGCCGCCCGGCGCGTACGGCGGCATCACGGTAAAGGTATGCAGCGTAACCGCCAGATCATGTTCCGCCGCCGCCGCCCACACCGGCTCGAAATCCGGATGATCCAGCGGCATGCCATACGGCGCATACGGCAGCACGCCCCATGCCCAGCGCGATTTTCCCCAGCGTTTTATTTCCTCCACCGCACTCTTGATGTCACGGCCGCAGGCGAGGATCACGCCGCCCAAGCGGTCGGGGAATTTACCGCAGTAAGCTTCCATCCAGCGGTGATAGGCGCGATACATGCCGGCTTCGAGCGCCACGTCATCCGTCGATGTCCAGGTACCGAACCAGCCCGAGGGCAATGTGAGATTGACATCCACGCCTTCGAAATCCATGTCCTTGATGCGCTCGGCGGCATCGGCATCGACCAGCGGTGACACTTCACGTTTTTTCGCGACACCGGTGAAGCCCGCCATGTAGCCGCCCGGTGTCGCTTCCGCTTTCGCGGTGCCAAGCTTGCGGCGATAGCGGCGCTGTCCGCGGTTGTAGGTGATGTCACCCTTCTTGTTCACCGCCTTGTACTCGGACCAGCCTTCGAGTTTTTTCTTTTCGGCATCAGTCATGAACGGATCAAGCACGTTCATCAGCGGGCCGACATGCGTGTCGGAATCAAAAATTTTGTAACCGTCTTTTGCCATAGCGTTCTCCCTGGTTCTGCTATTTCATGTATTTGCCGAGCATTTCCGGCGGAAAATATTTTTCCTCGAGCATGCGCTGTTTCTCCGCGCCTTCGCCTTCCGGCCCCACATCGGGACGCGGATAAGGCTTGTCCTTGCGGCTTGCCACGAAATCTTCCCACGCAGCGATGCCGCGCGTATTGAAATCCTGCATGAAATCCCACAGCGCCGCCCACAACACGTGGTGCGTAAAACCCGGATACCAGGCGATAGTGACGCCAAGCGCAAGGTGTTCTTCCAGCGACAGATAGCGTCCGAGCTTGCCTTTCATGAACGACAGCGGGCAGTTCACCGACGCGCGCGCGCGTTTGATTTCATCGGGAGAATGCGGCGATTCAAGTTGCACCCAATCCACGCCGGCAACTTCGTGATAGGCCTTCAGGCGCGCCATCGTATCGTCGAGGTTGCTGTTGGCGGCATCGCGTGCATAACACTGCGCCATCACCACGAAATTCGGATCGAGTTCGTTCTTCATGTCCACCGCCGCACGGTAGCGCGCGATGGCCTGTTCGAGCGGCACGACTTCCATGCCCGCGGTTTGCGTCTTGCGTTTGCCTTCAATCGGCTGATCGTCGATGCGTATGCCGGCGATGCCCGCGTGTATGCTCTCGCGCACCAGCCGTCGCACCGCCATGATGCCGCCATGGCCAGTGTCGCCGTCGATGATGATCGGAAAATTGACACTCTGCGCGATCCAGCCCGCGATCTGCACGCACTCGGTCATGGTTGCGGTGCCCACATCCGACATACCGGTATAGGTACCGACCACGCCGCTGGTGCCAACAAACGCGGCTTCGCATCCCGCCTGCTCCATGATGCGCGCGTGCGCCGCGGTCGGGGTGTGGAGTATCGTGAGCACCTTGCCCGTGCGGTGAATAAGTTCCTGCAGGCGTGCGGTTTTCTGCTGCGGATTCATGAATGGCTCTCGTGAACGGCTCGGGGGCGAGGCGGGAATTTTACGCTGAAGCGCACGTTTGCTGCACAGGTGTTTCACAACACGGACAGCACATTGCTGCGGGGCTGCCGTTGACCTTGGGATAGCGGTTACGTATGCTCGGATTTCCCACGGCACTGACCAATAACCTATGCGCGCCCGGCCTGTCCCTGTTATGTCCGTCATATGGCTCGTGCTGGCGTGCGGGATAACGCCGGCGCATGCGCAGGGCGGCTATCCGGCGAAACCGGTGCGCGTGCTGGTGGGCGCGCCGCCCGGCAGCGGTTCCGACGTGATGATGCGCATCGTGGCACTGAAATTGAGCGAACGCTGGAATCGCTCGGTGGTGGTCGACAACCGCGCCGGTGCGTTGGGCACCATTGCCATCGATATCGCTGCGCAGGCCGCGCCCGACGGCTACACGCTCGTCACCCTGAGCGGCCAGAACCTCACCGGCATGCTGTTGAAGACGGTGCAGGTGGACATCCCCAAAGCCTTCACACCCGTGGTGCAGATGGTCGCGCTGCCCTACCTGCTGGTGGTCACACCATCGTTGCCGGTGAACTCGGTGAAGGAACTCATCACGCTGGCGAAAGCGAAACCACTGGTGTACGCGTCGAGCGGCACCGGCTCGGTGGTGCACCTCGGCATGGAAATGTTCAAGGCGATGGCTAATGTACCGATGACGCACATTCCGTACAAAGGCAGCGGACAGTCGATGGTGGATGTGATGAGTGGGCGCGTGCAACTCGCGATCACCAATTCACTGACTGCAACGCCGCTGGTGCGCAGCGGCAAGTTACGCGCGCTGGCGGTGACCAGCGCAAAGCGTTCGGGGGCGTTTGCCGATTTGCCGACCATCGCCGAATCCGGCGTTGCCGGTTTTGAATTGACAAGCTGGTACGGCGTGTTCGCGCCTGCGAAAACGCCAATGAATATTGTGCGCATCATCAATCGCGATGCATTGGAAGTGATGTACTCGCCGGAAATGAAAGAAAAACTTGCCGCCGATGCGGCCGAACCCGCGGCACGCCATACGCCCGAAGAATTTCAAAAGACGATTGCCAGAGAATTGGAAGTGTGGGACAAATTCATCAAGACCTCAGGCATCAAAATCGAGTAGCGGCATGGTGTTGTTGTAAGTATTTGTTTTTATTTATGTTTTAAGGAAGTCACGTGATGAGCACAATGCCAAATCATTCCGCTAAGCGAGCCGAAGCTCCCGGCAAAGACGCGTCGCGCAAACTCGCTCGTCACGCCGCGACGTTGCGCTACGAAGCACTGCCGCGCGAGCTGATTGAACTCACCAAGCAATGCGTGCTCGACACGCTTGGTGTTGCCATCGGCGCCAGCGGCATCAATGATGAAGCGAAACTGGTGCACGAGTACGTGCGCGATCTCGGCGGCAAGGCAGAAAGCACGATCTGGGGTTTCGGCGGCAAAGCGCCGGCGCCATGGGCCGCCTTCGTCAACGGCAGTCTGGGCCACATGCTCGACTACGACGACGTCAGCGATGGCGGGCACGTCAGCATCTCGACCATACCACCGGGTTTCGCTATCGCCGAAAAACTCGGCGCAGAACGAATAGTAAACGGCAAAGATTTTCTCACCGCCATTGCCGCCGGCACCGACATACACACGCGGCTGTCGCTGGCGATCGACATTCCCGACTGGACCATGGCCGAAGGCTGGTTCGCCACCCAGTTGTTCGGTTTCATTTCCGGCTCGGTCACCGCGGGCCGCCTGCTCGGTCTCGACGAAGACAAAATGGAAAACGCGCTGGGCATCGGCTACAACCAGATGAGCGGCAGCCGGCAGATGGCGGTGGGCGCGGCCACGCACATGCGCGCGATGCAGGCAGGGTTTTCGGGGCAGGCCGCGACGGCAGGCGCCGAGATGGCGCGACGCGGCATCATCGGCGACAAGGAATTTCTTGAAGGCCGCTACGGCATGTTTCACAACTATGTGCGCACCGGCACGCCTGACTGGGACGCCGTCATCGGTGAACTCGGCACGCGCTTCCCGCTGCTGCAAACCCATGGCTTCAAAGTGTGGCCGGCATGCGCCTACACGCGCCCCACCAATGCTGCCACGCTGATTTTGCGCAATGCGCACAAGCTCAAACCGGAAGATGTCGAATCGATCACCATCGTTGGCGGCACCGGCGGCACGCGACTGCTGTGCGAGCCGCTCGACAATAAACGCCGCCCGCAAGTCAGCATCGACGGCAAGTACAGCATCCCTTTCACCACCGGCGTGATGATGGCACGCGGTAATGTGACCCTGCGCGACTACACCGACGCGGGCCTGCGCGACCCGGCCGCGCTGGCGATGGCCGACAAGGTCAGCTACCGCGCCGATCCCAACGCGAAAATGCAGCGCGGCGGATCATCGGGCTCTATCGGCATGGTTGCGGTCGAAATCAAGACCCGGGACGGCCGCGTGCTCACCAGCCAGCCCGACAGCGTGCCCGGCGATCCGAAGCAGCGCGTGGGCTGGGATGTGATCGAAAGCAAATTCCGCGACTGCGTGTCGTTCGCGTCCAGGCCGATACCGGCGAAGCATATCGATCATGCGATCGAGCTGGTGCGCGATCTGGAAAATCTGCGGGATGTGACTGAAGTAGTACGCCTGCTCTCGTTGTAGGGTGCAATCCCATTGCACCGTTCGTACATCGCATGCGGCGCAATGGGACAAGGGCACACTTGAAGCGGGGCATTGCGCCCTACGTGCCCTTCAACCCATACACCTGCGCCAGCAACTCATACGAGCGATGGCGCGGCGCGGCGTCATAGGTCCACGTAACAATCACGAGTTCATCAAGATCCAGGCGCTTGGCAAGTTCATCCAGCCGCGTTTTCACCTGCTCCGCGGTTCCCACTACCGCGTGACGCAACAGCTTTTGCGAAAACGCCTGTTCGTCCGGCGTCAATTTGCGAGCGCTGGCTTCCTCCGGCGACATCAGCGGCTGGCGTATGCCGGACTCACGTTCGATCAATGCGCGCTCGCGTGATTTGAATTGATACAGCGCTTCGGCTTCGGTATCTGCCGCAAGCGCCCACACGCAGATCGTGCACTGCGGCTTGGGGTGCAGTGCGGTGGGGCGGTAGTTCTTGCGATATAGATCCAACGCCGCGTCCACGTCAAAGCCGTAGCTGAAGAAATAAGCGAACGCATACGGCATCCCCAAATACGCCGCAAGCTGTGCGCCATAGTCCGAGCTGCCGAGGATCCACATCTGCGGAAAACTCGGCCCCGTCGGATGCGCGACGACGCGCTGGAACGGGTGGCCATCGGGCAGCGGCGCGCCCGACACCCAGCATTGCAGCTCCTGTATCTGCCGCGGAAACTGGTCGTGCACATCTTCGGGATGCGGATTCAGCGCATGCGAGGTCAAGCGGTCCGAGCCCGGCGCGCGGCCCAACCCCAGATCGATGCGGCCCGGCGCAATCGCCTCCAGCACGCGAAACTGCTCGGCCACCTTGAACGCGGAATAATGTGGCAGCATCACGCCCGCGCTGCCGATGCGTATGCGTGGCGTAGTCGCCGCAATCGCCGCCATCAGCACCTCCGGCGCCGTGCCGACGATGTTGCCGGAGTTGTGATGCTCGGAAACCCAGTAGCGATGATAGCCGAGCGCATCGCAATGTTTTGCGAGCGCCAGTGTTTCACGAATCGCGCTATCCTGCGTGCGGCCCCTGGATGCGGTGGATTGATCGAGTACCGACAATTTCATGCTGGCGTTGCTCCGGCTTTGTTTGTTGCGCGCAGCAGTTTACCGGGTTTCCACTACAGCCGCGGCGGTTTCCACGACGGCCGCGCTGGATTTCCCCTATACTTTTGCGAACGACCGGAGGACACGATGACCACAACGCTATGCAAGACATGTATCACGGCGGCGATAGTCGCGGCGGCATTTCCCGCGGCAGTTGCCGCGCAGGCAGGACGTTATCCCGTCCGGCCGATACGCATGGTGGTTCCCCTGCCGCCGGCAGGCTCGACGGATATCGTCGCGCGCATCGTCGCGCAGAAATACAGCGACGCCTTCGGCAAATCGGTCATCATCGACAACCGGCCCGGCGCAGGCACGGCGCTGGGCAGCGAGCTGGTGGCACGCGCCGCACCCGACGGCTATACGCTGTTGTTCGCCAGCGCGTCGCTCGCCACCAACGTGCCGCTCTATCCCAAGCTGCCTTTTAATCCACTCAGGGATTTCGCACCCATCGGGACGGTGGGGCAATCGTTCTACGTGCTGATCGTACAGCCGTCTCTGGGCGTGACCTCGGTGCAGGAACTGATCAATCTGGCAAAAGCGAAACCGAAGTACATCCAGTACGCCTCCGCCGGGCAAGGCACCATCACGCACATGGCCGTGGAGCTTTTCATGATGAACGCGCAAATCAAAATGCAGGACGTGCCGTTCAAAGGCGGCGCGCCGGCGCTGATCGCCTTCCTCGGCAACCAAATGCCGGTGATCTTCAGTCCCATCGCGGAAAGCCTGCCGCACCTGCGTGCGGGCGCCAAAGTGCGCCCGATTGGCGTCACCGCTGCGAAGCGGGTACCCGATCTGCCGGATGTGCCTACGTTTGCCGAATCGGGGGTGCCCGATTCTGTGGTGATGTCACGCTCGGGCCTGTTGGCGCCGGCAGGCACGCCGCAAGATATCGTCAACCAACTCAACACAGAATTGAATCGACTGCTGCAGCAAAAAGATGTGATTGACCGTTTGAACAGCTACGGCCTGGTGCCGGTGGGCGGCACGGCGGCCGAGCTTGGTGATTATCTGAAGTCGGAAATTGCACGTTGGACCAAAGTGGTGAAAGCGGTGGGAATCAAGGTCGAATAGGCGCCGCTGACGCCATGAAATTCTTCCCCTTCGCCGCAGGCATCATACTTGCATCATTGCTCTCCACAGGAAACGCACAAATGACTCGCTTCAAACCCCTCACCGAAAACGACATGACCGACGCGCAGCGCAAAGCCGCGCAGGAGCTGGCGAGCGGCCCGCGCGGGCGCATGAATCCGAGCGGCCCCAACGCGCTCCTGCTGCGCAGCCCTGACCTGATGTCGTGCACGCAAAAGGTCGGCGAGTATCTGCGATACAACAGTTCACTGCCGTTGCGGCTTAACGAGTTTGCCATCCTCGTCACTGCGCGCCATTGGAATGCGCAGGTCGAGTGGATCGCGCACCATCCGCTGGCACTGAAAGCCGGACTCGACCCCGCGGTGGCCGAAGATCTCAAACAGGGCAAGCATCCTGCGGGCATGGAAGATGACGAAGCAGCGATTTACCAGTTCTGCAGAGAGTTGCACGAGACCAAGGGCGTAAGCGACGCGGCCTTCAAGGCGGTGGCGGACAAATTCGGCGAGCGCGGCGTGATCGACCTGCTCGGCCTGACGGGCTACTACACCATGCTGGCAATGGTGTTGAACGTCGGGCAGCAGCCGTTGCCCGGCGGTGTCGCGCCGCCGCTGCCGGTGCTGAAGTGAGCCAAAGTCGACAGGGAGAAACGATGTCAATCGTGAATT
>JAKFYK010000173.1 GCA_021730905.1 Betaproteobacteria bacterium | reverse complement strand
GCCATCGATGCATCGCCATGTATCACCACTGGCAGCACCTGATCACCGGTGTGGTCCTTGCGCCGGTGCTGGCGCGCGCGCACCGAGCCTTCGACCACCGGATTGACGATTTCCAGATGCGACGGGTTAAACGCCAGCATCGCGTGCATCGGTCCGCCGGGCGTCATGATGTTCGATGATTGTCCATCATGATACTTAACATCGCCGGCCAGCACTTCCGGATTTTGCTTGCCCTCGAACGACGAGAACAGATCCTTCGGCATCTTGCCTAGTGTGTTCACCAGCACATTGAGCCGGCCGCGATGCGCCATGCCGATGACGAGTTCTTGCACGCCCGCCGCACCTGCGCGCTGCAACAGATTGTCGAGCAACGGAATCAGTGCGTCGCCGCCTTCGAGCGAAAACCGCGTTTGTCCGACATATTTCGCATTGAGATATTTTTCGAGCGTCTCGGCCGCAGTGAGCCGTTCCAGCAGGTGTTTTTTGTACGGTGCGTCGTATTTCGGTAGCCCCAATGACGGTTCGAAACGCTCCAGCAGCCAGCGCTTCTGCGGAATATCCGAGATATACATGATCTCGGCACCGACGCTGCGACAATAGGTATCTTTCAGCCGCTGCAAAATATCGCGCAGCGTCGCCTGCGATGGGCCATGTAATGTGCCCGCGTTGAATACGGTATCAAAGTCAGCTTCACTCAAGCCGTAAAACGCAGGATCCAGCTCGGGAATATTCGGCTTTTCGATGCGTTTTAGCGGATCCACATCTGCGACGCGGCATCCCTGAAAGCGGTAAGCGGCGATCAACTGCAGGACGGAAAATTGCTTCTGAAAACTCTCGGTTGACGATACTGCCGCTGCCGGGCGACGCTCTTTCGCCAGCGCGGAAAATCGCTTCTGAACCGCGAAATGGGACACATCGCGCGGGCCGTCATCGAGCTTTTGCAATTCGTCAAAATAACCGCGCCAGCGCGCCTCCACTGACTGCGGATCGGCGAGATACGATTCATACAGCGCCTCGATGAAAGGCGCATTGGCGCCGAACAGATAAGAATTACCGAGAAACGCTTTCATCATGGCTGCACCCTAAGTGTCTTGAGGCGGGCAACGCGAGGCGCGAGGTGCAAGACCATTCGACGGATAAAGCAAGGGGTTACGCCAAACCCCTCGCGCCTTGCGCCCTACTTTCTTTTGGTCATCGGCACGAAATCCCGGCGGGCGGCGCCGGTAAACAATTGACGCGGACGGCCAATCTTGGCGTCTTTGTCTCCCAGCATTTCATTCCATTGCGCAATCCAACCCACCGTGCGCGCGAGCGCGAAGATCGCGGTGAACATCGGCACCGGAATATTCAGCGCCTTATAGACGATACCGGAATAGAAATCGACGTTCGGATAGAGCTTGCGCTTGATAAAGTATTCGTCCTCGAGAGCGACTTTTTCCAATGCCATCGCCAGCTTGAACAGTTTGTCATCCTTGAGATCCAGGGATTCCAAAACCTCATGGCACGTCTTCTGAATCAGCTTGGCACGCGGATCGTAATTCTTGTAAACGCGGTGACCAAAGCCCATCAGCATGGTGTGGTCCTCCTGCACCTTGACTTTGTGAAGGAAGGCAGGAATATTCTTTACGTCACCGATACTGGCGAGCATCTTCAATACCGCCTCATTGGCGCCGCCATGTGCCGGGCCCCATAGCGCGGCAATGCCGGCGGAGATGCAAGCAAACGGATTCGCGCCAGTAGATCCCGCCAGACGCACGGTCGAGGTCGACGCGTTCTGCTCGTGATCGATGTGCAGAATCAGAATACGCTCCATGGCGCGCGTCAGTATGGGATTGGGCACCCACTCTTCGCACGGCGTACCGAAGGTCATGTAAAGAAAGTTTTCCACATAGGACAGATTGTTCTTCGGATACATGAACGGCTGACCAGTCGTATACTTGTAGGTCATTGCCGTGATGGTAGGTAGCTTGGCGATCAACCGGAACGCAGAAATCTCGCGGCTTTTCGCGTCATTGATATCGATAGAATCGTGGTAGAACGCGGAGAGCGCGCCGACAACACCGCACATCACGGCCATCGGGTGTGCATCACGCCGGAAACCGCTGTAGAAGCGCGATAGCTGCTCGTGAACCATCGTGTGCCTGGTGACAATGCCTGCAAATTCGTCGAGCTGCGCCTTGTTAGGCAACTCGCCGTTGAGAATCAGGTAGGAGGTCTCGAGAAAGCTGCACGTTTCGGCAAGCTGCTCAATCGGGTAACCGCGGTACTGGAGTATGCCCACATCGCCGTCGATGTAAGTAATGCTCGATCGGCAGCTTGCAGTAGACATGAAACCGGGATCGTAGGTAAACAGGCCTGTCTTGCTATAGAGACTTCGTACGTCAATAACGTCCGGGCCTTCGCTACCGCCATAAATCGGAAAGTCCACCGGGGGCTTGCCGTCGCTGAAAGAAAGCGTTGCCAGTTTCTCGCTCATACCAATCTCCCGTTAAGTCCAGTTAGTCGCAATGTAATCGAACATCGAATCGTATTTTTGAATCATTTCACGCAGCACGCATCATTTCCAGCACGGCGGACAAACGACCGTTTACCGGTTCCGCCCGTCCCATGACCATGTCCAGCAAGTCATTATCTTCGTAAGCCAGCAGTTCCTTGAATACTTCCGTCTGACCGGCATCCAGCGCTTCAAGATGACGGTCCAGAAACCGCTGCAACACCAAGTCCAGTTCCAGCAGCCCGCGGCGGCAATCCCATCGTATTCTGTCGTGCTCGCGTCCCTTCACTACCGCGTGCTCAAACCAACGCCTCCGACACCTTACGCGAGTAGCGTGCGTGATAGTGTCGGCGTTCGACGGCATTCGCCTTACTGTCGATCCCCCTTCGGGGGCCCCTCGCCAGGCGCCTCATACCGTCCGCTTGACCAGCAAATCCTTGATCTTGCCTATAGCCCTGGTTGGATTCAGGTTCTTTGGGCATACATCCACGCAATTCATGATCGAGTGGCAACGAAACAAGCGGTACGGATCCTCCAGATTGTCCAGCCGCTCGTTGATCGCCTGATCACGCGTATCGGCGATGAAACGATAGGCTTGGAGCAACCCGGCAGGACCGACGAATTTATCCGGATTCCACCAGAACGACGGGCACGACGTCGAGCAGCACGCGCACAGTATGCACTCATAAAGACCGTTTAGCTCTTCACGATCCTCCGGAGACTGCAAACGCTCTTTCTCGGGTGCCGGCGTATCGTTCACCACGTACGGCTTGATCGAATGATACTGCTTGAAAAATTGCGACATGTCGACAATCAAATCGCGGATCACCGGCAGTCCGGGCAGCGGCCGGATGACAATCGGTTCCTGCAAATCAGCCAGTTTGGTGATGCAGGCCAAACCGTTCTTGCCGTTGATGTTCATTGCGTCCGACCCGCATACGCCCTCGCGGCAGGAGCGGCGAAACGAAAACGTATCGTCCTCGATCTTGATGCGCACCAGCGCGTCGAGCAGCATGCGATCGGTCGACTCCATGGCAACATCGTAGTACTGCATGCGCGGCTTGGCATCCACATCAGGGTTGTAGCGATAGATCTGGAAACGCATTTCTGTTCCTTACGCTTTAGTGGACACAGGCATTAGTAAACACGCGCCTTGGGCTCAAACGACTCCACCGTCATCGGCTTCAGCTGCACTGGCTTGTAATCCAGCCGATTTCCATCCTTGAACCACAGCGTGTGCTTCATCCAGTTTACGTCATCGCGATCAGGATGATCGCTGCGATCGTGCGCACCGCGTGATTCCTTGCGCGCTTCCGCCGAGATCACGGTCGCCAATGCGACTTCGATCAGGTTATCGAGCTCCAGCGCCTCGACGCGCGCGGTGTTGAAGACTTTACTCTTGTCCTGAATGTACGTGCGCTTCGCGCGTTCGGCCACCGCCAGCATTTTACTCACGCCGTCGGTCAAGCCATCAGGAAAGCGGAACACGCCGCAATGCAGTTGCATGGTGCGGCGCATTTCCGCACCCACGTCACTGACTCGTTCGCCGGAAGTCGCGGAATCCAGCCGCGCAAGCCGCGCCATCGTCTTGTCAGCAGCATCCTGCGGCAGATCGGGTAACGAAACCGTATCTGCCGCGATGTCCTTCACCACTTGTTCGCCGGCGGATTTGCCAAATACCAGCAAATCCAGCAGCGAATTCGTGCCTAGCCGGTTTGCACCGTGCACGGAGACACACGCACATTCACCCGCTGCGTAGAGGCCGCGTACAATTTTCTCGCCGCCTTTGCCATCCGGCGCCACGGCCTGCCCGTGAACGTTCGTCGGCACGCCGCCCATTTGATAGTGGCATGTCGGCACCACGGGAATTGGGTCGGTCACCGGATCAACATTGGCGAATTTCTTGGCGATTTCACGTATGCCGGGCAAACGCTTGTCGATGACATCGGCGCCCAGGTGATCAAGCTTCAACAGGATAAACTCGCCATCCTTGCCTGCGCCACGGCCTTCCTTGATCTCGGTCGCCATGGCACGTGACACCACGTCGCGGCTGGCGAGGTCCTTCACCGTGGGCGCGTAACGCTCCATGAAGCGTTCGCCATTCTTGTTCAGCAGGAAACCGCCCTCGCCGCGCACGCCTTCGGTAATCAGCACGCCCGCGCCCGCCACACCGGTCGGATGAAACTGCCAGAACTCCATGTCTTCCAGTGGAATTCCGGCGCGCGCCGCCATGCCCAAGCCGTCGCCGGTATTGATGAACGCATTGGTGCTCGCCGAGTAAATCCGTCCCGCGCCGCCGGTCGCCAGCAATGTGGCCTTGGCTTGCAGAATCATCACTTCGCCGGTTTCCATTTCCAGCGCGACTACGCCCAGCACATCGCCTTGCTGGTTACGGATCAGATCGAGCGCCATCCATTCGACGAAAAACTGTGTGTGGGCACGCACGTTGCGCTGGTACAGCGTATGCAGCATTGCATGGCCGGTGCGATCGGCCGCCGCGCAGGCACGCTTAATCGCGCGCTCGCCGTAATTGCTGGTATGACCGCCGAACGGTCGCTGGTAAATCTTGCCGTTGTCCAGTCGATCAAACGGCATGCCGTAGTGCTCAAGCTCGACCACCACCTCGGACGCCTTACGGCACATGAATTCAATCGCATCCTGATCACCAAGGTAGTCCGATCCCTTCACGGTATCGTACATATGCCAATGCCAATTGTCCGGCTCCTCGTTACCCAGTGACGCCGATACCCCGCCCTGCGCCGCCACGGTATGCGAGCGCGTGGGGAACACTTTCGAAAGCACGGCTACCTTTAGATTGGCTTCCGCCAGTTGCAGCGCGGCACGCAGGCCGGAACCGCCCGCGCCCACCACCACTGCATCGAATTGTCTTTTGGCAATGGCCATTACCTACCCCACAAAATCTGCACAGCCCAGGCGCCATACGCGACGAGAGCGAGGATCACCAGCGCATACAACGTCAAGCGCACGCCGGTGTTCTTGACGTAATCCATGAATATATTGCGCATGCCGATCCAGGCATGCACAAATAAACTCAATAAAAATAACAACGTAGCGTAGCGCATCCAGGATGCGCTCCACATTATTTTCCAACTGGGGTAATCAAATGCCGGCAGCTTAAACAGCATCACCACCAGGATCACGCTGTAGATTGCCATCACTACTGCGGTGACGCGTTGCGCCAGCCAGTCGCGCAGTCCGTAATGGGCGCCAGTCACTTCGCGGTTTACCATAGCTTCCATCCGATCACCGCGGTCAACAGCAGACTGACACCCAGCACGGCGTAGCTGGTAAGGCGTGAGGTTTCGAGATCCAGCCCCACATGCAAATCCAGGGCGAGATGCCTGATACCGGCGCAGAAATGATGTAAATATGCCCACAACACGCCCAGCAGCACGATTTTCGTGCAAGGGTATGCAATCCATTTCTTGAAAATAACGAACGATTGCGGTGATTCCAGGCTGCTGCTCAGCAAACACAGCAGCACGGGCAGTATCAGGAATAACGCTGCCCCACTAACGCGATGCAGTATGGACACAAACGCCGGCAAAGGCAGGCGGATTTGCATCAAATTCAGATGCTTGGGACGGCTGGCAGGCATCACATAACTTCTTTCGATGTTCTATATGCGGTTTTCTTTACGACAATTCGGCAGGCGTGAAGACTCATTGAAACAATGGCACAAGTGATCGTGCCAAGTTGAAAAATTCTACCAGCTTTCAGCATGTTGCGGAACAGCAGAGCGGCGCGTTTTCCGCATACTGTTCCACGAATTGGGCGAATCCGACACTGTGTTTTAAGCGCCTCTTGGTGGTGCGCACACAATGCCGCAATGCACCCATCAAGTTGACCCCGCACAGGTGGTTAGCTATCATCGCCGCTCTCTCGCGTAGAGCAGTTTTTGCAGTTTTTTAATCTTCCCGGCGCGGTCCCGGCAACCTTTTAAGATCCGAAATTCAGGAGTTCCACCATGAAGAAACCCATGCGCGTCGCGGTGACTGGCGCTGCAGGCCAGATCGGCTATAGCCTGTTGTTCAGAATCGCCAGCGGCGAAATGCTTGGTAAAGACCAGCCGGTCATCCTGCAAATGCTTGAGATTCCCGATGAGAAGGCGCAGAAGGCATTGAAGGGCGTAATGATGGAACTCGACGACTGTGCGTTTCCTTTGCTGCACAGCATGCTTCCTACCGCTGATCCGAACGTTGCGTTCAAAGACGCGGATGTTGGGCTGCTGGTGGGCGCACGCCCGCGCGGCCCCGGCATGGAACGCAAGGATTTGCTGGAAGCCAATGGCAAGATTTTCGGACCGCAGGGCAAAGCCCTCTCGGAAAATGCCAGCCGCGATGTCAAAGTGCTGGTAGTGGGCAACCCCGCCAATACTAACTGCCTGATTGCGATGAAAAATGCACCTGGCCTCAAACCTTCCAACTTCACCGCCATGATGCGCCTGGATCACAACCGCTCGCTCACGCAAGTCGCGCAAAAGGTTGGCAAGCCGGTCGCCAGTGTGAAGAAGCTGACAGTGTGGGGTAACCACTCGTCCACACAGTACCCGGATATTTTCGTCGCCGAAGCTGATGGCCAAAAAGTATGGCCGATGATCAACGATCAAAAATGGCTGGAAAGCGAATTTATTCCCCGCATTCAAAAGCGCGGCGCGGAAATCATCGACGCACGCGGCCTGTCATCGGCAGCCAGTGCCGCCAACGCTGCTATCGAGCATGTGCGCGACTGGGTGTTCGGCACGCGTGACGGGGACTGGGTCAGCATGGGCCTGCCTTCCGACGGCAGCTACGGTATTGCCGAAGGCGTGATGTACGGCTATCCCACAGTATGCAAAAACGGCATGTATGAGATCGTCAAAGGCATTGATGTCAGCGATTTCAGCCGCGGCCGCATGCAGGCGACACTGAAAGAACTTACCGAAGAACGTGACGCGATCAAACACCTACTTGGTTAAGTATTTGTTTTTGAACAGAAAAGCGGATTGCCTTGCAGCGTCCGCTTTTTTGTTTGCAGACGCTGAAAGGACATCACCATGAGCAGCAACGACACCCCTATCGTCAGGGCCAAAAAAGGTGTGGCTTTGTCAGGCATTGCCGCAGGCAGTACCGCACTATGCACCGTTGGCCGCAGTGGCAACGATTTGCACTACCGCGGCTACGATATTTACGATATCGCCGAAACCTGCGAGTTTGAGGAAATCGCATATCTGCTGGTTCACGGCACGCTGCCCAACGCTTCCCAACTTAACAACTACAAGGCCAAGTTAAAGTCGTTGCGTGGCCTGCCAGCCTCGGTAAAAACCGTGCTCGAGGCATTGCCCGCCGCCGCGCACCCCATGGACGTGATGCGCACTGGGTGCTCCGCGCTGGGTTGCGTGCTGCCGGAAAAAGATGATCACAACATGCCTGGTGCGCGCGACATCGCCGACCGGCTGATGGCCTCGTTCGGATCCATCCTGCTCTACTGGTATCACTACAGTACCAACGGCCGGCGCATCGAGGTGGAAACCGACGATGATTCCATCGGCGGCCATTTTCTGCATCTGCTGCACGGCAAATCACCCAGCCCGCAATGGGTACGCGCCATGCACACCTCGCTGAATCTGTACGCGGAACACGAATTCAACGCCTCGACCTTCGCCTGTCGTGTGGTGGCAGGGACCGGCGCCGACATGCACTCCGCCATTACTGGTGGCATCGGCGCGCTGCGCGGCCCCAAGCACGGTGGCGCAAATGAAGTCGGCTTTGAAGTGATGAACCGCTATGAAACGCCGGACGAAGCCGAAGCCGACATCGTCAACCGGGTACGCAACAAGGAAACCATCATCGGCTTCGGTCACGCGGTTTACACCGTGGCCGATCCGCGCAACAAGATCATCAAGGAAGTCGCGCGCACGCTGTCGAAGGCAATCGGCGACATGAAAATGTTCGACATCGCCGATCGCATCGAAGCGGTGATGATGCGCGAAAAAACCATGTTCGC
>JAKFYK010000142.1 GCA_021730905.1 Betaproteobacteria bacterium | reverse complement strand
ATTTGCTCTTGATGTAATCGCGCATGGATTTTTCAGCCGCCAGCGCTTTTTTCACATCGATGTCGTCGAAGTAGCCGCCGCTGACCGCGAACAAGGTCAGCGACATTTCCCACACTTGCAGCGGCTCGTACTGCGGCTGCTTCATCAGCTCGGTTACCATGCGCCCACGTTCCAACTGCTTGCGCGTTGTTTCGTCGAGGTCGGACGCGAACTGCGCGAAGGCCGCCAGTTCGCGATACTGCGCCAGCGCCAGGCGCACGCCGCCACCGAGCTTCTTGACGATCTTGGTTTGCGCGGCGCCGCCCACACGTGACACCGAAATGCCGGCGTTTATCGCAGGGCGGATACCGGCGTTGAACAAATCCGTTTCCAGAAAAATCTGGCCGTCGGTAATCGAAATCACGTTGGTCGGCACGAAGGCGGTCACGTCGCCGGCCTGCGTTTCAATCACGGGCAGGGCCGTCAGCGAACCGGTCTTGCCTTTGACTGCGCCTTTGGTAAAGGCCTCGACATAAGCTTCGTTCACGCGCGCTGCGCGCTCCAGTAGACGCGAGTGCAGATAGAACACGTCGCCGGGATAGGCTTCGCGGCCCGGCGGGCGGCGCAGCAGCAGCGATACCTGGCGGTAGGCCCAGGCCTGCTTGGTCAGGTCGTCATAAATAATCAGTGCGTCCTGACCGCGATCACGGAAATATTCGCCCATGGTGCAGCCGGAGTAGGGCGCAATAAACTGCATCGCGGCAGATTCAGATGCAGTCGCGGCCACCACGATGGTGTAGGCCATCGCGCCGTGTTCTTCGAGCTTGCGGATCACATTCTTGATCGACGACGCTTTCTGGCCGATCGCAACGTAAATACAAATCAGGTCTTTGCCCTTCTGATTGATGATGGTGTCGATTGCGACTGCGGTCTTGCCGGTTTGACGGTCACCGATGATCAACTCGCGCTGGCCGCGGCCTACCGGCACCATCGCGTCTATCGATTTCAACCCGGTTTGCACCGGCTGCGACACGGACTTCCGTGCAATCACGCCCGGCGCAACTTTTTCGATAACGTCCGTCATTTTGGCATTGACCGGGCCTTTGCCGTCGATCGGCTGGCCCAGCGAATTGACCACGCGGCCGATCAGTTCCGGGCCCACTGGCACTTCAAGAATGCGGCCCGTGGTCTTGACGGTGTCGCCTTCGGATATGTGCTCGTATTCACCCAGAATAACCGCGCCCACGGAGTCACGCTCGAGGTTCAGCGCCAGGCCGAACGTATTTTTGGGAAATTCCAGCATTTCGCCCTGCATCACATCGGCAAGGCCGTGGATGCGGCAGATACCGTCGGTAACCGATATCACGGTGCCCTGGGTGCGCGCTTCGGTGGTGCCTGCGAGGTTCTGGATGCGGCTCTTGATGAGTTCGCTGATCTCGGAAGGATTGAGTTGCATGTGATTGCTCCGTGGTCCTGCTTAATGGGTAAGTGCCGCGGCCATGGCGTCAAGTTTGCCGCGCACTGTGGCATCGATGACTTTGTCGCCAACAACAATTTTCACACCGCCGATCAGGGATATATCGGTTTCGACCTGTGCGGTGACTTTGCGCTGATACTTTGCTTCGAGTTGCGCGACGAGCTGCTTCACCTGCTCGTCGCTCATTTTCAGTGCAGAGATGATTTTGGCTTCGAGCACACCTTCTTTGTCACGCTTGAGTGCTTCGTAGTGCGCGCGTATCAGCGGCATCAGTTCCAGCCGGTTGTTCTGCACCAGCACCTGCACAAAGTTGCGCGCGTCGCCGGAAAGCTTGTCGCCCACCACGCCGAGCACAAGCCCTTCGAGTTGCTGCGCGCTGACTTTCGGATCGCTGATACAGGCCTGCACACGCGCATCGGCCACCACACCGTCAATATTGGCGAGTGCGTCCGACCATGCGGCAAGCGTACCAGAGGCATTGCCCTCGCTCGCGAGCTTGAACACCGCTTCAGCGTAGGGGCGGGCAATGGTTACGGGCTCGGCCATGTCAAATCAGATCAAATTACAGTTGCTTTTGGACGTCAGACAAAATGTCAGCGTGTGCTTTGGCATCGACTTCGCGCTTTAGGATCTGCTCGGCGCCCGCCACCGCCAGCGTGGCGACTTGCGTGCGCAACGTTTCCTTGGCACGCGAGACTTCCTGCTCGATCTCAGATTTCGCCGCAGCTTTCTCGCGGTCGCCTTCGGCCTTGGCCGCGTTCTTTGCTTCTTCGATCATCTGACTGACGCGTTTTTCGGCCTGGACAACGATCTCATTCGCACGGTTGCGCGCCTGCGCGATAGCTTCATCGGCCTGCCTGGAGGCGCTTTCCAGCGACTTCTTGCCTTCTTCGGCTGCTGTCAGTCCATCCGCGATCTGTTTCTGGCGAGCTTCGATGGCCTTAATCATCGGTGGCCACACGAACTTCGCACAGAAAAAAATGAAGACGAAGAACGTGACCGCCTGAGCGACCAGCGTAACGTTTAGGTTCATAGGCTTCCCCTGCGGGAATGGTTATGCGTGACTTATCTCAAGCTAGCGAGCAGCGGGTTGCCGGTGGCAAACCACAGCGCCAGACCCACGCCAATAATGAACGACGCATCAATCAGGCCCAGCAGCAGGAACACTTTGGCTTGCAGTTGCGGCATCAATTCGGGCTGGCGTGCGGCGCCTTCCAGAAAACGGCTGCACATGATGCCCACGCCGATACACGCGCCGGCGGCACCGAGACCGATCATCAGACCGATACCGACACCGGTATACGCCTGAACCAACGCGATAAATTGCATTTTTTCCATCACCCTCTCCTTTGTAAAATACTAATAAAAACAAATGGTTATGTGTTAGTGACTTTCGTGGGCCATCGCCATATATACGATGGTGAGCATCATAAAAATATAGGCTTGCAATGCCACGATAAGAATATGGAATATCGCCCAACCCAGCGCGAGCACACCGCCAGCCACCGAACCGACCAAGCCGGTGGCGGCCCACATCCACAGCAGCATGAAAATAATTTCACCCGCGTAAATGTTTCCGTAAAGCCGCAGCGAATGCGACAGCGGCTTGGAAATGTACTCGACGAGGTTGAACAGGAAATTCAGCGGCCACAGCAGAAAGTTGCTGCCGAACGGCGTGCAGAACAGCTCGTGCGTCCAGCCGCCTATGCCTTTGACTTTAACGTTATAGAACAGCATCAACGCCCACACCGATAGCGCCAGTGCGAAAGTGGTGTTGACGTCTGAAGTCGGCACCGGTTTCCACTCGTGCTGTTGCAACACTTTGTCGGTGAACAGCGCTGCAATATCGACAGGAATAAAATCCATCGCGTTCATCAGCAATACCCACACAAACACCGTCAGCGCCAGCGGCGCTACAAATGCACGGTCGCCATGGAATATGCCTTTAACTTGGCCGTCGACGAAATCAAACAGCATTTCGACGAAGGCCTGACGCTTGTTGGGCACGCCGGACGTTGCGCCACGTACGATCCACCACAGAAAACCGAAACCCACGATGCCGAGCATCACCGCCGTAGCAAACGTGTCCAGATGCAACGTCCAGAACGGGCCGTCGCCGAGCGAAATCGTGCGATTGGTGAGGTGGTGACCGATGTAACTGGTCGGGGTCAGTTCCTGTCCTGCGGCGGCCATCGTGCTGTCTCGTAGACGATTCTTGGACTGCTACTGTTCTTTAACCAGGATCGCCATCCGGAAAACAATCACCGAAACGACGAACGACAAAAATACCACTGGGTGAATCACATCCTTATAGGATGTCAGCGCCCATCCCAACAAAAAAACAATCAGAAGGATTCGAACCCCTTCCGCCCTGAAAAGCGTGCGCAGGGTATTCCCCGCTGTTCTTATGCCGCCGCCCGAAACCAGCAAGGCGTATGCCAAATCCGCAATCTGGTTAATGCCCCCCCCCAGTATTGCGGATATCGCGCCATGCCACCCGGCCCAAAGCCCGGCTCCCAGCGCGATTACCGCCGTTGCAACCACCTGCCAGCCCAAAACAGTGCGTATGGGTTTGCTCGTGATGCGTGTGGATATCTGGAAAGTCTGAAAAGCCAATCGAGCAAACCCATTGATTGTACTTGTTATTGCAGCGTCCGGTCAAACGGTGGTGCGGCGCAATATCTTAGTCACCGCTTGAGCTTTTCGATCATAGCGTCCAGCTGGTCGAGGCTGCCATACTCAACTATCAGCGTGCCGCGTCCCTTGCCTTTCTGTTTGATCTGGACGTGCGTGCCCAGCTTCTGCGCAAGTTCTTCCTGGAGGCGCGCAACATCGCGATCGACAGTGCGCGGAATACGCGGTTTGGGGCGTGACACCAGTTCACCCACGCGCCTCTCCACGTCGCGCACCGTCAAGCCCTTGGCGGCAATTTCTTTTGCCAGTTCGACTTGCTGCAGCGCGGGCAACGCAAGTAACGCACGCGCGTGGCCCATGTCGAGCGTGCCGTCAGCCAGCAATTCACGTACGGGCGGCGCGAGCTCGAGCAAACGCAGTAAATTCGTGATGGCGGCGCGCGAGCGTCCCAGCGCATCCGCCGCGGCCTGATGCGTCAAGCCGAATTCGTTGGTGAGCCGCTGGATGCCGCTGGCCTGTTCCAGCGGATTCAGGTCTTCGCGCTGGATGTTTTCAATCAGCGCAACCGCGAGCGCCTGATGATCGGGAATATCCCGAATCACCACGGGTACCGCCTGCAAACCTGCCATGCGTGCGGCACGCCAGCGGCGTTCGCCGGCGATAATTTCAAACCTTCCTGCGCCGGCCGGTCGCGCTAAAATGGGCTGGATCACACCTTGTGCTTTAATCGACTCAGCGAGTTCTTTCAGCGCTTCCTGATCCATGCGGCTACGCGGCTGATACTTCCCCGGTTGCAGTTGATCGACAGCGAGTTCGCGCTGGGCGTCGTTTTGCGTGACTGTTGTTTTTGCGGCAGCAGGCTCATCACCGCCCAGCAACGCATCGAGTCCTCGTCCCAATCCTTTGAGCTTGGCCACGATCTACAGCGCTGCGGCGACGGGATTATTGCGGTTCAGCATTTCACCCGCGAGCGCGATATACGCCTGCGCACCTTTGGACGCGCGGTCAAAATGCATCACCGGCAATCCATGGCTAGGCGCTTCCGCGAGGCGGATATTGCGCGGGATTACCGTGCGATAGACTTTGTCACCGAAATGTTCCAGCAGTTGCTGTGAGACTTGCTGCGCCAGCATATTGCGAGGGTCATACATGGTGCGTAGCAGGCCTTCAATCTCAAGACCGGGATTGAGGTGCGCGCGCACTTTTTTTACCGTTTGCACCAAATCCGATAAGCCTTCGAGTGCATAGTACTCGCACTGCATAGGGATCATCACGGCGTGCGCGGCAGTCAGGCCGTTCACCGTAAGCAGATTCAACGCTGGCGGGCAATCGATCAGCACAAAATCATATTCATCAGTGTGTGCGGCAATCGCGTCTTTCAACCGTGTTTCGCGATGCTCCATATCGACCATCTCGACTTCTGCGCCGGCGAGTTCGCGGTTAGCAGGCACGACGTCGTATTCGCCGTTGACTGCGCGCAAACGCACATCCGCGAGGGATTTTTCGCCGAGCAACACCTGATATACCGTCATGGTAAGCGAGCGTTTGTCGATACCGCTACCCATAGTGGCGTTGCCTTGCGGATCAAGATCAACCAGCAACACGCGCTGCTTTGCTGCGGCGAGGCTCGCTGCGAGGTTGACACCCGTAGTGGTTTTGCCGACGCCGCCTTTTTGATTGGTGATCGCGAGTATGCGTGCCATGTGTTTTTACCTAAGCCGCTTTCATGAAAACCAGATGGCGCTCGGCGTCGAGGCCAGGCACCGCAAGTGGCGCAACATCAAAAAGTTTGAAGCCGCTTTTGCCTTCGTTAATTTGCGCGAGTTCTTCAAACGGATGCACACCTTTCATCGCCAGCAATGTGCCATCAGGCGCGAGCAGCCTCCCAGCCAGCGTGACAAATTCCGTTAGATCAGAGAACGCCCGTGATACCACCACGTTAAATATTTGTTTTTGTTGATATTTTTCTACGCGTTCACAGACTACCTCGACATTGCTGAGCTTGAGTTCTATTACGGCCTGATTGAGAAACGCGGTTTTTTTGTGGTTGCTATCGAGCAGGGTCACGCGTACATCGGGCAGCGCGAGCGCCAGCGGAATCCCAGGCAAACCGGCGCCACTGCCAACATCTAGTATGGTTTTTGCATTGGCCACGTGTGGCACCACAGCGAGACTGTCGAGCAGATGATGCGTAAGCATCTTGTCCGCATCGCGCACCGCCGTGAGGTTGTAAACTTTGTTCCATTTTTGCACGAGCGCTAGGTAATCAAGCAGCTTTTGCTGCGCTTCGAGTGACAGTGCGAGATTCAACCGCGCGAGGCCGCCCGCCAATAGAATTTGTGCGCTCATGCGGTTTTGCGCTGGCCACTGAAACCACGCTTGGCATAGACCATCAACACCGAAATCGTCGCCGGCGTAATGCCTGAAATACGCGCTGCCTGACCCAGTGTTTCCGGTCGATGTTTGGCGAGTTTTTGCTGCGCCTCTATCGACAGTCCGGAAATTTTTGCGTAATCAATATCTTGCGGCAGCTGCGTATTTTCCTGCTGCGCGCAGCGCTCGATTTCTTCCTGCTGGCGTTCGATGTAGCCGTGATATTTGGCCTGAATTTCAACCTGCTCAGCCACTTGCACATCGTCCACGCCGGGGCCGGCGCCGGGCAAAGTCATTAACGTCTGATAAGTCACATCCGGCCGGCGCAGCAAATCCAGCAGCGGGTACTCGCGTTCCATCGGTTGGCCGAGTACGCGTGCTGCGTCGGCTGCACTAACTATGTGCGGATTCACCCACGTTGATTTCAGTCGCTCCTGCTCGCGTGCGATAGCTTCGCGTTTTTTCTCGAACGCCCTCCAGCGCGCATCATCCACCACGCCGAACTTGCGACCCATTTCTGTCAAGCGCAAATCGGCGTTGTCTTCGCGCAGCGACAAGCGGTATTCCGCGCGACTGGTAAACATGCGATACGGCTCCGACACGCCGCGCGTGATCAGGTCATCAACCAGCACACCTAGGTAGGCTTCATTGCGCTTCGGGCACCAGGAGTCGCGTTCTTTCACATGCAACGCGGCGTTAAGACCGGCAAGCAATCCTTGCGCGGCGGCCTCTTCGTAACCAGTTGTGCCGTTGATTTGTCCGGCGAAAAACAGCCCCGCTATCGCTTTGGTTTCGAGCGAACTTTTGAGGCCGCGCGGATCGAAATAATCATATTCAATCGCATAACCCGGCCGTGTAATGTGCGCATTTTCGAGTCCCCTGATCGATCGCACCAGCGCGATTTGCACATCGTACGGCAGACTGGTGGAAATGCCGTTCGGGTAGAACTCCTGTACCGTCAGCCCTTCAGGTTCAAGAAAAATCTGATGCGCGTTTTTATCAGCGAAACGCGTGATCTTGTCTTCAATAGACGGGCAATAGCGCGGGCCGATGCCCTCGATCACGCCGGTAAACAATGGCGAACGATCCAGCCCGGCACGAATAATATCGTGCGTGCCTTCGTGCGTATGCGTGATCCAGCACGGCAATTGCCTCGGATGCTGGTCGTGAGATCCCATGAACGAAAACACCGGCGCGGGATCATCGCCCGGCTGTTCGGTCATCACCGAGAAATCGATGCTGCGTCCATCGATGCGCGGCGGAGTTCCGGTCTTGAGCCGACCGGCCGGAAGCTTCAATTCACGCAGGCGTTGCGCGAGTGTTAGTGCGGGCGCATCGCCGGCACGCCCTGCCTGATAATTCTCGAGGCCGACATGCACGCGGCCTGCGAGAAACGTACCTGCGGTCAACACTACCGCGCGCGCCTGAAATCGCACGCCGATTTGTGTGATAACACCGGTAACGCGATCTCCTTCAAGTATCAGATCATCAACCGGCTGCTGAAAAATGTGCAGGTTAGGTTGATTCTCCAGCCGCGTACGGATCGCCTTGCGATACAGCACACGGTCAGCCTGAGCGCGCGTGGCACGCACCGCAGGACCTTTGCGCGAATTGAGGATACGAAACTGAATCCCGGCTTCGTCGGTCGCCGCAGCCATCGCGCCGCCCAGCGCATCGACCTCCTTGACCAGGTGACCTTTGCCGATGCCGCCGATAGAAGGGTTACATGACATCTGACCTAGCGTTTCGACACTGTGGGTCAACAGCAAGGTGTTGCAGCCCATGCGTGCAGCCGCCAGCGCAGCCTCGCTCCCGGCATGGCCACCTCCAATTACTATAATATCATAAAAATCAATATATTGCATTTATTAAATCGGCGGTGCTAGGCTGTGCATTATAGCGAACTCGGGCTGTTGGCGATAGCATTTGAGCAACGTTTCACGTGAAACATATTAAGATTTGCGCGGTTTCGCATCATTGGGCGTCCATGTTCCACGTGAAACATTTCGACTGGCTATTTGCCTATACAGAACCTGGAGAAAATTTCTCCCAGCAGGTCGTCCGAAGTAATTTCCCCGGTGATCGACATTAGTGCTTCGTGGGCCTTGCGCAATTCCTCGGCGAGAAGCTCCTGCCGGCGCACCTCGTCCGCAGCGCGCACCAGCCCAGCTTGCGTGTGTCGAAGCGCCTCCAGGTGCCGCGCGCGTGCCATGAATACGCCCTCGGCTTCCCCGCGCCAGCCTATGGCCCTAGCTATGGCGGCACGCAAAATGTCGAGTCCTTCGCCGGTTTTGGCCGACAACATTACCGACTCGCTACCGCCGACGTGCATCATGCCCGCAGGCGTGCCGGTCAGGTCACATTTATTGTAGACCCGCAAGCACGGCAGCCCTTTTGGCAGCCCTGCCAGTATTAAACGGTCCTCGGCGGTGTCGTCTTTGGTGGCATCAATCACCAGAACCGCCAGATCGGCCTGCTCGATTGCCGCCCAAGCGCGCGCAATCCCGATTTGCTCGACCGCATCACTTGATTCCCTTAGCCCTGCCGTGTCAACAATGTGTAGCGGAACGCCGAACAGATTTATGCT
>JAKFYK010000073.1 GCA_021730905.1 Betaproteobacteria bacterium | reverse complement strand
ACTTTTAATCCGTTGGTCGCGAGTTCGAATCTCGCACCGCCTACCAGTCAAATCAAGGGGTTAGCCGTTATGCGCTAACCCTTTGTTCTTTTGAACGTAGGGAAAACGTAGGGAGCGAAATTACGTTTCCGCCTCTTCTTGATGGCACTCGACGGTGAGCCCGATGCTCTTGAACCTCGTGGGCGAATGCCGGCGACGGTGAGAACCGTGCCGTGATTTTTGTCACAGAGTCTATGAAAAACCTGGCTTCCATCGAGCCAAACGTATGCCAAGTTACTCAAACTTACATCTTGTAACAGACTCTCAAGTATCTCGGAGGTAATATGAATTACGGACAGGAGCAAATAGTTTGCTTGCCTGGACTTCAAATTATCAGACGGGATATGCCATGCAAAAATCAACAAGGTCGACGCGCAGAGTATTACTTGCAGTTTTTATCGCGTGCATCGGATTCGCCGGCTGGCCAACTTTGGTGAGTGCGGGACTGTTTTCAGCAACAGGAAAAATTATCGCAATATTGTCCGATGACCTGTACGTGGGTGAGGCTGTAGGTCATCTCGACGGATCAGGAACTCTCGCCATTCGTTCGCAAAGGAACGCCAGTCTCACATGCCGCGGCGACTTCACTTCCAGCGCCGAACGAGGTGGGTCTGGAAAGATGGATTGTAATGATGGCACGACTGCGACATTTCAGTTTCAGCGTTTGACTATTTACCGGGGTCACGGCGTCGCCACCTTCAGCCGGGGCGCAATGAACTTTGCCTACGGATTCTCCCCTGAAGAAGCCGCACCCTATCTAAAACTGCCCACGGGAAAGAAGCTTAAGCATAACGGAACACTGCTGGTATTGGCCGATTGACAATCCCGCTCTCCCCCTACGGTGGCGAACATATTAATTGCGTAGATGCGAAAGCAGGGCATTCGCCGAGCACCGGCGAGTGAGGGCGGATCTGTGCGATAACTTAATGATAATAAACAACAACTTTTAATCTGTTTGTCGCGAGTTAGAATCTCGCACCGCCTACCAGTCAAATCAAGGGGTCAGCGTCATTTCGACGTTGACCCCTTTTCATTTTGGGGCACTGGCGAGGCAATAAGCTCCCTTAATTCCTTGCCGAATGCCCCACAGGTGCACCTCATCCACTGGCAGTATCATAGGCCTCAGGCGCAAACGCGGCGAAACTTATAGCAAAACTGGGAGGTTGCCATGCGATCCATTGTGCTGATGCTGGTGCTTGGTATTGCGGGCTGCACTGACAATCCGGGGTGGGTAAAGATTGATGACCGCGATACGATCACTGTCTACATCGATCCTGCCACTATCCGCAGGGAGGAAAACAGGGTGAGGATGTGGTCTATGAGTGATCACAAGACCGCGCAAGTAACGATAGGCAAGCGGCATTTGTCGCAAAAAACACAGAGCGAATTCGACTGCAAAAATAAACGCGTGCGGCTGCTTTACTTCTCATGGCACTCTGACAATATGGGCAATGGACAAATCGTTCATGTTGACGACTATGACAACAAACCCGGCCCTTGGGAGTCTGTACTATCCGGTAGCGTTGGTGAATCCCAATGGAAGTTCGTTTGCGGGAAGCAGTAGGTGCCTACCGGGGACGCCATGGATACTCATGGTGATGACACCGCAAATGGTGACAAATAGAAAACTGAAGTAATCCAATATGACGCGTCAAATTCTAGCCATCGGCGGCGCCGCATTGCCGCCCGAACTCGACAATCTGCTACTGATTGAGTACTTCCTGAAACTCACGCGAAAGAAAAAACCGCGCGTGTGTTTTATCGGCGCGGCCCATGGCGATGCCGATATGGGCCGCTTGCGGTTTTATGCGGGCTTCAGCCAGTTTTCCTGTGCGCCTGCGCATCTGCCGCTGTTCGCACGCACGCCGCGCGATCTGGAATCGTTCGTGATGGAACATGATGCGATTTATGTCGGTGGCGGCAATACGCGCAGCATGCTCGCGGTATGGCGCGAATGGGGGCTCGATAGTTATCTGCGTAAAGCGTGGGAACGTGGCGTCGTGTTGGGCGGCGCCAGCGCGGGCTCGATCTGCTGGTTCGAGCAGGGCGTCACGGATTCCATTGCGGGACCGCTGACAGCACTCAATTGCCTGGGTTTTTTACCCGGCAGCAACTGCCCGCATTACGACAGCGAACCGCAGCGCCGACCAACCTATCGCAAGCTCGTCGCCGGCGGCAAAATCCTCGCAGGCGTCGCGGCCGATGACGGCGCGGCGCTGCATTATGTTGATGGCAAACTGCTGCGCGCCGTGGCAAGCCGCCCGCGTGCGAAGGCGTATCGCCTGACGAGATCAGGGCGCCGTGCCGTCGAAACGAAGCTGCCCACGCGGTATCTCGGCAAACGCTGAAGCGACGCTGCACGGTACGCCCTGCGCGGCGCGCCGCGCGGCGCGTTAAAATACGTCTATCATGAGCGAAAAGCGCAAAGGTGCCGCGGCGCCTGTTGTTTCCAATTTCATCCGCAACATCATCGATGGCGATCTGGCGAGCGGCAAGTTCGCCGCGCGCGGCTGGGGTGGCAAACCGGGTCCAGCGAAATCGCATGCCAACACGCCACCCGATCCGGCAAAAATCCGCACCCGTTTTCCGCCGGAACCCAACGGCTACCTTCACTTTGGCCACGCCAAGTCGATCTGTCTCAATTTCGGGCTTGCGCACGATTATGCCGGCGCCTGCCACATGCGCTTCGACGATACCAATCCGGAAAAAGAGGAACAGGAGTACGTCGATTCGATCATCCAGGCCGTGCAATGGCTGGGCTTCGACTGGCGCGAGAACATTTATTTCGCCAGCGACTACTTCGATTTCATGTACGAGGCTGCGCAATATCTGATTGCTGCCGGGCACGCGTACGTCGACCAGCAGTCTGCCGAGGAGATGCGCAAGAACCGCGGCACGCTTACCGAACCGGGCAAGCCGGGCCCGTGGCGCGACCGCCCCGCCGCCGAATCGCTCAAACTGTTTGGCGAAATGCGCGGAGGCGTGCATGCCGACGGCAGCATGGTGGTGCGCGCGAAAATTGACATGGCCTCGCCCAATATCAATCTGCGGGACCCGGCGATCTACCGTATCCGCAAGGCAACGCACCACCGCACGCGCGACAAGTGGTGCGTATATCCCATGTACGCGTACGCGCACCCCATCGAGGACGCGCTGGAACGCATCACGCACTCGATCTGCACGCTTGAGTTCGAAGATCAGCGGCCTTTCTATGACTGGCTGCTGCTGCGTCTGGCCGAGGGCGGGTTGCTCGACAAACCGCTGCCGCAGCAGATCGAGTTCGCGCGGTTGAATCTAACCTACGTAGTACTCTCCAAGCGAAAATTGATTCAGCTGGTTAACGAAAAGCATGTGGACGGCTGGGACGATCCGCGCCTGCCCACGCTGGTCGGCGCGCGCCGCCGCGGCTACACCGCGGAAGGATTCCGCTTGTTTACCGAGCGCATCGGCGTTTCCAAAGCCGATTCCTGGATAGATTTTTCCGTGCTCGAAGACTGCATGCGCGAAAATCTGAACGAAGCCGCGCCGCGCCGCATTGCCGTGCTCGATCCGGTCAAGCTCATCATCGACAACTATCCCGCAGGGCAGCAGGAAGACTGCCACGCGCCGAATCATCCGCAAAAACCGGACCTCGGCAAACGCGTGGTGCCGCTCACGCGCGAGTTGTGGATCGAGCGCGAGGATTTTGTTGAGACGCCGCCGAAGGGTTACTTCCGGCTGTTCCCCGGCAACAACGTGCGTTTGCGTTATGGTTATGTCGTCAAATGCCTCGGCTGTGACAGGGATACGCAAGGCAATGTTACCGCCGTGCACTGCGAATACCTGCCCGACACCAAATCCGGCACCCCGGGCGCGGACCAGGTCAAAGTCAAAGGCAACATTCATTGGGTGAGTGTTGCGCATGCCTGTGCGGCCGAAGTGCGGCTCTATGACCGGCTATTCAGGACGCCGCATCCGGGCGCAGGCGAGCGCGATTTCCTGCTCGACCTTAATCCCGACTCCCGAAAAATCATCACTGCTCAGCTCGAACCGGCGCTGCGGGACGCCAAGCCGCAAGACCGCTTCCAGTTTGAGCGCCACGGCTATTTTGTCGCCGATCTGCGCGATTCCACGCCCGGCGTGCCGAAATTCAACCGCGCGGTGACGCTGCGGGATTCGTGGCAGAAATAAACTTTGCAAGCCGTGCCAGGACGCGCAGGCCACGCTGTCAAACCGGCACAGCTGTCACGTCGTAAGTGAACAGCCACTCGTAGCGCTGCCTCACCTTGTCAGGCGTCCATTCACGATCGACGTATTCCTGCGCGGCCGCGGAATCGGCGAGCGTGCGGCTCTGGAAGCGCCGCCCGTTTTCCGCCGAGCCCTGCACGACTTTCGATGTGCGTACCTTGCGTGCCTGCTCGTAACGCGCGAGACCCTGCGAAATATCCGCACCTGCAGCCTCCATCGCCCGCGCCAGTATGTAACCGTCTTCGAGCGCCATCGCAGCACCTTGCGCGAGCATCGGCAGCATCGAATGGCAGGCGTCACCGAGCAAACTCACGCGGCCCACGCTCCATTTGTCCAGCGGCGCGCGCGCCATCAACGCCCATTTGTACGGTGTCGTGAAGCTGTCGATCATGCAATGAATATCAGCGTTCCACCCCTCGAAACAGGCGTGGCATTCCTCGTGCGTGCCGCTGGCGCTCCACGATTCGACTTGCCAGCCGTCGCGCTCGATGATTCCGTTGAAATTCATGTACTCGCCGCGATGCACCGGGTAATGCACGACATGCCCGCCGGGACCAACCCAGTTGGTGCCGATCGTGCCGCGCATGTGGTGCGGCAGTTTTTCCATCGGGATTACGCCGCGCCATGACAGCATGCCGGTGTATTCCGGATGGTCATGCCCGAACAGTGCTTGCCGTATGCGCGAATGCACGCCGTCCGCGCCGATCAATGCGTCGCCGGTGACTTTATTTTCGGTACCTGCTTTGTCGTATTTCAGGGTCACGCTACTCACGGTCTGCTCGAAGCCGGTGCAGCGCGAGTCAAGATGAATCGCATCCGGCTTCTCGCACCGCACGCCGTCGGCCAGCACCGCCAGCAGGTCAGGGCGATAAACCATATAGTACGGAAAGCCGTAGCGCTCAACCGACTCCGCGCCCAGATCGAAGATTCTCCAGGTCTGCCCGCTGTTCCACAGGCGTATCTGTTTGCCCGAGGCCTCGCATGCGAGCGCGCGAAACGGCTCGTGTAAGCCCAGTTCGTGCAGCGCGCGGATGCCGTTGGGGCTTAACTGCACGCCCGCGCCGACTTCGCGCAGTTCAGCAGCCTGCTCGTAAACGTCCACATCATAGCCCCGCTTGAGCAAGGCCAGTGCGGCGGTCAGGCCGCCAATGCCGCCGCCGGCGATCAGAATGTGGGGTTTGCGAAGCCGGGATGTCACAGGGTGATTATAATTGGCGAACCCGGATTTCGTTTACTCCTATAGAGGCAAACCCACACCATGGATACCGCCACCACCGTCAGCAACACACCGCCCATCACCGCTGCCAAACCCGACACCCTCGGCGGCCTCTCGTTCGTCGACAAACGCGCGCTGCCGCGCCACCTGCAGCAGTATCTGGCGCTGCAGGACTTCATCGATCAGGCGCGCAAGGTTTTGCCGCGGCCGATCTACGGCTATGTCACCGGCGGCGTGGAAGACAATGCATCGCTGCGCGGCAACCGCAATGTGTTCGATGAAGTCGGCTTTGTGCCCAAGCCGCTGATCGACACCACCGCGCGCAGCATGAAGACCGAACTCTTCGGCCGCACTTACAACGCGCCATTCGGCTTCGCGCCGATGGGCGGCACCTCCACCGCGTGTTACCGTGGCGACACCGTGCTCGCTGGCGTGGCAGCCGAGGCCAACATTCCGATGATGATGAGCGGCGCGTCCCTGATGACCATGGAAAAGGTCAAAGCCGCCGGCAGAACGGCAATGTTCCAGGCGTATCTGCCGGGTGACGAAGAGCGCATCAGGCAAACTTTTGAGCGCTGTGAGAAAGCGGGCTTCGATACCATCGCCGTTACCGTGGACGTGCAGGTGCCGGCCAACCGCGAGAACAACGTGCGCAATGGTTACAGCACGCCGCTGCGCCCCTCGCTGCGGCTCGCATGGGACGTCGGCATCCGGCCGAAGTGGCTGTTCGGCATGTTCCTGAAAACCCTGATGACTGACGGCATGCCGCACGTGGAAAACATGGGCCCGCGCGTGCCCATGCTTTCCGTCGGCAGCAAGCGCGACTACGGCCGGCGCGACCGCCTGTCGTGGAAACACATTGCCTTCATGCGCAAGATCTGGAAGGGCAACTTGCTGATCAAAGGCGTGGTGGACAAGGATTCGGTGCGCATTGCACGCGAGCACGGGCTCGATGGCGTGATGGTGTCCAACCACGGCGGGCGCCAGTTGGACGGCACGGTGGCGCCGCTGCGTGTGCTGCCCGGCATCCGCGAAGCTGCGGGTGACAAGATGGCGGTGATCATGGACAGCGGCTTTCGGCGTGGCACCGACGTATTGAAAGCGCTCGCGCTGGGCGCGGACTTCTGTTTCATCGGCCGCCCGTTCCTGTGCGCTGCGGCCTGCGCCGGCGAGGCCGGCGTGGTCCATGCCGTGAGCCTGCTGATGGATGAAATCGACCGCGACATGGCGCAGCTTGGCATCAATTCAGTGAAGGAAATGTCGAAAGAGTATCTGATGCCGATGACGGGCGCGGGGTTTTTGTAAACGTCCCCAATTGATTTTGGCGCCAGTGCTTTCAGTTTGATCTGCCCATGGCTGCGCAAGCGGTGAGCCCGCAGACCATCCATCCTTAAACCGGCGTTAGCCCGGCTTCGCGCATGATGTTTGAGGCATGCGGTGTGCGAAGCTCACGCATCAGCGCTTGCGCCTGCTTGACGTGCGACGATTGCGCACCGACGCCTGCGGCAAACAGGCTCACCAGTTGCAGTTCATCCGGCAGCAGCCCGATAAGGTCAACCCCCTTTACCGCGAGAATTTCGCTCACCTGCTGAAAACCGAGCTCGGCTTCGCCGCGCAATACGATTTCACCGATCAATCCGCCGCTGCCGATTTTGGCCTTGGCGTTTACTTCGGACGCAATGCCGAGCTGGACGATGATTTTCGCAAAGTGTATTCCGCTCTGTCCGGCCCTGGAGTAGGCGACAGACTGCGCATTGAGCAGTGTGCGTTTGAGCGCCTCAACCGAGCCGATGTCGGGCCTGGGCTGTCCGCTGCGCACGCAGGCGCCTATGCCCGCGGTGGCGAGGTCGGTGCGGGTTCCGCTGATGATTTTTCCTGCGCGCTCAAGTTCATCAATCGCGCTGGCGGTGGCGATGATTACATCCGCGACTGCCCCGGCGCGCATCGCATCGAGAGTGTGGTTGGTGGAGCCGAAATCCACGACGGTGGTGACGCCGTTCGCACGCTCAAAAGCGGGCAGGCAGTCAAGCAATACCGTGCGCAGCGCATTGCTGGCAAATACCTTGAAGCTGTTGCCGCTATTCATATCCGCCGAAGCAGATTTATAACTATTTGTTTTTAATGAATTATTTCATACGGCGCACAGCCTTCATGCGCTGCGTGTTGTCGCCTGCGAGATGCGTCCAGATGATGCCATCGCGCACCAGCTTTTGCGTCATCGCATCCATCATGCCGCCCGCGGCGCCATGCACCTCCATGTTCAGGCGTGTTACGCGCTGCAGCACGTCCGACGAATACGCCATCACCAGCACCGGGCTCAGCGAGCCATGCACTTTATTGTCCATGTCCCACGCTGCGCGCATCACGTACGAGCGCAGCGTTTCGGTGAGCATGTGCATTTCGTGGATTTTCAGTTGCACCAGTTGATGGTCCCACAGCGCTTTGCCGGCGCGCTTTTCCTTCTTCGCGAACTGCATCGCATATTCGGTTGCCGCGTCGCAGATGCCGAGCGCGTTGGCCGCGAGTTCAAAGTCGCTGAATTCGGCGGCGACGCCGCTGCGCACTTTCTGGCCCTTGTTGACTTCGCCCACCACGTTGGCGTGCGGCAGTTGCGCATTCTCGAAAATCAATTCTGCGTTCTGGTAAAAGCGCCAGCCCGCCTTGTTGAACACCTTGCCGATGCGAAAACCCGGCGTGCCCAGCGGCACCATGAAGACGGTGGTGCCTTCACGCGCCAGCACGCTGGAATCGGAACGCGTGTTGACGAAGAATAGTTTGCCTACCGAGCCGTTGGCGATGAAGGTTTTTTCGCCGTTGAGTATCCAGTCGTCGCCCTTGCGTTCAGACTTGACGCGGAAACCCGATGTTTTGTCGTCTGGCGGAAAGCGATTGTCGGACCCCGAATTGGGTTCGGTGCTGGCCGAACCGATAACGTAGGTATCGTCGGCGAGAAACGGTTTGAGAAAACGATCTTTCTGATCCCTGGTGCAGAACTCGGCGATCAGGTGGCTCCACTTCCAGTTCTGGCTGAACGCCTTGGACATCGCGCTGTCGCCCTTGGCAAGCTCCGCCATCACGATGCCCTGCGTCACAAAATCGGCGCCGATGCCGCCGAGGTCTTTGGGCACGGCGAAGGTGCGAAAGCCGATTTTGGAACCCTGCTTGATGATGTTCCAGTCCCACGGCTCAAGGCCGCCTTCGATCTGGTCGCGCTTGAGTGAAGCCGGAAGCAATACTTCCCTGGCGAAATGACGCGCTTCGTTCTGCCAGCGGCTTTGTTCTTCATTTAGAGCGAAATCCATAACATGGCACCTTCAGATTCGGAGAATATTTTTGTCGCCGGAAGTCTAGCATGCATCACCATCAATGTTGCGCGTTGCAAATTCAGGAATGCCGATGCACACTCAACGGCATAACAAACCGGAGGAATATGATGAACGTTCTGCGTTCATATTTTGTACTGGCCGCGTTTTTAGTGCCGCAAATTGCTGCGGCGCAGACTTATCCCGTGAAACCGCTGCGCCTGATCGCGCCGTTTCCCACCGGCGCGTCGCAGATACTGGCGCATCTGCTCTCTGAAAAGCTTGCCGAGTCGCTCGG
>JAKFYK010000176.1 GCA_021730905.1 Betaproteobacteria bacterium | reverse complement strand
GCGTGGACATCCTGATCAATGCGGCGGGCGGCAGCCGTCCCATCGACTTTGATGCCACCAAGGCGCAATGGCAGGAAGGCATGACGCTCAATTTCTGGCGCATTCGCGAACTGACGCACGCGATTGTGCCGTCGATGAAGAAAAATAACTTCGGCCGCATCGTCAATCTGACCGGCACTTCGGAGCCGAAAATACTCAATGCCGCGTTCAGCGCCAAGGCCGCAGTGCATGTGTGGGCCAAGGGCCTGTCGCGCGAGTTTGCGCCGCACGGCATCACCATCAACTCGCTGCAACCGGGGCGCATCCGCAGCGAGCAAATGGACAAGCGCTATCCTACGGACGATGCGCGACGGGAGTTCTCGCAGGCGGAAATACCCGCTGGCCGCTTTGGCCATGCGGATGAAATCGGCAATCTCGCTATCTTTCTCTCATCGCCGCTGGCGGGCTACATCACGGGCACGGTGATTCCCGTGGACGGAGGCATGAGCCGTTTTGCATTCTGAACACGCCATCGTTTTGCCGGACGCCGCGCGCGTGGCTGCCGACGCGCAACACGTGTTCGAGGTGGTGCGCGATGGCGGTGTTGCATTGATCCCGCTGGATGTGGCCTACGCGCTGGTCGCGGTGACGCCGCAAGCGGTGCAACGCATCTATGCGGCGAAGGGGCGGGATTTCAGCAAGCCCATGGGCATCGTGGGCGGGTTGGCGGCGCACGATGCCCTGCACCAACTTGATGACGTCAGGCGCGCCATGATTCGTGCCGTGACGGTTGCGCACGATTTGCCGCTTTCGGTGGTTGCGCCGTATCGACCGGATCACAAGTATTTGTGCAGACTGGATGCCTTTGTCCTTCGCCAAAGCACACTCGATGGCACGGTGAATCTGTTGCTGAACGCCGGCGCCCTGCGAGCCCGCCTCGCCGAGTTGTGCTGGGAGCATGGGGAGCCCATGGTTGGCACGTCGGCTAACGTCTCCATGGCTGGAAGCCGTTACGCGGTGCGCGACGTGGATCGCGGCATTCTGGAAATTTGCGACCTTGTCGTTGACTATGGGGTGTCCAAATATCACAACATGACAGGTTTATCCAGCACGATTGTTGATTTTGGGAGCATGCGCGTTGTCCGGCGCGGCGTGTGTTTCGAGCGCATCCGCGCCGTGTTGCACGAAGAATTTGCCGCGATTACCGATTAGACGGTGACGCTGGATATAAAAAAACCGCGCCTTGGGATACACTATCGTCATGCACCACGGGTCCGGCGGATACCTCTTTTTGGCCTGCAGCGGTGCGGATGGTTAGCGCAATGGATATCAAGTCAGAACAGGTGCTTTCAAAAACGCTCAAAGGCATCGACGCGGCACGCGGCGGCGGCGGGATATCTTCCAAGCTCCAGTCCGTGCTAAGGCTCGTTGATGGCACAAAAAATGTCGCTGAATTGAAGGTTGCCGCCAAGTCATCAGGTACATCGGAAGCTGATTTCAGTGCCGCATTGACGGAACTGCAGAAATCGGGTTTTGTGCGTCCGGTGGAGCGCCCATCCGCAGCCGCCGCGTCAGACAGCGTGTCGGCGGAAGCCGAAAACCAGTTGCTGCTGACGCTTGATTTTACCAAGCAGACGCATGACCATCAGCAGAAAGCCGCTGCGGCCACGGTAGCTGCCGGTTCAGCGGCAGCGGGGTCGCGGGGCGTCTCATCGATGGCGTCCGCGCCGTTGACTGGCGCACCCACTTCGCAGCAAGACCATGAAGCACTCGCGCGCGAGGCGCGCGCGGCACGCCTCAAGCTCGAAGCGGATATACGCCAGAAACTGCTAATCGCGTTACAGCCTCGCATCGAAGAAGAGCTGCGCAAACGGCTTCGTCCCAAACTTGAAGAAGAGTTGCGTCCCAAGTTGATTGCAGCGTTGAGGCCGGGCCTGGAGGCGGAGGTGCGAACCGCCTTGGTGAAGGAACTCACGCCTGGGGTCGAGTTGGAACTCAAGACGCTTGCCGCGCAGAAGGCTGCCGACGAGCAGGCGGTGAAGGAAGAACAAGTGGCTGCGCCCGCGGCTGCGGCGCCTGTCGTCGATAGTGGATTCGAGCGCGTGCTCGCGAGCATGAACGTGCCGGTATTCAGCGTGGACAAGACGGGCGTGTGCACCTATATGAGTCCGGCCTGGGCGCAGTTTTCCGGACATACCGCAGATGAAACCGTCGGCAAGCAGTTGATCGATTTTTTTGACGACAAGAGCCGGCGCGCGATAACCGCGATGCTGGTTGGCGTCAGCAATGGCACTGCGCTTCGGTTCGAGCAGCAGGGTGCACTCATGCGCAAGGGCGGTGATCCGTTGTGGGTGGAAATCAGCGCGGCACCGTTGTATTCATCGAGCGGAGAGCCTAATGGCGTGTGCGGTTCCATGCGCGATGCTGCGGAATCGCGGCGTATCGTGGAGCAGGCGGAAGCTGACGGCGTAAGGCTGTTGCTGCTGGTCGATCAAATCGACACGGGAGTATTGCTTGAAAATCGGGAAGGCAATATCCAGCAGGTAAATCCCGCGTTCTGCGCGTTGTTGTCCGTGGACGCCGCGCCGTATTCTCTCGAGGGGCTGCCTGTCAGCGATCTTCTGGAGCAGGTGTCTCAGGGATTCATAGGCCCCGAAGGTTTTTTACGCCGGGTGGCTGACATGCGCAGCGCGGGTGACGATGTGAAGGGGGAGTCGTTTATTTTGGCGGATGGTCGCGTCATCGAACAGGATTTTCTCGCGGTTACCGTAGGCGACGAGGCCGCGGGGAAAGTCTGGCTGTTCCGCGAAGTACGCAGGAACTTGGCACGGGAGTCCCGCGCATCGTGATCCCGCTTGTCGAAATTATTCTGCAAGCGCCTTCGCACTCGCGCAAAGTCAGGAGCGCTCCTGCCTCGTATTTTCGGTTCGTGCGCCATTCCATTCCTGAAACTGCCTTCGCGACGGTGAAGGTGCGCAGCGCAAGGCGGGTTCCCCAATGACGCTG
Organism: Betaproteobacteria bacterium; assembly: GCA_021730905.1. Taxonomy (GTDB): domain Bacteria; phylum Pseudomonadota; class Gammaproteobacteria; order Burkholderiales; family SG8-41; genus UBA5216. The sequence continues at coordinate 6,362 of JAKFYK010000176.1, read as the reverse complement.
CGCGTGCTGGTGGTCGACGACTCCGAGGATTTCCGGCTGCTGGTGGGGCAGTACATCGCCGTCGAGTGGCCCGACGCCGAAGTCACCGAATGGGATCCGGTATCGCAAGGGGATATTGACGACAACCATGACCTTGCGAAATATGATGTCATGCTTCTCGACTATGTACTGGGCAAGGCGGACGGACTCGAATGGCTGAAGCGTCTGAGACGCCGCGCCGATTGCCCGCCGGTGATTTTTCTGACCGGCGCGGGCAGCGAGCAGGTCGCGGTGACAGCGCTGAAAAACGGCGCCTTTGACTATTTGCGCAAGCACGACTTGTCGAAGGCGCGCCTGGTCGAGGCCGTGCGCGCAGCGATGGATGAGCGCAAAGCCGCCGAAATCACGCAACGCATGGCGCGTACCGCCGCGCTCTCGGAGTTGAACCGCGCGCCAGAGGTGGCCAGGGTGAGCGCAGGCGATGCGCCGGACGCGCAGGTGATTGAGATCAACGGCTACCACGTGATTCGCAAGATCGGCTCCGGCGGCATGTCCACGGTATATCTGGTGGACCGCATCGAGGACAAGCAGCAATTGGTGATGAAAATCCTTGACTCGAAATTGTGCGAGGACAATGAATTCCTGATGCGGTTCATTCAGGAATACGGCATGATCTCGAAAATCGAAAGCCGCCATATCGTCAAGATTTACGATCAGGGCTTTACCGACCGTCATGTCTACATCGCCATGGAGTATTTTGCCAATGGGGATTTGAGGGCGCGTATCAAGCGGGGTATTACACCGGAGGAGTCGCTAGGCCTGCTGGGGCAGGTTGCTTCGGCGTTGCAGTCGATACACGAGCATGGCATCGTGCACCGCGACCTCAAGCCCGAGAACATCATGTTTCGCGCCGATGACAGCCTGGCGATCGTGGATTTCGGCATCGCCAAAATGATTTCCGACGTCAACAGCCTCACGCAAACCGGGCATATACTGGGCACCCCTTACTATCTGAGTCCGGAGCAGGCAAAAGGCGAAGCGCTGGATGGCCGCTCCGATCTGTATAGCTCGGGTGTCATGTTGTTTGAAATGCTGGCGAAAAGACGGCCGTTTACGGCAACCACGCCGATTGCGTTGGTGAACAAACATATCAATGACCCGATTCCGCGGTTGCCCGCCGGACTGGAACGTTATCAGGAACTGATAGACATCCTGATGGCCAAGAGCCCGTCGGCACGCTTCGCCAGCGCAAAGCAATTGCAGGAATATCTGGTGAAATTTGGAAAGTAGCCGGAAGCAGGTTTGCCGGATATGCACGAACACGGTGGGCACCCGTTATGACAGAGAAAATCCGCACAGAAGTGAACAAGGATCTGCAACCGTTGATCCCGCGTTACCTTGACCGTCGCCACAAGGAAATCGAAACGTTTCGCGCGCAGTTAGCGGATGGAGACTTTGAGGCACTGCGTATCGGCGGACACAGCCTGAAAGGCAGCGGCGGCGGCTACGGTTTCCCCGACCTTACCCGCATAGGTGCGGCGATCGAAACCGCTGCAAAGGCGCATGACGCTTCAGCCATCGGCACTTTGCTGGCCGAATACACGGACTACCTGCAGCGCGTCGAAGTCATATTTGTGTGATATGCGCCGGTCTAGGCGAGGCCGCCGTGCTCGCGCCAGATTTCCTTAATGCGATTGGCGAGCATGGCGGGATCAAAGGGCTTGGGGATAACCGCTATCGCACCGAGGGCAAGATAATCCTGTATCTCGGACGGTTGCGCCCGCGCGGTGACGAAAATCACCGGTGTATTCTGGGTCTGCGGCAATTTGCGCAACGCCTGCAGCGTTTCGGGGCCATCCAGGCCGGGCATCATGACGTCGAGAAGGATCAGATCGGGTGTATGGTCTGCCAATTGCGCCAGCGCTTCCACGCCCGATTCACAGATGATTGCCTTCAGACCGCCGAAGCCGAGCGCGGCTTCGAGGATCAGTCGCAAATCCGGATTGTCTTCCGCGCACAGCAGATGATGTAACGATTTGCCGCGTATGGCCTCAACGCCGGCGGGTCTCGCGACGTCTGTTGCGTTGGCGGAAGGGGCAGCTATGGGCTGGTATTCCAGCCGGTACCCCTTGTGATAAACCGTGGTCAGTTCAAAGCCGTTTTCAGCTGTAAGGCCGAGCTTGATGCGCAAACGGCTGATATGCGTGTCCACGGTGCGTGTGACCACTTGCGGATTGGTATTCCAGACGTTCTCAAGCAACTCGCGGCGTGTGAGCAGCCGGCCGTGGTTGCGCAGCAGGTACAAGGCGAGTTCCAGCTCGCGGTCGGTTAAATCGACGGGAACGCCGTTCACCGTGGCGGTGTGCCGGCCACTGTCAATGACGATGCTGCCGAGCGTGACGACGGATGAGGCTTTTGCCTTGTCCCCGCGTCGCAGCAATGCGTGGATGCGCGCGATCATTTCGCTGCGGCGCAAGGGCTTGATCAGGTAATCGTCGGCGCCGTGATCCAGCGCATGAACCAGAGCAGACTCCTCGGCGCGTGTGGTCGTGAACATCACCGGTACCTGGCTGCCCAGCGTATTGCGCAGCCACGTCAGCACCTCCACGCCATCGTCATCGGGCAGTATCCAGTCAATCAATATCAGGTCCACAGACTGGCTGGCGATGCCTTGCCGGAATGCGGCACCCGTGTGGAATTGCACGCAAGCCATGCCGGCTTCAGCCAGCCAGTGCGCGATCAGGCTGGCCTGTGGCGGGTCGTCCTCGAGGAGCGCGATACGCATATAGAATGGTGTTCTCCTCGAGACATTCTATGCCCGGATAGCCGAAAGGTGTTTGTTTTGCGCTTTTTTTTACTATTATCGGACGCCGGGTGATCCGCTATAATCAGCAGGATTGTTACCAGGTTATATCAGCACCGCAGACCGGTTTGACCACCGCGTTTTGACGAGTCAACAGTATCCAATTGCATCCACATGAGCGATAAAGCGAATCTTTCCGGCGTCAAGGTGATGGTGATCGATGACAGCAACACCATACGCCGCAGCGCGGAAATCTTTTTAAAGCAGGCCGGCTGCGAAGTCATTCTTGCCGAAGACGGGTTTGACGCACTGTCCAAGATTGTCGAACATTCACCTGACATCATCTTCTGCGACATCATGATGCCGCGGCTGGATGGCTACCAGACGTGCTCTTTGCTGCGGCAGAATGACACCTGGCGCAATGTCCCGTTTGTCATGCTGTCGAGCAAGGACGGATTGTTTGACCGCGCGCGGGGCGCGATGGCCGGTTCCACGGAATACCTGACCAAACCGTTCACGCGTGAGAGCCTGCTGCAGGCGGTGGATACCCACCGCTTGAGAAGGCCGTCATGATCGTGACGCGTTGAATGGGACCTGTCACGATGGCTATCAAGAAAATACTGGTTGTTGACGATTCCCCCACCGAACGTCACTGCCTGAATGAAATTCTCGCCAAGGCAGGCTATCAGCTCGTTTTCGCCTTCAATGGCGAAGAGGGCGTGGCCAAGGCGCGCAGCGAAATGCCGGATCTCATCGTGATGGACGTGGTGATGCCGGGCCTGAATGGATTTCAGGCGTGTCGCAGCATTACGCAGGAAGAATCGACCAAGCACATCCCGATCATTCTGTGTACCACGAAGAATCAGGAAACCGACAAGATCTGGGCGATGCGGCAGGGCGCCAAGGGTTATGTGACCAAACCCGTGGACGGAAACGACCTGCTGAAAAAAATAGCGGCGTTGGGGTGACATGTCCAATCGCGTCGGACTCCGCGAGTTCCAGGAAAACCTGTCGCGGCGTCTCGCCGGCGCTTCGGCGCAGGACCATCTGCGTTCGCGGCTCGCTTTCGAATCGGGAGATCGCCTGTGGCTGTTGAACCTGCCGGACGCGGGAGAAGTGATGCCGGTGCCCTGGTTGTGCCGGGTGCCGTTGACGCGGCGCTGGTACTGCGGTCTGGTCAATGTGCGCGGAGGCTTGTATGGCATGGTGGATCTTGCGGATTTTTGCGGCCACGGCGTGACGCCCAGAACCTCCGAGAACGCGTTTCTGATGTGCGGGCGGCGGCATGGCATCAATGTCGGATTGCTGGCGCAAAAAATAGTGGGTCTACGAAATGCGCAGGAATTCAGCGTGGTGACGGACGTCACGCCGGACCAGCCGTGGATTTCCGGTATCGTGCAGGATCATGAGAGCCGGCGCTACCAGGAAATCGATGTCGCCGGTCTGATGCGTGATCCGGCATTCATGGACATCGGTATCGGGGCGTCGGGATGAGCGGAGACATAAAAATGACCTCGCGGGATGGCTTGCAGCAGGCAGCGACAGCACGACGGCAACGCGACGGGTGTGCGGGTGCTCAACGTCAACGGCTTCAGGGATCGTGGCAACGCGGACTTGCCGACTTGCAGATATTGATCCTGCTGGGCGTTATTTTTCTGGTGCCGGTGGCGATTACTACCTGGTTTCTGGTGCAGAAACAGCGCGACGAAATTGCTTCCGCGGAAAAGGAAATCGTTGGGGCTCAATATACGGCAGCGCTGCGCACGCTGTCACAAAACGCCGGTCGTCAGCGCGTGACGGCGCGCGCGTTGCTGCAAGGCGACACATCGGCGCGGGACAGTCTTGCCAAGATCGCCGCCGAGGTAAAGAAAAACATTGCGGCCGTGGACGCGCTGGAAGCGCAATCCGGTGCGGCGCTGGGTTCGGCGGCAGGCTGGGCGCGTGTCAAGGCAGCGTGGAACCGGATTGACACGGGCATCGAAAAAATGGACGCCGATCAGGCGCGGGACGCCTATGCGGCGCTGGACGCGGCGTTGAGCGGCCAGATGTCGGATGTCGCTGCGCGCTCCAACCTGCTGCTGGACCCGCAAATTGAAGCGAACAATCTGGCGCGGTTGATGACGTTCGACGTGCCGGCGCTGGCTTCGGACATTGCGGAAATGCGCGGCATGGGTGCGGTGATGGCTCAGGAAAAAACGATCCCGCAGGAAGCGCGTTCGCAAGCCGAGGCAAAACGCCTGCAGGTGCTGGAGCGCACAGCGGCGATCCGGCAGGCGTTTGAAACCCTGTACGAAGCCAATAGCGACGTGCGCGCGCAGCTCCAGAATCAGTCGGGCGCGGCGCTCAAAGGCGCTTTGGACTTGAGCAATTTGTTGCGTGACCGCTTGCTGCGGGGAGACAGTTCATTGCCTGCGGCGGAATGGCAGGCTGCCGCGGCCAAGGCGCTCAACGCGGTCGAGACGCTAAATGGCGCGATGCCGACGGAACACCGCAAACTGATCGATGCGCGCATCGCCGGACTCAAGGATTTTCAGTGGCGCACGCTGGGACTGACCGCCGCATGTGTGGCACTGGCACTGATCGGGCTCATCGTGCTCGGACGCACGCAAATCAAGGCGACCCGCGAGCGCGATGCGGCGGCGCGGCGCGATGCGGAAGAAAACAAGCGCAATCAGGATGCCATACTGCGTTTGATGAACGAGATGGGCACGCTCGCCGATGGCGATCTGACAGCCAAGGCAACGGTGTCGGAGGACATCACGGGCGCCATCGCCGATTCGGTAAATCTTACCGTAGGCGAACTGCGAAATCTGGTGGCCGGCGTGAACAAAACGGCGGACGAGGTGACTACCGGTGCCGCCGGTGCGAGCGTGGTGTCGCAACGCCTGCTCACTACTGCCAGCAGTCAAGGCGAGGAATTGCGCAAGGCCGGCGACTCGGTCGAACTGATGACGCAATCGATCGGTGAAGTGTCCAAGAGCGCCGGGCAGTCCGCGGAAGTCGCGCGCCAGTCGCTGGTTACCGCCGAGCGCGGCTCGCAGGCGGTGCAGAATTCGATCAAGTCGATGAACCAGATCCGCGACCAGATCCAGGAAACCTCCAAGCGCATCAAGCGCCTCGGTGAATCGTCGCAGGAGATCGGCGAGATCGTTGAACTGATTTCCGACATTACCGAGCAGACCAATGTGCTTGCGCTGAATGCCGCGATTCAGGCCGCCAGCGCCGGCGAAGCCGGCCGCGGTTTCGCGGTGGTGGCCGAAGAGGTGCAGCGGCTGGCCGAGCGTTCGTCGGAGGCGACCAAGCAGATCGGCGCCATCGTCAAGGCGATTCAGGCGGACACGCAGGACGCGGTGGCGGCGATGGAGAAGAGCACGCAAGGCGTGGTCGAGGGCGCGCAACTTTCCGATGCGGCAGGCAGCGCGCTGTCGGAAATCGACACCGTGACCAAGGAACTTGCCGAGCGCATTCAGAGTATCGCGGTCAGTACCGAGATGCAGGTTGATATTGCGCGTGAGGTGGCGAAGAGCATGCACAACTCGTTGACGCTGACCAGCGAGGCGACCATGGGCACCAATGAAAC
>JAKFYK010000151.1 GCA_021730905.1 Betaproteobacteria bacterium | reverse complement strand
GGGCCGGCGTGATGTCCGATTCCGATGCCTTCAAGCTGGTGGACTGGAACGTGATGGCGATTTTGATCGGCGTCTGGATCATCGCCGGTTACTTTGGCAAATCCGGCGTGCCCAGTTGGCTGTCGATTCAGGCGTTGAAGCTATCCGGCGGACGGCCGGGCGTGCTGGTCATCATCCTGACGTTTCTCGCCGGCTTCATTTCGATGTTCGTCGATAACGTGGTGACGATCCTGATGATGGCGCCGGTGGCGCTGCCGCTGTGCCGCGCGCTCAAGCTGCCCGCAGTGCCGGTGGTGTTGATGATCGGTTTTGGCGCGAACTTCATGGGCACTGCGCTGATCATCGGCGATTTGCCGCCGCAGATGCTGCACAGCGTGGCGGGTGCGGAGTTCTTCGATTTCATCTGGCACAAAGGCCGCCCGTCGTCGTTCCCGATTCTGATGGTGACCTTCCTCATTACACTGGCCTTCATGTACTGGTACGGCTTTCGCGGCCACAAGCGCGTGACTGATCTGGCCTCGCTCGGCGTCGAAGCCAAGATTGAGAACCCGCTGTTCGCCACCATCGTCGTCGGCTGGTTCCTCGGCACGGTGATTGCCATGTCGGCGCGCGAATACATCGGCGTGACGCTGGGCTTTATCACCATGACCGGTGCCATCTCTCTGGTGCTGGTGCTGGCGCTGCTGGGCGACCGCGTCAAACCGGCACACAGCTTTGAAGAATGCCTGCAGGAGCTCGACTGGCGCGCGATTTTCTTTTACGTGGCGCTGTTTGCGCTGGTGGGCGGACTGGAAAAAGCGCACATCCTCGACAAACTCGCCGCTGCGTTAAAACCGATATTCGCCGACAACTATGCGCTGGGCGCCACGCTGCTGTACTGGATCACCGTGCCCATCGTCGGACTGGTGGAACACGATGCCTATATTCTGACCTTCCTGCACACCATCAAGGATCTGGCCAAAGACGGTATTGATCCGTGGCCGCTTTGGTGGATGGTATTGTGGTCGGGCACGCTGGGCAGCAACCTCACCATCGCCGGCGCGCCCGCGCTCTACGTCGCGCTGACCCTGGGCGAAAAAGAAGAAGGGCGCAAGGTGTCGTTGCGCGAGTTTCTGGCGTGGAGCGTGCCCTTCACGCTGGTCTGTTCGCTCATCTGTTACATACTTGCCATGCTGATCTGGGTGATGCCGGCCATGAAGTAACGTTTTGCGCGCGTGGCGTGCGTTGATTTGCCTCAACGCATGCCGCGCGGCGCTGATTAACCTGTTGACGGCGCGATGGTGCGCGCCGGACTAAATGCTGAAGGAGTGACCATGTATAAAAATATTCTCGTCCCGACCGATGGCTCGCCGGTGTCGCGTGCCGCTGCCGCCAAGGCGGTCAAGCTCGCCAAGCTGGCCGGCGCAAAAATCACCGCGTTCTTTGCCGCCCCGGCGGCAACCCCAATGATTTACAAGGGATTGCTGCCGGTGGGTTTTACGACCACCACCGAGCACGCCAAACTTGCGGAACGCGCCGCTGCGCAGCATCTCGGCTATGTTGAGAAGCTCGCTCAGGACGCAGGGGTAAAGGTGAAGAGTGTCCACGTCACCGACGATTTTCCGGCGAGCGCCATACTGGCCGTGGCCAAAAAGGAAAAGTGCGATCTGATCTACATCGCATCGCACGGCAGCAGCGGCTTCAAGAATTCTCTGCTCGGCAGCCAGACGCAGAAAGTCCTCGCACAGTCGCCCATTCCGGTACTGGTGCACCGCTAACCGCAGCGCTGGGCGTACCAGCGTCAACGGTCGCCTGGTTGGTGGCCGGTTCCTGTCGGACTGCCGATAGTGCCCATGCCGGCGTGGTCGTAATCCGACGGCCGAATATGAATGTTTCATTACATGCGGCTGACAATCGCGTGCCGCGCGCCTGATTTTTGATTTTCATCAACGTTGCGTCATCCGGTCGGTGTAGCATGAACAAGTGGGGCGCGCATTGCCGCGCTGTAGTGTATGCATCGGGCACACGAAAACGTCACTGTCCGAACTTGTTCATGTGGAGATTAAAATGTTGAAAGTGCTGGTGCCGGTTGATGGTTCCGAGAATTCCAATCGAGTCGCGCGTTACGTGCTCAAACTCGCGTCCGAGTTGAAGGAACCGCTGGATATACATTTGCTCAATGTGCAGCACCCATTGCCCGGAACCATCAAGGGTGTTGCTGAACAGGCGAAGCAGTTTCATAACGAAGAAGGCCTCGCCGCGCTGGCCAATGCCAAAAAAATACTCGACGCCGCCGGCGCCAAGTACACGCATCACATCAGTGTGGGCGAAGTGGGACCGGCCGTGGCGCGTATGGTCGAAGATTTGAAATGCGATCAGGTGGTGATGGGCACTCGCGGCATGAGCTCGATCGCTAACATGGTGCTGGGTTCGGCAGCCAGCAAAGTGCTGCATCTGGTGAACGTGCCCGTAACCCTGATCAAATAGTCGATGCCTGTTCTTTATTGAGGATAACGCCAGCGGACGATGCGGCGTTTGTAGCGTACACTTTGCCGCAGGAAGGCAACGTGCATGCTGAGTGATCCGCAGTTCTGGCTGGGGTTAGGGCAAGTTACCCTGATCAATGTCGTGTTGTCGGCTGACAACGCGATTGTTATCGCGCTCGCCGCGCGCTCGCTGCCCGCGCATCAGCAAAAGCAGGCTGTGGTGTATGGCACCGGCGCGGTGGTTGCGGTCAGGATAGCGCTGACCCTGCTCGCGGCCGAGCTGCTGAAATGGCCTTATCTCAAGATCATCGGCGCGCTGCTGTTGCTGTGGATAGCCGTCAAATTGCTGCTTCCCAAAGACGGCGACGAGCCGGTGGAAAGTTCGAGTCACTTGATGAAGGCCATCCAGACCATCCTGATTGCCGATCTGGTGATGAGTCTTGACAACGTGATCGGCGTGGCCGCGGCGGCCCGGGGCAATACGACGGTGCTGGTGGCAGGATTGATGCTGTCGATACCGCTGGTGGTTTTCTGCGCTTCCCTGCTGATGAAACTGATGGAACGGTGGCCTGTCATCATCGCCATCGGTGCCGCGCTGCTGGGCTGGGTGGCCGGTGATCTGCTGATCACGGATCCGCTGTGGGAAGACTGGTTGGCGACCCATGCACAGTGGCTGCGCGTTCACGTCGGTTACGTTTTCGGATTCAAACTGGAATTCCACTGGGCGCAGGTAGCCGGCGCGGCGCTGGTGCTGATGGCCGGAAATTACTGGGCGAAGCGGACGGCGGCACAAGCACCGGAGAGGTATTGAAGTGCTAAAGCTGCTGCCGGTGACCGGGAAAAATGATTCACAAATTAACGCTGGAAAAATCGACGCAACGGGATGGCCATCCCTGCAGGTGTTTTTCCACCGTGGCGCCCTCCGTATCTCTGCAATACATAAGTATTTGTTTTATAAAGAATATTTTAAATTGACCTCATTCTGGAAACTTGATGGCGGTCAAGGCGATCAATGTCCTTATTGTGGAAGAATACACTGCGTTATAAACAAGACCCGATTAAAGCGGGCAATTTATAAACCCGCAAGCGTAAGTAAAGTAAGTAAACGCTGGTGAACGTGAAGGAGGAGATCATGAGTAGAACTCTCGTTGCAGCGGTGCGTCTCGCAATGCCGCTGATAGGTGCTGTGTTATTGACAGGTGGGCAGAACGCAAAAGCAGCTGCGTGGGAGCCGACCAAACCGGTGGAGTTTGTCATTCCGGCCGGCACGGGGGGCGGCGCCGATCAGATGGCGCGCCTGATTCAGGGCATCGTTGCCAAGCACAATCTGATGAAGCAATCGCTGATTCCGGTGAATAAGTCGGGCGGCGCAGGTGCCGAAGGCTTCCTCGCGGTCAAGGAAGCCAAGGGCGATCCGCACAAGATCATCATCACGCTGTCGAGCCTGTTTACGACGCCGCTGGCCACCGGGGTGCCATTCAACTGGAAGGACATGACGCCGGTGTCGATGATGGCGCTTGACCAGTTTGTGTTGTGGGTGAATGCGGAAGCGCCGTATAAAACCGCCAAGGAATATATTGAAGCGGTGAAAAAAGCCGGACCCAACAAGATGAAAATGGGCGGCACAGGTGCCAAGCAGGAAGATCAAATCCTTACGGTAAGTCTGGAGAAGGCGACCGGCACGAAATTCACCTACCTACCGTTCAAGGGCGGCGGCGATGTGGCCGTGCAACTGGTCGGCAAGCACATCGATTCGACGGTGAACAACCCGATTGAAGCGGTGGCGCAATGGCGGGCGGGTACCCTGCGGCCGCTGTGCGTATTCGACGATACCCGCATGCCGTACAAGAACAAGGTCACGGACAAAATGTCATGGAATGACATTCCGACGTGCCAGGAGTCTGGTGTGCCGACCGACTACGTGATGCTGCGCGGCATCTTCATGCCGTCAGGGGTGACACCGGAACAAGTCAGTTTTTATGTCGGCCTGCTGAAAAAAGTGCGCGATACGCCGGAGTGGAAGAAGTTCATGGAAGACGGCGCGTTCAACCAGACAGCCCTGAGCGGCAAGGAATATGCGGCATGGGTTGAGAAAAATGAGAAGCTGCACCGCGAGCTTATGAAAGAAGCCGGCTTCCTCGCGAAGCCCTGATAGCACAACCGGCAATCCATCGCGGGGCCCGTGGTACGGCTGCCCCGCTTTTTTTGCAATGAATACCGATACCAATAACCCGCGGGACAAGCAGGCCGTCATCGGCAATCGCGCGATGGAAATCATTGTGGCGACGGGGTTGCTGCTGTTTGGCGCGACGATTGCCGGCGCGAGCCTGAAATTGGGCGCGCGGTGGGCGGACGACGGCCCGCAGGCCGGGTATTTCCCGTTCTACATTGGCGCGATTATCGTGATTTCGAGTTTGGTGACGCTGATCCAGGCGATCCGCCGGCGCACGCTTAAACCGGACGAGGCTTTTGTCGAGCGCGGACAACTCAGGCAGATTCTGGCGGTGCTGTTGCCGGCGCTGGTCTACGTGCTTGCCATACAGGGCTTCGGCATCTATGTGTCGTCGGCGGTTTACATGGCGGTATTCATGGTGTGGCTGGGCAAGTACCCGTGGTGGAAATCGATCCTGGTGGGCGTAGCCGTTTGCGTTTGCCTCTACATGATGTTCGAAATCTGGTTCCAGGTGCCGCTGCACAAGGGCTCGCTCTACGACCCGCTGAGCCTGATCGGCCGCTAACGGTTACGCAACAAAGCTAGGAAACAGATTGGACGAAATCAACGCGCTGTTCCACGGTTTTTCGGTGGCGATGACGCCGGTCAACCTGATGCTGATGTTTGTCGGCGTGACGCTGGGGGTGATCATCGGCGTGCTGCCCGGTTTGGGCGGCGCCAACGGCATCGCGATTCTGCTGCCGCTGACGTTCACCATGCCGCCGACGTCGGCCATCATCATGCTGTCGTGCATCTACTGGGGCGCATTGTTCGGCGGCGCGATCACCTCGATCCTGTTCAATATTCCCGGAGAGCCGTGGTCGGTGGCGACCACTTTCGACGGCTATCCGATGGCACAGCAGGGCCGCGCGGGCGAAGCGCTGACGGCGGCGTTTACCTCGTCGTTCATCGGCGCATTTGTCGCGGTGGTGATGATTACCTTTCTGGCACCGCTGGTGGCCAAGTTCGCGCTGAAATTCGGGCCGCCGGAATTCTTCTCGGTGTATTTCCTGACGTTTTGCAGTTTCATCGGCATGGGCAAAGGCTCGCCGTGGAAAACGCTTACCGCGATGATGCTGGGGTTTGCGCTGGCGGCGGTGGGTATGGATACGGTGACCGGCCAGCTGCGGCTGACCTTTGGCATCTCAGAGCTGATGCGCGGCTTTGATTTCCTGGTGGCGGTGATCGGGCTGTTTGGCATTGGCGAGATTCTGCTGTCGATGGAAGAGGGCTTGTCGTTCTCGGGAAACAACGCGCGTATCAACCTCAAGGTGGTGATTGAAACCTGGAAGAAGCTTCCGAAGTACTGGGTAACGTCGGTCAGGAGCTGTCTGATCGGTTGCTGGATGGGCATTACGCCGGGCGGTGCCACGCCGGCGTCGTTTATGAGCTACGGCGTGGCGAAGCGCCTGTCGCCCGACGGCGCGAAATTTGGCACCGGCCAGATTGAAGGCGTGGTGGCGCCGGAGACCGCTGCACATGCGGCTGGCACTTCGGCGCTGTTGCCGATGCTGTCACTGGGTATTCCCGGTTCGCCCACCGCAGCGGTGCTGCTGGGCGGCCTGCTGATCTGGGGCTTGCAGCCGGGACCGCTGCTGTTTGTGGAAAAGAAAGAGTTCGTGTGGGGGCTGATTGCCAGTATGTATCTCGGCAATCTGGCGGGATTGATTATCGTGCTGACCTGCGTGCCGCTGTTCGCGGCGATACTGCGCATACCGTTCTCGATCGTGGCGCCGCTGATCATCGTGATCTGCGCCATCGGCGCGTTTACCGTGCACAACGCCATGCTCGACATCTGGTTCATGATGTTCTTCGGCGTGATCGGCTACATTTTCAAGAAGCTCGATTATCCGATGGCGCCAATGGTGCTGGCGCTGGTGCTGGGCGATCGCGCCGAGGATTCTTTCCGTCAGGCGATGCTGATTTCGCAGGGCAATCTCAGCGTGTTTTTCTCCAACGGCCTGGTGGGAAGCATCATGGCGCTGGGCCTGGTGATGCTGTTCTGGCCGGTGGTGAACAAGTTGCGCGGCAAAGAGTAGTGCGTCCAATTTTTGGTTCCGGCGTAACCTGAAGGTTAGCCTCGACCGAAAATTTGAACGACCGTCGGTCGTTCAAATTTTTCCGCGGCGTTTCAACCGGCTGAGTGTTTCCGGCGACAGATTCAGGTAAGACGCCAGCTCTTTTTTCGGCAAACGCTCGGTTAATTCGGCGTGCTTGCGCATGAACCGCTGCACTCTTCCGGGCGCGTTGAGCAAATGCAGCGTGATGGTGTGCGCCATCACCTCGCTCATCAATTTCATTACCTCGAGTTCGAATTCGCTTTTGATCTTGGCGTGGCGTTCGAGAAAAGCCGCCCATTGCAGCATCGACAACTTCGCCGCGCGCACCTTGGTCACTGCGCGTATCGAGTACGGCATCGGCATCTTCAGTTTCCACGCGGCGTAACTGGTATCGATGTCGCTTTCGGCGGCAAAACGCAGGATCATTTCCTTGCCCTGCGCATTCGAGACCACGCGCTTCAAAATGCCGCCGATGACGAAATACTGCTCCATCGCATGCGTGCCCTGGTGCTCCAGTGTTTCACCTTTGGCGTAGTCGGTGATCTCGAGCAGCGGTTCGAACTCCTGCCATTGGGCGGCGCTCATATGCTTGAGCACAAGGTTTTGCCGCAGTTGCAGGCGGATAATCTTGGCTTCGGGGTGGAGGGCGAGCAGAGGCATAATGGCGGTCGCGGGGCTGTCTGCCGCGATCGGGGAGTATAGCGAATTCCGGCCTCAACCCACAGAACGCGCAGGGGACGAGGCCTTGGCCCCGGGCCACCACTGGGCGAATCTTGATCGCGGTCAAGAGTGCATGTGCCCGCTGTCCCCTATGATAGGCTGAGTAAATCATGGTCATGGTCACAGCCACGTTCAGGGGCCTGGATCAGCCGTGAATTGAAGAAATTCCGCCCTGTTTACCTTTCGTGGTAGATATCCCTAACAAGCTCTTGTTCAATTGACGGCGAGAACGCGAGGCATCTCAACATGGACATGACAACTGATACGCAATTGGAAGTGACCGACGGCTTTAACCTGGTCATCGATGCCCTCAAACTCAACGGCATCGATACGGTTTTCGGCCTGCCCGGCATTCCCATCACCGATCTCACGCGCAAGATACAGGCCGCGGGTATGCGCATGATTTCATTCCGCCATGAGCAGAACGCCGGCAATGCCGCCGCGATCGCCGGCTTCCTGACACAAAAGCCTGGCATCTGCCTGACGGTATCCGCCCCCGGCTTTCTCAACGGTCTCAACGCGCTGACCAACGCCACCACCAATTGCTTCCCGATGATCCTCATCAGTGGCTCCAGCGAGCGCGAGATCGTCGATCTGCAGCAGGGTGACTATGAAGAGATGGACCAACTGGCCATCGCCAAGCCGCTGTGCAAGGCCGCCTTCCGCGTGCTGCATGCCGAGGATATCGGCGTTGGTATCGCGCGCGCGATCCGCGCTGCCGTGTCCGGCCGCCCGGGCGGTGTCTATCTCGACCTGCCGGCCAAGCTGTTCGCGCAGAGCATGGACGCGGCAGCCGGCAAAGCATCGCTGATCAAGGTGGTCGATCCGGCGCCGCGCCAGATTCCCGCTCCTGACGCCGTGCAGCGGGCGCTGGACCTCTTGAAAAACGCCAAGCGTCCACTGATCGTGCTCGGCAAAGGCGCTGCTTACGCTCAGGCCGACGCGGACATCCGTGCACTGGTCGAAAAGACCGGCATCCCCTACCTGCCGATGTCGATGGCCAAGGGGCTGTTGCCCGACACGCACGAGCAGTCCGCCGCCGCTGCGCGCTCCTACGTGCTGCCCGAAGCGGACGTGGTGATGCTGATCGGCGCGCGGCTCAACTGGCTGCTGTCGCATGGCAAGGGCAAGACCTGGGGCGGCAAGTCGCACAAGGACTGGGGCGGCCAGAAGTTCGTGCAGATCGATATTTCGCCGCAGGAGGCCGACAGCAACGTGCGTATCGACGCGCCGGTGGTCGGCGACATCGGCTCTTGTGTCGCGGCCATGCTCAACGGCATCAATGCCGCAGGCGCAAACTGGCCCAAGCCGTCCGCGGACTGGCTGGGCGCCATCGATGATCGCAAATCCAAGAACATCGCCAAGATGGCCGAGACGCTGGCCAAGAATCCGGTGCCGATGAATTTCCACAGCGCGCTTAATGTCATGCGTGATGTCATTAAGGCCAACCCGGACGCCATGCTGGTCAACGAGGGCGCCAACGCGCTGGACTTCACGCGCAGCATTGTTGACATGTACAAACCGCGCAAACGCATCGATGTCGGCACCTGGGGCGTGATGGGCATCGGCATGGGTTTTGCCGTTGCAGCAGCCGTGGTCAGCGGCCAGCCGGTGATCGCAGTGGAAGGCGACAGCGCCTTCGGCTTCTCGGGCATGGAAGTCGAGACCATCTGCCGCTACAACCTGCCGGTGTGCGTGGTGATCTTCAACAACAACGGCGTCTATCGCGGCACCGACGTCAATCCAACCGGCGGCGCCGATGTGGCGCCCACCGTATTCGTCAAAGGCGCGCGCTATGACAAAATGATGGAGGCCTTCGGCGGCGTGGGCGTGCACGCTACGACCCCGGCGGAATTGCGCAAGGCCGTGGAAGAAGCGGTCCGTTCGCGCAAACCCACGCTGGTCAACGCGGTCATTGATGAAACCGCCGGCACCGAAAGCGGCCGCATCACGA
The DNA here is from genome assembly GCA_021730905.1 of Betaproteobacteria bacterium. Taxonomy (GTDB): domain Bacteria; phylum Pseudomonadota; class Gammaproteobacteria; order Burkholderiales; family SG8-41; genus UBA5216. The sequence continues at coordinate 106 of JAKFYK010000151.1, read as the reverse complement.
GCCTGAATCCCAGCGCGAAAAAGAAATAAGTCAAACCGTTGAGCGAGGGCAGGCAGCATTCATCTGCCGCAGAATTTTTGGAGATCAGAATGGAAGCTTTAAAAGG
>JAKFYK010000100.1 GCA_021730905.1 Betaproteobacteria bacterium | reverse complement strand
GAACGGCGTGGCCTAAGTTTCCGGTTGGGAGTTGAGCGCCCGTGGGTTGGGAGTAACACACCCGGGCGCTCGGCTAATCGCACCCTGCGAAGTTGCGCTTTTCGCATTCGCCGGCCAGCTTTTCGGCCTCGGCAATCTGTGCGGGCTTCATACGCTTGACCAGCCCGTCGCGTTGTTTTTTTGCATCAGCGCTGCCTTTGGCAGCAGCCAGTGTGGACCACATGCAGGCGCGCACAACATCCTGTTTGACTCCCCTGCCGTTGGCGTACAGGATGCCCAACTCGTGTTGCGCATGTACGAAGCCTTGCGCTGCCGACAGCCGATACCACTTGACGGCCTCGGTGTAATCCCGTTTTACCCCTGTTCCGTGGGCATACAGGTGGCCCAAATTGTACTGGGCAACGGGATGCCCCTTTTCCGCCAGTGGACGCATCGTCTTGGCGTGTTGATCGGGATCGACATGATGCGCGGATGTAGCCCCGCAAAACGAAGCCAGCAGGAAGACCAGGCCGCGTGCCCAAAATTTCATCGCTCGCCCCGGTATATGCTGAAAGTGCATACTTTTGCAAAATTACAACGACTATGCATCGGTTGACGGCGTGGCAGGTGGTTAGGGCGTGTCCCAAGTGCAGGGTATGATAAGATCATTGTGGTCGGCTCTTGTCATGGCTAGTCGTGGTCCCTGGGGAGGGAGTCGCTTGTCGATGTGGCAAATTGTAGCGCGTAATCCACTGCTCGGTCGGCTGACGCTGATGGTTGCGGGGCTTTTTTGCGCCGCGTCGGCCCACGCAGAGTGCGGTACCACTCAGCAATGTATCGGGATAGGCACTACCGCGGGCAATGCCGCACTCGCCCACCACGCTAGCGGGGCGCCGGAAACGCCTGCTGTCGCTTATGCCAATCAGGCAGCGGCGACCACCAGTGCGTCGCAAACCATACATGTGGCGGCGGTTGGGGGCGGTCCTGTGGGAACGGCGCCGGCGCTGGGGACCATCACCATTAGCGGGCCAAACGCCGCCGAATTCGTGATTACTGGTAACACGTGCGGCACCGTGCCTCGGCATGGTACCGCAGACGCGCCGTGCACCATTGCTGTGGCATTCCGGCCCATATTCGTGGGCGCCAAGACCGCTACCCTCAACGTCCCGTTAGCATTTCCCGGATGCGTAGGCTGTATCACCGGTCGCACTGCAACGCTTAGCGGAACCGCACTCGCGACGGGTGGCGGGCTGACGGCGAGCGCGGCCACCATGACGGTTGCTGTCAACACCGCGGGGAGCCTTGACCTTGCGCCATTTACGGCCGGCGGCGCCACTGGCGTGGGCATTGTGACGGCACCGGCGCGTGGCACGGCTACGGCTAACGGCACAACCGTCACTTACACGCCCGCCCCGGGTTTTTTTGGGGAAGATGCCTTCACTTATGCGGCCTTCAATGGCACGGGTTCGTCTACGGCGGCGGCGGTTGCCGTGTCGGTAAGCGGCCGTCCCGATCCGTCGCAGGATGCCGTGGTCAGGGGATTGCTGCGGGCGCAGGCGGACACGGCCAAGCGATTCGTAAGGACACAGATATCCAATTTCCAGCGTCGCATGGAATCCCTGCATCTCGGCTCGTCCAGCGGTAGTAGTTCGGCTTCCGCGGGTACCGGGGCAGGCCGCGGTGAAACCGCAAGTTCCGGCAACGGGTTCGCCACGGCCCGCGATCCGTTTGCAACCGCCGGGATGGCGTCGCGTGTTGGCACGGGCATGACTGGTACCAACGGCAATCAGGGTCTAGGATTGCAGCCACGTGGGAGTACGGAATCCGGCGCGCGTAGCGATGCAGCGATTTCTCCTACGCCATTACTGCCTGCTTCATTCCTCACCACACTGGCTGATGTGGCGAGCACCGGATCGCTCAACCTGTCGTCGAGCGGACGCGCCGACGGGACGATGGCGCAGGGCACCGGTCTGTGGCTCGGCGGCAGTCTCAACTTCGGCACCCGCGATAACACCGGCGACAGCAACGGACTGCGCTTTACCACCGACGGCCTCACGTTAGGCATGGATCATCGTTTCAGCGACAAATGGGCACTGGGTGTCGGTGTGGGCTATGCGCGCGACAAGACGAACATTGGCGACGATGGTTCCAGCAGCCATGCGCGCGGCACTTCGGCCGCGATTTATGGCAGCTACCATCCGGTACGCAATGTTTTCATCGACGGCCTGCTGGGTTACGGCGCGCTGAGCTACGACTCACAGCGTTTCGTTGCATCCGTATCAGATTTCGCGCACGCAAAGCGCAAGGGTGACCAGTGGTTTGGTTCGATAGCTGCGGGCTACGAGCACCGCGAGGACGGATTGCTGCTCTCGCCTTATGGCCGGCTCGATTTCGGTATCGACCGGCTCAAACAGGCGACGGAAACCGGCGCGGGACTGTTCGCGCTGACCTATCATGAGCAAACGCTGCGCTCGATGAATCTCTCGCTCGGCCTGCGTGCCGAAACCGCGCACCAGACCAGCTTTGGGTGGGCCGTGCCGCGTCTGCGCGTCGAATTGAAGCACGCTTTCGAAGGCGACCGTGCGGCGACCATTTCCTATGCCGACCAGTTTGGCGGCCCGCTCTTTGGGGTGGCGGGCCTCTCATCGAATCGTAATTCCATATTGGTCGGAATCGGCAGCGATTTCATCCTGCGCGATGGGTTGAAACTCGGCTTCGATTACCAGTCGCTGCGTTCATTCGGGCCTGATCACAGTCATGCGATACGAGTGTGGATTTCGAAAGAACTGGATGGCAAGGGCATGCCGACGGGACTGGTGGCTTCCAAACTGCTCGGCGATCCGCTGCGCGTAGAGGCGGGTTTGACTTGGGACGACAATCTCAATCGCGCGCGCGAGGCTTCCGAAAAGATTTCGGATCGCACTTACAGTCTCAACGTCAGCAAGGGCATGATCTTCCCGATCACTGACCATATGCGTGTCGTGGCATCCGGATTTTTAAGCGGCGATAAACTCTATACGCACACCGGACTGGATCGATTTTCAGGCGGCATCAATGGCGAATTGCAGTATCGCACCTCGGGGGAATTTGACGCGGTGACTTTTGCCCTGTTTGGACGTGCTGCCGTCGATGAATACAACTCCAACGTGCGCAGCGGCAGCCGCTATAGTCTGGGATTGAGCGCAAGGCAGGCGCTGACTGACCGTATCGACATTTTCGGCGCGCTGGCGCACAACGTTCGCGACGCCCGCAACACCGTGTTCGATGGAAGGGACAAATCGGCGCGGTTCAATCTCGATTATGCACTCGGCAGCAGCGGCTCGCTGTACCTGGGTGGAGAATACCGGCGCGGCGACACGGTGACCACAGTGCCGACAGCGGTATCCTATAACGCACTGGCGGAGTCCTCGGTCCTGGATGATGCGTATCGCGCGGCTGGGCTGCAAGCGTACCGCTACGATGCGCGGACAAAGATCTGGACGCTGGGCTACAACTATCCGCTAGGTCCGCGCGATTCGATTGATTTCTCCTGGCGCTATGCGCGCTCGACGGCTACCAGGCAGGTCGACCCCCAGTTGTATCCGGGCGGGAATTCCCCTTACACCGCGAATCAGTACTCGATCGCCTACCTGATGCGGTTCTGACGCTTTGACGCCGCGCGCCGCTCAGTAGTCGCGGCGCGGGCCTTTGTAGTCGTCTTTCGGGAAAATAAACGGTGGTGTTCTGCCCACCAGTGTCTCGATCAGCGACAACTCCTGATCGGTATGGTTGATGAACGGCGCATCGCGGATGACGCGCCCGGACATCGGCTTGGCCAGGATGTAGACCGGACGATCATGGTGCTTCGCGATGATGGTTTCCTTGCTTTTCGGATCGCTGTTTGCCGCGACTTCGGTGCGGCCGTAGCAGGTGCAGAAATAGGTCTGCTCCGGCTCGGATTCCGCATACCAGCCCGTGCCGCGAATGCCGATCGTGGCTGTTGAGGTCACTACCTGCATTTCCTTGCTGCGCGATACCGACAGACATTTCCCGGTCACCAGGCGCAGGCCCGCGACCAGAATCGACGCCGCCTGCTTCTTCTCGCCTTCAATGACGCAGCGGGTTTCGGCACGCAACAGCATGGCGTGATCGCCGACAACGAAACAGATCTCGCTGTCTTTTCCGGTCTCAACGGTATCCCCGACCCGGATCACCGTTTGCAGCGTTGCCGGTGTGCTGTTGACCGTAACCGTGCCGGTCAGCCGGTAAATGGATTGTCCCGGCGGAAGTTTTGCCGGGCGGCTGCCAAAAACGTTTTGAGCGTATGCCCCCACAGGAATTCCCCAGGCGAAAAACCCGGCGGTCAGCGCTTCGATAAGCAGGCGGCGGCGTGGATCTTCAATCTTGTCGAACAGATTCATGATTGCTCCCAGGGGGCTGATTGATGCGAGACACTGGCGCTATCGTGCAAGTCCATGCGAAAAGAATGATAGCATGAACCATTCATTTCAGTGGCCTGCGGCGCACGTGGAAGCGTCTCTCGGCGACGGCGCTTTGTATGCGGTTTTCTCCTGTTAAACTGGGTCATCCTTTATGCCCCCGGAAGCCGGTTACGCTCCCTTGCGCATGTTGACTGCTGACCAGAAGGTGTCTCGACATCGTCTATCGGGTATTTGCGGTGTTTGCCCCATTGACTGACGGAGCCGCGTTGATTCACAGCCTGTTTCCGCTCGCGCACCGCATAAGCGACATCGAGCCTTTTCACGTCATGGAGTTGCTTGCGAGCGCCAAGGCGCTCGAAGCACAGGGACGCGATGTCGTGCACATGGAGATTGGCGAGCCTGATTTTCCCACGCCGCGGCCGATCTGCGAGGCGGGCATACGTGCCCTGGAGCAGGGCGAACTTTTCTACACGCCCGCGCTGGGGTTGCCGGAATTGCGCGAGGCCATCGCGGGTTTCTACCACACGCGTTATGGCGTTGGGGTGTCGCCGTCGCGCATTGTGATTACTCCCGGGTCATCGGGCGCGCTGTTGCTGGCGATTGCCGCGCTGGTCAACCCGGGTGATCAGGTGCTGATGGCTGATCCCGGCTATCCGGCGAATCGCCATTTCGTGCGCATGATGGAGGGCGAGGCCATCGGCGTGCCGGTGGGCCCCGACAGCCGCTATCAGTTGACGCCGGAATTGATCGAACGATATTGGGGCGATCGCACCGTTGCGGCGCTGGTGGCCACACCCTCAAATCCCACCGGCACGCTGATATCGCGCGAGCACCTCGCGGCGATGGCTGCGTTCGCGCAGCGGCGCAACGGCGTGCTGATCGTCGACGAGATTTATCACGGTCTGGTGTACGAAGGCAGTGCGGGCACCGCGCTTGATAGTGCGGACAACGTATTCGTCATCAACAGCTTCTCGAAGTATTTCAATATGACGGGTTGGCGCCTCGGCTGGATGGTGGTTCCCGAGGGGTATGTGCGCGAGATCGACAAGCTGTCGCAGAACATTTACCTGTGCGCGCCCGCGCCGGCGCAGATGGCGGCACTGGCGGCATTTGCACCGGAAACACTGGCAATTTGCGACGCGCGCCGCGAAGCATTTCGCCAGCGCCGCGATTTTCTGGTGCCGGCGCTGCGCCACCTCGGATTCGACATCCCGCATATGCCGCAGGGCGCTTTTTACGTCTATGCCGGCTGCAGCCGCTTTACCCAAGACAGTCATGCCTTCGCGCTGGATTTACTACAGCAGGCAGGTGTCGCAATTACGCCTGGCATCGATTTTGGCCGGCATCAGGCGCGCGCGCACGTGCGCTTTGCCTATACGCGTCCCGTTGAACGTCTGCAGGAAGGCGTGCGGCGCATCGGTGCTTATCTGAATCGCGGTTAATCTGCGGTTCTGTGAGGCGGTAATTGTGATGCGGCGGGAACGCGGGTATATTGAATGTCTTGGGCGGTATCACGATCCCAACCGCGGCAAACCCGGGTGAGATCGGTAATGCGTAACCGGCTAAATCCATCCGGAATTCCATGAAAACACCAACCGTTTCCGCGATGCTGCAGAATATCCAGGCGCTGATCGAACGCGAGACCGGCGCGCCGCTCGCCGACGTAGGCCGCATGCGGCTCGAGTTACTGCTGAATGACGCGATCAAGAACACGGTCGGACTCGAAGGCGAAGACCAGTTCGCGTCGCGGGAAGTGACGGTGCTGCTGACCGACCTGCGCGGATTTACCTCCATATCCGAATCCCATTCCGCGCCGGTATTGCTCGACATGCTCAACCGCTATCTGGTCAAGATGAGCGAGATCGCGATCAGACATGGCGGCACTATCGACAAATTCATGGGTGACGCCATCATGGTGCTGTTTGGAGCGCCGTTTTCGCACGCCGAGGATGTCTCGCGCGCCGTGACGTGCGCGGTGGATATGCAGCTTGCGTTGTTCGATATCAATGCTTATCACCGCACCATCGGCATGCCCGAACTCAACATGGGCATCGGCATCAATACCGGCACGGTAATGGCCGGCATGCTCGGGTCTGAACTGTATGCCGAGTACACAGTCATTGGCGATGAGGTCAATCTGGCATCGCGCATCGAAGCCTACAGTTTGCGCGGGCAGGTGCTGATCAGCGAAGCCACGTACCGGCGTGTGCGCGATTACGTGACAGCCTCCGAGCCCATGGACGTCTACGTCAAGGGCAAGAAGGATCCGGTCAATCTCTACGAAGTGCTGGGCATACCGTCGCTGGGCAAGGAAGTGCCGCGCCAAGAAATCCGCAAGAGTCCGCGCGTGGAGACCAGCATCCCGTTTTCATACCATTTGATAGACGGCAAGATCGTGTCGGCTGAAAAACAGTCCGGTACCATACTCGACATCAGTTACAACGGCGTGCTGGCCGTGCTCGACGGCGATGTGCCCGCGCAAACCGATATCAAACTCGATCTCAATCTTTCATTGGCGGGAACCAGCGCGACCGACGTGTACGCGCGCGTGCTGCGGACCTTCGAACGCGACGGCACGCGACTCGCCAGCATCGAATTTACCTCGGTGAGCATGCAGAGTAACGTCAACATACGCCACTTCGTGCAGTTGCTGATTCAGGGCGGCGTAACCCGGTAATTATGCGGGCCGCTCGCTATTCTGCCAGTGCGCGCAGCAGCAGCGAAATTCCGCTCAACAGCAGCAATCCGCCGATAATGCGTATCACCTGATCGCGCGACAGGCTGCCGTGCAAGCGGTGGCCGCACCACAGTCCCAGCGCCATGACCGGCAGCAGCAACAGCGCCGTGATCACGATATTCATATTGAAAAGACCGACGCTGGTGAAGATCACGATGCGCGCGACGGTGGTGAACGAAAACACGGCAGGCACGGTCGCGCGCACCTGTTCCGGCGTGGCGCCGCGCGCGGTGAAATAGAATACATAGAGCGGGCCGCCGACGCCGAACGCCGATGACGTGGTGCCAGCAAACAATCCGATCGGCGCGACCGCCCAGCGCGGAAGAGGCACCATCGACTTGCGATCGATCAGGTAGTAGCTGCCGAAGACGACCACGAAAAACCCCAAGCCGGCATATAGCCATTGGGTCGGCAGATTGAGCAGAACAAAGGCGCCAATCAGCAGTCCAACCAGCAGAAACGGCAACATCGGCAGGAATTCCTGCTTCCACACATCGTCGCGCAGTTTGAGTCCCATGCTGATCGCACCGACACAATCGAGCAGGACAACCACCGGAATCACAAACTTGAGCGGCAGCACATGGGCAAGCAGCGGTACCGCGATCAGCGTCGAGCCGAAACCGGAAATCCCGAAAATCACGTAGGCCAGCAGCACTATCAGCGGCACGAAAACAAGGACTTCCAGGCTGGGCATGGGCGGTGGAATTGACAGGACAGGCGAGTATAGCCGGAACCATTAAAATTGCGTGTGCACTGAATGCGCGATGAGCCGTTGTGGAGTGGTGAGCAAGCTATTATGAAGCGGGAAATCCTGATTATTGTTGTCGCAGCAGTGTTGCTGGCGGGCGCACGCGCGCAGGCGCAGACACAGACACCGCCGCCACCGGCAGCAAGCGCACGGTCGCAACCCGGGTTGGATACCAAGGCCGCTGCCGCGAGCAAGGTGCAGGCAGCGCATGAGCAGATGGAGAAAGACCGCGCGCAACTCAAGCAGGATCGCAAGGCCCTGGAAGGCCTGCGCAAAACGGGCGACAAGGCGAAGATTGATCATGCTAGCAGCCGCGTGCGGGTTAGTCAGTCGAAACTCAATCAAAGCCAGTCGCAGTTGCGTGAAAGCCAGGAGGCGCTGACGGCACTCGAAAAGCCTGAAAACGCAGCGGCCAAGGCGCGCGGCGAAGCGATGCGCGCGCAACGTGCGCAGGCGCGCGCTGAACGCGCCAAGGTGCGCGAAGAACGGCGCGTAGCCACCGGCAAGGCGCAGAGCGAGGTGGATGCGAAGCAAGCCGTCAGGAAAGCCGAGCGAGACGCGCAGAAACCTGAACAGGAAGCTGCGCAAAAACGCGGTGAAGAAATCCGCGCCGAACAGCAGGCGCAAAAGGACCTTAACAAAGCCGAGCGCGAGCAGACCGACAAAATACGCGAGCAGCGTGAAGCCGAACGCCAGGCAGCCAGGAAAAAACTCGAAGAAGAGAAGAAGGCGCCAAAGAAGTCGTCCTGGTTCTGGTAATCTCCCGGGTCTGCAAGTTCAAGCCGATGCTCAGGCAGGCAGCCGGACCATCATCATGTCTTTAATATAAGTATTTGTTTTTAAACATTTTTATTTATCATTCGAGCGTCCGTGTCGATGCGTCCCCCGTGTTTTCTAATTTACAGTCGTAGCATATGAATACCGAACTGATACTTATCCGCCACGGCGAGACCGCGTGGAATCGCGAACGGCGCATGCAGGGCCAGACCGATACGCCGCTGTCTGATATCGGACGTGCTCAGGCCGAGGCCGTGGGTCTGCGCCTCGCGCGTCACCCGTTTACGGCGCTCTACAGCAGCGATCTTTTGCGTGCATGGGATACCGCTGCCGCGATCGCACGCGCGAGCGGCCACGAGGTTCGACGCAAGCGGGATTTGCGCGAACGCACCTTCGGTGTTTTCGAGGGACTGACCCACGATGAAATGTCGCGGCGCTATCCTGACGAGCACGGGCGTTTTTCCAGTCGTGATCCCGACTATGCCATGCCGGGCGGCGAAAGCCCGCGCCAGTTCTTCGAGCGCAGCCTCGCCTGCCTGGATGCCATTGCGCGCGCACATGCGGGCGAATGCGTGGTGGTAGTCACGCACGGCCTGGTACTGGACACGCTGCACCGCGCTGCGCGCAATATACCGCTGGATGCCAAACGCGAAGCGCCACTGCTCAATGCGAGCCTAAATACCTTTCACCGTACCGACGACAGCTGGATCGAAGTGGCATGGGGTGACGTTGCGCATCTGGCCGAAGTAGGCGTGACGCGCTTCGACAGCAGAGCCGTCTGAGACCATGCCCGCGAGCGAGCAGGTGGTGCTGATCCACGGGTTGTGGATGCATGGCGCGCTGATGACATGGATGGCGCGGCGTATTGCGCGCGCGGGCTACACGGTGCATCGCTATACCTACCCGTCGGTGCGCATGAGCCTGGCGGAAAACGCGCGCCGGCTCGCGGCGTTCTGCCAGACCCTGGGCGCCCGGCCTTTGCATCTGGTAGGCCACAGCCTCGGCGGCCTGCTGATCGCGCGCATGCTGGATGAGCCGCATCGGCTCGACATCGGCCGCGTGGTGCTGATGGGATCGCCGTTCGTGGACATTTTTGCCGCGCGCCGGCTCAGCTGTGTGCGTATCGGTTGCGCGG
>JAKFYK010000114.1 GCA_021730905.1 Betaproteobacteria bacterium | reverse complement strand
GGCAGCAGCGCGGCGCGTGCCGCGGTGACGTTGGCATTGGCGGCGGCGAGTTGCGCTTCTGCGCTGGCAAGGTCGGGGCGGCGGGTAAGCAACGCCGCGGGAAGGCCGGGTGCTACACGAGGCACGGCCAGATCGGTCAAATGTGCGATCACGCTCGCACCGGCCTTCTCATGGAAGCCCGCATTGAATCCCTCAGGCGGCCTTCCCAGCAGCAGCGCGAGCGCGAACAGCGTCTGCCGCTCCTGTAATTCCAGCGGTGGAATGGCGGCTCGTTGCGAGAGCACTGCCGCCTGTTGGCGCGCGAGGTCGAGCGCGGACGCGGCGCCATTGCGCACGCGCGCTTCCACTACCGCGAACACGCGCTCGGCAATCACGAGGTTTTCACGCGCGGTCGCCAGACGTCCGCGCAGCGACAGCACCTGGAAGTAGGTGCTGGCGACACCCGTCACCAGCGTGAGCCGCACGGTCTCAAAATCGTAGTGGGAGGCGCGCAACGAGGATGCGGCCGCGCGCACGCCTGCCGCATTGCGACCCCACAGGTCAAGCTCATAGCTGGCGCTTAAGGTAGCACTCGATCCATCGCTCCTGCTCCACGAGCCGCCCTGCGGGCGGGTTTCGCGACGCGAGGTGCCTGCTCCGAAACTCAGTTCCGGAAGCAGCGATGCGCCTGCAATTCGAACCTGGACTTCGGCCTGAAGTACGCGCTCCATTGCGATAGTCAAGTCCGGGTTAGCGTTTAAGGCGGCAGCGATCAGCGCTGACAATTCGTCCGAGTTGAAGCTGCGCCACCAGTCCGGTGCAGTCACTGCGGCACCTGATGATGACGGTTCGGCATACGCCCCCGGCATGTTGGAAGCAATGCCAGGCCTTTGCGGCGGCTTGTCGGTGAGGGCGCAGGCGCCCAGACCCAGCGCTGCCGCCAAGGCAAGCAGCCCGCTGCGTCGATGTGATGGTGTAAAGCGGCGCATCACGTCGCCAATGCGACGATAGGGTCCACACGCGCTGCCTTGCGTGCCGGCATATAACCGAAAACGAGTCCGGTCGCGAATGCGCAGCCGAAAGCGAGCAGCACCGGGCCGGGCGAATACTTGACCGGCGTTCCAAACGCCCCGATCACCGCCGCTGCGCCCAACCCGATCGCAACACCTATTGCGCCACCGAGCAATGACACCACCAGCGCTTCGGTCAAAAATTGCTGCAGGATATTGCGCATGCGCGCACCGGTGGCCATGCGGATACCAATCTCGCGCGTGCGCTCGGTCACGCTCACCAGCATGATATTCATCACGCCGATGCCGCCGACCAGCAGCGAGATCGCCGCGATCGATCCCAGCAGTATGGTCAGCGTATCCTGTGTTTCGGTCGCCGTTTCCAGTATCGATGCCATATTGCGTATCTGGAAATCCACGGTCTGATGGCGCGATTGCAGAAGCGCTGTCACCGCGTCCTGCGTTTCGTCGATGCGTTCAACGTCATCCACCGCCACCGTGATGTTACGCAGGAAACGTTGGCCGAACAGGCGCAGGCCGCCCGTGGTTAGCGGCACCAGCACCACATCGTCCTGATCCTGCCCCTGTGGCGACGCACCACGCACCCCCATCAGACCGACGACCTGAAACAGCACGTTGTTGAGAACCACGTACTGCCCGACGGGATCTGCGCCTCTCGCAAACAGGTTGTCCGCGACAGTCTGGCCAAGCACCACCACGGAGGCATAACTCTTGACGTCCGCGGTGGAAAAAAATACGCCCTTGCTCACCGGCCAATTGCGCGCCACCGGAAAAGTCGCGGTGGTTCCGGTCGCCTGCGTCTGATAGTCGGAATTGCCGACGCGCACGGTGACGTTGCCGCCCAGTTCGGGCACGGCGGCCAGCACGTTGGGCAGCGCAGCTATCATCTCGGCGTCTTCCGGCACCAGCGAGGCGACGGTGCCGCCGACGCCTCTGCGGGTCGGCTGGCCCGGCCGGATCAGCAACAGATTGGTGCCCATGGCGCTGATGCGATCGAGCACGATCTGCTTGGCGCCGTCGCCGATGGCAAGCATGGCGATGACCGAGGCCACACCGATCACAATCCCAAGCAGCGTAAGCACCGTGCGAAACAGATTGGCGCGCAGCGCGCGCACTGCAGTTTTTGCCGCTTCAAACGCGCCGCCAACAAGGGACGCGCCGCCTTCATTCGCTGAATGTGCTACTTCCGGCATCGCTGGACCCGCAGACATCTGCGGGCCAGGATCGCTGACGATGCTTCCGTCCTTGATCTCGATGACGCGCTTTGCCTGCGCGGCAATGTCCAGCGCGTGTGTGATGAGAATGACGGTGTGCCCCTTTTTTGACAGCTCCTGCAATAACGCCATCACCTCGACGCCGCTTTTGCTGTCGAGCGCGCCGGTGGGCTCGTCAGCCAGCACGATGCGCCCGCCGTTCATCAGTGCGCGCGCTATCGACACGCGCTGCTGTTGCCCGCCGGAAAGCTGGCTGGGCCGGTGCGTAAGGCGCTCGCCGAGTCCGAGCGTACCGAGCAACTCTTTTGCACGTGCGTTGCGCTCGCGCGGCGGCATGCCGGAATAGACCGCGGGCACCTCGACGTTCTCGAGTGCGGACACCGTGCCTATCAGGTTGTAACTCTGGAACACGAAGCCGAACGCTTCGCGCCGCAGCCGTGCCAGTTCATCGCGTTCGAATCCGGAGACGTCCTCCCCCATGAAGCGAAAAGTGCCCGTGGTAGGACGGTCGAGGCACCCGATAATGTTCATGAGTGTGGTCTTACCCGAGCCCGAGGCGCCCATGATCGCCAGAAATTCTCCCGGATAAATTTTTAAACTGACACCGTGCAGCACTTCGACATCGAGTTCCCCGCTGCGGTAGGTCTTGGTCACCTCCACCAACTCAATCAGCGGTACATCAGACTCCGCGCGCGCCGCGTCGGTCGTCACGGACGCCCGCCCGATTTCGTTGTATTCGGTGCAAGCGCACTGCCACTCGGGGCCTTCGCTGCAGCGGCAGCAGGCGCCTTGGTTCCGATCACCACCTTCTCCCCGGCTTCGAGCCCGGAAAGAATCTGCGCCGAAACCCGGTTGGTCACGCCGACTTTCACCTCGCGATCCACCACTTCGCCATCGGCGCCCACCACGCCGACCAGCGCGCTTCTGTTGGCGTACTGGCTGCGCGGATCAGCGCCTGACGCGCGTTCGCCTCCACCCTTGCGCGCAGCGCCGGCGGTACTCTTGCCCGAATCGGAGCCGCCTTTGGCCGCAGCGGATGCGCGCGGCGCACGCGGCCGGCCGTCTGCCGCCATCGGACGCAACGCGGCAAGCGGCACTATAACGGCATCTTTTGCACTCGACACGACGAAGAATACCTGCGCCGTCATCTGCGTCATCAGCGCCTGCTTCGGATTTTCCACGTCAAACAGGGCATCGTAGAGCACCACATTGTTTACCACTGTCGGTGTGGGCGGAATCTGGCGCAGCTTGCTGTAGTAGCGCCGGTTGTTTCCACCCAGCGTGGTGAAGTACACATCCATGCCGATGTGCAGCTTGGGCACGTCGGCCTCCGAGACCTGGGCCTGCACCGTCATCGTCGCAAGGTTGGCGATGCGCATCACGATAGGCGCCTGCTGGTTGGCATTCAGGGTCTGCCCCTGCTTTGCCGCCTGCGACACAACGGTGCCTGCGATCGGCGCATGAATCTTGGTGTAGCCGAGGTTTGCCTCGTCGCCGCGCAGCGTTGATTCGGTCTGCTTGATCTGTGCGCGTATGGCGTTAACCTGAGCCAATGCAGACTGCTGCGCCGCCTCGGCGCTTTGCAGTGCTTCAGTGGTGGTGGCGTTCTCGCTGGCGAGATTCTTCTGCCGGGTGAACTGCAGCCCGGTGAGCGCAAGCTGCGCCTGGCGGTCGGCGAGTTGCGCCTGCTGGTTCAACAACTGTGCCCGATCACCGTCCACTTTGGCTTGGTAAACCGAGGGATCGATCTCGGCAAGGAGTTGCCCGGTCTTGACCACGGCACCGACTTCTACCAATAGTTTCTTGACTTGTCCGGAAACTTGCGTGCCGACGTCAACGAATTCCTTGGGCTGAAGCGTCCCGGTCGCGGTGACCGCATCTTCGAGATCGCCGCGCTGCACCACGGCGGTGACAAGGCTCTCAGCAGGATTGTCCCGACCAAACCCGACTTGCCATGCGTAGTAAGCGCCGCCGGCCAGCAACGCGCATGCGGCAAGCGCCAGCAACCAACGGATGGCTGCGGCCATACGCGCGCGGCGCGGCGCGCTGGCCGGGGTTTCGCTCTTCACAACGGCAGGAGTTTCGGTGGTCAAGTTAATAGCGGCCTGTCGGTCAGTTACTCATCGTGTTCGCCAGCGTGGGTAGCGCGGGAACGAATTAGCGGGGTATTATTTAAGTATTTGTTTTAAAACATTTTTTACATCCTGCCAATAATTTGCATACTGCTTTGATCCGCGTTGCAAACCGATTCATGCAGCGTCAGCTACCCTGCCGCGCTTGCTAAAGTGTCACGAACTCACCGTGCGTGGACAGCGCTTCCGGGCAAAACCGGGGCAGCGTAAACCCGTTTGCCGGGTCGTTTATCGCCTCAATTGCAATCAACGGTGGCGACGACTTGATAGCCCCGAACATCGTGGCAAATGAAACATCAGCGGCGTCCCGTCCGGTGCCGATTCTGACCAAGCCCATCGGCGGCGACACTGCAGTCGGCTCAAACAAATACCATCTATCGCCCAGAAAGACTTCGACATAAGCGTGAAAATCGGTGGGTCCCATGGACGGATCTGCGCCGTAATCGATACCCGTCACAAACCGTGCTGGAATGTTCACGGCCCTGCATAACGCAATCATCAAATGCGCGAAGTCGCGGCACACGCCCACCTGCTCAATAACGGTATCAACTGCCGACGTGCTGCCGTTCGAACTGCCCGACAGGAATTGTGTGCGATTGCGAACCCAATCAAGGATCGCCTGCACCCGCCAGTAGCCCTGCCGCAGATGACCAAATTCCCGCGTCGCGAATCTATGCAGCCGGTCGGACTGGCAATAGCGGCTGGGATAGATATAGGGAAGCACTGCCGGCGGCAACCGCGCTATCGGCACTTCCTCAAGCCGCCCCGGCGATTCGATGTGATGCGCAATATCAACCGTGGCGTCATAGCGCACGGTCAACATCCCCGGCTCGGCCTTGAGCCGCATGTAGCGCGTACCATAGGTGGGGTCGGTGTAGATCACCGGCGCTACTGGCTGATTGATGTGCAGTTGCTCCGCCACCACCGACTGGGATGGCGTTTGCGCAGCATGAATATTAAAGACGAAATCGCTCGCGTAGTCGGCGATTGCATAATTAAGTTCAATGGAAAATTTCATTCTGATCATAGGCAGAAACTCAGCTTGCAAGCCCTTCGAGCAACGACGACAAATCGTCGGCATGCTCTTCTTCGCTGGCAAGAATCTGCTCAATCATGCGGCGCGTTGTCGGGTCCTGCTCGGCGAGGTAACCGACCATTTCACGATAACTCTCAATAGCCACGCGTTCGGCGATCAGGTCTTCCTTGATCATCTCGTTGAGTGTTGCGCCTTCCACGTATTCGGCGTGGCTGCGCTCCGCCAGGCCGGCCGGCGAAAAATCCGGCTCGCCTCGCAATTCGATGATGCGCTTGGCGATGAGATCGGCATGCAGCATTTCTTCATTGGCATGTTCCAGAAACTCGGCCGCCACCGGCGCGGCATGAATGCCGGTCGCCATGAAGTAGTGGCGCTTGTAGCGCAGCACGCAGACAAGCTCCGTAGCCAGCGCTTCGTTCAGCATTTTGATGACAGCACCGCGATCGGCCGCATACCCGGACGTCACGGCGCCCTTTTCAATATGTTGCCTTGCACGCTTACGCAAAGTCTGGATATCGGTTAACGGCGGCTGTGTCACGGATGTTTCTTTTATAACTGCTTTCATGGTCAAGCTCTCCGTATTTTGTAATGTCATGTAAGGAACCCCGCGCATCTGGCAAGCAAACTTTCGATGGCGACGGTTGCAGCAAGCAGCAATGCGAAGGCACCACAACGCCCGGCATTGCTTGCGTTGCTATTTGATGCGCATATCGTTCTTGACGCCCGTTACGCCCTGGATGCCGCGTGTAACATAAACCGCTTGCGACCGTGCCGCGTCGGAACTTACAAAGCCGCTGAGTTGCACGGTACCCTTGAACGTCTCGACGTTAACTTCGGTCGCTTTGACCAGGGGATCTTCCACCAGCGCCGCCTTTACTTTTGTCGTGATCCAGGTGTCAGTAACGTATTCGCCGGTGCTTTCCCGCGTCGCGGTGCCGGCGCAACCCAGAATAGACACGAATGCAATGGCGAGGAAAAAAGCAGATGCCTGTTTAATGTGCTTCATGATTGATTATCCAATGTGAAAGTGAGTAGAACCCGCCTCGGCGGCAAGCCTTGGCGAGGCGGCCATTGTTGTCCATCGCATTGCGGGATTCTGTACGCTATCGAACATAGATTTTTGTGTGCGCCACTGTCGGGCGCTTTTTCTTGCGAATGTGGACCATTATCGTGGCTCGCCATCTCAATCACCCCAATCAGGAGTACCCGCACAAAACAAATTGCCGCTTCGAAATGCGAATCAATTGCGGGCGGCGTTGCCGCTGCGTTGCTGGGTATGGCAACGCTTGCGCCGTCGCGGGCGACAACGATGCTGTCACCCAAACCACCGGCGGCGTGACATAGGTATCGGGAGGGGTCGGCGTCGCCCTATCGGATGCAGCCGGAAAATCAATGCTGAAAACCACGTCCGCCGGGCCACTGTCGGGGCGGCAAACCTCAGTACCGTTGATATGCGCCGGGCATCCGGGTAATCATCCCGGCGCCTGAAGTGGCGCCGCGACCTGCAAGCGCAAGAACTCCTTGCGTTTCATATCGAGGTATTCGTTCAGCTCCAGCTCGTGCAGTTGGCGTGGATGACGTTCAATGGCTGCAAACCAGTCACGCATGCTTTTTTCCCGGCGTGCCTGCGGGGGTGCGGACAAGGCGCCGAGAAAGGCTTCGATCGCCAGGTAATAACGCATGGTGTTGCGTTCCACGACACCGCGCATGCCCCCAATGTGCAAGGACTCTCCGCTGGATTGCTTGCCGGTCACCGTGAACCCCACTTTGTTTCTTCCGATAGTGCCCAGATAAGCCTGCATCGCCAGCCGTCCCGCCAAACCGTAGCTATACGAATACGAAAGACGCGTGAATGTCTGTCCGCTGTCCAGCGGAATGGCTTCGAGCACAATGCGGTAGTCACGTGTGCTTAGCGGCCCTTCGTCTGCATTCAACTGCACGCGCAGGTAGGACGCTGTCTGGGCGGCAACGTGATACGCAAACACGACCCTGTGGGCATCATCCAGTGCCTGATCGTGTTTCTTGCCGACGCTGACGTTGAGCACCTCGCGCTGATTGACAACCGATACGCGACAATACTTGGTATTGAGGTGCAGCATCATGATATCGCACCAATTCCCGGCGTTGTTCAGCGCCGAACTCACCGTCGTGAACGACGATTGGATGAGTGCATGGATGTCGCCCGTCACGCCACCCGGCGGTTCGCCGGATTCCAGATAAAGCGGTCTCTGGAACTGATTGTTGGCGAGTTGTTGCCGCAGCACGCCATACTTGGCGCGAAGTGCTGCAGCAGCATTCTCGTCGGCAGGCTGAGCGCTACTAACGCCTGCGCCCAAACAAGCCAGTGCCATCACCAACATTGGAACCGGTGCTCGTGCGCGCAAGTTCACGGTCGGTTTTCTGATTGCCTTGCGTTCCATTCATAAACTCCCCCACGCCTACAGCGCGCGTTGCCATAACCGGGCCGCCATCTCTTTCAAGCGCATGCCGATCGGACGCCGGCGCCACTGTTCAAGCGTGATGGCATTGGAAGATGCCATGTCCTTATCGAACATCGCCTGCATTTGCATGCCGAATTCCTGTCCCAGGATGACGGCGTTGACTTCGTCGTTATGCAAAAAGCTGCGCCAATCGAGATTGGTCGATCCGATCGTCGACCATACGCCGTCGATGAGCGCGGTTTTTGCATGCAGCAACGCATCGCGCCGCTCGTAGATTTTTACCCCCGCGCCCAGCAACTCCTCGTAGTAAGAGCGTCCGGCATGGAACACCAGCCACGAATCGGTATGGCTTGGCAGAATGATTTTCACATCCACACGGCGTTGCGCCGCGTCCTTGAGCGTCGCCAGTAACTGCGGATCAGGAACAAAATAGGCGTTTGTCAGGTACACCGATGTTTCGGCACTGCCAATGGCCGAAATCAATGTCGCATATATCAACGTGTAGGGTTCGTCGGGCGAACTGCCGATGGCGCGCACCACCTCCTTGCCTTTATTGCTGAGCTGCGGCAGGTAATTGCGTGGCGCGAGCGGTTCGCCCTTTTGTTTTTCCCAGGTCGCGAGAAACAATTTCTGAAACTCACCCACCACAGGCCCATCCACTTGCATATGCGTATCACGCCACGGTGCTTTTTCCCCGGTGCGACTGTTGGAGCGCTGCGAGTAGGATCCGCCGGAATACACGCTGCTGATGTTGATCCCGCCGAGGAAAGCTGTCTGACCATCGACGATCAACAACTTGCGATGATCGCGCTGATTGACATTCCAGCCTTTCCTTGCCGTCAATGGATTAATCGGATTGAACTCGAGGACCACGACGCCCTCATCCGCAAGGCGCTTGAAGAAGGTCTTGGGCGTGTTAATCCCCCCGACGCTGTCATAGATGAGATTGACTTGCACGCCCTGCTGCTGTCTTTCGATGAGCGCGTCGGCAAAGCGATTTCCTATCTCATCATCTTCGATGATATAGGTTTCCAGGTTGATATGATCTTTCGCACTGCGGATCGCAGCAAACATGGCCTCGTAGGTTGACGGGCCATCCTGCAGCAGCACCACCTGGTTACCTACCATCAGCGGGCTACCGGTGATGGCTGCCTCCACCGCCATATGCCGGTCGAAAATGCTGGTTTCTTCGCTGCCACTCTTGAGCTTGTCGAGGATTGCCTTGCTTTGCAAGGCGGTCAGCGGACCGCGGGCACCCTCCAGTTGCACCGCCTGTGCTCGGCGAACGCCCATGTCCGGAGCGATGGTCGGTAACGACGTGCATCCCGCCAGTACGGCAAGAAACGCGGCCGCCAGCCCTTTCGCGAACCGGCGCTCTTCACACCTCCCCATCGACTGCATGCTACCTGCCCAGATCCGGAATGGCGTCGATAACCATGCCGGTACCAAGCGCGATCAGCAAAACTGCGATGACTGCCTGGAATGCCAGCGCTCCCGCAATCATAATCGCCAACGCGTAATTCATTTTTAAGGGAATTTTTTTCACCGCTTGTCCTTGAATGCAACAGGGTTTTGCGCGAGTGACGCCTGCGCACGCATCATTCGGTGCTATTTTTTGACGCTCATTTGGTTGCCGACGCTCGTCACGCCGGCCACTTTTTGTGCAATTGCGACCGCGTCGTCCATCTGGGTCTGGCTGTTAACGAAGCCGCTGAGCTGGATTTCGCCTTTGCGCGTGACAACGGCAATATCCAGACTATTGACATTCGGGTCCGCGAGCAGCGCAGACTTCACTTTCGCGGTAATGATACCGTCGTCAACCGTGTTGCCAGCCGTTGCATCGCCGCTCTTCAGGGTAATGCTGTTTTCGATGTCCTTGACCCCCTCCACCTCGCGGGTGGTCAGGATGGCGCGCTCGATCTGCGTTTGATTCTCGACGTAGCCACTGAGTTGTACTAAGCCCTTGCGGGTTTCCACCTTCAGGTCGAAACTCTTGATATCCGGGTCGGCCAACAGCGCGGATTTGACTTTTGCAGTGACGACGGTGTCGTCAATCTCCGTACCTACTGTGGTGGTTGCTTGCGGCACGGAGACACT
>JAKFYK010000047.1 GCA_021730905.1 Betaproteobacteria bacterium | reverse complement strand
AATCGTGGGCACGAAAAACGCATGGGTTATGCCGTAACCCTTGATGATTTCCGCGAAGTATCTTGCGCCGGTGGTTTTGGGCATGAGTATCTTTCAGGTTGGTTCGTGTCACGAAGAATAGCTAGAAATGACTGCTTTGCATTCGATGCTAACAAACGCGACGTGGCAGTTCAACTTGAGCCCGCGCTGCTATTCGCGTGCCTGTCGTGTCCCTGGCCTCCATTGCATGGACGTCTGCCGAATGCGACGGCAATGTATTGCCCCGCTTGCGAAAACCCGCCAGAATTACTGCCTGGGGCATTTCCATGGAGGGGACATGACTGGCGGCAGCCCGATCCACAGTGTCGGCACGGCAGTACTCGCGCTCCTCATGCTGCCGGCTCTCGGCAATGCGCAAGCCGCGACCGGTGGACAGCCCGCTTCTTCAGCACAGGCCGCTTCGACAGGCTCAGGACAGGCCTACCCGGTGCGGCCGGTGCGCCTGATCGTGATGAGCACGGCGAGTTCCGGCCCCGACATACTCGCGCGGCTGCTCAACCCCAAATTCGCTGAAGCGTTTGGCCAGCAAATGGTAATCGACAATCGCGCCGGCGCCAGTGGCATCATCGGCGCAGAAATCGGCGCCAAGGCCGCGCCCGATGGCCACACGCTGACCATGGCCACGTCGCAGGTCGTCATCGTTTCGGTGATGTACGAAAAACTGCCATTCGATTTAAGCAGGGATTTCACGCCGATCAGCCTGCTCGGATCGACACCCTTTATCATGGTGGTCAATCCGTCGGTACCCGCCGCCAATATCAGGGAATTTGTCGCATTGCTGAAATCGAAACCGGGCGAGATGCGCTATGGCTCCGGCGGCTCCGGCTCGCCGCCCCATCTTGCAGCGGAGCGCTTCAAGGCCATGACCGGCACTTCGATACAGCATGTGCCGTACAAGGGCGTCGCACCCGCGCTCACCGACACCATCAGCGGGCAATTGCAGATGACGATTTCAGTAGTGCCGATGATCATGCCGCATATCAAGAGTGGCAAAGTGCGCGCGCTGGGCGTCACCAGTCTCGCGCGCACGCCGCTTGCCCCTGAACTGCCGACCGTCGCCGAGTCGATACCCGGCTATGAAGTCACCGGCTGGTACGGTCTGCTCGCCCCCGCCAAAACACCCGCACCCATCATCGCGCGGCTTAACGCCGAATTCGTGAAAGCGATGAAGTCGCCGGATATTCTGGAAAAAATGTCGGGCCTTGGCGCCGAAGCCAAAGGCACGTCATCGCAGGATTTCGCCGTGCACATCCGCGCGGAAACGGAAAAAATGCGCGCGGCGGTGAAAGCTTCGGGCGCCAGAGTGGAGTAAAGGCACGGCCGCTCTGCGCGCAGTACGCCCCCCTACTGTTTCAACACCCGCCACGCCGGGCCCAGCATCGCCCACTGCTTGCCGTCCCAGTACAGCAGATGATATTTCATCCCTGCAGTCTTGCCGGGTTCGAGATACTCCACCTCGTAAAATGTCATACCCGGCCGCAGCGCCGCCTCGGCAACACGTTTCGCGCCGCCCGGAAACTCCTTGTATGCCACGGAACCCTCGCGGTAGCGCATGATTTCCTCGGCAGTTGCGCCATGCACCTGCACTTCCTTCTGTGCCGGGCGCGCTATCTTGGCGGCGCCCTCCTCGTTAACGCTGCCGCCAAACTTCTTGTGCATGTCCAGTATCTGCCGCAGCGTGTCCGGCGCGATGTTGTCCTTGAGCGCTTTCTTCGCGCGCGCCTCATCCGGAATCAGCGCGCGGAATAGCGCCGCGGCCTGTTTGCTGTCCTTTTTGACATGCGCCTCATGATGAACACGCTCGAACAGCGCCTTCAGATTCTGCGGTTTGTTTTCATGCCTGAAATCCGCGCCACTTGCCGCACAGGCCCATCCCATCAGTAAAATAGCAATTGCCATACGATGCAGCCGAGTCATGGAACCCTCCTTGGTCATTGTTGTTCCGCCTTCAAAGCATACACCGTAGGGGGTTTAATTGGGTTTGGCACCCGAAAATTTCACCACCTTCGCCCATTTTGCCAGTTCAATCCTGATGAACGCCGCGAATTCATCCGGACTGCTGGAGCTGATCTCGAACCCCTGGGTCAGCAGATTCTGCTTCACCTCCTGTGACTGCAACGCCTTCAGGATCTCGCCGTTCAGCCGGCGAACCAGCGCACGCGGCGTTTGCGCGGGCGCGAGCACGCCGTACCAGCCGGTTACCTCAAAGCCCTTCAAGCCGCTTTCCGAGACCGTCGGCAGTTCCTGTACCAGTTGCGAGCGCTTCTGCGACGTCACCGCCAGCGCCTTGATACGGCCAGACTTGATGTGCGGCAGTGCCGGCGTCAACGTGGAAAACAGAACCTGTATGTTGCCGGCGATAACGTCCACCAGCGCGGGCGCGCTGCCTTTGTACGGCACATGTGTGATCTTCACTCCCGCCATCATGTTGAAAAGTTCCAATGCAAGATGGCCGGGGCTGCCCACGCCGCCCGAACCGCCCAGCAACGATTTTAATTTCGCTGCCACTATCAGTTGTTCCACCGACGACGCGGGCGCGGATGGATGCAGCACCAGCACGTTGACCGCATCGACCACCTTCGCGATGGGCGCGAAATCCTTCACCGAATCAAACGGTAGTTTTTCATACAACGCCGGGTTGATGGCCAGGGCGCCATTCGCGCCAAACAGCAGCGTGTAGCCATCGGGCCGCGCCCGCGCCGC
The DNA here is from genome assembly GCA_021730905.1 of Betaproteobacteria bacterium. Classification (GTDB taxonomy): domain Bacteria; phylum Pseudomonadota; class Gammaproteobacteria; order Burkholderiales; family SG8-41; genus UBA5216. Next base: position 7,761 of record JAKFYK010000047.1, on the reverse strand, counting down.
GATCTCGGCGGCAATGTTTCCCGCAGCACCCGCGCGATTGTCGATAACCACGTTTTGGCCGAGCAACTCCGAGAGTTTGCCCGCGATCGGACGCGCAGCGGAATCGAGTGCGCTGCCGGCAGGAAATCCGACCAGTAGTCGCAGCGGTTTTTCGGGATAGGGTTGCTGTGCCTGCACGGGTGCCACACACGTCCCGCAAAGCGCCACAACGCCTGAAATAATCACTTTCATGAGCACAAGTGTAATGCGTCATGGCCTGCCGCGCGTAAACGTGGCAAAGTTCGCTTCCAAATCAGACAGGAAATCCGCATGAAAGCGAGTGTGTTGACCGGTGTCGCATGCGCATGCCTGGCCGGCAGCGTATCAGCGCAGTCTCCTGCGACAGAGCCTGTCCTGAGTTTGCCGAAGGGCGCGGGGCCGGTCGCTTCGACAAGCTCAGGACAGGCCTACCCCGCAAAACCCATCAAGTTCATGGTGGGTTTCGCCGCCGGCGGCGCGGCGGATGTCACCGCGCGCTTGCTCGCCCCAAAATTGTCCGAGCTGCTGGGACAACAGATCGTCATCGAAAACCGTGGCGGTTCCGGCGGCTTGCTTGCAACGGATGCCGTTGCGAAATCGCCTGCTGATGGCTACACACTGCTGCTGATGTCCGCGGCAGATACCGTGCAGCCTGCGGTGCGGCGCAAACTGCCCTACAACCTTGAACGGGATTTCGCACCGGTGTCACGCATGGTATTCGGGCCATGGTTTCTGGTCGTGCATCCATCGGTACCCGCGCGCAACATCAGGGAACTGGTAGCGCTGGCGCGCGCCAACCCGGGCAAATTGAACTATGCGTCGTCAGGCGTGGGCAGTTCCGCACATCTGGTTAGCGAACTGCTGAATTCTCTCGGCCAGCTAAAAATTGCTCACGTGCCTTACCGGGGCACATCAGACGGCGTTACCGCAACCGCAAGCGGTGAAGTCGACATGATTTTTGCCAGTATTCCGGCATCGACGCCACTGATGAACGCCAATCGCGTGCGCGCACTCGGCGTGACCACAGGCCAACGTACGCCACTCGCGCCGCACATGCCCACGCTTAACGAATCCGGCTTGTCAGGGTTTGATCGATCCGGTTGGTATGGCGTGCTGGCGCCCGCCAACGTGCCGCGCGAGATTGTGACGCGCCTTAACGCCGCCATCGTAAAAATCGTGAATACAATGGAAATGAAAGAAGCGTTCATGAAGCAGGGGCTTGATCCGGCGCCCACCACGATAGAGGAGTTCGGCGCATTCATACGCAGCGAAATCACGCAAAACATCAAGCTGGTAAAGGCGGCGGGGATTAAGGTCGAGTAAGAAACCAACACCGGCAACCTGCCAGGATCAACCCCTGCACTGTCGTTCCCGCGAAGGCGGGAACGACAATCAAAAACTACCGCATCGTCAACGCCAGCAATGTAGCGCCCTGCGGAAATTTCACCACGCCGTGCGCTGCATCCATCACGCGCAAAAAATCCCATGCACCGAGTTTGACGTCATCCACCTCGGCACTGCCGAAAGCGATCAGCGCGGAATGCATTTTGCCGTACGACCTCGCTGGCATCGTGCCGCCGGGCGCAAACTTGATCGCCTGCACCAGCAGGCGCCCGCAGCCGCGATCCACCAGCGTTTTCACCTGTTCACCGTTGGCACCCGCAACCCACGGCAATTGCTCCTGCTGGATCAAACGATAGTGTTTTTCGGTCGAAAGTTTTTCGACCTCGCTGTGGTAGTAGCTGCCCTGAAATGCGCTTAGTAACTGGCAACTGTCGGGATAATGCAGCGGCCCGTGCGGCTCGTTGCTGGGCCCCAGCACCACATCCAGCGGCCGCAATGTCACGCCATCGACAATCGTGTGATGCTTCAACACCGTGGTCGCGTGCATGCCGCCATGCACGTGGCGCGGCTCGGTCGAGCCTTTCGGATAGTCGATCAGGCGTATGCACAACTGATTGGGCTGGTCGTCACAATACATACCGGCGCGGCTCGGCCAGTTGTCGACGTTTCTGCGGTCCTCCCACGGAATGTCCGCGACCCTGACGATTTCGAAACCCGCCTTGTGTGACATATTTTCCGTCCCCCAATCGGCAATACAATCTAAGTAATTGTTTTTAATATATAAAATATCCTGCTCGCGACGTTGGCCGAACCCGGCGCATGCACCGTATCGCGCACCACGTCGGTGGACCACTTGACCATTTTCTTGTTGGGCTTCTCGTAATGCACGAAGTGTTCTTCGCGTGCCTTCAGCGAATTGAATTCGTAAAAACACGCGTGCTTGGCCCATCCCGCCACCGATACCAGTTTGCGCACGCGCACGCATCCCGGCAAACCCGTCAGCGAGGGCAAACGCCAGCGCGCGTACCACGCCGCCATTTCCTCCTCGTCGTCCCACGCGCCCGCGTTGAAACTGCCGAGCTGGATCGCCGGCGCGGGCGCCATCGCCGGATTATTTTCCTCAAGGCCCAGTCCCTCGATGCGCCCTTCTTCCAGCATGATGTTGCGGCGCTCGTCCGTGCGCAGCGCGAGCATTTTCTGGTCGGCCTTGTTGAACTGCGCGTGAAACTCGTCCGGCATTGGGTCCGCCAGCACGTAAGCGTCCATCGCGCCAAACATGATGATGTAGCGGTCGCCGACCGGCACACCTTTGGGATTTTTCTTGTGACTGATGCGTCCGCCGCCGCCCAGCGGCGTAAAGCTGCCCGTGGCTTCCGACGCATACAGCGCGCCCCATAACACACCATCGCGGGACAACACCTTGGGCACGTAGGTTTCATACGCCCAGGTAGAGAAATCGTAGCGATCCTTTTCCGCCAGGTTAAACCAGCTGATCCAGTAAGCGCGATCCTGACCTAAGGCAAAGCCCGCCATCTCACGCCCCGGTTTTTTGATACGAATGAAAATCGCGGCCGGTCGCCGTCCACGGATGCGGCGCTATCGCGTACATGTCGGCCGCCACGTCTACCACCACCGGCTTGTTCATCGCGATGGCGCGCTTCAGCGCATCGGACAGGTCGCCCGGCTTTTCGACGCGTATGCCCACGCAGCCGAACGATTCCGCGACCTTGGCGAAATTCACATCGGGGAAACGCCACATCTCCTCGGCGCGCCCGCGCTGCTTTCCGCCGTAAGCAATGTCATTCAACCTGATTTCCTGATTGAGCGCGCTGTTGTTGTTGACCACGATCACCACATTGATGTTGTGGCGGCGCGCGGTTTCCAGTTCGCCGATGTGATAATAAAAACCGCCGTCTCCGGTAAAGCATACCACCGGTTTGTCGGGGTTGGCGCACTTCACGCCCAGCGCCGCGGGAAATCCCCAGCCGAGCGAGCCTGCGGTGCGGTAATAGCGCTGCGTGGGGTGGTGCAATTCGATGAAACGCGCGGTCCAGATGCCGGCGTGCCCCGTATCGGATACCACGATGCCATCCGGCGGCAGCGCATGGGAAATTTCCTTGCAGATGCGCTCCGGGCGTATCGGCGCGACGTCGGCATTGCGCATTTCTGAATTCTCATGGCGCCAGTCAGCGACAAACTTCTGCGCGCGTTTGGTCCAGTCAGTAGCGGATTTCGGTTTGGCCAGTTCGACCATGCGCTTCAAGCCCAATTTCGCATCGCCGAGGATCGACACTGCGTTCGGATAATTGCGGCCCAGTTCATCCGGATTGATGTCGAGCTGAATCACTTTGGTGCCCGCGGGCGGGAACATCCAGTTGTTGGTGATCTGGCCGCCGGTATGGCTGCCGATAAAAAATGCGAGATCGCATTCCGCCAGCGTGCGATTCGCGCAATCGCGCGAATACGCGCCCGGCACCCCGACGTTGAGTGGATGATGATCGAGTAATGCCGATTTGGCATTGAGCGAAGTCGCCACCGGAATATTGAGCTTTTCCGCCAGCGCGATCAGTTCGGCCTGTGCACCGGAAGTCATCACCCCGCCGCCCGCCACGATCACCGGCCGCTGCGCCGCCGCCAGCAGCGCCAGCGCCTCGTTGACATGCTGCAGGTCCGGCTCGGAACGAAATGGCGGCACGCATTTGTACTTAGCTTCGATCATCGGATCGAGTTCGGCTTCGGCCTCAGTGAGCTGCCCCAAATGTCCTTGTATACGCAGATGCACGGGCCCCGGCGCGCCCGAAGTCGCGACGCGAAACGCCTGCCGTGTCAGATCCGGCAGTCGCGTCACCGCATCGACCTGCGCGTTGAACTTGGTCACCGCGTCGAACTGCGTGATGTCATCGACTTCCTGATACGCATGCCGGTAGCGCGACGCCGGCGCCGGTCCGCCGGTAATTGCGATCACCGGCGAACCGGCCATGTGCGCGTCACGAATGCCCGCCGCCAGATTCGACGCACCGATCATCTGCGCCATGCACACGCCCGGCTTGCCACTGGAACGCGCATAGCCGTCGGCCATATACGCCGCGGCCTTTTCCCCGTGCACCATCACGCGCGCAATCGGCATGTCTTCCATCTCGGCAAACGATTTCAGCATGAACGCCGGCACGAAAAAAATGTGCGATACCCCGTAATCGCGCATCATCTCGGCAAACAGCCGCGCGCCTGTCATCTTGGCCATTTCCACTTCCCTTCGGAAAAAATACGCATACTAACCCGACCGCGATTGTGGCGGGAAGATCAGGCCCGATGACGGACGCCGTGGAGGAAAATACGCGGAACAGCAGTCGCGGCTCTGTGCTGGGACTGCTGTCTGGCCGCGACGTCAATGGTCATCACATGCCGTTCTTGATGCGGACGTCACCCATCTCATTCGGCCTTGAGGCCAGCCGCTCTGATCAACGGCCACCATTTCGCAATTTCCGCCTTGTGGTAAGCGGCCAGCGCTTGCGGCGTCTGCTCTTCGCGTGACGGAATTTCCTGTCCGAGATCGCCAAAACGCTTGCGCACGGTGGCATCGGCCAGCGTTTCGACCAAGGCTGCGTTCAGTTTCGAGATGATGTCTTTGGGCGTGGCTTTGGACGCCCAGATGGCATGCCACACGGACGTGTGAAGACCGGGCAGACCCGCCTCGTCCACCGTGGGAATCTCCGGTGCGGCCTCCTGCCGCGTCTTGGACGTCACCGCATAGGCCCGGATTTTTCCCGCGCGAACCAGCGGCACCGCGCCCGATACCTGGGTCACGTACAGATCAACCTCGCCGCTGAGCAGAGCCTGTATTGCCGGAGCGCCGCCCCGATAATGCACAAACTGGAATTTTGCGCCGATCGCATTCTGAAAATAAATTCCGCCCATGTGCGCCGACGCAGCGACGCCGCCAGTGCCCACCAACAGCTTGTCCTGATTGGCCTTGCTCCAGGCAATCAGTTCCTTCAGATTCTTCGCCGGTACGGCGAGCTTGGAGATAATGACCTGCGGGTTAGTGGCAATCATCGCTACCGGTTCGAGGTCCGTCAGCAGATCGAAGGGCAACGTATAGTACGCGCCATTCACCACGTGGCTGCCCCAATGCCCAATGCCGATCGTATAGCCGTCGGGGGCAGCGCGCGCAACACGGCCCACCGCGATGCTGCCGCCCGCACCTGTGACATTCTCGACCACGACGGTTTGACCCAGCAGCTTTCTCATCGGATCGCTCATAATGCGCGCCAGTGTGTCGGTAGGACCGCCCGCGGCGAACGGCACCACGATCGAGATCGGCCGCGATGGGTAGGTTTGAGCGGTGCTAATTGAACTGGATGCGAAAGTGATTGCAAGCACAAACGTGACGAATAGCGTTTTCATGTTTCTTCCTTTTTATTTGGACAACGGACGCGACATCATGTGTACGCTTGCTTACGAGCTATCGGCCACGGCATCATGGAAATCATTTTCGTGGATGATAAGCAATCGAACGCCAGACTTCCGCAACTCCACTGCTTTCTCCACCTTGCGTCCGTAGCAAGCATAAGCCCAACACGGATTACCCTCAGCACCAATGACCAGATAATCGACCTTTGCGGTCATTGAGGCCACAAACTCACCTCCCAATCGGCTTACAGTTTCCGCAAGCTGCGGGCACGTATAGCGCGTGGATGCACCAGTGAAGCAAAACTTCGCATCCTCAAACTCAATCTCCGGGCATACGGCACAAAGGCCAACAAGTGTTGCGCCCTCAGAGATTTTCGGACTCGTGATCGTGCGATCATCAAGCACCACAATGAACTCGGAAAAGAAATCTTTGAGCATTTTGTGTTCTTGCTCATCAATCTTCTTATCTGCAAGGACTGCGGTGATCAGACTATCGATCTCATCGTATGGCCAACAAGTCTTGAGGTGCTCGTGATCTTGTAGCCATGAAGACAATCCGCGCAGTTCCGGTTCCGAGATATGTCCATCTGCGACGATACCTCCGAGCATTGCGTGAAGGCGCTGGAGGTCGGCCGTTGTTTTTTCATAGTATTCAGTTGCGCGCAGCCGCTCGCACAGCCAAATAATATCCTCTCGCTCATCTTGCGTGAGTACGCCATCAGCTACGGCTGCTTGAACTACCGGGACTAATTCGTTGAAAGGATGGCGGTTTTCTAGCTCCGCGTGATCACCAAGCCAGAGACGCAAAAAAGCAAGCTCCGAGGTATTGATTGCGCCGTCTATCGAGATGCCCTCAATGATACCCAAGAGTGAATTCACCGCCTTATCGAGTTGAGCACGGGAAGTAAACTTAGCGTATTGCCGATGATCAGGATGCATATTAGCCCCAAGCAAATATTAGATCACTGCCGTATCCCCAACGCCGTCGCCAGCTTGTCGTACAACTCAAACTGCTCTTTGACGTAGCGCTCGGTCTCCGCCGGCGAGCGTATCGCCGCCACGCCGCCGATGCGCGCGTTGCCCGCCTGCCAGTCCGGGTCGACGGCGAGCTTCTGGAATACCGCTGCCCAACGATCCACAATGGCTTTGGGCATGCCGGGCGGCCCCATCAGCGCGGTCCAGCCGACGATTTTTTCCATGTCGGGATAACCAGCTTCTTTCGCGCTGGGAACATCGGGCAGTTCCTTCATGCGCGCAGGCGTGGTCAGCAGCGGGCGTATGCGTCCGGCCTGCGCCTGCGGAATCACCGTCGGCGCGTTGTTGCACGCAAAATCGACCTGCCCGCCGACCACCGCGGTGGTGACTTCGCCGCCGCTCTTGTAGTGAATGCCGACCGCGTGATCCTTGGTCAATCCCGCCAGCGACATCAGGTACTGCGCAGCCATCGCCTGGCTGGTGCTCACACCGGCGGTCGCGTAGTTCAACTTGCCGGGACTCTTGCGTATCGTTGCGATCAAATCCGCCGCGCTGCGCTGCGCCGCATCGCCCTTCACGAAGCACACGTACGGATTGAGTTCGATCAGCGAAATCATCGCAAACTCGTTCCACTTGTAGCCGATCTTGGTGTCAGTGGCGGGCAAAATCGCGTGCGTGGCGATGCGCGCCACCAGCAGCGTGTAGCCGTCGGGGGTGGCGTTTTTTACCGACATGGTGCCGATGGCGCCCGATGCCCCCACGCGGTTCAGCGACACGATGGGACGGTTGTTCAGATACTTGGTCGCATGGTGCGCGACGTTGCGCCCGGAAAGATCGGAGTCACCGCCCGCGCCGAAAGGAATGACAAAGAGGATCGGCTTGGTGGGATAGTCCTGCTGGGCGATGGCTTGGGTCGAGAATAGTGCTAACGCCATCGCACCTATTTTGAAATTCATGCGTGATCCCTCTTAGGTTGCGTGTGGAGTACGGTCAAAACCACCCCCACCCTAGCCC
>JAKFYK010000101.1 GCA_021730905.1 Betaproteobacteria bacterium | reverse complement strand
CGATATGGCCACGCTCGGCCAGCCTGCCAAGTATTCGTGCTGCTTCGCCGAAAACGTCGAAGAAAGTCCGTGGCCGCCGCTGCACGTGGATCGCGGCTTCGCGCCGGATGCGAGCGTCGTCACCGTGATCGGTATCTCCGGCACTGGCGAGGTCAATGATTCCGACAGTCAGGATGCAGCCGGGCTTGCGCAAACCTTCGCGCAATCGATGCTGATGGCCGGCGTATCCGGCGGCTCCGGATTACTCGGCGGCGGCGAACCGCTGTGCTTGCTGCCGCCGGAATGGGCCGCGATGTTTCACCGCGACGGTTACACCAAACAAAAGGCCAGGGCGGCAATCTGGGAGCTGGCGACACTGCCTGTCGAGAAACTCGCGCCTGCGCAGCGCAAACATCGCATGGCGGCCGCATCCGATCCTTCAGCCAGTGTGATACGCGTCGCAGAAAACCCCGATGACCTGATGATCGTGGTTGCGGGTGGCGTCGGACGCAAAGCCGCCTACGCGCCGACGTGGGGTGGAACCACCAAAGCGATCAGCCGCGAGATCAAATTTCGCAACTGACGACCGGCGTTTGCAGCCATCAGAATCCAGCTGAATTCAGAAACGCTTCCACCAGCGGCGACCAGATCTTTAAACCGCGTGTAAACAAAGTGTGTCCATCCTTGTCGAAAGGTGGCAGCAAGCGAAACTCTGCCTTCCCGCCGGTGGCTGTAAATGCCTGATGCCATTCCTTAGTGTGCGCCGGGCCGAAATACTGGTCGTTTTCCGTATATATCCATAGCGCGGAAACACGCGATGTCTTGCCGGCATCGGCAAAAACCTGCTTCAGCTTTTCAACTGTGCACGGGTTGCCGGGATCACGCTCCGGCCGCCCGCCGTGACCGCCGGCAAAATTGATGATGGCCACCAGCCCTTCGGGGTTTGCCGCGCCAATACCCACGCTCAAAAATCCCCCAACCGACTGGCCCATGACCAGATATCGGCTCTTGTTCACGAAGGGCTGCGCCTTGGCATACTCGATAACAGACAACACGCTCTCAACACCCCCTGCCATCGCTTCCTTGTACCAGGGGTTATTGCAATTGTAATTCTGCTCGACGTCTGTACCGCCGGTTTCTCCATATCCCCGGCGTGTCGCCACAAACACCGCGTAACCCCGCTTCACCAGCCAGCGTGAGGCATCGGTATACCGCCAACGTGGCGTACGCGCTCGTTCCACCGCGGTGCCTGCGCGCCCATGATTGAGCACCACAAACGGAAAAGGTCCTGCGCCATCCGGTTTGAACACCGTGCCAATCATGTGGGCACCGTTCGGCTTGCCATCGACGATTACCGGGATGCTCACAACCGTCTCATGGATATCTGTCGCAAGCGCAGGCGCCTGCGCACGCGTGCCTGCGCTCACGCATGCGCAAAGCAGTAAAACCAGCCACGCAAAACTCGGACGCAGGTATTGCATCAGGACGCAGGTAGAATTGAGCCGCTTCCAATATAGTGATGATACAAAAATGACGCAAGTCTCAAAAAACGGCCCGCTCGCCGGCATCCGCGTGCTTGACATGAGCCGCATCCTCGCCGGTCCGTGGGTCGGTCAACTGCTTGCCGATCTTGGCGCCGAAGTGATCAAGATCGAGCGGCCGGGCAAAGGCGACGACACGCGCGCATGGGGACCGCCGTTCGTCAAAGACCGCGACGGCAAGGACACGACGGACGCGGCGTATTTCATGTGCGCGAATCGCGGCAAAAAATCACTGACGCTGGACATCGCCAAAGCCGAAGGCCAGCAGATCATTCGCGAGCTCGCTCAGAAGTCCGACGTGCTGATCGAGAACTACAAGGTCGGTGATCTCAAGCGTTACGGGCTCGACTATGACGCGCTGTCCGCGCTCAACCCGCGCCTGGTGTATTGCTCGATCACCGGCTTCGGACAGACCGGTCCGTATCGCGATCGCGCGGGATACGACTACCTGGTGCAAGGGATGGGCGGGATTATGAGCATGACCGGCGAACGGGAAGATCGTGCCGGCGGCGGACCGCAGCGCGTGGGCGTGGCCATCGCCGACCTGATGACGGGCATGTATTCCTCAGTCGGCATAGTCGCCGCGTTGCATGAGCGCACGACGAGCGGAATGGGACAATACATCGACATGGCGCTGCTCGACACGCAAGTGGCATGGCTCGCCAACCAGAATGCCAACTACCTGATCGGCGGCCAGATTCCGCAGTGCATCGGTAACGAGCATCCGAACGTGATGCCGTACCAGACTTTTCGCACGCTGGATGGCAGCATAATCATCGCCACCGGAAACGACGGGCAGTACCAGCGCCTGTGCGAAGCGGCGGGCATCCCGGAAGCGGCAGCCGACCCGCGCTTTGCCAGCAACGCACTGCGCATTGCCAACCGCACGGAATGCACGGCGACTCTCGCCGAGGCACTGAAAAAGAAAACCTCCAGCGAGTGGGTCGGGCTGCTGGGAAAAGTAGGAGTGCCGTGCGGTCCCATCAACCGCCTTGATGAGGTTTACCGCGACCCGCAGGTGCAGCACCGCGGTATGAAAATCGACGTGCCGCATCCACTCGCCGGCAGCGTGCCGCTGGTGGCAAACCCGATCAAGTTTTCACGCACGCAAATTGCCTATGACATGCCGCCGCCGCTGGTGGGCGAGCATGCGGAGGAAGTGCTGCGCGAACTGCTGGGCAAAGGTGCTGACGAGATCGCTGCGTTGCGCGAAAAGAAAATTGTGTGATCATCCGTATTTATCCCTGTTTACAAAGTTTTTGTGTAAGGGTTCACCATGGCGGACATCACACCACATGCGTCCGACTACCTGACGCAGCCGGAGATACGCTTTCCCGATGAAGCCTGAAATCGTGCTGCTGAAAGCCATCTATGAACCGACGCTGGTGGCGCTCGAACACGATTTCATCGTGCATCAATCGTGGGCAGCGGCAGATCCTGTTGCGTACATCAAGCAACACTGCACCAACGCCCGTGCGGCGATTTCCACCACGACCACCGAAGTCACGCGCAGCCATTTCGATGCCCTGCCTAAACTTGAACTACTCGCGTGTTACGGGCCATACACCACGCTGATCGACCTCGCGGCGGCAAAAGCGCGCAAAGTCACGGTCACTTACACGCCCGATTCCACCGCCGAGCCGGTGGCCGATCTGGCGATGGGCATGATCGTTGCGGTGATGCGCCGTCTGTGCGAGGCCGACCGCTTCGTGCGCTCGGGTGCGTGGCCGTCGCGTGTTTTTCCGTCGGGCGCGGAGGTGCGCGGCAAAACCTGCGGCATTGTCGGCATGGGCCGCATTGGACGCGAGATCGCGGTCCGCGCGGCGGGCTTCGGCATGTCGATCTGTTACTTCGGGCCGCGCCGCAAAGACGATGTGCCTTATCCCTACTTCGACAATCTCGAAGCCATGGCACGTGACTGCGATTGCCTGGTCGTCACCTGCGCCTTGACGCCCGCGACGCATAACCTTGTCGATGCCCGCATACTCGCCGCACTCGGCGCCGACGGCTTTCTGGTCAACATTGCACGCGGCGCGATAGTCGATGAATCGGCGCTGGTCGCGGCACTCGCCAGCAAAACCATCGCCGGCGCCGCGCTGGATGTGTTTGTGAACGAACCGCATGTGCCCGCCGAACTCATGCGCACGGACAACGTGGTGCTTGCGCCGCACATGGGAACCTCCACGCGCGAGGTGCGCGAGGGACGCAGCGAAAAATTGCTCGCCGACGTGCGCGCGCATTTCGCGGGCAAACCGCTACGTTACACCGTGCCGGTGTAATTAGAACCTATTTCATAAAGGAATTTCATGGCACAAAGCAATGCAAATCACACTGGTTCTATCGACGCGCACGCACACTGGGCGCCGCAGGCCTACATCGACTACGCCCAACAGCAGGGCGGCAAGGTGTCGGGCGGGCCGATCAGTCCGCTCATGTACGACCTCGAAGCGCGCATGAAATGGATGGATGCACGCGGCGTGAAAATGCATGTGCTGACGCTTTCAGGCAGCATGCCGTGGCAATGGGCTTCACTCGACGCTGCAGTAAAACTCGCGCGCATCGTCAACGATGCCGCCATCGAAGCGCACAAGGCATTTCCCCATCGTTTCATCGCCGGCGCGGCAATTCCGATGCGCGATCCGCAAGCCGCGCTGAAGGAACTCGACCGCATTGCCGGCGCACCCGGCATGCGCGCAGTGCATCTGCCGAATTCCGTCGAAGGCATCGACTATATTTTTGAGCCGGCGTACTTGCCGCTGCTGGCGCGCTGCGAGGAACTCGGCTATCCGCTATTGTTTCATCCGCTCGACGGCCAACCCAATCACTACGGCGGCCCGGAGCGCCTCGCCGGCTCGAACTTCATTTACAACACGCTGGGCTTTCCGTTCGAGACGGCGACCACCGCGACCAAGTTCATTTACAGCGGCCTGCTCGACAAATTCCCGAAGCTGGATATCGTGCTGCCGCATTCCGGCGGGTGCTTTCCATATGTCGCCGGGCGCATCGAGCACAGCATCAAGAAAGGCGCGGTCGAGGTTGCATCGAAACTAAAGCAGCCGTTCCGCGATTACATCCGCCGTTTCCACTATGACACGCTCGCGTATTACCCGGAAACGCTGCGCTTCATGATCGACCTGGTCGGCGTGGACCGCGTGGTGATCGGCACCGACAACTACGCCAAGATGGATGTCGATCAACCCAATGAACTGGTGCAATCGTTGAATCTTCCCGCTGCCGATCTTGAACGCATCCTGCGCGGCAATGCGGCAAAACTGTTGCGGTTGTAATGCGCCATTCGAGCGGCACGCAGGCTAATCCAGCTTGACACCCGCCGCCTTCACGATCGGCCCCCACTTGTTGTAATCGGTCTTCAACTGGGCGGCCAGTTGCTCGGGCGTACCGGGCGCGGGATCGGCGCCGCGCGCGGTGAGGCGTTCGCGCAGATCCTTGTCGGCAAGCGCCTTGTGGATTCCCGCATTGAGCCGGTCTACGATGTCGCGCGGCGTCTTGCCTGCCACCAGGATGCCATACCAGTTCGAGGCATCGACCCTGGGTGTGCCCTGCTCTGCCATGGTGGGCAAATCCGGCAGCAGCGTCGAGCGCTTGGCCACCGTGATCGCCAGCGCGCGCAGACGGTTGCTTTGCACATGCGGCAACAACACCGGAAGATCGGCAATCATCATCTGCGTATGGCCGCCCAGCGTGTTGGTGACTGCGGGCGCGGCGCCGCCGTAAGGCACATGCACGATTTGCGTGCCGGTTTCGGTCTTGAACAGTTCCAGCACCAGATGCGGCAGGCCACCGTTGCCGGTGGACGCCGCATTGATCTGGCCGGGCCGTGATTTTGCGAGGGCAACCAGTTCCTTCACATTTTTTACCGGCAATGACGGGTGAACCACCATCAATTCCGGCGTGGTGGTCACCATGGAAACCGGCGCAAGATCACGCAGCGCGTCAAACGGCAGTTTCAGAAAAACATGGGGATAGATGCCCAGGGCCGTGCTCGACAACACCATCGAGTAGCCATCGGGCGGCGACTTGGCCACATGGTCCACGCCGATGGTGCCGCCCGCACCGCCGCGATTGTCGACGATCACCGACTGACCCATCGCTTCGCTCAGTTTAGCCATGATCATGCGCGCCACGATGTCGATCGGCCCGCCCGGCGGAAACGCCACCACGATGCGCAGTTGCTTCGATGGATAGGCTGGTCCTGAGCCCTTCGACAAGCTCAGGACGGGCTCTGTCGAAGTGGCCTGCGCACACACCGTTGCCGGCGCCAGCACCGACACGACGCCTGCCGCCGCAACCAGTGTCTTCAGATTCAACGCCATGACAAATTCCTCGCGAGTCTCGAAAGTTCCGATTGTGGAACAATCAATGCGGGAACTCAATCGCGGGTTGAGCGTGCTGGCCGCGACTGCTAACATTCGGGTTAATCTCACGGCGCTGTCGCTGCGTCTGGATGATGCAATCCCGCAGCGCATCGCTGATCGTCCTTCCCGGCATAAAACCATCTTTCCCCCAAGGTACCCGCTATGCACGAATTCGATGTATTGGTAGTCGGCAAAGGCAATGCCGCACTGTGTTCCGCGCTGTCCGCCCATGAGCATGGCGTGAAGATCGCCATGCTCGAAGCCGCCTCCGAAGACGAGCACGGCGGCAACAGCCGCTTCGCCGGCGGCGTGATGCGTTTTGCCTATGACAAGGTTGACGATCTCAAGCGCATTACCGATGTCACCGATGAAGAAATCGCCACCAGTGATTTCGGCACCAACACCACCGATGAATATTTTGACGATCTGTTTCGCCTGACCGCCTATCGCACTGATCCCGATCTCTCCGAAATTCTGATCACGCAAAGCCTCGACGTGATGGCCTGGCTGCGCACCAAGGGCGTGAAGTTTCTGCTGAACTTTGGCCGCCAGTCGGGCCTGGTCAATGGCAAGCGCAAATTTTTCGGACGCATGCCGATCGAAGCGCATGGCGGCGGCGCGGGGCTGGTCGAATATCTCGACAAGGCAGTCAAAGCCAAAGGCATTGAAGTTTTCTATAACACGCGCGCGGTATCGCTGATTTATGACGGCGAAAAGGTGTCCGGCGTGCGCGCCCAGATGAACGGCAAGATGACCGAGATCCGCGCCAAATCGGTGATCCTCGCCTGTGGCGGTTTCGAGGCCAATCCGGAAATGCGCACGCGTTACCTCGGCCCCGGCTGGGAACTGGTGAAAGTGCGCGGCTCGCGCTTCAATCAGGGTGACGGCCTCAAGATGGCGCTCGATATTGGCGCAGCCCCTTACGGCAACTGGTCGGGCAGCCATGCGGTGGGCTGGGATCGCAACGCGCCGGAGTTCGGCGACGTCAGCGTCGGCGATCAATTCCAGAAGCACAGCTACATCTTTGGCATCCTGGTCAACGCCGACGGCAAGCGTTTTGTCGATGAAGGCTGGGATTTTCATTCGTTCACCTATGCGAAGTACGGCGGTGAAGTGTTAAAGCAGCCGGCGCAGTTTGCATGGCAGGTGTTCGATTCGAAGGTCACCAAGCTATTGCGCTCGGAATACCGCATCAAGATGATGACCAAGGTATCCGCCAGCACCCTCGAAGAACTCGCCACCAAACTCGAAGGCGTGAACCCGCAGGGCTTTTTGAAAACCGTGCACGAATACAACGCGTCGATCAAGAAAGACGTGCAATTCGATCACACCATCAAGGATGGAAAATGCACCGTCGGCATCGAACCGCAAAAATCCAACTGGGCGCAGCCACTCGACACACCGCCGTATGATGCTTATCAAACGACCTGCGGCATCACCTTCACCTTCGGCGGCCTGCGCATCATCAAGGAAACCGGACAGGTGATGGATGTGCATCTGAAACCAATTCCCGGCCTTTACACCGCGGGCGAAATGGTCGGCGGCCTGTTCTTCTTCAATTACCCCAGCGGCACCGGACTGGTGTCCGGCGCGGTGTTCGGGCGTATCGCGGGCCGCGGCGCGGCGCTGGCGGCGAAGACATAGGGCAAAAACCTTTTAGCCACAGATGAACACAGATACAACCGATAACTTCAAAACCGATTAACCACGGAACACGCAGAACACGCGGAAGAAATTCCTGGTGTTTTCCGCGTGTTATGCGTGTTCCGTGGTCAAAATTTATTAAGTATTTGTTTATAAACGTTATTTTGGAATAACCCATGAGCCACGAAGCCTCCTCCGACAATCCCTACACCCGCGGCATCGCGCAATTCGTATCGGGCCTGACCTACGACACCATTCCCGCCGAAGTCAAAGCGCGCATCAAATTGCTGATGCTCGATTCACTCGGCTGCGCACTCTACGGCGCCGATCTCGAATGGAGCAAGATGCTGCAGGACACGCTGACACGCGTGGACACCTCGCGCATCTGCAACGTGTGGGGCACGAATCTGAAACTATCCGCGCCGCACTCGGCACTGATCAACGGCACGCAGGTGCAGGGCTTTGAGCTCGACGACGTGCATCGCGCGGGCGTGCTGCACGTGGGCGCAGTAGTACTGCCGTCGCTGATTTCGATTACCGAAATGAAGCCGGGTATGAGCGGAAAAGAGTTTTTAACCTCAGCGGTCGCCGGTTACGAAATCGGCCCGCGCGTAGGGCTGTGCATGCGGCCCGACCATATCGCGCAGGGCTGGCATTCGGGCGCGACGCTGGGCGTGTTTTCTTCGGCAGCGGGCTCGGCGCGTGGACTCAAACTCGACGTCGATAAAACCGTGCACGCGCTCGGCATCGCCGGCACGCAGTCCGCCGGCCTGATGGCAGCGCAATACGGCGCGATGGTGAAGCGCATGCACGCTGGACGCGCGTCGCAATCCGGTTTGTATGGTGCGCTGTTCGCCGAATCCGGATTCACCGGCATCGTCAACGTGCTGGAAAGCGAATACGGCGGCTTTTGCACCACCTTCTCGCGCTCGCAGGATCGCTTCGACCTCAAGGAACTCACCGCGGGCTTCGGCAGCGTGTGGCAGACCATGGGCGTGGCGCTCAAATTCTATTCTTGCGTGGGCAGCAACCACACCACGCTCGACGCCATCCGCGAGATGCAGGCCGAGAAGCCGTTCGGGGCGAAGGAGGTGAAGAAAATCTCCGTGCACGGCTCGCAGGTGACGATGGATCACGTCGGCTGGAAATACGTGCCGCAGGGATTGACGTCGGCACAACTGAATCTGCCGTACTGCATCGCCACCTGGCTGCTCGACGGCGATTGCTTCGTCGATCAATTCACCGAGAAGATGGTGGCCGATCCGGCGCGCATGAAACTCTCGGAAATCGTCGAAGTGCATCACGACGACGCCATCACCAAACTCGGCGCGAAAATGCGCCACAAGGTGCGCGTGGAAGTGTTCCTCAACGACGGCACGCGCATGGAGCGCACAGTCGAATCCGCGCGCGGCAGCGAGTACAAGTTCGCCAGCGAATCCGATATCGTCGATAAGTTCGAGAAGCTTGCGGTGAAAGCGTTGCCCAAGGCGCAGGTTGAGCAACTGCGTGATGCGATGCTTGGGCTCGACAAGCTGTCAGACGCTACCAAAATCGCGCAGTTGCTTGGCAAGCGCTAGTCGACCGCAGAATGTTCCCTGTGCGATTACCCGTAAACCCCGTCCGTCATTCCCGCGAAGGCGGGAATCCATGCGATGTGCCAGTTGGCGCTGTGTTATGGGTTCCCGCCTTCGCGGGAACGACAGTGTTGGGTTTAACCGATTGAAAACCGGATAATCCGGAATCTAACCTCAAAGGCCCCCACCATGAACGCACCGTCCAAAGCCGCCATCACCGAATTCACGCCCACCGGCAAACTCCGCGTTGGCCTCAACATGAGCAACTTTTTGCTGACCGCGAAAGATGCCGCGGGCGCGCCGATCGGACTCGCGCCCGACCTCGGCCACGAACTCGGCAAACGTCTCGGCGTTGAAGTCGTACTGGTGCCTTACCCCAATCCGGGCCTGCTCGCCGACGACGCCAACAAGGGCAAGTGGGACGTGGGTTTTCTCGGCGCCGAGCCGCAGCGCGCGAACGAAATCGACTTCACTGCGGCCTACGTCGAGATCGAAGCAACCTACCTGGTGCCGCCGGGATCCAATCTCAAGACGATTGCCGAAGTAGACGCCAAAGGTATCCGCATCGCCATTTCAGGAAAATCCGCGTACGACCTGTATCTCACACGCAACCTGAAAAACGCCGAACTCGTGCGCGAGCAGGGCGCGGACGCCGTATTCAGGAAATTCGTCGACGGCAAACTCGACGCACTCGCCGGACTGCGCCCGCGTCTTATCACCGACCAGGCCAATTATCCCGGCTCGCGCATCCTCGACGGCAACTTCACCGCCGTGCAGCAGGCCGCCGGCACGCCGAAAGGCCGCGCTGCGGCGTTTCAATACCTGCGCGAATTCATCGAAGACGCCAAAGCCAGCGGCCTCGTCGCGCGCACCATCGAAAAACACAAGGTGCGCGGATTAACCGTGGCAGCTGCAGCCTGATCGTTCCCTGAAGCATTTCGCGGGAGCAACCAGGCTGCTCCCGCGCGGTTGTCCTCCGGCCTGCGCAGGACATTCTCCTGCAACGGCTCTGAATGCACTGTTCCGCGCGAAAACACGATGTCCCCGGCGCAAAGCGCTTCGAAAATGTGAACCTCTGACGGGATTTGCCTGTCATTAGCGGGTCAGCCCTTCGCTTTGCGACCCTGCGCGCCTTCCCGTCGATGCCACATCATTTCAGCCTTTTCCGCCGGTTCATGCGGCGCCGCGCCACGCGACACTACCGCACGGCATTCAATGTCGCCCGCATGATGCGCGTCGCAGGATACGCAGCGCTCGCGCTGTGGATATCGCCGGTCACTGCGGCGGAAAAATCGCCGCTTGAATGCAGCAAAACATCTCTGTGCGAGTTACAGCTCTACATCGAGAATGACAGCGTCGGCAAAGGCACTGACCGGTATTACACCAACGGCATCAAACTCGGCGGCGGTATTAATGCCGACCTCCTGATCGATCACCTGTTGCAGACGCCGGCGCGAA
>JAKFYK010000042.1 GCA_021730905.1 Betaproteobacteria bacterium | reverse complement strand
AATCTCCCGTGAGTGTGGTTATCGCGTTTGATTATATTCGAGAATGCAGCGGCATCCGCTCAAGCCGATACGCCACATGCGCATGGAGCTAGCCGTAACAATTTGTTTTGTATGATTTATTTTTAGACCGCACAGCAAACACACGATCAGATCCGAGGGTGTGCCCTTGATTTGCGCGCGCCCTGCCCGCATTTATATTCAGTTCTCCACGCAAGGAACTTTCCGATGACACCCGCGACACTGCAAATTGTTTGCCCGCACTGCGACACGACCAACCGCGTGCATGCCGAGCGCATTGACGGCGGGGCCAACTGCGGCCAGTGCAAACAACCGTTGTTCGCGGCACATCCGGTCGCGCTGGGCGCAAAGAATTTCGATCGTCACATCAGCGCCAGCGATATCCCGCTGCTGGTGGATTTCTGGGCGCCCTGGTGCGGCCCCTGCCGCATGATGGCACCCACGTTCGAGCGCGCCGCCGCCGAGTTGGAGCCGCAGGTACGCCTGGCAAAAGTGAACACCGAAGACGAACAGGCCATCGCCGCGCGCTTTAACATCCGCAGCATCCCCACGCTGGCGCTGTTTCGCGGCGGCAGTGAAATTGCCCGGCAGGCGGGCGCAATGGACCTGGCAACCCTGTTGCACTGGGTACGCGGCAAACTCTAAGCGGAAATATTCGTGGGAAGGAGCGCCACGCGCTACGGTTTGCGCGCCCGCGATTGCGTGAATCGCTCCAACAATTCGAACACGCCCATACCGGCGAGCATGGCAGCAACGAAGATCAGCCCTTTCGTCATGCCTGCACCCACCAGCACCATGCCGGGACCAGGGCAAATGCCCGCGAGTCCCCAACCCACGCCAAACAACGCACTGCCAATAACCAAACGCCGATCAACGTGGCGCACCGCAGGTAACAGGAAGGGCAAATCCAGCCACGTCGTTTGACGACGTTTGACCAGTGTAAATGCGGCCAGCCCCACTACGACAGCACCGCCCATCACTAGCGCCAGCGACGGATCCCACTTGCCGGCGAGATCCAGAAATCCCAGCACCTTGGCCGGATCGGACATACCTGACACGATCAGCCCGACACCAAACACCAGTCCCGCCAGAAAAGAAAACAGCGCGTTCATAGTTCCTTACGCCACAACGACTACGTGGCGTAGCACGAACACCGTTGCAAAACCCGCCGCCATGAATATCAGTGTTGCCACCAACGACCGCACCGACAGCCGCGACAGCCCGCACACGCCGTGGCCGCTGGTACAGCCTGCGCCATAGCGCGTGCCCAACCCCACCAGCAGGCCCGCGACGACGAGCATCACGTCGCCGGCATCAATGCGGCTCGCCGGCAGCGCGGCAAATATCTGATAAGCCGCGGGTGCGATGATCAGCCCGATCACAAACGCAAGCCGCCAACTCAGGTCGCCCCGCTTCGGTCGCAACAAACCCCCGAGTATTCCGCTGATGCCGGCAATGCGTCCGTTGAACAACACGAACATCGCCGCCGCAAGGCCGATCAGCACACCGCCAGCCAATGCGGAAGCCGGCGTAAATGCGTTCAGATCCAAAGTCATTTGAGTGCCCGTCCTTAATCCGCCTTCAAGCCCGCATCCTTCGCCACTTTGGTCCAGCGCGCAAGTTCAGCGCGATACATCGCGTTGAATTCGACGTGCCCCGGTGCGGTGGGGTCCATGTCCTGCTGCTCGATCTTGGGGCGCAGATCAGGGCTCTTGATCGCCTTCACAAACTCGGCATTAACGCGCGAGAGCACCGCCGGCGGCACACCTGCCGGCGCGAACAGGCCCTGCCATGTCGTCACCACGAATCCGGGCAGATCGCCTTCATCCAGCGTGCGCAGATCCGGCAGCGACGCAATGCGCTTCTTGCCGGTGACTGCCAGCGCGCGCACGCGTCCATCGCGCACGTGCGGCACTGCGGTCAGCACCGCGCCCATCATGAATTGCACGCGTCCGGCGATCATGTCGATCAGCGACGGCGCCGTGCCTTTGTACGGGATGTGTTGTGTGGTAATGCCGACGCGCTGCGAAAACATCACTGGCGCAAGATGCGTGCTGGTACCGGTGCCCGATGACGCAAAGTTGAGTTGTCCCGGTCGCGCCTTGGCATAGGCGATGAACTCGGGCACGCTCTTGATCGGCAGCGACGGATGCACCATGAATATCAAGCAACCCGCGCCTATTTCGGTGACGGGCGTGATGTCTTTCAGCGGGTCGTACGGCAGCTTGGAATAAAGCCCGGGCGACACCGCAATCGCGTTGCTGGAGTACAGCAGCGTATGACCGTCGCCCGTGGCGCGCGTGAGTATCTCCACCGCGATGTTGCCTGCGGCGCCCGGCCGGTTATCCACCACCACCTGCTGACCTGTCTGCTGTGCCACTTTTTCGCTGACGATGCGCGCCACCACGTCGGTCGGACCGCCGGGCGGAAAGCCCACCAGCATGCGGATCGGCTTGGTCGGCCAGGCCTGTCCTGAGCTTGTCGAAGCGGGCTGTGCCTGGCACACGGCGCTGACCGCAAGGCACATCAATGCAGCGGCGGGAACGGCAAATTGCAAACGCAGGGTCATGCGGATTCTCCTCGGGGTTTGTGGTTTGTCCGCCAATTATTCACCAATTGAACTCCGCCGTCATGTCACGCGCAATGATTTGTGAGTTTCGCGGTTTCGGGTTAAATTGCCTTTGGTTACGCAGGTTTCACAAAGGGGAAAATTCATGACCATCAAAGGCAAAGCCTACATCGTAGGCGCTTACGAGCATCCGCTCCGAAAAGCGCCCAATCATTCGCTGTCGCAACTCCACGCCGAGATTGCCAAAGGCACGCTGGAAGACGCGGGGCTTACCAAGAACGACATCGACGGCCTTTTCGTCGCCGGTGACGCGCCGGGCGGCAACGTCTGGAGCCTGGCCAACTACATGAACTTGAACCAGTTGAAGCACATCGACTCCACCGACATGGGCGGCACGTCGTATCTGTTGCACGTGGCGCACGCGGCGGAAGCCATCGCCGCCGGCAAATGCAATGTAGCGCTGATCACGCTCGCCGGCCGCCCGAATTCCGAAGGCAGCAGCGGCACGCAAGTGCGCGACCGCGGCGCCGGCGTGCCCGATTCGCCGTTCGAATTGCCGTACAGCCCGGTGACGGTAAACCTCTACGCCATGTGCGCCATGCGCCACATGTACCAATACGGCACCACCAGCGAGCAACTCGCGTGGGTGAAAGTTGCCGCCTCGCATCACGCGCAACACAACCCGAACGCGATGCTGCGCGATGTCGTCACCGTAGAACAAGTACTCGCTTCGCCGATGATTTCCGACCCCCTGCACCGCCTCGACTGCTGCGTGGTCAGCGACGGCGGCGGCGGCCTGATCGTTGCGAAGCCTGAAATCGCGAAAAGCCTGAAGCGCCCGCTGGTGAAAGTCATCGGTGTCGGCGAATCCACCAAGCACCAGATGGCAGGCAACGTCGATCTCACCTACTCCGGCGCCGCGTGGACCGGCCCGCGCGCGTTTGAAATGGCCGGTGTGAAACCGGGCGACATCAAATATGCCTCGATCTACGACAGCTTCACCATCACCGTGGTAATGCAAATCGAAGACTTGGGTTTCTGCAAGAAAGGTGAAGGCGGCAAGTTCGTTGCCGACGGCAACCTGATCTCTGGCACCGGCAAACTGCCGTTCAACACCGACGGCGGCGGGCTGTGCAACAACCACCCGGCCAATCGCGGCGGCATGACCAAGATCATCGAAGCGGTGCGCCAGTTGCGCGGCGAAGCTCACCCGAAGGTGCAAGTCAAGAACTGCGACATCGCGCTCGCCCACGGCACCGGCGGCGCGCTCGGCGCGCGCCACGGCAGTGGCACAGTCATCATGGAAAGGGAATAAACATGGCTACTCCAGCACAAGAACGCAAATACCGCGACCCGACGCTGAATCCCGGCGACGCGCCTTACTTCGAGGCTGCAGGCCAGGGCAAGCTCATGCTCATGAAGTGCAAGGACTGCGGCAAGTTGCACCATTACCCGCGCGCCATCTGCCCGCACTGCTTCAGCCAGAACCTCGAGTGGGTGCAGGCCAAGGGCACCGGCGTGATCTACACCTACAGCGTCACCCGCCGCGGCGGCCCCGTGCCCTACGCCATCGGCTACGTCACACTCGACGAAGGCCTGAAGCTGATGACCAACTTCGTCAACTGCGATCTCGACGCGCTCAAGATTGGCCAGAAGGTGAAGGTGTGCTTCGTCAAATCGGAGAACGGGACTTCGCTGCCGGTGTTTGAGCCGGCGTAACCGGTAGTTGAGATCGCGGTGCCCGCACACCACGATTTCACGCAAATGCAAACAAGGGTCAGGCACTTGTGCCTGGCCCTTTTGTTCGCGATCAACGCTTACCGCTTCGCCGCTGATTACTGCGCTCGGAAGGCCGCTGCGACTGGCGCGGCACTTGCGTGCGGTGCACTTCCTGCCTGACTTCCTGGCGGCTGCCCGTTGCCTTGCCCCGGGCTTTGCCGGCGGCAACGGGTGATTTGGCTTTCGCAGAACGCACAGGCTTTGTCATGATGGCGCACCTCATCGAGTGGAATCCGCGCCATGATACGCCCGCCGCGGGATTTCACGGGCGCCTGCGCGCTACACGGCCCCGGCCGGTGGTGCTAGGCTATGCCGGAACGGGGCGCATCCGACGCCCTGCATTCGTCAGGAGAATAACCTCATGGCCGCAACCCCCTTTACCGCTCCCGTTGTCGACGCCCTCACCGTGCGCGTGCTCGTCGATTCCCGTTACGAGCGCTTTCTGCCGCGCATGTCGCACCCGCACGTGCAGATCGAGCACGTCGGGCGCATCGTCGGCCGGCCCGAGAGTACTTTCGCCTGCGAGTGGGGGCTTTCGCTGCACCTCGCGTCGGAGAAGGACGGCGCGAAGGCGCAGTACGTGCTCGACTTCGGCTACACACCGGAAATCATTAACCGCAATTTCGATCTGCTGGGTATCGAGCCCGGCAAGTTGAACGGCCTGATCCTCTCCCACGGCCACCTCGACCACTTCGGCGGCCTCAACGGCTTCATCGGCAAGCACCGCGGGCAGATGCGCGACGACATCGCGCTCTACGTCGGCGGCGAAACCATCTTCCGCACCAAGTGGGTCAAGGAAGGCGGCGAAACCCTGCCCTGGTGCACGCTCGACCGCGCGGCGCTGGAGGCGCAGAAGGTGCTGCCGATGTGTTGCCCCAAACCACAGGCGCTGGAGGGCGCTTTCACCTCGGGTTACATCGAGCGCAACTCCTTTGAAACCGTCACCGGCGGCTCACTGGTAGTGGACGACCACTTCACCGAGGCCGAGCGCGAGGGCAAGCTGGTGAAAGACACCCACCCCGACGAGCACGCCACCTGCTACATCGTCAAGGGCAAGGGCCTGGTGGTGATTTCCTCCTGCGGCCACACCGGCATCATCAACACCGTACGCAGCGCAATGAAGGCCGCCAACGTGGACAAGGTGCACGCGGTGATGGGCGGCTTCCACCTCGGCCCCGCGAACGTCGATTACCTGCAACACACGATGCAGGAACTTGAAGGCATCAACCCCGACGTGATCGTGCCAATGCACTGCACCGGCGAGCGCTTCATCGAGATGCTGCGTCAGAAAATGCCCGACAAGGTGATCTACTCCAACGTCGGCAGCCGCTATATGTTTGCAGGATCGTGATCAGAGGGAGTGCTTCCGTTCTCTGAGACATCTCGCGGGAACTGCTGATCTAGTGCCCTGTGGCACCGATACCCGCCTGCCGGATGATGCGACGCCACTTTTCCACTTCCGCGCGCACGAGTACCCCGAATTGTGCGGGGGTGCCGCCCACCGGCAACGTGCCCTCCGCGCTCATGCGCTCTCGCACGTCGGACATTCCGAGGATGCGGTTGATGTCCTGATTAAGCCGTTCGATGACAGCGGCGGGTGTGTTCGCAGGCGCGCTGATGCCGTACCAGCCGTTTACCTCATATGGCCCCGTCACGCCGGACTCCTGCATCGTTGGAATGTCCGGCGCGCCGGGCGCGCGCTCGGACGATGTCATGGCAAGCACGCGCACGCGCCTCGCCGCCACCATCGCCTGCGCCGACATGCGCGTGGTGAACAACATCGCCAGATGCCCGCCCGCGACATCGGAAAGCGCCGGCGCCGCGCCCTTGTATGGCACGTGCGTCAATTTCACCATGCTCTGCACCGCCAGCAGTTCACCCGCCAGATGCAGTACGCTGCCCACGCCCGATGAGCCGTAAGTCAATTCGCCGGGCTTTGCTCTCGCCAGCGCAACCAGCTCCTTCACCGAGCGCACCGGCAAACTCGGATTGACCACCAGCGCATAAGGCTGCGACACCACTTGCGTAACAGGCGTGAAATCCCGCGTGAGATCAACCCCCGCTTTCCCGCCCTGCAACGCCACGGTGGTGGCATGCGTGACAATGATCATGGCGAGCATGTGTCCGTCCGCCGGCGCGCGCGCGACCGAGGCGAGGCCGATCATGCCGCTCGCGCCGGGACGGTTTTCGACGATCACCGACTGCCCCCATGCCTCGGTGAGCTTTTGCGCGATCAGCCGTGCGACTATATCGGTGCTGGCGCCGGGCGCGAACGGGTTGACGAGGGTTACCACGCGGCTGGGGTACGCGCCCTCTTTCTGCGCAACTGCCGGAGCAGCACCCAGCAGCAACGCGAACCCCGCACCGCAAACACTTGCGCGGCATTCGGTGACATTCATGGCTGCAACAACGCCCCCGTGTATTTGCCGTGCCCGCCATGTTCGCGGCTCATGCCGCGATTAGCCTGCACGACTTCGATGAGTTCAGGTATGTCGCGCAGCCGCGCGCCGCTCTCCTTCATCATGCGCATGGGGTCGGCGTGGCGTTCTTCCGGTGTCCAGGTTTCCGGAGGCTTGGTGGCCTGCGCGCCAAGATGCGCACCCACGCGGCGCGCGCGTGCGATCACGCGCGTGCCAAAGAGATGCTGACGTTCGTGATAACGCGTCAGCGCCGCATCGATGTCGTCCGTGGCCGCCAGCGCGTCCGCCAGGCATTCCGCGTCGAGCGCCGCCTTGGTAACGCCCATGCCGACGTGCGGGCGTGCCACGAACGCGGCATCGCCCAGCACCGCCGCACGCCCGGCAAACATGCGCGGCGTCTCCAGATCGAAGATCGCCTGAAAAAACGGTTGCGCGGTGCACTCGATCACCGTTACGCATTGCGGCGCGAGTGCGCGGCGGGCGTTGGCGCGCATGTCGGCAATCAATTCAGGCCGTATCAATGCCGGCGGTATCGCCGTGCCGTGGCAATGCCCGGTGGCATCGGTGCATACGTTCGCCAGCGCGGCGCCGGGCGCGACCGGGTGATACCACACCCAGTTGTAGGCGCGATGGCCGGGGCGCACGTCGTTGTCCGGCCCCGGCACCGCATACATGGTCATGGCATCGCCATCGGGATAGCACACAACGTTGTGCGCAAAGATTTCGCGATGCAGTTCCGCAGGCAGTGCCGACTCCGGCACGAGGCCGCGCCACGCAATATAGCCGGCATACTGCGGCTGGGCATCGGGCAGGATTTGCGCGCGCACCGTGGAACGAATGCCGTCCGCGCCGATGATCAGATCGCCCTGCGCGCTGCCGCCGTCGGCAAACATCGCGGTGATGCGCGCGCCATCGTCGGTAAAGGAAACCAGGCTCTTGTCGAAATGGTAATCGCCGGCCGGAAACGCATCCATCAACGCGCGATACAGCCGCCCCCATGAACTCAGGATGCGCGGGCGCGGCATTTTGTGTTGCACCTTGCCCGTGCGGTCCACGCAAGTGCGCGATTCCGGATGCACGCCGATGGAAGCATCGATCTCCACCCCCACGCGATGCATGATCTCGAACAATTCCTCGTGCGTGCCGATGCCCGCGCCGCGGCTTGCGAGATCGTCGCCCACGCGCTCGAAAATCTTGACGTTCCAGCCGATAGAATGCAGCAGATTCCCCGCGAGCAATCCGCCCAGTGACCCGCCGATGACCAGTGCCTGAGGCATCACGATACCATTGGTGTAGTTTCTCCAGAAGTATGCCCGAACGTCCGCAGTGATGGTATTTTACGGTTGCCTCCGCGCACCGGGAATTGTGCATCATGCGGTCTCCCGCACATGGCGTTGTCTGGAAATCCCGGCAGTTCGAAATGGTCAACCATAAACCAAGGAAGAGAGCGCCCATGAGAATCATCGACATCCCGCCCTATCAACGCGCCGGCGTGAACTACGACCCCGCCGAGGGGCACTTCATGATGAAGGACTTGATCGCCAGCATGCGCGGCAGGGGGCAACTGGAGGGCGTGGAGATCGACATCGACGAAGGCGAGCCGACGCCGCACGGCGCGGAGACGCGCGATGACTCCGTGGTGACCAACATCGCGGTGGGCATCGTCAACCGCATCAAGGCCGTGTGTGCACTGGGCAAGTACGACGCGGTGATTACGCAGGCCGGCATCGAGCCCGGCTTTCTCGCCGCGAAAATGGTGTCCACGCTGCCGCTTGCCTACCCCGTGCATGCAGCGGTGCATTTCGCCTCGGCGCTGGGAGAGAAATTCTGCGTGCTCACCACCACCGACGCGCAAGCCATGATCGTACGGCGCAACGTGCAATCCTACGGACTGAATCACAAACTGACCAGCGTGCGCTACGTCTCGCGCTCCTCCACATTCACCATGGCGCTGGTGCGCAAGTACCCGAAAGCCGCGCGCAAGAACGCGCAGGAAGTGAAGGAATTCGCCGGCGCCATCGTCAACCAGTTCATCCGCGCAATCGAGGATGAAGGCGTGGATTCGGTGATCATTGGCTCGCCGCACCAGCAGTGTTTTCTGGACGAAGTGCGTGAGGGCCTCGACATCGCCGGCTATCAGGAGATCAATCTGATCGGCGCGTTTCCCGCAGCAGTGGAAATGGCGCGCGCGATGGTAAACATGAAGCTCACACAGTCGCCGCGCGCCTATCCGAGCGACACGCTGAAAGCCAAGCCCGCGTTCCGTTAGCCCTTAAAGCGCAAACCGTGCTTGCCCGTCTAATAGCCTCGTGCCTGTTCGCGCTCGCCACTGCCATGGCGCACGCACAAGGCTTCCCCGCGAAGCCCATACGCATCGTCACAACCGTTCCGGGCGGCAGCCTCGATCTCACCGCACGGCTGCTCGCGCCCAAGCTCGCGGAACGCCTGGGGCAGCAAGTAATCGTGGATAACCGCGGCGGCGTCACCTCGATGGAGCTCGTTCCCCGCGCGCCAGCCGATGGCCACACGCTGCTGCTGGCCAGCGCCAGCCTGTGGCTATCGGAGTTCCTGCGCGACCGCGTGGCATGGGATGCGCTGCGCGATTTTGCGCCGGTCTCGATGCTGGTGACTTCACCCAACATCATCGTGGTGCATCCATCGCTGCCGGTGCGCACTGTGGGCGAATTGGTAACGCTGGCCAAAGCAAGGTCGGGGGAACTCAACTACTCCACGGGGCAGTCCGGCGCGTCCGCGCATCTTGCCGGCGAATTGTTCCGCGCCATGGCCGGCGTAAATATCGTGCGGGTGGCTTACAAGGGCCAGGGGCCGGCGATGCTCTCGCTCATCACTGGCGAGGCGCAATTGAGTTTTCCCAACGCCTCCACCGGCACGTCGTTTGTGAAGGCGGGCAAGGTCAGGGGACTTGCCGTCACTACGTTGCAACCCTCGGCGCTGGCGCCCGGTTTGCCGACCGCGGCTGCATCAGGACTGCCCGGATACGAATCAAAAGCCATTCTCGGTTTGTTCGCCCCCGCGAAAACGCCGCCGGCGATTATCGACCTGCTGAATCAGGAAATCGTTCGCACGCTTGGCGACGTGGATGTCAGGAAACGGCTGTTCGACTCGGGCGCGGAAACAGCTGCCGGCACGCCGACCGAGTTGACGGCGGCAATGAAGTCCGAAATGGCCACGACCGGCAGGCTGATCAAACAAATGGGTATACGGGCCGAGTAGTCGGCAACGAGCAAGTCTGGAAACTGCTTTCGTCAGCTATACACAAGGATCACGCCCGCCATGATGTCGAAACAAGCCGTGCTTGAAGCCATGCGCAACGACATCGGACTGGAGTCCGAGCCGGGCGAGTGGCTGGTCGTCACGCAAAAACTGATCGATGATTACGTCGATCTCACCGGCGAAACCGGATGGATACATACCGACGTCCAGCGCGCCAGGCAATCCAAACTCGGCAGCACCATCGCACCCGGCAACATGGGCATCGCCATCCTGCCGAAACTTAGCCGCGCGATCTCGCCGTACAGCCGCTATCCGCGCAAATACTCCTTGAATCAGGGTTGGGACCGTATCCGCTTCCTGCAGCCGCTGCGCGTGGATTCACGCATCCGCGCGCGCTCGAAACTGCTGGCTATTGACGAGCGTTCGGACGGGTCGCTGCGCGTCGAAGTCGAATTCAGAATCGAAGTGGAAGGCAGCGACAAGCCCTGGCTCACCGGCGTGAAGGTAGGACGGTTTTTCTTTGAATAGGCTGTTCCCGCAAGCACGAAAAAATTCTTAGTACTGCCGACCCGTCTCTCAACAATAGCTCCTTCCCCTGCAGGAGCATGGGAACACTTGTAGCGAAGCAGAAGGGCGGGATGGGGGT
>JAKFYK010000052.1 GCA_021730905.1 Betaproteobacteria bacterium | reverse complement strand
GCCAGGCCGAGAAAATGCGGATTGCCGGTATGCGTGTTCAGATACGCGAAGGCCACCGATTGGCCGCCGCCGGGCTTGTTGATGACGTTGACCGTGGTATTAACCCGGCCATCCTGCAGCAGGCGTTGCAGCGAACGTCCGATGCGGTCGTTGGCGCCGCCGGGCGCCGCGCCGATGATGAGTTCGACGGGTTTGTCGGGCTTCCACGACGGCGTCTGCGCAGTGCTGAACTGCGGGACCAACATGAGGAGAGTGAGGAGGCGTTTCATGGCGTTTCCTTTTAAATCATGTGCGCAAGCCACGGCATGTCCACGCGGTACTGTTTTTCAAAGGCCTCGATCTGCGCCAGATGTTGCAGCGTAACACCCACGTCGTCCAGCCCTTCAAGCAGCCGCTGCTTGCGCGTGGCGTCGATGTCGAACGCGTGTGCAGCGCCGTCGGGCGCGGTGACGGTTTGATGCGGCAGATCGACAGTCATGACGGCGCCAGGCGCGGCCTGCAATTGCGCGAGCAGACCACTGACCACGCTTTGCGACAGAACGATGGTGAGCACGCCGTTTTGCATGCAATTGCTGCGGAACACGTCGCCAAAGCTCGCGCCGATCAGCGCGCGCACGCCAAAGTCGAGCGTGGCGTAGGCCGCGCTTTCGCGTGAAGAACCGCAGCCGAAATCGGGGCCGGTAACGAGTATGCCGGCTTGTTTGTACGCGGGATGGTTGAGTACGAAATCGAGCCGCGGTTGTTCGCGTGAGTCGAAACGCAGGTCGTGCAGAAATACGCGCGCATAATCGGCGTGCCCGGGACGACGCGGCAGGCGCTGAAAGCGGCCGGGCACGATCATGCCGGTGTCGATCTTGGCGATATCGAGCGGCGCGGCGACGGCGGTGACGACGGTAAAGGGTTGCATGGTTACAGTTCTCGTACATCGGTGAGCCGCCCGCTCACGGCAGCGGCGGCGGCCATCGCGGGACTCATGAGGTGGGTGAGCGCGCCCGGCCCCTGGCGGCCTTCGAAATTGCGATTTGTCGTTGAGGCGCAGCGCAGGCCGGCGGCGACCAGGTCGCCATTCGATCCGCCGCACATCGAACAACTGGCATCACGCCACTCAAAGCCGGCGGCCAGAAATATCTGATCCAAACCTTCCGCTTCGGCCTGATGCTTCACCGCGGTGGAACCCGGCACCACCATTGCAGGGATCGTCGTTGTGCGGCCTTTCACCACCCGGGCTGCCGCACGCAAATCTTCGATGCGGGCGTTGGTACACGAACCGATGAACACGCGATCCACCTTGATGCTCGACAGTGCCGTGCCCGGCGAGAGCTTCATGTATTCAAGGGCGCGCCTGATGCGGCCGCGTTTTTCCGCATCGGCTATTGTTGCGGGATCGGGCACGCTGCCGGTGATCGGCGAGGAATCTTCAGGACTGGTGCCCCAGCTCACCATGGGCGCGAGTTCGCTCGCATTCAATGCAAGTTCTCGGTCGAAGCGGGCATCGGTGTCCGAAGGCAGCGTGCGCCAGTAGGCGAGCGCGCGATCCCAGTCTTCGCCTTGCGGCGCGAGCGGCCGGCCCTGCAGATAGTTATAGGTGGTGTCGTCCGGCGCGATCATGCCGATGCGCGCGCCGGCTTCGATCGACATATTGCAGATGGTCATGCGGCCTTCAACCGACATCGCGCGTATCGTGGAGCCGGCGTACTCAACGGCATGCCCGGCCGCGCCGCCGATACCGATACGCGAAATCACCGTGAGTATTACGTCCTTCGGCGTAACATGCGCGGGCAGCGCGCCATCGATGACGATGCGCATGGTTTTCGGCTTTTTTTGCCACAGGGTTTGCGTGGCCAGCACGTGGCGCAACTGATTGGATTGGCCGATGGGTATCGGCAACGCACCCAGCGCGCCGTGCGTGGCGGTATGCGAATCGCAACAGGCGATCAGCAGGCCCGGTTGCGTCCAGCCCAACTCCGGGCCGACCACGTGAATAATGCCTTGCCGCGGGTGATGGACGCCAAAATGCTCTATGCCGAATTCGCGTGCATTGGCATCAAGTAATTCGACTACCCGCCGTATCTCCGGATTGGCGATGCTGGCGGGCGCGGTGGCGCGGTGCGTGGAAGGCAGGTAGTGATCGGTCACCGCCAGCGTTTGCTTCGGCTTGCGCACCTTGTGGCCGTCGATGCGCATCTGATCGAAGGCGAGAAACGTGCCGCCCTCGTGCACCAGATTGCGATCCACGAACAGCAACTCCTCGCCGCCCGGATTGGCGACGATGACGTGCCGCGCCCACACGCGATCAAATAGCGATTGTGGTGCGTTCATCGGTACGGCGCGCCGCTCATCCTTGTTTTTCTTTTTCCAGCTCCGCCATCGCATCTTTCGCCCAGCGGAAGGCTTCGATACCCGCCGGTACGCCCGCGTAGCAGGCGATCTGCAGCAGCACTTCCTTGATTTCGTCTTTGGTGACGCCGTTGCCAAAAGAGCGTTTGACGTGCAGTTTGAATTCATGCTGCCGGTTGAACGCCGCGAGCAGCCCGATGTTGAGCAGGCTGCGCGTTTTGCGCGGCAGGCCGGGGCGGCTCCAGATCATGCCCCACGCGGTTTCGGTGGCGTATTCCTGCATTGCCATGCTGAATTCATCGACATTCTGCATCGATTTGTCGACGTACTCGGCGCCCAGCACTTCGCGGCGGAGGGCGATGCCTTTGTTGAATAATTCGCTTGCCATGGGGATTTCCTTGCCTTCGGGTTTGGGTGGGGTCATGCTTGCTTCAAAAGAAAAAATTTCATAAGTATTTGTTTTTAAACGATATTGTTGTTATCATCATTTGCGAAGAACAGTAAGACGTATTCCGGAACTTGCTGGAGCGCGTTGTTGTCAGGACACTGGGAACATCATGAAACTTGCCAAGAAACTCAGCACGGCCATTTTACTCTCGGCGGCGTTCGCGGGTTGCGCGCTTGCGCCTGCGAATCACGACGGCGGCGACGCGCCACGCACCGCAGCCATCGTGCCGCTGAAAGCGCAGCGGCCCGTGCTCGGATTGGTACTCGGCGCCGGCGGTGCGCGCGGCTTTGCGCATGTCGGCGTGGTCAAGGCGCTCGAAGCGGCCGGACTGGAGGCCGACGTGGTGGTGGGCACGAGTTCCGGCGCGCTGGTGGCGTCGTTTTACGCAGGCGGCATGAAAGCGCGGGCGCTGGAGGCGATGGCGCTGGAGCTTGAGGACAGCGATATTTTCGATTTCACCGTGTTCGGGCCGGGCGTGGTTGAAGGTGCGCGGTTGCAGCATTACGTCAACCGTGCATTAAATGGACGCGTGATCGAGGCGCTGGGGAAACCGTTTGCCGCGGTTGCTGCGGAACAAGGCAGCGGGCGCATGGCGGTGTTCAATCGCGGCAATACCGGCATCGCGGTGCGTGCGTCGGCCAGTGTGCCCAAATTTTTCTGGCCGGTGTTGATCAACGGCCAGTCGTATGTCGATGGCGGCGTGGCCAGCCGCGTGCCGGCGGCGCTGGCACGTGAAATGGGCGCGGATGTGGTGGTCGCGGTGGATATTTCACGCCGCACGGGCGGGAATGTCGATGCGGCTGACGTGGTGATACGGCCGGCGACGGTACGCTCGCGCATCAACGATTTTCAGCACCGTCAGGCGAACATCATGGCGGGGGAAGAGGCCGCGCGCGCGGTGGTCGAGCAGATACACCAACGTATTGCTGCCGTAGCGGCGCGCAAGGCGCGCACCGCGGCGGTTGACGGCAGCATGGCGGCGCGATAATCCGGGGTGTGCTGATGTAGCACGAAAGCGGTCAGGGACGCTGTCGCGAGCGGATCAGATGCGGGATGTCTGCCGCCGGAATGGGCTTGCTGAACAGGTAGCCTTGATACTCGTCGCATTCGAGGCGAGTCAGAAACTGCAATTGTTCTTCGGTTTCCACGCCTTCGGCCACGGTCTTGAGTCCCAACTGCTTGCTCATGGCGATGATGGCGGCAACGATGGCTGCGTCGTTGGGATCAGCATTGATGTCGCGCACAAAGGATTGGTCGATTTTTATCTTGTTCACCGGGAAGCGTTTCAGATAACTAAGGCTGGAATATCCGGTGCCGAAGTCATCGATGGCCAGCAGAATGCCCATCTCGCGCAGACCGAGCAGGGTGCGGATCGTCTGCTCCGCGTGTTTCATGATGCTGCTCTCGGTGATTTCCAGCGTAAGCCATCGCGGCTCAAGGGCGCAATCGGACAGCACCTTGCTGATCAGTTGCAACAGGTCGCTGCGGCGAAATTGCGGCGCAGCGATGTTAACCGACACCGGCAGCGGCGGCAGTCCTGCGCGCGCCCACGCCTTGCAGTGCTCGCATGCGCTGCGCAGAATCCACTCCCCGATGGGTACGATCAAGCCGGTATCCTCGGCTAGCGGTATGAAGTCGCTGGGACCCACCGCGCCGAGTTTTTCGCTGCGCCAGCGTATCAACGCTTCCAGGCCCACGACGGTGTCCGTGGCGATCTGTATTTGCGGCTGGAAATACAACTCAAACTCATTGCGCTCAAGCGCGTGCCGCAGTTCGACTTCCATGCTCAGGCGGCTCGCCGAATTCGAATTCATGTCCGGGCGGTAAAGCTGCCAGGCATTGCGTTCCTGTTTTGCGTGATACATCGCAATGTCTGCGTTTTTCAGCAACTCGTCCCGATTGTGGTCGTCGTGAGGGTAGATCGCAATGCCGACGCTGGTGGTGGTGAACACTTCTCCGGCTTCGGTATCGAAAGGTTGTGTAAAAGTGCCTTTGATTTTTTCGGCGACCGTGGTGATTTCCTCCACGGTGGCCGCATTCTCTACCAGCACCGTGAATTCGTCGCCACCGAGGCGGGAGATAGTGTCCGTCGCGCGCAGCGTGCCGGCGAGCCGTTCCGCCACCTGCTGCAGCAGAATGTCGCCGGTGGAGTGCCCGTAGGTGTCGTTGATTTGCTTGAAGCGGTCGAGATCAAGGAACAACACGCCGAGCAGCGATTTGTTGCGTTTCGCGCGCTGCATGGCCGCTTCCAGACGGTCGAGCAGCAGGTAGCGATTGGGCAGCCCGGTGAGCGCGTCGTACTGGGCCATGAACGCCAGGCGTTCCTCGGTTTGCCGGCGCTTGGTGAAGTCGTGCAGGATGCCGAGGATCTGGCGGATGTTGCGCGCATCGTCCAGCATCGGCACGTAGGTTGCGGTGATGGAAAATTGCCGTCTGCGCAACACGAACGACGCTTCCATGGACTGCGTGGATTTGCCGCTGCGCGCCTGCAACAGCGCCGGCAGGTAGGTGCGCGTGATTTCGGGAGGCAGCAGATCCTCGTCGCGCCGGCCGATGATCTCGGTATAAGGTTTGGCGAGCAGTTCGGCCCCGCGCTCATTGATAAATTTCACCCGCAGATCCGGGTCGTAGATCAGGAATACATCGGGAATGCCATCCAGCGCCAGCCGGAACAACTGCTCGCTCGATTTGATCCGGGCCAGCATTTCATGCATCCCCGACACGTCGCGATGCACGCCGACGATGCCGGCTACCGTGCCCTGCGCGTCGCGTATCGGCGCGTAATTGCTTTCCACACGGAAGTGCGTGCCGTCCTTGCGCGTGCGTTGCGTGGGCCAGCCGATAATGGTCTCGCCGGCGAGCACGCGCTTGCGGTATTCGAGCAGTTCGGCGCGCAAATGCTCCGGAATCATCCAGCCGGCGAAACGGCCGATAGCCTCTTTTGCCGAGTAGCCGAACAGCGTTTCCGCGCTGGGATTCCAGCTGTTAAATTGGCCTCGCGAATCGGTGCTGGTGATGGCATCAGCCGATGCGTGCACTGCTGCTGCCAGTTGCGCGCGTTCGGCTTCGACGCGCCGTTGCCTGGTAATGTCTTCGAAAGACGCCACGACCGCGACGGGTTTGCGCTGTCCCGGCGAGAATACGGGCTGGGTATTGACCGACAGCCAGCGGGGTTTGCGTCGTGGCAGGCGAATGCCGACCACAACATTCTTCAGCGCCTTGCCGGTGCGCAATGTCTTGCGCACCGGAAAATCGTGGGGCGGAAACACGATGCCATCTTCGCGCACCGCATGCCACATCTCGTCGCTTTGCAGGGCGCGTTCGAATTCCCGCGCGGTCAGTCCCAGCACGGTTTTCGCGCTGGCGTTGACGGCAATGACGCGGCCGTTTGCGGCGATCATCACCACGCCTTCCGCCAGTGCGTCAAACAGTTTGTGATAGCGTTTTTCCACCAGCGTGGCGGACGCGGCGGGCTTTCCGCTCGCACTGCCGACCCGGGGCGGCGGCCGTTTTTTCCTGTTGACGCTCATACCAGACCTATCCTATCGCATTACGATCCGGCGTAGCGTCGGGAACACGACTTTATGGATCATCGGGGCGGTTTGACGTAGAATAATAAGTATAT
Source organism: Betaproteobacteria bacterium (assembly GCA_021730905.1). GTDB lineage: Bacteria > Pseudomonadota > Gammaproteobacteria > Burkholderiales > SG8-41 > UBA5216. The sequence goes on along the minus strand of JAKFYK010000052.1, from coordinate 4,452 downwards.
GTTTAGACAGACAAAAACGGAACCTGAATGCACTCTGGTGGTTGCCGGATATGGTCCGCGCTCGGCGCGGATGGTGTGTACGATCTTTCGCGCGATGCTTATCCGTCAAGGCTGGTGGTCATGGTGACAAGCAAACGGGCGCTGGTGGTCGATGATATTCCGGGCAACCGCGTCGTCGCGCAAGCCATGCTGGAGAAGGCGGGGTGGTCGGTGCTGACGGCGTCCGATGGGCGGGAAGCGCTGAACATTCTTGGCACGGCGCGCTGTGATCTGGTGCTGCTGGATATCAGCATGCCGGGCATGAGCGGCATTGAAGTATGCCAACACATACGAGCCAACCCGGCCATCGCGGATCTGCCGGTCATCGCGTATACGGCGCACGCTCAGCCCGAGGACCGGCGCAATTTCATCGCCAGCGGTTTTGATGAAGTGCTGATCAAGCCGGTTGACCGCGATACGCTGGCCAGTGCGTTGGCGGTCGTGACGCAGCACCGCAATTCAGGCGGCGACGCGGATAGTTCTGCGCGCTGATATCCGGCTGCGGTCCCAGTGGGCAACGGCCCAACGCCACACCTCCCGTAGTCCGGCACTCGCCAGTTCTTCTGCAACCGTCTGCTCCAGAAAACGCAGCGCCCGCACGATTTCAAACGCGGGATGTTGCGTGTCTATCGCCCGCGCGAGCGTTTGCTTGGAGAGTTTTTCGCCGCGCTCGTTTACCGCGACAGGCAGGTGCGCATAACGCGGTGCAGGCAAGCCGAGCAACTGCTGCAGGTAAATTTGCCGCGGCGTGGAGTCCAGCAGATCGGCACCGCGCACGATGTCGGTAATTCCCTGCCCGGCGTCATCGACGATCACGGCCAGTTGGTAAGCAATGAGTCCGTCGGCACGCCACACCACGAAGTCGCCGATATCGTGCTCCAGGTTCTGGGTAATCGTGCCCTGAATGGCATCCTTGAACGACACTTGTATGCCTGTCGTGCGCACCCGCGTTGCGCGCGGCGCGCGGCCTGCCGGCAGACCGTCGCGGCAAACGCCCGGATATACGAATCCCTCAATGCCGTGCAGTGCTGAATCGGCAATCTCACGCCGCGTGCAGGCGCAGGGGTACAGCACGCCACGCTCACGCAGGCGTTCCAGCGCGAGACGGTAGGCATCGCCGCGCTGGCTTTGCACGATGACGGTTTCATCCCACTGCATGCCCAGCAGTTCCAGCGTGCGCAGGATGTCGTCGGCCGCGCCGGGAATCACGCGCGGTGTATCGATATCCTCGATGCGCACCAGCCACTGGCCGCCGCGCTGGCGCGCTTCCAGATAGCTGCCGACCGCAGCCACCAGCGACCCGAAGTGCAGCGGGCCGGTCGGCGAAGGCGCGAAGCGGCCCCGGTAAGGCTCATGACGGGAGTGGTCGGAGGCGGCATTCATCGCGGGACAGTTTATAGTATCGACTTTCAACGATGAGCATGAAGGAAACGCATGAAAGTAAAAGCCGCTGTTGCGCACAAGGCAGGCGCGCCGCTGGTAATAGCAGACGTCGATCTGGCGGGGCCGCGCGCCGGCGAAGTGCTGGTGGAAATCAGGGCCACCGGCATCTGCCATACCGATGAATTCACGTTGTCGGGCGCTGACCCGGAAGGATTGTTTCCGGCGATTCTGGGCCATGAAGGCGCGGGCATCGTGGTCGATGTGGGGCCGGGTGTGACCACGCTGAAGAAAGGCGATCATGTGATCCCGCTCTACGTGCCGGAATGCCGTCAGTGCGAGTATTGCATCTCCGAAAAAACCAACCTGTGCCAGTCGATCCGCGTGACGCAGGGGCAGGGTGTGATGCCGGATGGCAGCAGCCGTTTTTCGCTGGATGGGAAAAAACTGTTTCACTACATGGGCACCTCGACATTCTCGAATTACACGGTGGTGCCGGAAATCTCGCTGGCGAAAATCCGCGAGGACGCGCCGTTCGACAAGGTGTGCTACATCGGCTGCGGTGTCACTACCGGCATCGGTGCGGTGATCAACACGGCGAAAGTGGAACCGGGCGCGAACGTGGTGGTGTTTGGCCTCGGCGGCATCGGCTTGAACGTGATTCAGGGCGCGCGGCTCGCCGGTGCCAACATGATCGTCGGCGTCGATCTCAACTCCGCGCGTGAAGGGTTGGCCAAAAAATTCGGCATGACGCATTTCGTGAATCCGAAACAAGTCGAAGGCGATCTGGTGGCGTACCTGGTGAATCTGACCAAGGGCGGTGCGGACTACAGCTTTGAGTGCATCGGCAACGTGGATGTGATGCGTCAGGCGCTGGAATGCTGCCACAAGGGCTGGGGTGTGTCGGTGATTATCGGCGTCGCGGGCGCGGGACAGGAAATCAAAACGCGGCCGTTTCAACTGGTTACCGGCCGCGTGTGGAAAGGCACGGCATTCGGCGGCGCCAAGGGGCGCCGTGATGTGCCGAAAATCGTCGATTGGTACATGGACGGTAAAATCAATATCGACGATCTGATCACGCACAAGTTGAAACTCACCGACATCAATCAGGGTTTTGATTTGATGCATGCAGGCAAATCGATACGCAGCGTGGTGGTGTATTGAGCGCATGAATATGGCCGCGGCGCATGAGGTTCTCGATTTCTGGTTTGGCGCACCGGGCTCGCCGCAGTACGGTAAATCGCGCGCGGAGTGGTTTCGTAAATCCGACGACTTCGATGCGCTGATTCGCAGCCGCTTTACGCGTTTGCACGAACAGGCCGCCGCCGGGCAACTGGAGCAGTGGCGTAGCAGCCCGCTGACGCTGCTCGCGCTGATCATTGTGCTCGATCAGTTCCCCCGCAACCTGTTTCGTGAATCGCCCAGGGCTTTTTCGACGGATGCGATGGCACTGGATTGCGCGCAGCATATGACAACGCCGAGGACGGCGTTACGCTGGGATCTGCGTCTGCATCCGGTTGAGCGCGGTTTTGTGTATCTGCCGTTTGAACACGCCGAGGATATCGAGGCGCAACGCGCGTGCCTGCGTTTATTTGGTGAACTGGGGAGCGCCGATTTGCTGGAGTGGGCGCAAAAACACTACGACATCATCGAACGCTTTGGACGCTTTCCGCACCGCAATGCCGTGCTCGGCCGAGTGTCCACACCGGAAGAGATCGAATTTTTGAAACAGCCCGGCTCGCGGTTTTAAAATGTTGATGGCAGGTAGAGAGGAATATTGTGTAAGTATATGTTTTTAAATATATTTTTTAATGGAGAATGGCATACGTGTCCCGTAAAAGCGCCTGCGCGCTTGCTGGAACCATGCCAGACCCGTGACGGCTCTAAGCCGCAAGTGTCTTGATGAATAAGGCACAATTCTGTCGTCCGTCGTTTAATCACGGCGCCCGATTTCCCCTACAAAATGTCCACACCCTTGCTTACTGAACTGCCCTATCGCCCCGACAGCACCGCGCTGTTCGAGGAGATTGCAGATAGTCCGTGGGCGGTTTTTCTCGACAGCGGGCGCCATCATCCGGGTCAGTCGCGCTACGACATCATCGCCGCGCAGCCCTACATCCGGCTGGTGACGCGCGGCCAAATGACCGAAGTGCATGCCGATGGTGTTGCGCTGTCTCGAGACGATCCATTTGCGTTATTGCGGCAGTATCTGGAAATGGATCCGGCCTTGTCATGCGACCTGCCGTTCTGCGGTGGCGCCATCGGCTACTTCGGCTACGACCTCGCGCGCCGCATCGAACACTTGCCTTCACGTGCCACGGCGGGCGAGCGCATACCGGATATGGCCATTGGCATTTACGACTGGGCGGTGGTGGCCGATCATCTGGAGCAGAGAAGCTGGCTCGTCGGGCAGGGCCGCGATCCGGAGACCGATATAAAATGGAATGCGCTGGTCGCGCGCTTTGCGAATCCGGGCGCGGAGCGCGCGCGTCATCCGTTTCGCGTGACCTCCAGTGTGGGGTGCAGTCTTACGCGGGAATCCTATGGGCGCGTGTTCCGGCGCATCCATCAGTACATCCGCGACGGCGATTGCTATCAGGTCAATCTGGCGCAGCGTTTTTCGGCGCAGGCCACGGGGGACCCATGGCTGGCGTACCAATCGCTGCGCGTGCTCAACCCGGCGCCGTTCTCGGCCTACCTGTCAACGCCGTATGCGCAAATACTGTCGTCGTCGCCGGAGCGGTTTCTGCGCGTGGAGCACGGGCAGGTGGAAAGCAAGCCGATCAAGGGCACGCGGCCGCGTGCGGGACACGCGCGGCTCGACGCCGAACTGGCCGAAGCGCTGCGCGTGAGCGAGAAGGATCGGGCGGAAAACGTGATGATCGTCGATTTGCTGCGCAACGATTTGTCAAAAAACTGCGAAAGCGGCTCGGTCAAAGTGCCGCGCCTGTTCGACGTGGAAAGTTATGCCACGGTGCATCATCTGGTGAGCACGGTTACCGGCCAACTGCGGGCGGGGCGCGACGCGGTTGA
>JAKFYK010000149.1:4692-11165 GCA_021730905.1 Betaproteobacteria bacterium | reverse complement strand
ACCCCGGTAGCGCGCTCGATTTCCTGGTCGCAATCATGAAACGTCTTGCCAAGCAGGCGGGCCAGTGCTTTGCCTACCGAGGTCTTGCCGGCACCCATCAGCCCGACCAGAAAGATATTTCCCTTGAAAGATGCAGGTGGAGGGGAAGTGTCTTCATCGCTCATGGGCGGATTCTAGCCGAATCAATGTGGCGCGGCGGCCCCTGCGGATTTTTGCTGTTCCGACACAAATAAAAGCGGCGTCCGAAGACGCCGCTTTTATAGCCTCGGCTGAGTAAAATTACTGCCGCAGATTCAGATTGTCCTTGAGAATTTTCGGCGTGATGAACACTAGCAGTTCGCGCCGGTCATCGACTTTCGCATTCTGCTTGAACAGGAATCCAACATAAGGGAGATCGCCCAGAACCGGCACTTTGGTTGTGCTGGATCTTTCTTCCTGAGTATATATCCCGCCGATGACCACCGTGCCCCCATTTTCCACCAGCACTTCGGTCGCTATTTGCTTGGTGTCGATGGCAGGCGGTGTAGAAGGTATTGTGGAAATGGCGTCCTTGTTGATCTTCAACGTCATGATCACGTTGTCGTCAGGCGTTACCTGCGGCTTCACCTTGAGGGACAGCGTGGCTTTCTTGAATGTTACGTTGGTGGCACCGCTGGAAGACGCTTGCTGGTAAGGAATCTCGGTGCCCTGCTCGATAATGGCCTCGTTCTGGTTGGACGTGATGACGCGAGGGCTGGAAACGATCTTGCCTTTGCCATCCGCCTGCAGCGCAGACAGTTCAAGATTCAGAAACCGCGTCTGGGCGTTATTAAACAGGATCACCGAAAACACCCCGGCGCTGCTGCCACCAATGCCCGGCGCCGCGAGATTCACATTGGTAAAGTCCGTAAGCGCCACCGCCGGCAGGCTGCCGCCCTGTCCGACGACACTGCCAACGCCGTTAAGGTTCGCGCCTACTGCCGCGCGGATTGGGTTTCCGCCGTTTAAGCCGGTGCTGAATCCACGCGCGCTCTGATCGTTGTATCCCAGGCGAACGCCCAGGTTGCGGCTAAAGGTGTCCGAAGCCTCCACGATGCGCGATTCGATCATGACCTGACGCACGGGCACGTCGATCGTGCGGACCAATCGCCGCACGTCCTCAAGGCGGCTCGGCGTATCCTGTACAAAAACCATGTTGGTGCGCGCATCCACCACGGCGCTGCCGCGCTTCGACAGGATGCGCTGCTGGGCGTTCGACAGCAACGCCTGAACATCAACGGCTTTTTGGTAATTCAGCTGAAAGCTTTCTGTCTGGGTAGGCTCCAGATCGGCAATCTGGGAGCGCGATTCCAGCGCCAGTTTTTCGCGGGTCGCCAGTTCGTCGCGAGGCGCTATCCATACCACGTTGCCATCCTTGCGCATGTCCAGACCTTTGCTGCGAAGAATGATGTCAAGCGCCTGGTCCCAAGGTACATCCTTGAGCCGCAAGGTCAAATTACCCGTAACGGAATCGCTGGTGATAATGTTGAGTCCCGTGAAGTCCGCCAGCACTTGAAGCACCGATCGTACCTCGACGTTCTGAAAGTTGAGCGAGAGTTTTTCTCCTGCAAAACCGGGGCGTACCAGCCGATTGGGATCTTCAACAACCCGTTTTACTTCAACGATAAACCGGTTGTCGGCCTGATACGCAGAATGCTCCCAATTGCCGGTCGGCGTGATCACAACGCGCGCGTTGCCCCCCTGCTTGGAGGCTTCGACTAACTGCACGGGCGTGCCAAAATCGGTAACATCGTAGCGCTTGGCAAGATTCGCCGGGAGATCGGAATTCAGAAAATCCACGATGATGGAGCGGCCCTGTCTGCGCAAGTCGATACCCACCTGGCTATCCGAAAGATCAATGACAACCCGGCCTTCGCCTGCGTTACCACGGCGGAAATCAACATTGCGCAAACTGTGTTTCTGGTCACTCGCGGGTGCTTCCGCAAACCGCTGGCCGGTGGTGCTCGTGGCGGCGGTAGTTGCTCCCTGCAGCGTAATCAGGACGGTTTTGCCATCGACCTGCGTTTCGTAGTTCAACGCGCGAGTCAATTCGAGAACCATGCGCGTCCGATTGCCCGCCTGCACGATATTGATACGGCGCACATCACCGTCGGACACATCCTGTACATTTCGGCCAAGCGCATTACCCGTATTGGCGAAATCAAAGGCGAGGCGCGGCGGGTTGTTCACCGTGAAGCCCGCGGGTGCCGTGGCCAATGCCTCCCTCAGCCCGACGCGGACGACAATCTTGCCGCCGCTTTGCGGAGATACATTGACGCTTTCGATGCTGTTTTGTGCGTTGGCCGCCAGCGTGCTCAGGGCAAGTAACGCCGCGAACAAAACGGTGCATGTACGCAACAAAAAAGAGGGGTTTGTGATTTTCATTTTCTTCTCCTGATCATTCCTGCAACAACAGCGTCTGATCCTTCTCTTCCCAGTTGCCATTGCTGTCCTGCACGATTTCTCTGAGTTTTATTGCGGTATCCGAAATTTCTGTAATACGTCCGAAATTCTGGCCCAGGTAATTGCCGGTCTTGACCTGGAACAAATTGTTATCCGGGGTTTTTACCAGAGCGAAAGACCCTCTCTGCTTGAGAATTCCCACCATCTTCAGCGCCTCGAGTGGATAGGCCTCCAGGGGCTCGCGACGACGATTGACGTCGGGTTGCACGCCACCGGCTCCCACGGGACCTTTCGGGGGTTCGATTTTCCGTGGCTTGAACGGATCGGTAAGGTCGAAGGCGGCGTACTCTACCGGACTGTACGGTTTAACTTCCGGTAAAGGTGGAATGCGCCCACGCGGAAGGTTGTCCGAGTCCTTCACGAACGCACGCAAATCGGAATGCTTTTCGCTGCCGCAGGCCGAGAGCATTGTGCACGCAAACAAGGGAATGAGATATTTACGCATCATTTTTTGGGCGGAGCGCCTTTTTTGTCCTTGGCCGCCGCCGCTCTCCTTTGTTGGGCCACTTCGGCCTCGTCAAGATAACGATACGTCATGGCTGTCGCGTCCATCGCCAGTATGTTGTCCTTGCCGGCGCCGATGGCGATGTCGTTAAGCGTCACAATGCGCGACAATTTTCCGATGTCCCCGGCGAAGGCGCCGATGTCGTGGTAATTGCCGGTCACGCGTATGGTAATCGGCAATTCTGCATAGAAGTCTTTCGTGGTTTCCGTGGCGGCTGGCTTGAATAATTCAAACTGAAGTCCGCGTCCCAAACCGGCCTGATTAATATCCGTCAGCAGCGCGTCCATTTCTGATTTTCCGGGCAGCTGCTTCAACAAAGCGCCAAACTGCTTTTCGATGTCGTCCAGTTGTTTGCGGTAAGCCGGCAGATCGATCGCGATTTTCTTCTTGTCAAGAAAGGTCGTTTTCAGTTGCTCAGTCTTGGCGCGCTCGGATTCATTCTGGGCCAGTTGATCTTTCCAGACAAACCAGTAGGCTGCGCCGAGTATTACGAGCAGCACCAACAGCAGCACGCCCAGTTTCGGCAGTACCGGCCAAGAACCGATCTTCTTGGGATCCAGTCGTCGCAGTTCATCAAGCGTCATGATGGATCATCCTTTCGCGGGCGCTTTGCGAGGCGCTTCCTCGGGCTTCGGTCGTACCACGGTAACGTTCATGGTGAACTCGTTTGCACGCGTCGTTCCCTGCGGGATGGCCTTAATCTCAACCAGTGCCGGATTTCCGAGTTTCTGGGACGACTCCAGATTGCGCATCAACGTCGACACGCGCGCTTGTGACTGGGTGACGCCATTGACGGTGACCTTGGCGCCCTGTTGCTTGACGGCGCGCAGATACATGCCATCCGGCAACTGCCGCACCAGTTGATCGAGAAGATGCACAGTTTCCGAGCGGTTGCTCTGCAGCGTTTCCACCACTTGCTTGCGGGCCAGCAGCGATGCGGTTTGTTCTTTGAGGCGATTGATTTCCGCAATATCTTTGTCGACCTTGGCGATTTCCTCGGTGAGGTATTTGTTGCGGCTGACCTGATTGACGTACTCTTCGTCCAGAAAATAATAGACGGCATAGGCGATCACCGCGCCGACGATGGCTACCAGGCCGAGCGAGGCGATAAACTGCTGTTGCTGTTGTTTGCGCCGGATCTCGCGATGCGGCAGTAGATTGATGCGCATCATGAGTCAAACCTCCGCAACGCCAGTCCGCAAGCCACCATCAGAGAAGGCGCATCCTGAGCAAGGTTCTTCGGCCGCACTTTTGAAGACAGCGCCATATTGGCGAACGGATTGGCAATAACCGTATTGACCTGTGTGCGTTTTGCCACGGCCGCATCCGCGCCCGGCAATGCCGCGCATCCGCCCGACAAAACAATATGATTGACCTGGTTGTGCTGTGTCGAGGTGAAAAAGAATTGCAGCGCGCGCGCGACTTCCAGTCCGAAAGTGTCCAGAAACGGATTCAATACGTCTGTTTCATAATTGTCAGGCAGGCCGCCGGCGCGCTTGGCGACTTCGGCTTCCTCGCGCGACAGTCCAAACTTGTCCTGGATTTCCTGTGTCAACTGGGATCCGCCGAAAGGCTGCTCCCGCAGGTAAATCGATTGGCCGTTTCGCAGCACGTTGACATTGGTAAACGCGGCGCCGACGTCCACGATGGCGATGTTCTGATCCTTGCCCTTGTCCGGAAACTGGGATTCGATCAATTCGAACGCGGACTGGGCGGCGAACAAATCGACGTCAACCACTATTGCCTTAAGCCCGGCTACTTCCGAAACCGCGACACGATCCTCGATCTTTTCCTTGCGCGATGCTGCGATCATGACTTCCACATCGTCGGGGCTGCCGGGTGCTGGGCCGATGACCTGAAAATCGAGGTTCACTTCGTCCAGTGAAAACGGGATGTACTGATTGGCTTCGGTTTCGACTTGAACTTCTATCTCATCTTCGGTCAAACCGGCGGGAACCAGTATTTTTTTGCTGATGACCGCGGCGTTGGGAAGGGCGATGGCCACGGTCTTGATGCTGCTGCCCAGACGCGCGTGACAGCGCTTGAGGGTTTCGCTTACGGCATCAAGATTATTGATATTGCCTTCCACCACCGAATCGCGAGGCAGCGGCTCGATTGCATAGCGCTCAACTTGGTACATCTGATTGCCGCGATCCGAGAGCTCCACCATTTTTACGGCAGAGGTGCTGATATCAACGCCAATCAGCGCCGGCGACTTGACCTGGAACAGTCGTTCCAGTCCGCCAAGTTTCCCTTTAATAATAGGCATATAAGTATTTTCGCCCGTTAATTACTTTAAATTTGAAACCTAAGCTGTTCATCTGTTGCTGCTTCCTGCCCCTAGCGTCCGCTTAGATCAAACCGGTATTCTGGGATATAGTGTAGCTTGTTCGTTTTTTCGTTGGTAGATATTCAAGTACACTATCAACAAAAGCGCCTAAGTGCAGGAATTTTCTCAAGATATTGTCCGGAAAGCCACCGCTAAATGTCTGTTCGCTGGGTCACCTACCCCCTATTACTTGTGGTTGTAGGTATTTTCGCAACAGCGCTGCTGTTTGCGTTCACCGCGGTGATGGTTTGGCCGACCCTGCCATCGCTGGAAGTGCTTACCGATTACCGGCCCAAGGTGCCCCTGCGGGTTTATAGCGCCGACGGCAAGCTGATCGGTGAGTTTGGCGAGGAACGCCGTGCCGTGGTGTCTATGCAGCAGGTGCCGAAGCCGATGGTGGATGCCATCCTCGCCGCCGAGGACGAGCGCTACTACCAGCATAAGGGCGTCGACTATGTCGGCCTTGCGCGCGCCGCGCTTGCAAATTTCACGCTCACGGGCCCGCGCCAGGGCGCCTCCACCATCACCATGCAGGTGGCGCGCAATTTTTTTCTGACGCGTGAAAAAACGCTTACCCGCAAGTTCAATGAAATGCTGCTCGCGTTCAAAATCGAATCGAGCCTTGGCAAAGACCAGATTCTTGAGCTTTATGTCAACCAGATTTACCTAGGGCAACGCGCCTATGGGTTTGCTGCTGCTGCCCGCATCTACTACGGCAAGACGCTGGGTGAGCTGACACTGGCTGAAACGGCCATGCTGGCGGGGCTGCCGAAGGCGCCGTCGAGCTTTAATCCGGTAGCCAATCCGGCGCGGGCCAAGCTGCGCCAGCAATATGTGCTGCGCCGCATGCGCGAGATGGGTGCTATTACCGCCGCGCAGCAAGCGGATGCCGACAAGCAGCCGATGGTGGTAAAAAACGAGCTGAATGAATTCGCCACGCGCGCCGAGTACGTGGCCGAAATGGTGCGGCAGGCCATGTACGAACGTTATCAGGAAAGTGCCTATGCGCTCGGCCTGAAGGTCTACACCACCATACTGGTGGATCACCAGACGGCAGCCTATGCCGCCCTGCGCAAGGGCGTCCTCGACTACGACCGGCGCCACGGCTATCGCGGCCCGGAAGCCTATGCCGAGGTGCAGGTTGGCGCGATTGAGGAA
>JAKFYK010000149.1:0-4110 GCA_021730905.1 Betaproteobacteria bacterium | reverse complement strand
CTTCAGTCCATCGGCACCCACTATGCGCAGGACTACGTGACGAAATTCGGCTTCGATGCCAAACTGCATCCACCGTATCTGACGATGGCGCTAGGCGCAGGCAACGTGACGCCGATGCAAATGGTTGCGGGTTATTCGGTATTCGCCAATGGCGGCTATCGCATCAAACCCTATTTTATCCAGCGCATCGAGGATGGGCGCGGTACCGTGTTGTTCGAGGAAAAGCCGGTGCGCGCCAAGGTCAATGCCCAACGCGCGATCGACGAGCGCAACGCCTATATCATGACCAGCATGATGCGCGACGTGGTGCGCGGCGGTACCGCAGCGTCGGCGATGAAGCTTGGCCGTGGTGATCTCGGTGGCAAGACGGGTACCACCAACGATTTTCTGGATGCGTGGTTTGCCGGTTACAACGCCGGTCTGGTCGGCGTGGTGTGGGTGGGCTTTGACCAGCCGCAGACGCTGGGCCGCAACGAGACCGGCGGCGGGGTCGCGCTGCCGATCTGGATACGCTACATGGAGGTGGTGCTTAAAGGCGTGCCCGAGTTGCCACTGGACACGCCGAAGGGGCTACAAGCCGCCGGCGGTGAGATTTATTACCAGGAATTCGCGCCGCGCGGCGATGGCGAGACCGGCGACACGCCTTCGGGTATGCCACTCTTGCCGGATACCGCACGTAACCAATTGTTTTAAAACATTTTTATGAATGGACGGGCACGCAACGACGAGCGCACGCGTATAGCCCGCCTCGCCGCGCGCATCATGGTGGAAGACGGGGTTGAAGACTACGCGCTGGCAAAGAAAAAAGCGGCTCGCCAGGCCGGCGTGGCCGACACTCGTCACCTGCCCGGCAATGACGAAATCGACGACGCGCTCAAAAGCTACCAGCAGACCTTTCATGCCGACGACCAGCGCGACCGTTTGCAGGAACTACGCGAAAAAGCCGTGTGCGCGATGCAGGAACTGGCGCCATTTAATCCGCATCTGTGCGGCTCGGTGCTCTCCGGCAGCGCTGGCAAGTACGCCGACATCAACCTGCAGCTTTTTACCGACGACGCCAAGGCAGTGGAGCTGTTTCTGATCGGCCGCGGCATAGCCTACAAACCCGGGCAGACGTTGCTTTACAGTGGCGAAACGCGCATCACCGTGCCGCTGTTTACCATGAATGATGAAGGCACCGACATCGAAATCGCCGTGCTGTCGCCGCGTGACGCGCGTGCGCCGTTGAAAACGTCGCTGGCGGGCAAGGCTATCGAGCGAGCGAAGCTGGCGGCGGTGGAGGAATTGCTGTTGCGGACGTATTAAGCCAGTCTACCCAGTAATTTTTAGCACGTATGTGTATCGTTGCGCCTTATCCAAATCATGCCATTCGGGCGTGTGCGATGAGGATTGAAAGGAGCGGTCATGAGACAACTTACGCAAGTGTTTCAAAGGGTGCTTTCCAACACAACCTGGGCCAAGTCGCCGGGTGAAACGATGCCTTGCGCAAAAACATGGGCCCGTTGTGTCGTGGCTGCTGCCACGATGGCTGTTGTGGCGAGTGCATATGGGATGCAGATCAACAGCAGTTTGTCTGCAAAAGAACCGGCCGCGAAATCCGCTGCCGACAAAGCTGCTCCGAAAAAGAAGGCGGTTAACGCCAGCACTGACGGCGTTCAGAAAAACGACCCGCGCATACCGACCAAGTCAGCTAAGTAACTTGGATTTGCGGGTGAAGATGATGCGGCAAGCGCAACCCGCACGAAACGAAGCGCAATCTGCAGTCATAGTTCCCGGAATAAGTTATATTCCTATCGAGCCGTAAGCAATTGATCTCATGTAATTATTTTCATTTGTATTTTTATAATCAGTCCTTCAACCACCGCGCAGCATCCACCGCAAAATAAGTCAGTATCCCATCCGCCCCTGCGCGCCGGAACGCGAGCAGCGCTTCCATTGCGCAGCGGTCGCCGTCGATCCAGCCGTTGCGCCCGGCGGCTTTGAGCATCGCGTATTCGCCACTGACCTGATACACGTAAGTCGGCACGCGGAATTCGTCTTTCACGCGGCGCACGATGTCGAGATACGGCATGCCGGGTTTGACCATCACCATGTCGGCGCCTTCCTCGAGATCGAGTGCGACTTCGCGCAGCGCTTCGTCGCTGTTCGCGGGGTCCATCTGATAGGTGTATTTGTTGCTGCCACCCAGCGTTTTGCTGGAGCCCACCGCGTCGCGAAACGGGCCGTAAAATCCCGACGCATATTTTGCGGCGTACGACAAAATGCGCGTGTGGATGAAACCTTTGCCATCCAGCGCCGCGCGTATCGCGCCGACGCGGCCATCCATCATGTCGGACGGCGCAACGATATCCACGCCCGCGCCCGCGCACACCAGCGCCTGTTGTTGCAGCACGCTCACAGTTTTGTCGTTGAGCACATAACCTTTGCTGTCGAGCACGCCGTCGTGACCATGCGTGGTGTACGGATCGAGTGCGGCATCGGTGATCACACCGAGGTCAGGAAAGCGTTTTTTTAATGCGGCCACTGCGCGTGGCACCAGCCCTTTGGGATTCACCGCTTCGCGGCCGTCCGCAGTTTTGAGCCGCGCTTCCACCGCGGGAAACAGCGCCATCGCCGGTATGCCCAGCTTCACACATTCTTCTGCGCGCGCGAGCAGCTTGTCGATGGTGTAGCGCTCGACGCCGGGCATCGAGTCTATTTTCTGCGTGCGGTTTTTGCCTTCGATGATGAACACCGGATAAATCAGGTTGTCCACGGTTAAACGGTTCTCGCGCATCAGGCGCCGCGAGAAATCATCACGGCGCATGCGGCGCATGCGCCTCTGTGGAAATGCCCCTAAGTTACGTGCGGGATGTGTACTCATAAGGCGATGATTACAGAGAGAAAATAATTTTGGAACTCTGGATGATTATAAGCGTCTTAACAACAGACGACGATTTATCGTCTCCCGCTTCACCTCCCTGAGCGGGCGCCTTAATCCAATTAAGGCATTTTCGCCCCCGGTTTACTCCCCTTTACCGGGGGTTTTTTCTGTACGCTCTTCCGGTGACTGAAGCCAGCCTGCAACGATGGCGTTAGCCTCCGCCACGCCGCGATTCGCTGTGGCGGAAAATAACTGTGCCGTGCAGTTGGCGTAGCCCCGTGCAAGCTCGCCCTTCACTTTTCGAAGTATCGCAATCGACTCGCTCTGCGTCAGTTTGTCAGCCTTGGTCAGCAACACATGGATAGGCCGGCCGGTGGGCGAAAACCATGCGATCAATTGTGCATCCAGCGGCTTAATACCGTGTCGAGAATCAACTAAAATTATTAATCCAAACAAAGAGTTACGACTTGTAAGGTAAGTGCTTATTAACTCACCCCAATACTCTCGTTCGGTCTTGGAAACTTTGGCATAACCATAGCCCGGCAAATCCACCCAGCGGCGGTTTTTGCCGGCGCTAAAAAAGTTGATGGTCTGCGTGCGGCCTGGCGTTTTACTGACGAAAGCGAGTTTGTGTTTGGCGGCCAGCGCATTGATGGCGCTGGATTTTCCAGCGTTGGAGCGCCCGGCAAACGCGACCTCGCGGCCCGTATCCGGCCACAACTCCTCCACGCGATGGGCGGACGCGAGAAACTCGACGGCAGGATTGGTCATGATTGGGTTACGATAGGCTGCGCCTAGGTCTTTGTAAATGCGCCTGATTCTGGCGCGAAAATAGCCGCGTACTATACAATACGGGGCCTTGTTACTCCCCTGCTTATTTTCGTGTTACTCGGAGCATTCATGAAATTCCGCCTGATTCTGGCAACTGTCGCCTGTGCAACTTTCGCGCCCACGCTGCTTGCCCAATCTGTCATTAAAGGCGATGCGGCCAAAGGGCAGGAAATCGTCGGCAAAGTCTGCGCGGCCTGCCATGGCCCGGACGGCAACAGCCCATTGTCCGTGAACCCCAGCCTCGCCGGGCAGCATCCCGAATACCTCTATCGGCAGCTTAGCAACTTCAAACCCCAAGGCGGCAAACCTGCCGAACGCAACAATGCGGTGATGGCCGGTATGGCGGCGCCACTCTCCGACGACGACATGAAAAACGTCGCGGTGTTTTACGCAGGCCAGACGCCGCGCCCGCGCGC
>JAKFYK010000169.1 GCA_021730905.1 Betaproteobacteria bacterium | reverse complement strand
CGGCGGTTGACCCGCTTTGTGCATCGGGCGCATGATTTGCCGCCCCTCAAACACACTCAGGAGAATCTGATGCCCCGCCTCACCCCGATTACCGCCAAAAACGAATTGTCCGCCGAGCACCACGCCGTCGCCGACACCGTGGTGCAAGTGTTTGGTCATATACGCGGGCCGTTCAGCATGCTGCTCCATAGCCCGAAACTGGCGGAGCGCCTGCTGCCACTGGTGACCTTCTTCCGCGACGATTGCGTGGTGGATACGAAGCTGCGCTCGGTTGCCATCCTGACGGCGGTACGTGAGCGCGAGGCGGCGTATGTGTGGGCGGCGCAGACCGCCGCGGCGCGGCGTGCCGGCGTGAAAGAGGAGGTGATTGATGTGCTGCGCGCGAAAGGCGACCCCGCCAAGCTGTCCGCCGAGGAACGGGAAATCGTGGTCTACGTACGGCAGCTCATGCGCACCAACCGGGTCGATCAGGCAACGTTCGATGCGCTCAACCGCCGCCACGGCCCGCAGGGGATCGTCGAGTTGACGGCAGCCGCGAACCACTTCGGCGGCATGATATCGGGGATCGCCAATGCGTTCGAGGTTCCGGTGCCGCCGGATGGCGACAGGCTGCCGTCGTAAGAGGTGTGATCTTCGCCGTTCCTGTCGCGTCGGAAAAAGTTCTCCGCCTCCCTCGGTCCCCGGCGTCGCTTACTTCACTTCGTTATACTGCCCGCGCGTCACCTGCAGTGGCGCGCCGAGCCCGGCCTTGACCACCGCGCGGCGCACTTCGTTGGCGGTGCGGCGGCGCTCTTCATCCATATAAAGACGGTCGTGGCCCCACATACTGCCGCCGTGGGTGATTTCGCGCGGCGTCCACGTCGCCTCGTCCACGGTGCGCCCGCCCCAGCCGACTTCCATCATGAATCCCGCCGGGCAAAACGCATAAAACGACAGCACCCAGTCGTTGGCGTGACGGCCTAGCGTCTGGCCGATGCGCCAGTTTTCGAGCGCGGCATCGTACGAGCGGCCGACGTCGTCGAGCGCCAGCACCTCGAACATCACGTGATGCACGCCGTTTTTTGGCGACTGCAGGAGCGCGACGCTGTGATGACGCGGATTGGCGCGCAGGAACATCAAACGGTACGGCTTCACCATGTAATCGGAAAGCCGAAAATCCATGAGTTCGCGATAAAAGCGGCTGGACGCGTCAATGTCCTCGACATGAAATACCACGTGCCCCATGCCGAGCGTCCCGCTGCGAAAGCCGCCGTGCGGGCGCGGCAATGTGAGCGCGCCGTCGCCGTTCTTGTCACCCGTGGCCTGCCCGTGAAAAATTTCGATGCGGTTGCTCGACGGATCCCGGCACCACGCCATCGCCTCTACGCGGCGCAGTCCCAATTCCGTTTCAGTGGCGCGCGTGACACCGACGCCGGCGGCTTCGAGTTTGGTTATTGCCGCCTGCAGCGTCTTAGCATTGCCCGTCTCGAACCCAAAAAACGCCGGCGCATCGGTTTCACCCTGTTGCACCAGCACGCGCTGGCAGCGCTCGTCCATGCGCAGCGCGAGAGTGTCCGCATCGCGCTCGATGACCTGCATCGCCAGCACCTCGGTGCCGAACTTTCGCCATGCATCGAGATTGCTTGCTTCAAGTCCGATGTATCCCAATCCCTGAACGGACATGATGTGTCTCCATGTGCATTGCTGTGCGCGACATTATCACTCACGCTTCCGGGTTTTGCACGCCGCGGGGCTTGCTGCTACATTCCCTGCGGGAGGGGGGAACAGGATGCGATATAAACACTGCACCGTCTTCGCAGGACTGTCGGTTGCGGCAACGTTCGTGACGGTGTTGACCACTGGAGCGGCAGCGCAGGCTTTCCCCGCGCGCGCCGTGCGCTACATCATGCCGCTGCCGGCGGGCAGCGAAACCGATGTCTTCGCGCGCACCCTGGCGCGGCAACTCGCAGATGCCTGGAATCAGCAGGTGGTGGTCGAGAATCGTCCGGGTGGCGGCACCACCATCGGCGCCGATGCCGTGGCGAAGTCGCCGGCCGACGGCTACACGCTGTTGCATGCGATCACCGCGCTTGCGATCAATGCCACGCTCTACGCCAAACTGCCGTACGACACGCAAAAGGATTTCGCGTGCGTGACGCAGATCGGCAATCTGTACGGCCTGCTGCTTGTGCACCCGTCGTTTCCGGCAAAGAACGTGACCGAGTTGATCCGGCTTGCGAAAGCGCGCCCCGGCGAGATCAGCTATGCCACCGGCGGTTCCGGCACTGCCAACCATATTGCTGCCGAAGCGCTGCGCCTTGCGGCGGGCATCAGGATTCAGCACGTGCCGTACAAAGGCAGCAATCAGGCGCTGCTCGACGTGCTGCCGGGCCGCGTGCCGTTGCTCGCCACGGTGCTGGTGGAAGCGGTGCCTTACATACAATCCGGAAAACTGCGCGTGATCGCCAGCACCAGCCCCCGGCGCGCGCCGTCGCTGCCCGACGTGCCAACGGTCGGCGAAACCTTGCCCGCTTACCGCGCCGGCGTCGGCTTTTGGTCCGTCGTCACGCGCGCCGGAACGCCGCCCGCGGTAATCGGCAAACTCAACGCCGATATTGTCAAAGCCTTGCACACACCCGAGGTACGCGCGCGCCTCGCGCAGGCTGACATCGAAATCGTCGGCTCGCGTCCTGAACAGTGCGACGCATTTGTGCGTGAACAAACCGCGACCTGGGGTGCCATCGTCAAGGCCTCCGGCGCGCGCGTGGATTGACCATCCATCCGGGGTAAACTCTGCGCACGCTTGGTGCGAGTGTCTGCATGCGGCAAGCGCAAAGGTTGCAGGTACTTATGGTTGATAGTGTTGCGGCGGCGCGCGCTTCGGTTGCAGGGCATAATTATTTATAACTATTTGTTTTTAAAGGATAAAAATGAAACTCTATTATTCCCCCGGCGCGTGTTCACTGGCACCTCACATCATCCTGCACGAAGCCGGCTGCGAGTTTGAAATTGAGCGCGTCGACATTCCCAATAAAAAAACCGAAAGCGGCGCCGACTACTGGGAGATCAACCCCAAGGGCTACGTGCCCGCGCTGAAACTCGACGATGGCGACATACTCACCGAAGTAGCGGTGATACTGCAATACATCTCTGATCAGAACCAGGCTGCGAATCTGGCACCAAAATTCGGCAGCCACGAACGCTACCACGTGCTGGAATGGCTTAACTTCATCGCCACCGAAGTGCACAAGCAGATCGGCGCGCTGTTCAACCCGAAAATGACGCCGGAGATGAAAGTGGTGCAGCTCGGCGTGATCGAGCGGCGCATGAATGCGCTCGACAAAATGCTGGCCGGCAAACACTACCTGATGGGCGACGACTTCAGCATCGCCGACGCCTATCTCTTCAACATCCTGCTGTGGACCAAAAAGCACAACATCGATCTGGCGAAATGGCCGCATGTAGCCGCGGTCAACAAGCGCATCGGCGAACGGCCGAAAGTGATCGAGGCAATGACGGCGGAGGGGTTGGTGAAGTAGGATGTTGTGAGGTCATTGAAGTAAGCAACTCGAAATTCAAACTGGTAACCGCGCATCCGTTGCGTTAAGCATCTACCATTGTTCGAATTTAGTGGATTCGAATCAACACCACCTATTGCGTCGATCATCCCGCCAGCGATTTCGGCATACGCATCGATCAGGCGTGCGCACCTCAGATGGTGCGCATAGTCACAGTGCATGAAGATTGCAGCTTTGCTGCACTTGGAGTAGATTTGTGGAATAGTATCTTATTCTATTCCACAAAGAGTTAAGCGATTGTTTAAAAAGACACTATTTGATACTTCCCTGCGCACGGTCTATGCCCAGGCCAAGGAACTCGCGCAGGCGCAGCAGGTAGTGCCATTGCTGACCGCTGGTAGCATTCAGACCGAGCAGCGCGCCGGCGGGAGGTTTGTTTATCGTTACCGCTACAACGCAGGCGGCAAGCGCATCACGGAATATATCGGCGCTGTGTCAGAGGCCACGACAGTGAAAAAGCTGGAACGCTTAAAGCTCGAGATGAGCGAACAGGCAGTGATCGCCGATTACAGCGGCAAGCTGCGCAGGATTGGTTTTTACAGTGCTGATAACTCCACGCTTGTCACGGTGGCGTCGCTGTTCAATGCCGGCGTGTTCGGTGGTGGCGGAGTGCTCATCGGCACGCATGCTTATGGTGTCATCCTCAACGAGTTGGGTGTGTCGGCCTCGCCATTTCCGATGACCGAGGACGTGGACGTAGCGCGCGCTGGCCGTATTGAAATCGCGGCGTTGCCTGAAGGTGGTTTGCTGCACTTGCTTGAACAAACTGGTTTGCCGTTTGTCGAGGTGCCGACGTTGAAACGTGGTGCACCGTCTACGTCGTTCAAGGTTCGCGGCCGAAAACTCAAGGTGGATTTGCTGGTGCCCACGCGCGGCAAACCGTTTACGTCGATCAGGGTTCCCGAACTGGGTGCGCATGCGATGGGACTGCCGTACCTGGATTATCTGCTCGACGAAACGATTTCCTCGGTGCTGATCGGCCGTGACCGCATCGTCCCCGTTACCGTGCCTCACCCTGGTCGGTTTTGTCTGCACAAACTCGCTTTGTTCGCATTGCGTACTGGTGCTGACAATCCCAAGCGTGAAAAGGATGCGCTTCAGGCTGCATTGTTAGCGTCGACCATCGCAAGCGATCAGGAATTTTTGCTCATGGACGCGATTGAGAGCATGGACAGCAAGATGCGCTCCAAGGTGCGACCGGGCGTCGCGCGCGTGCTCACTTTGCTAAAGGACAATGCGGGTGAAGCTACTCGCTTGCTGGAAACGCTGGTCTGATTGTGGAGCAGGAGAGGAAAATCTCCCACAACGGGCCATCTGCCTCAGATGAGGCGCAATAAAAAAGCCGGGCAGAAGCCCGGCTTTTTTGTGACAGCTTGAAGCTTAAGCGGCCTGGATGTTGCTCGCCTGCTTTTTGCCTTTGTTGCCGTCGGTGATGTCGAAGGACACTTTCTGGCCTTCTTTCAGGCTTTTGAAGCCCGACATGTTGATCGCGGAGAAATGCGCGAAGAGATCTTCGCCGCCGCCATCGGGAGTAATAAAGCCAAAACCTTTTGCATCGTTAAACCACTTAACTGTACCGGTTGCCATTGTGCACGTTCCTTAAAAATGAGTTGAGTAAATCGGGACCTTCTAAGAAGGTCCCCTTTCAATGTTTTGGTCTCAAAGCTTTCCAAGGACGAACATCCAACGACCACTGAAAATCCAAACCCTTAGCACTCGGAAATCAAACACCGTTCCATATTATACACACTATTGGTTTTGTGGGTATTTGTTTGATTCCAAGCGACTTTTGGGTATATGGCGGAGCATTCGTGGCCCTATGCAAAGGTGCGGGAAACGCCGTGCGAATGGATGGCTTGAGGCCCCTTTTTGAAGCTTGCTTAACCTTTTTTCCGGCCCGCTCCGGCATCGAAAGAGGGGTTATGATGTTCAAAACGGATTTGCGTTGGGGATTTGGCTGGAATTCCCCGATTTGCCATTTACTGCTGATTGTTTCTGACCCGGAGAGCCGCTATGAAGATTGCCAATAATGTCACTGATCTGATCGGCAACACGCCGCTGGTGCGTATCAACAGACTCGCACAGGGCTGCGCGGGCGAGGTGCTCGCCAAGCTGGAGTTTCAGAATCCGGCGCACAGCGTCAAGGATCGCATCGGATTGTCGATGATCGAAGCAGCCGAGAAATCCGGACGCGTCAAACCCGACACGATCTTTCTCGAACCTACCAGCGGCAATACCGGCATCGGTCTTGCCATGGTATGCGCGGCGCGCGGCTACAAGTGTGCGATTGTGATGCCCGACACCATGAGCAAGGAGCGGCGCATGCTGCTGCGCGCGTATGGCGCGGAACTGATACTGACGCCAGGCGCCGAGCGCATGCCGGGCGCGATCAAGAAAGCCGAGGAGATGGCCGCCGCGGATTCGCGTTACCTGATTCCGCAGCAGTTTGAAAATCCGGCCAATCCGGCGGTGCACCGTGCCACCACGGCCGAAGAAATCTGGCGCGACACCGATGGCAAGGCCGACATTCTGATTTCCGGCATCGGTACCGGCGGCACTATTACTGGCGTGGGCGAGGTGATCAAAGCGCGCAAGCCCTCGTTTCAGTGTGTGGCGGTGGAGCCGGATGCGTCGGCGGTGCTGTCCGGCGGACAGGCTGGCCCGCACCCGATACAGGGCATCGGCGCTGGCTTCGTGCCGAAAGTACTCAACACCAAAATCTACGACGAGGTCGTTCGCGTGAAAAACGACGACGCGATGGCGATGGCGCGGCGCATGGCCAAGGAAGAAGGGCTGCTGGTGGGTATTTCGTCAGGTGCTGCGATGTGGGCTGCAATCGAAGTCGCCAAACGCGCGTCGAGCACGGGCAAACTGATCGTAGTGATTATTCCGTCGTTCGGCGAGCGTTATCTGAGCACGCCGCTGTTTGCGGGGTTGGCGGATTAGTCCGCCGCCAGCAATTCCACTTCAAATACCAGGGTAGCGTTCGGCGGAATCACGCCGCCGGCACCGCGTGCACCATACCCGAGCGCGGGCGGAATGGTGAGCT
The DNA here is from genome assembly GCA_021730905.1 of Betaproteobacteria bacterium. Taxonomy (GTDB): domain Bacteria; phylum Pseudomonadota; class Gammaproteobacteria; order Burkholderiales; family SG8-41; genus UBA5216. Next base: position 4,802 of record JAKFYK010000169.1, on the reverse strand, counting down.
TGCGTGTGCCGCCGACTTTCATGCCCTGCACGCCTTCGTCCCAGCCTTTGATCACGCGTCCGCCGCCGAGTGGAAATACAAACGGATCGTCGCGGTCTTTGCTCGAGTCGAATTTTTCTCCGGTGGTGAGCCAACCCGTGTAGTGCACGGTGACTTCCTGGCCCGCGCTGGCTTCGGCGCCGTCGCCGACGGTGATGTCGTCGATGATGAGTCCGCTGGATGTAGTGGTAGCTGCCATGATGAATCCTCAATTTAAGAAACGAAGAAAAGGCCGCATTATGCCTTTCACTGCTGTCTGCGGCTATGATCCCAAGTCACGCGCACTCACGCAATGTGAACCTTTCATGCCGGTAAGACGGCAGTAAGCAAGGTGTGAGACACTCAAAGCTGGTATTCATGCACTCGCGATTTTGGATTTTGTTGCCGGTTCAGCGGCAATCCTGCCTGATGTCATGATTCTTATAAACTTTTTGTGGAGTTTCTGGTGGCTAAATTGATTGGTTTTTTTGTTTCGATGCTGATGCTGATGCTGGGCGCAGTGCACGCTGCTGAAATCGCGGATGCACCGATACCTGAACCCAACTACGTCGGCATTATCGTGTTTCTGGTGCTGATGTTCGGCGGCGGCGGCTGGTTCATGTGGAAAGTGATGCGCAACAAACCCAAAGACGAAGAAAAGAAATAACGCGGCTTCGCCTCGCGGAAAACGCGCCTTATCCGGGCGCGTTTTTTTTCGCGTGTCGCAGGCGCCGTGCTTGCCTGGATGGCGTGTAAAATACCGCGCTCAAAATACCGGTAAAAGGGGCGCGGCAGTGAGTGTAGTGGCGACATTGTTAAAGCAGGTGCCGGCGGCGGCGAAATTCAGACCGAAGCTGGAAGCGCTGGAAAAAGAGCTCTCCGAGCTGCGCGCTGAAAACGCGCGCCTCAAACAAGACCTCGCGCAATATATCGAACAGTGGGAAACGCTCGACGGCCCGCAGGTGAGCGCGATGCAGTATCTGGCGTCGCACACGCAGGGCCGCGCGGCGGAAATCGCCCGCAGCATCAGCGTGAATATTCAGATCGCGGAAACCAGCCTGGTGTTTTTGCACCAGTGCGCTTATGTGGCCAAGGCCACCGCGTCCGGCGGTAAAACCGCGCGCGGCAAGCATGCACAATTCCGCCTGTCGCCCAAGGGGGAACGTTATTTGCGTGCGCGCGGCCTGCATATCTAAGTACATGTTTTAATTGTATTATTTAAAATTACGTATGGTCGATCCACACCGTTGATAAAGCGCTGGCAAGTGTATATCGTGCGTTGCGCCGACGGCACGCTGTATACCGGCGTGGCCATGGATGTGACGCGGCGCGTTGCCGAGCACAATGGCTTGCGCACGAGCGGCGCACGCTACACGCGGGCTCGGCGACCGGTGAAACTGGTGTATCAGGAAAAAACCGCGAATCGCTCCGCCGCGTGCAAGCGCGAGTACCGGATCAAGCAACTGAGCCGCCGCGAAAAGCTTGCATTGATCGCTGCAGGCTCGCGTATTATTTCACCTGCGAAGAAAAAGTAAGGAGTAGCGGATGCTGGACGTAGCCGTGGTAGGCATGGGCTGGTGGGGCAAGACGCTGGTCAATCTGATCAGCAAGAGTTCGAAGCTGCGCGTGGTCAAAGGCATGAAGCGCAACCCGGCGACGGAAGCCGAGTTCGCGCGTGAGCACGGCTTCGAGATGGTGTCGGACTATGCCGAAGTGCTCAAAGACCCGAAAGTGAAAGCGGTGTTGCTGTGCACGCCGCATACCGCGCATACCGAACAGATCATCGCTGCGGCCAACGCCGGCAAGCATGTGTTTTGCGAGAAGCCGCTGTCGATGACGCGCGCCGACGCCGCGCGCGCGCTGGCGGCGATCAACGCCAAGCAGTTGCAAATTGCCGTCGGCCACGAGCGCCGCTTCGAACCCCCGATACTCGATTTGATGCGCACCATCCAGTCGGGCGAACTGGGCGTGCCGCTACAGATCGAGGCCAATTTCAGTCAGGACAAATTTCTGGCACTCCCCGCCGACAATTGGCGCCTGACACCGGAGGAAGCGCCGGCCGGCCCGATTACCGCGACCGGCATTCACATCCTCGATTTGTCGGTGTCGGTATTCGGCGAGGCGGAGAGCGTGTGGTGCAGCGTCAAGCAACTGGGCAGCCCGCTGAGCAATGGCGACACGCTGGCGGCTATGGTGAAATTCAAAAAAGGCGGCCACGCCTTGCTGACCGCGATACTCGCCACGCCGTTCGATGGGCGCTTCGCGGTGTATTGCAGCAAAGGCTGGATCGAAGTACGCGACAAGGCGCATCCGAGCACACCGATGGGCTGGACGCTGACCAAGGTGGTGAGCGGAGATAAACGCAGTACGGTTGATTACGCGCCGTCGTCCAGTGTGATTGCAAATGTAGAGGCGTTTGCCGATGCGGTGGAAGGACGCGCGCCCTATCTGATGCCGCAGGATCAGATGCTCGCCAACATCGCGGCGCTGGAGGCGATTATCGAGTCGGCGCGCACGGGAGAAAAGGTGATGGTAAAGTAAGTATTTGTTTTTAAAAGAAAATTCTACATCCCGTTGGTGCGTGCGAGAATAGCGCCATCATCGCGGCATTCGATGTAATTTGAACCTGATCGGAGAGGGGCACCATGAAAGCGAAAAAGAAAGTGACGGCAAAATCCAAGGCGAAGACCAAAGTAAAATCGCGCAAGACAGTAAGCGTGAAAGCCAAGACGAAACCGAAATCGGTGAAGCGCACGGCGGCGCCCAAGTACGATCGCACCTTCAGGGCGATCTACGACCGTGATATCCCGTGGGAAAACGATGATGTGCGCGGCATCCTCACGCTGCCCAAGGGTGTGCAGGTGAAAGTGCTGAATTACGATCCGGTGATGAACCGCATCGACATGAAGCAGCGTTTTCCGGCAGGCTACGTCGAGCCCAAGCACACGCACAAGAGCTGGCATTCGATACTGGTGACCAAGGGCCGCATGTGTGTCGCTGGCAAGGATCTGCGTCCCGGCGACTACGTGTTCGGCTGGGACATCCCGCACGGGCCGTACGAGTATCCGGACGGCTGCGAGGTGTTCATCGTCTACATGGGTGACGCCAAGCACGTGTGGAAGAAGGAAGACCTGCTGGGCCACCAGAACATCTGGAACCCGGAAACCGACGAAGGCAAGCAGGGCGTGGAAACGCACATCAAGCAGCGCGAAGTCGGCGTGACCTGAGAATTTTCCTGCCTCTCGTCCGGCTACGGAAGGGAGGAGGGGTGTCTTCCCCGGTGTTGCGGTTTAGGTGCGAGGTATCAGCGCGAACACCTCATCGCCAAAGCGCTGGCGCGCCTCGTCGTGCAGGGGCTTTACTGCTTGCACGAAAGCATGGCGCGCTTCCGGAGTCAGTTCCACAATCTCACCGCCCGCGGCTTCGATGGCTTTGCGCGCGGCTTTTTCTTCTTCCACCGTGAGCGCGCGCTGCGCCAGCACCGCCTTGCGTGCCGCCGCGCGCATGCCCTCCTGCAGTTCTTTCGGCCAGCGGTCGAACTGCGCGCGATTCATGTAGATGCCGCGCGACAGATAGCAGTGCGCGGTCCGCGTGTGGTAGCGATGCACGGTGTGCGCGCCGTAATCCACGGTATTGGCGAACGGATTTTCCTGTGCATCGACCGCGCCTGACACGACCGCTTCAAGGCCGGGTTTGAGATCGAGCGGGCATGACACCGCGCCCATCAGTTCGAAGCTGCGGCGATGAATTTCACCGGGCATCAGGCGTACCTTCATGTTTTTCAGGTCGGCGAGTGTGCACACGGGGCGCAGGCGGTTGGAAATATGCCGATAGCCGTTTTCGAAGTAGCCGAGCACGCGATAGCCTGGGATGCGTTCCTCGATTTTCTGCGTCATCCAGGCGCCGAGCGCGCCGTCCATCGCGGCGCGCGCTTGTGCTACGTCGTCAAACAAAAATGGCAGATCGGCGAAATCCAGTTCCGGCACACGGTCGGCAAGGTAGCTCGTCGATTGATACGACAGCGACAGCACGCCGTCTTCCGCCATCCACAGCAAATCAGCGCCCTTGTAGCCGAGATCCATCACGTTCCACACATAATGCACAGCAACATCCCTGCCAAATTGTTCCGCGATGGTGTCGCCCATGACTTTCATGCCCCGGCTGCAGGTGGTGGAGGGCGGACCGTAGCCGCCCATGGTGATGCGGATGGGATTGCTCATGAGAAATGCTTTCTTCGCTGTCGTTGGATCGAGGCCGCATTCTAACCGACCGGTGCTGGGTGTTAACATCATCACCGGAGGTAAAAATGACCGATGGACTGAGTAAACCTGCGGCAGATGTGTTCGACGCAGCGCGCACGCGGCGCTCGATCCGCGCCTACAAGCCTGATCCTGTGCCGAAGGAAACGCTGTGCGAAATTGTGGAACTGGGCCGCCATGCGCCCAGCGGTTCCAACATCCAGCCGTGGCACGTGCATGTGATGACCGGCGCCACACTCGCGCGCGTCGGCGGCGCGATCCAGTGCGCGTTTCTGGATGATGAGCCGGGACATAAACGCGATTACGACTACTACACCGACCCGGTGCTTGAGCCGTATCTCGCGCGGCGCCGCCAATGCGGCTGGGGGCTGTATGGCACGCTGGGCATCGGACGCGGTGATCACGAAAAATCGAAGGCCTACCGCGCCAGCAACTATGTTTTTTTTGGCGCACCTGCCGGACTGGTGTTTACCATCGACCGCAACCTTGAAGTCGGTAGCTGGCTGGATTACGGCATGTTCCTGC
>JAKFYK010000022.1 GCA_021730905.1 Betaproteobacteria bacterium | reverse complement strand
GCGGCTGGCTGGCCATGAACAGCACCGAGCGCGCGACATCATCGGTGGTAATCATCGGCTCCGGCGCGATGGTGCCGTTGGCCTGCTTCACGCCCTTGGCCATGCGCGCGGCGAGTTCCGACATGGCATTGCCGACATCGACCTGACAGCACGCGATATCGTATTTGCGGCCGTCGAGCGAAATGGTGCGGGTGAGGCCCGACACGCCGTGTTTGGTGGCGGTGTACGGTGCGGAATCGGGCCGCGGTGCGTGCGCGGAAATAGAGCCGTTGTTAATGATGCGGCCGCCGCGCGGGTTTTGATCCTTCATCATTTTGAACGCTTCCTGCGAGCATAGAAACATGCCGTTGAGGTTGGCATCGACCACGGCTTTCCACTTTTCCCACGGTAAGTCCTCAAAAGCCACGCCGGGTGCGTTGGTGCCCGCGTTGTTGAACAGCACATCGATGCGTCCGAAGGCGGCCTTGGTCTTGGCGAACAGTGCTTTTACCGCGTCGGGGTTGCCGACATCAGTCGGCACGCCAATCATGCGCGAGCTGTCGACGCCTGCGGTTTTGATGGTTTCCTCCAAAGGTTCCGCGCGCCGGCCGGTGATGACGACGCGGTAGCCGTCCTTGATGAAGGCCAGCGCAGTGGCTTTGCCGATGCCGGTGCCGCCGCCGGTGATGACGGCGACCTTGTTATGGGTGGTCATGATGATTTCTCCGTTCGTTCGATGGGATCAAAAGGCGGACGCAGCCACTTCAAGCCGCATGTTAGCGCAGTTGGTGCGACTGCGGTTGCGCGGCCTGCGCCTGCTTGGTGCGCACCAGCAATTCGTAAAGCATTTCCGAAGCCAATCCGTGCAGTACCAGCCGATGCCCCGCGCGCAGCGTGGATTCGGGCACCAGCGGATGCTTGTTGTTGAGCAGCACCAGATTGTGCGGCTGTTCGAGGATGCGCGCGACGTAGATCGCGATGGTTTCATCCAGTTGCAACGAATTGGTGGCGCGCCAGAAATCGTTGTCGGTGAGAAACAACTGATAAACCGGCGTGAACAGTTCTATCGCTGTTTGCAGATCGACAAAGTTGTGCCAGCGGTTAGGCAAGTCTTCGATGCTGAAACGGCCTTCGCTGATGCCGCGCGTATCCAGCGTGGGCGGACGCGTGATCTCGCGTTGCTGCGAGCGCAACTCGCGATTAAGGTTGATCACAAAATTAAACAGATTCAGATCGTGCTGCAAAAAAACATGGTCGCGCAGTTGTTGGAGGTTGGTGGGCTTCAGCGGTTTGAGCGGTACGTGCGTGTCCGGCACATTGCGCGCGATGAAGTCGAGGATTTCGCTTCCCATGTGAAAGTGCCTTAAAATCAAATAGTTAGCATCGGTCCGTACAAAGGTATGCAAGGCCCACGCCAGCAGCCGGTGCAGCAGCCACGACGATGTAAAGGCATTAGGTATTACCGTTTTGACCAACTGCAGCAGGATGATCGTGCCGCGCGCGAAGGGGCGCACGACCGGCAAAACGAACTGCCGGCTCCAGGAACTCGATTCACGCAGCCATGCCTGTTTGACCTTCTCATCGATAGGCGTGCTTTGATCGAGATACAGGGCCAGCCACGGATTGGGATCGCGCGGATCATGCTGCATGGATTCAAAATCAGCGATATTTATTTTTTGGCTCACAGCACCGACTCCAGTTGCATCAGATAGAGTTGAGCGGTGGTGCGTGCGGTTGCCACGATATCGGCGGCCACGGCTTCGCCGCCGGCATCGAGCGCCATCTCGACGCAGCGCAGCCAGCGCGCCAGATGATTCACGTCATTTTCACCGTGGTATTGCAGGAACTTGGTGGTCTCGATAGGCAACGCGAGCTGACGGCGGATTTCCGGCAGCAGCGCGGGCACGATGCGCTGCCCCGTGCCTTCGATGATGTACACCGCGCCAAGCAATCCCACAGGGTTTGCTGCGTCGGCGCGCGCATGCAGCCAGGCATTGAGCGCTTCGCCGCCCGCGTTGCGGCGCAGAGATTCGATGGTTTGCGCCGTACCGCCCAGACGCCTGTAATCGTCGAACAAAATACGGAAGTCAAATTGCTCATCGGCGGCGTGCAGCAGAATCAGCTCGCGCAGATTGGCATAAGGCTCGCCAAGATGGGCCGCGGCCTTGCGCATCCACAGGCTGCCCTGCTGCACCTGCGGTATCCAGTCCTCCATCCAGCGCAGCATGTGCCCGCGTTCGAGGCCGCCGCGCGTGATGCGCGATACCAGCGGCGTGCGCCACGCGCGCGAGCGGTAGTCATGCCACACCTCGGCGAGATCGCGCAGCAGCGCGCGCATCGCCGGGCTGGACACGCTGTGCGGATCGTGCGGCGGCGGTACTGCATCAGCGGCCGTATGCGCAGTTGGCGCGTTGCTCGCGGGTGGCGCTACTTCCAGTAGCAGGTAGCCTACGGTAAAGCGTCCGGATTCCGGCACAAAACAGAAAATGCGCTCACCGGGCTTTACTTCGTGTTCGCGCAGAAAATCGTCGAGCATCACGAAAATCGATGCCGCGCCCGTGTTGCCGCGCGTTTGCAGGTTGTTGTACCAGCGCTCGTCGGGGATCGACAGTCCCGCTTTGTCGAGCAGCTCGCGCACCACGCCGGCAAACCGCTGCGAGGAGTAGTGACATAAAAAGTAATCGATGCGCGCCGTATCGATCCAGCCGGCTTGCGCCAGCCGCACGTACTCGTGAATTGCCACATCAAACAGATTGGGCAGCAGGCGGATGTTTTGGCGCAGCGAATACGCGCCGGCTTTTTCGGCGTCGGCGAACGATTCGTAATCGAGGTAGGACTCGGTTGCGCCGGCGGCGGTGTTGGCAGATAAGCCCACCTGCATGCACACGGGGTAATCGCCGCTGAATGAGCGCAGATGCATGTTGATGAGTTTCAGCGGACGGTCGCCGCGTGGCGCCGCTTCCACCAGCCACGCGCCCGCGGCGTCCGACAGCATCCAGCGCAGAAAATGCGCATCGAAATCGACGTCGTAGCCGCGGCTGGCAAAACGCGAGCGTTTGAACAATCGGGATGGCATCTCGCTGGTGGCGACCACGGCGTGCTGTGCGCGCCCGCCCTCCAGCGCCATTGCGGCGTGTTGCAGCGCCGCCACGCCCGCCGCGCACACGCCGCTGTGACTGCTGGTCATCATCGGCGGCGCACCGAGCTCACCCTGCACCATGTTGGAAAATCCCGGCAAGGTGGCGTCGCCGCCTGAGGTGCCGGTGCATAGCAGATCGATTTCGCCCAGCGGCACGCCCGCCTCGCCCAAACATGTGCGGATCGCGCAGGCCGCCATGTGCGCGGCGCTGAACCGTGTGCGTCCGTCGGGCCCGACGGAGTAATAGCGCTGCTGAATGCCGTTCTCCGCGAGGATACGGCGTTTCAGCCGCGACGAACCCGGATTGAGCGGCGCGATGTACTCGTCGATGCGCGCGTTGTCGACCGGTTCGCCCGGATAGAACGCTCCGGTGGCATTGATGTAAACGTTGGTGAATGGCGTGAGGTTCACGTTTTATCCGCTCGCGAACCGCCCAGCCAGCGATCGAGCCAGACCAGGGAAAACGAAAAATGGGTGTGGAATTCACGGTGATGCCGGTTGTGATAGCGGCTGTGCGGCCGCAGCAGGGCGAAACCATTGTGTATCTGCTCGTGCGGCAGGTGGCCGCTGACATTGAGCAGCAAACTCATCACGGTGAGACCCAGCAGCGCCCACGGGCTGAATGCGTGCAGCACCAGTGCCAGCGGCATCACGCTGCCCAGCAGGAACGACTCTACCGGATGAAAGCTGTAAGAGGAGAACGGCGTGGTAATCACCGAGCGATGATGCCAGATATGCACGCTGCGGTACAACGGTTTCCAGTGCAGCGCGCGATGCACCGCAAAGAAATGCAGATCGTTCCACAGGTAAAGCACCGGCAATTCCCACAGCAAATGCCATGCCGAGCGATCCCAGGCGATGGCCAGCCAGCCATGACGCAGCAGCCACACCAGCCCTGCTGCCTGCGCGGCAAAAATCAAAATAGACAGCGCTGAAAGCAGTAATTCCTCGCGCAATTGGCCCGGACGCAGGCGCTGCGCGCGTCCGCCTGCGGCGGCAACTGCTTCAGGAACGCGCCGTATTACCAATAGATAGGCGCCGCCCGCAATCAGCGCGTAGATGAAGCTAAACCACAATAGCGTCGCCGCGATGACCGCCCAAAACGGCGCATGCAGCGCCTGCGTGGAGAGCCACTCGCTCAACACGGGCAGCGCAGGCATGGTTGTCCTATTCTTTCAGCTGGCGTGCGACGTCGTCCACGAATTTCAACGTCAGTGCGCGCATTTCTTCGTGCGACAGGTTGCTCACCGGATGCGGCATTTCGATATAGGAATGGCCTTCCATGCCTTTGCTTTTGAACTGAAAGACGGCGGCATTGCGAAACGCCTGCGTGATAATCACCGCCGCCGGAATACCGCGTTTTTCGAATTCGATGGTGTCGTGCACACTGCACAACGTGCATGAGCCTCACCCGCCCAATGCGGCGATGGCGACATCCACCTCCTTCGCCATTTCGTCGATCAGCGCGCCGATCGCGGGCTTGGAATAGTGTTCCTTGCGCCGCACGACCACGCGCGCGACGCCGTATTTCTCGCGCAGCGCATTGCCCAGCGTTTCCAGTATCAGGCTGCCCTGTTCCTTGGTGTTGTCGAGCAGGCCGACCACTTTGCCCGCGAGATCAGCGGGGCGGGGTGCCAGCGGCACTTTTTTACGGCCCGTACCGGCGGTGGGATCGATGAAGCCCAGTTCTTCAGTCATAAAATCTCCTGTGCCTATGATATCGCGTAAGTGCCATGCACGGCGCGGCTGCCGCCGCCCCAGCCGTGGCACATCGCGGTGAGCGGTCCCCAGCCGCCCGCGACGATCAGATGCAGATCGCGCGCGTCTTTGATTACCGGCACGAAGCGTTCGTCATCATTCGGATCGATGTTCAGCGCGCGCGCACGTTCTGGCCGCCAGTTGCCGCCGCGTTTGAGGTCGTGCACTTTGCGGCCTGCGTGTTCGATCAGCCACGCATGCACGTCGGCGCGGTTCATGCCCGCGCGCGAGCAGATCGTCGCATGCTCCGGTCCCATCGCCACCACCATGTCCGAACGCACATGCTGGTTCCATGAACACATCGCGCTCATCGAATCGGCGAGGCCGGTGAGCAACCGCTCAGGGTCTTGACTCGCATCGTCGTAGCACAGCCGCGGGCTTTCCACCATGGCGCAGGTGATTACATTGTCTTCCGTGCCGAAGCCCTGCGCGCGGGCAATGGTTTCCCACGGACTGCGCTCGGTGTTCTCGGTGATGCACGCGGTGTAGCGCATCGGCGTGGCGAACACTGTGGCCGAAGCCAGCCCCGCAATGCCGCCGCCGAGATTGAGCAGCATCAGCCGAATCGCGCGGCCTATCGTGGCGTTGGCGCGAAAGCCGGGGCCGAAGCAGCCATTGCTGCCATGGATGCCGATTTGTTTTGCGTACGGGCCGTTGACGATCATCAAGGGCGCAACCCCGTGCATGGTGCCCTGCACGCCGTTCAGGTTGAATTCCTCGCGCAGCATCAAGGTGATGCCGCCGAGCACTACCGGCAGGTATTCAGGTTTGCAGCCTGCCATTACCGCGTGTATCGCTACGGTGCGTACCGTTGCGGGCTCCATCGCCGGCGGAATGTGGCCGATCAACTCGCCGGCATCGCGCGCAGTACCCGTGAGCATGTGCGCGACGCGTGCTTCGGTGGGCGTGACCACCGGCAGGCCGTCCGACCATTCTTTGTCGAGAAAGAACTCGAATTCGTCTACAGGAGGCTGCATAAAAAATACAATAAAAACAAATAGTTACTATACAGACATGGCTATACGTCGTAGACACCATGCACCGCTTTGCTGCCACCGCTCCAGCCGTGGCAAATGGCGGTGCAGGGTCCCCAGCCGCCGGCCACCATCAACTGCAGATCATCTGCTTCCTTGATTACCGGAATGAAGCAATCATCATCGTCGGGATCGAGTTGCATGAACGGCGCCAGCGCGCGTACACGTTCCGGCCGCCAGTTGCCGCCGCCTTTCAGGTCGCGCACCTTGCGTCCGGCGCGTTGCGTGAGCCACGCATGCACGTCGGCGCGGCTCATGCCGGCCTTGGTGCAGATCGACGCGTGCTGCGGTCCCATCGCCACCACCATGTCGGAGCGCGCGTGCATGTTCCACGAACCCATTGCCGCCATGGAATCGGCGATGCCGGTAAGCAATCGCTGGGGTTCCTGACTTACGTCGTCGAAGGTGAGGCGCGGGCTTTCCACCATCGCACAGGTAATCACGTTGTCGGTGGGTTTGTAGCCTTTGGATACGGACAGTGATTCCCACGGACTGCGTTCGATGTTTTCGGTGATGCACGCGGTGTAGCGCAGCGGCGTGGCGAATATCGTCGCAGAAGCCACACCCGCGATGCCGCCGCCGAGATTCATCATCATCAAACGTATCGCGCGGCCGATGGAAGCGTTGGCGCGAAAGCCGGGGCCGAAGCAGCCGTTGCCACCGTGGATGCCGATGCTTTGCGCATACGGGCCGCTGACGATCATCAACGGCGCCGCGCCGTGCATGGTGCCCTGCACGCCGTTCATGTTGAATTCCTCGCGCAGCATCAGCTTGAGCGCGCCCAGCACTACCGGCAGGTACTCCGGCTTGCAGCCGGCCATCAGCGCATGGATTGCCACTGTGCGTACGGTGGCGGGCTCCATCGCGGGCGGAATGTTGCCGATCAGCTCATTCGGGTCGCGTGCAGTGCCGGCAAGCATGCGCGCGACACGCGCTTCGGTGGGCGTCACCACCGGCAGGCCGTCGGACCACTCCTTGCCGAGGAAAAACTCGAATTCGTCCATGGCGGGTTTCATGTCATTCATGGCAGGGTATGCCGTCATGCGCGGCAATAAAATGCAGCACCGTGGTGGCGACCATTGCAGGCTGCACGATCTGCAGACTGTGCGCAGAAGTCGGCACGCGTATCAACCGCAGGTTCTTGACGTGCTTGCGCAGCAGTTCGTGGTGCTCATCCTTGGTAATCACACCGCCCGCGGGATAAATACCCAGCACCGGCGCTGCGATTTTCGGCAGCAGCGGCGTAACGTTGACGTTGGATACGAATTTGAACATGGCGACCAGCACTTCGGTGTCCGATTTGCCCATTTCGTCGAGCGTCCATTTCAACATATCCGGATTCGAATCTGCCGGAAAGCGCCGCCCCGCGTTGGACGCCTCCAGCCAGCCGCGCCCGCCCATTTTGCGCAGCGCTTCCACCCGGTTGGGGTAGCCGTGCAGTGAACTCTGTTTGTCCTCTTCCGTCATGTACACCGGCGAGGAAATCACGCTCAGGGTGCGCACGCGCTGCGGGCGTTGCGCGGCAAACGCCATGCCCAAGGTGCCGGCGGATGATTCGCCGCAGTAATGCGCGGACTCAACGCCCAGATGGTCGAGCAGGCCGATGAAATCGTCGAGGTAGGCGTCGAGATTGATGCCTTTATCCAGATCAAAGTTAATGTCGGATTGCCCTTGCCCGCGCAGGTCGAGCCGGATCACTTTGTAGAAACGGCTGAGGTAGGGCACGCAAAAGCGCCAGAACTTCGAGGAGCGCGCGTAACCGTGCTGCAGCATGATGCACGGCGCGTTTTTCCACGGATCGGTGTAATCGTCGAGTTCGTAGTAGAGGCGCGGTTTGCCTGCGCGTTCGAAGTAGGGCATGACGATTTCCGTGCGGATGTACCGTGTGCAATGTAGCGGCAGTGGTATTCGGGATGGATTGATCGTATCATTTTCGCGCTATGCCTACAGCAGCGATATTCCCGTGCAACAATTACGGCGCGCATGGACGCCTTCGCCCGCTCGTTGCGGCAGCGATGCTGGTCGCGGCCGCGGCACATGCGCAAACCCGCGACTATCCCAATCGCCCGGTGCGCGTCATCGTGCCGACTTCGCCCGGCGGCATACTGGATATCGTGACCCGGCTTACTACGCCCAAGCTCGCGGAACTCATGGGGCAAAGCGTAGTGGTGGAAAATCGTGCCGGTGCTTCGAGCAACATCGGCTCGGAATTCGTCGCGCGCGCGGCGGGCGATGGCTACACGCTGCTGGTCAACACGCAGCCGCTGGTGATTAATCCCAGCCTGTTCGCGAAGCTGCCTTTCGATGTTGAAAAGGATTTTGCGGCGGTGTCGCAATTGACGGCCGCGCCGTATCTCCTGGTCGCGCACCCGTCGCTGCCGGTGAAGACGGTAAAAGAATTGCTGGCGCTTGCGCGCGCGCGGCCTGACGCGCTGAACTATGCTTCCGGCGGCAAAGGCACGAATCTGCATATTGCGATAGAACTGCTGAAAAATGTTACCGGCACCAAGCTCACGCACGTGCCGTACAAGGGCGCCGGGCTCGCATTGGCGTCGGTGATCGCGGGCGAAACGGAACTGGCGATCCCTGCGCTCGGCCCGGCGTTGCCGCAGGTGAACGCCGGGCGCTTGCGAGCGCTCGCCATCAGCGGCAGGCAGCGCTCCGCGGTGGTTCCACAGGTGCCGACGATCGCGGAGTCCGGCGTGCCAGGCTACGAATTCAGCGCGTGGGTGGGCGTGCTGGCGCCCGCGTCCACGCCACCGGCGCTCATCGGCACGCTCAACGGATTTTTCGTGAAGGCACTGCGCTCGCCGGAGCTTTCCGCGCGCCTTGCCGCCGACGGCAACAACGTCATTGCAGGCAGTCCGGCCGAATTTGCCGCGCTGATCAAATCCGATATCGGGCGCTGGGCGAAAGTCGTGCGGGAAAACGGCATCAAACCCGAGTGAGTCTTCACTAAAATCCCGCCCTGACTGCTAAAACCCGTACAGGAGCGCGGGATTGTAGCTCCGACATCACGCGGCTGCGCCACATGAGTCTTCACTGAAATCCCGAGCGATGGGCCTAAAACCCGTATAGACGCGCGGGATTTTCGACCAGAATTTTTTGGCGCAGGGTCTCGTCGTCGCAAAACTTCGCGAACAGATCCACCAACTCGCCGTCGTTGGGCATGATCCTTACGTTGGGATGCGGGAAATCCGTGCCCCACAGAATGCGCTCCGGTGCGGCAAGGATGAGCTCGCGCACGAATGGTTCGGCGTCGTGAAATGGTTTGCCGGCGGACGAGATGCGTTCCGGACCGCTGACCTTGGTCCACGCCAGCGGGTTTTTCATCAAATCGAGCATTTGACGGAACGCTTCCTGTTTCACGCCGAGATGCGCTTCGGGGCGTCCCATATGATCGATGATGAAAGGCACGCGGAGATTATCGAGAAAGCCGCGATAGCTTTTGATGTCGTGCGCATCCATGTGCAACTGGATGTGCCAGCCGAACGGGGTGATGCGCGCGATGACGCTTTCCACTGCCTTAATGTCCGGCGCGCCGCCCAGATGCGCGACAAAATTGACGCGTGCGCCGCGCACGCCGCCCGCGTGCAGCCGTTCGAGTTCTGTCTCGGCGACATCCGCGCCCACCATGGCCACGCCGCGCCATGCACCGTTCGACCACGTCAGCGCATCGAGCATGGCGCTGTTATCGGTGCCGTGACAACTCGCCTGCACCACGATGGCTCGCGATAACCCCAGATGTCTATGCAGCGCGGCCAGCCGCTCGCGCCCCGCATCCTCGGGCGTGTAGCTGCGATTCGGCGCATAGGGAAAGCGCGCAGCCGGGCCGAACACATGGCAGTGGCCATCGCAGGCGTTGGGCGGCGGGATGTATTTCGGTTTGACCGGATTGGGATCGGGCGGCAGTATGGTTTTGGGCGCGTGCATGTCGCTCACAGTCTGGGTATCCTTGCTTTGTCAATCAGCGCATTCCACTTGGCGATTTCGCCGGTAACGAAGGTGCGCATGCCTTCGGGCGTGTTGAGGTTTTGTTCTATGCCGAGTTCCTGAAAGCGCTGTTTCACCTGCGGCGAATTCACCGCCGCGTGCAGTTCCTTGTTCAGACGCTCGATAATGACGCGCGATGTTTTCGCCGGCGCGCCGATGCCATTCCATGAAATCACGTCGTAACCCGGCAAACCAGATTCATCGAGGGTTGGCACATTGGGCAGCAGCGCGAAGCGCGTTTTCGACGACACTGCCACCACGCGCAAGCTGCCTGCGCGAATTTGTCCGAGCACCGGCGGCAGAAATTCAAAGGCCACCTGCACGTCGTTGCCGCGCAGCGCGCCGATTACGGCGCCGGTGTTGTTGAACGGCACGTTGGTATGATTGAGCGCGGCCATGGACTTGAACAATTCCGCCGCCAGATACTGCGCGCTGCCAATCTGTATGGTGCCGGCATTGAACTTGACGCCGGCTGTGCGCGCCTGCGCGATCAGTTCCTTGGTGGTCTTTACCGGAGCATCCGGTGCCACAAGCACGCCGAGGCTGAATGCCGCGATGGTGCTGACCATCGCATAATCTTTGAGTGTGTCGTACGGCAGCGACTTGAACATCGCCATGCTCACCGCATTGGCGTTGTTGAGCAGCATCAGCGTGTAGCCGTCAGGCTCGGCTCTCGCCACCATTTCGGCGGCGACGATGCCGCCAGCGCTGGGGCGATTGTCGATAACAATTTGCTGCCCCATCGCCTCGCCCATCTTCTGCGCCACCGTGCGTGCGGTTATGTCGCCGACACCGCCGGGACCGAAAGGAACGACGAACCGTATCGGCTTCGCAGGGTAATGTGCCGGATTCTGTGCAGACACGATGGTGGTGTGCATCATCGTCGCGGCGCAGCACATCGCGCTGATTGTCGATTTCATGGGAACTTCCGGAATGCTGGATGAATGGAGTGCCGCGATTCTGCCTGCGACAAGGGAGCACAGCAAGCCCGTGGGGGAGGCATGCTGAAGCCAGAGCGGAAACGCGGGCGGTTGCGAAAACCCTGGAGGTGCGCTCACGTTAATCTCTGATAAATAGAACGTTAGCCCCGCAGCAGGCGATACCGTTGTGCGGGGCGGCACAACCATGCACGGAGCACTCGCGTGCATCGCCATGATCTGATGCAGAACACGACGCACGACACCATTACCGTGCGCAACACTCCTTCGCAGGAAGCGCTGCCATGCGGCGCCTCGGATCGTTCCTGCCCGGCGAGGTTGTCGGCAGCTCGGGCGTGCATTGGAGCGGCTACACCTGGCGCTGGACCGACAACGAATTCAAAATACGCACGCTGTACGAAGAGCGCAACGGCAAGAACTACATCCCCGCCGACATGACCATACAGGACTGGGGCGTCACCTACGCCGAACTCAAATTATATATAACTATTTGTTTTTATTTATATTTTTGTGATACCTTCGTGATGGAACTGGGCGGCGAAAGCGATCAAGACTCGCCATGTGAAAACTCCGGGAATGCTGG
>JAKFYK010000057.1 GCA_021730905.1 Betaproteobacteria bacterium | reverse complement strand
CCAGCGCTCGCGCCGCCCCCGCTTCGCCGCCTGCCGCCACGCCATACAGCGTCGCGCGGCCCACCATCACCGCATTCGCACCCAGGCACAGCGCCTTTACCACATCGCTGCCGCGCCGGAAGCCGCTATCGCAGAAAACAGTAGCACGCTTGCCTACCGCATCGACGATTTCGGGCAGCGCTTCCATCGGCGAAATAATACCGTCTAGGTTGCGCCCGCCGTGGTTCGATACGTCGATGCCGTCGGCACCGTGGTTGACGGCCTCTGCCGCATCTTCCGCGTTGAGCATGCCTTTAACGATCAGTTTGTGCGGCCAGATTTTGCGCAAGGCATCGAGGTCGTCCCACTTGATGGCATCGGTGCGCAGGCTGGAACGACCCATCGGCCCAGCGGTCATCTTGGCCTTGGCGCGCTCTGGATAATTCTGGTACATCGGCATGCCGGTGGTGGCAAGATATTTGAACAGCACGCCGAACAGCCAGCGCGGATGCATGATCATATCCGCCAGCGCCACCGGCGAATAGGTAAAGGGCAGCGTGAAGCCGTTGCGAATGTTGTATTCGCGATTGCCGGCGGACACACCATCGACCGTCACCACCAGTGCCTTGTAGCCCGCCGCTTTGGCGCGTTCCACCAGTTCGTGCGACATGGTGCGATCCGGCCACAGATAGAGTTGAAACCACAATTCGCCGCCGGCCTCGTCGGCCACACGCTCCATCGCCGTCATCGAACCGGTCGCCAGCGTGAACGGTATGCCCGCAGCACGTGCCGCTTTCGCCAGCGCGATTTCGCCTTCGTACCACATCAATCCCGCGGTTCCGGTGGGCGCGATCACCAGCGGCATCTTGTGTTTGACGCCGAAAATTTCGGTGTCCTGTGTGCGCTTCGAGACATCGACGAAGGTGCGCGTCTTGAAGCGGATGCGGTCGAACACCTCGCGGTTGTTGCGCAGCGAGATTTCTTCCTCAGTGCCGCGATCGACAAACTCGAACGGACCACGCGGCACGCGTTTTTTGGCGATCTCGCGCAGGTCGAAAATGCTATAGCAGTTCAGTGATTTGTCCATGATATCCGCTCCCACATGATGGATGGGCTGCCGCGCCCAGAACGCGAATTGTAATGCCTTTAGGCGTAACGGAGATGACGCGTGACGCTCATCCGTCACGCCACACGGCAGTCCTGTTCACACAGTGCGCGGCTCAACTCGTCCACATGTTGACCATGATTACGGATACGCGCCTGGCTGATCAGCCGCGTCAGATGGTTGTTGGTGCGCGCCAGCGCCTGCAACAACTCCTGATTGACCGACTGCTGGAACTTGAGCGCGCCACGTGCCGTGCCGTTGTAGTAGTGCTCAAACAAGGCTTGGGGAATTTCCATCAACGTCGCGTGCTCGCGTGCGGTTGCCGACATGCTGTGCGGTGCGCCTTCGATTAACGCCAGTATTCCGCACAGCCGCCCCGGACCGAGTATGCCGATACGCCGGTGCTCGCCGCGATGTTCACCGCTGCGCTCGCGGCTGATCTCCAGCGCGCCGCGGATCACTACGTAACATGCTTCGCTGCGCTCGCCCGCGCCGAACAGCATGCTGCCGCGCGGTAAATCGAAAACGTCCGCAGCGCCGTTCAATTCATTCAGTTCCTCTGCACCGAAATGGCGAAAGGCAGGTAACAGCGACAAAAACCCGCGATAGTCAAATGCACAGGGTTGCCGCGATTGTTGTCGTGCATGCTTGACGGTCGTGGTTGCGAGATGCTCCTGCGTGCTGCTCGCGAGTATCTTGCCGTTCAATTCGCGCAAACGCTGACACAAGCCCAGCATGATGCGGTGATTGATCGCCAGCACCGCGCGATTGCCCTGTGCGATCAGCATGCGAAACGCGTCGCGCTCCATGCTCAGACACGCGGTGGGCTCGCGCGCGACCACGTTGGCGCAACGCACGCCGCTGTCGAGCAAAGCCATCTCGCCCAGCACGCTGCCCGGCCCCAACTCCGCCACCACCGCTTCGCCGCCGCCCGGCAGCACGCTCACCACGCTGGCGCTGCCCGATTCCATCACCAGCGCGCTGTCGGCGGTCTGACCCTGCCGCACCAGCATGGCACCGGCCGCAAACTCCAGGCGCCGCGCGACCCGCAGCACAAAATGCAGGTCCTCCGGATCGAGCCCGGCAAACAAGGGAACACGACTGGAGATGTCCTGAATGTCGATCATGGCGTTAGTGGTTTGTGCATAGGGATACAATCATTCTACGTGGTTCATTGCGTGCATGGCGGGTCGAACCAGCCGTATCATGGTATAAAAAATACCATTTTAAAACAAATACTTATACTATTCTCACCTAGTTGATTCTCTGCGTCTCATGCATCATCGCGCGCGCCGCAAGATGCGGGGCAAGATATGATACGGACCTCGCTCCCACGCAACCAAGGATGCCGCCATGTCTAACGGATTCTCGCTCGCATTGAGCCACGTCGGTTATTTCGTCACCGACATCAACAAGATGGTCGATTTTTACACGCGCGTGCTGAAATTCGTGGTGTCGGATCGCGGCGACCGCGACGACGGAGGCGCCATCGTTTTCATGACGCGCGATCCGCGTGAGCACCATCAACTGGTGTTCGCCTCCGGCCGCCCCACCGACCTCGCCTTCAGCATCGTCAACCAGATTTCGTTTCGCGTGGACAGCCTGGCGACCCTGCGCGAATTGTTCCATGCTGTGCAGAAGGAGCCGATCCAGAAAATGCTCGGCCCCATCACCCACGGCAACGCACTGTCGGTGTACTTCCTCGATCCCGAAGGCAATCGCGTCGAACTGCTGATCGATACGCCGTGGTACGTGCCGCAACCGCATCGCCTGGCAGTCGATATCGATCAGCCCGACGATCAGTTGTGGGTGGGCATCGAAAAACATTGCCGCGAAACACCGGGGTTCAAGCCAGCGGAAGCGTGGCGTGCTGAGATTACGCGCAAGATTGCTGCGGCAGTGCGGTAAGCCGCTTTACAGCGCTGCCGCCACCGCATCACCCATCTGCGTCGTGCTCGCCTTGCCTCCCAGATCGGGCGTTAGGTGCTTCTGCTCCGCAATCACCTTTTCCATCGCACGATCCATCAACGCCGCAGCCTCTACGGCTTTAGCATCGCTCCGCTTGCGCCCAAGCCATTCCAGCAGCATCTGGCCTGACATGATCAGCGCATAGGGATTGGCGATGTTCCTGCCGGCGATGTCGGGTGCGGACCCGTGCGTGGCCTGCGCCATCGCCTGCCGCTCACCACAGACGAGTCCCGGCGCGAGGCCCAGTCCGCCGACGATGCCCGCGCCCAGATCGGTAAGGATGTCACCGAACTGATTGGTAGTGACCACCACGTCGTATTGGTGCGGATTCATTACCACCTTCATCGCAAAGCCGTCGACCAGCACTTCGGTGAGTTTCACGTCGGGGAATTCTTTCGCGACTTTGCGGCATTCCTCGGCGAACATGCCGCACACCAGTCGATACACCGGTTCTTTGTGCACGGAAGTCACGATTTTCTGGGTGCGCGTGCGCGCGATCTCGAATGCCGCGCGCGCGACGCGATTGGCGCCAGTGCGCGTGACCACGCGTGTGCCGATGGAGATTTCATCATTGGGACGAAACTCGCCCGCGCCCGCGACGATGGTATCGGAAGACTGCATGCCCTCGGTCACTTCGCGCAGGAACACGATATCAACATTTTTGTGCACCGATGGAATATTGGGATATGACTTCACCGGCTTTATATTCGCAAACAACTCGAAACGCTTGCGCACCGGCGGCATGATCCACGTCGGATCGTTGCGCGGATAGGCGTTGTGTCCAATCGGGCCACACAGCCAGCCATCGACTTTTTCCAGTTCCCTGATCGTCTGTTGCGGAAACGTGTGCCCATGCAGCTCGTGTCCGCGCTTGCCGATGGCGTGATCGCTCCATTCGATCGCAAGACCCGTCTTTGCGGCAGCCGCTTTCATCACTTTCACGGCTTCGGGCACGACTTCAAGCCCGATGTCGTCGCCCAGCAGAATTCCGATTTTCAGCACACAAAATCTCCCTGTTTCAATTCTGCACGGAGTATATCAGCGGTGGATACAGCGGCGGATGTTGACAAGCCTGCGAATTGCTGCAAACTTGCCGGCAAATTACACAGGAGGAACACGGCATGCGTCTCACACTCTCTTTGATTACTGCGGCGACAACAGCCTTGTGCCTTGCGCCGTCAGTGACACACACGCAGGGCTACCCCAACAAGCCTATCCGCATGATCGTGCCGTTTCCGCCGGGCGGCGGCGTCGATTTCGTCGGCCGCGTGGTCGGACAAAAACTGGCTGAGCGCATCGGCCAGCAGGTCGCCATCGACAATCGTGCTGGCGCCAACGGCATCGTTGGTCTGCAAGCCTTGATGGCAGCACCACCCGACGGCTATACCATTGCGGCAGTATCGGCTGGGCCACTGGCCATCAATCCGCACCTCTATGCCAAACTGCCGTACAACACGCTGCGCGATTTCACGCCGATCGCCAACATGATCAACTTTCCGCTGATGCTGGTGGCGCATCCGTCGCTGCCGGTAAAAAATGTGAAGGACCTGATCGCGCTGGCAAAAGCACGCCCCAACGAGATCACGTATTCGCATCCCGGCGTCGGCAATACCGGGCATATCGCGGGCGAAGTGCTGAACGCCGTGGGCAACGTGCAAACCGTGGGCATCCCGTACAAGGGCACGGCGCCGTCGGTGATCGCCGTGCTCTCGGGCGAAGCGCATCTCACTTACAGCAGCATTCCCACCGCGTTGCCCCATATCCGCGCCGGCAAGTTGCGCGCACTCGGCGTGGGCAACGCCAAACGCATGCCCTCGCTGCCGGAATTTCCGACGGTCGCCGAATCGGGCCTGCCCGGCTATGAAGCCTACGCGTGGGGCGGCATGCTGGGCCCGGCCAACATGCCCAATGACATCGTGCAGCGCCTCGCGCGCGAGATCATCGCCGCCGTGAATACGAAAGAAGTAACCGACCGCATGCTCAACGAAGGCACTGTGCCCACGCCGTCCACACCGGAAGAATTCAGCGCCTACATCAAGTCCGAAATCAAGAAATGGGGAGACGTGGTAAAGGCAGCAAAAATCAAGGTAGAGTAACCACGAGGTTTAGTCACAGCTATGCCAGCGACGGCACTCACCCGGGTGTGAAACTGGCCGCGCGGTATTCGGCACCAAAGGCATCAACCCGCCGCAACGCGCACCATCATGAATGATCTGGATATTTTAAAAATACAATAAAAACAAATGCTTAGCATAGTACACGCATCATCCGGATTCACGCTGGCTGGCATAGGGTCATTCTGATATTCTGGTTTTTCCTGATCGCAGCAGTGCGCCACACATCCATACGGAGAACCTCATGAACTATCGCAAAAACGAAGCCAAGGAAGCCGCCAAGAGAATGCTGCGCGGCGTGTGGACCGCACTGCCCACCAGTTTTACGCACGAGCACACGCTCGATGAAAAAGGCATCGCCTCCAATCTCGAGCATTGCATCACGCATCTGAAAATCGACGGCCACTATTGCATCGGCAACGTCGGTGAATTCTGGGCGATGACCAACGAAGAACGCATGCGCGTCGCCGAGATCAATGTCGATGTCACCAAGGGCCGCGTGCCGCTGATCACCGGCTGCCATCACCAGAATCCTTACGAAGCCGCCAGGCTCGCCAAACATGCGCAGGATGTCGGCATCGATTTCGTCATCATCCTCACGCCGTACATGGCAGCGCGCGGCGACGACGCGGTGTACGACTACTTCAAATTCGTGTCCGAGCGTGTCGATATCGGCATCGTGCTGTTCAACACCGCGCAAACGTATCCGATTTCAGCCAAACTCGCGCAGCGGCTCGCCACCATCCCCAATATCTGCGGCTTCAAGCAGGGCATGGCCGGCATGGCCGCCACCACCCTGCTGCGCGACATCGTGGGCAAACAAATCGAAGTCAGCGTCGCCGACGAAGCGCCGTGGCTCTACAGCGTCGCCATCAACGGCGATCACTGGCTGCTCAACTACTGCCCGCATTTGTACCAAGTGCCAGGCTACCTGCCGGTGCGCGACTACACGCTCGCCGCGCAGGCCGGGGACATGAACAAGGCCGTGGAAATCTGCAAGAGCATCAACCCGCTGCGCTCGGTGATCGCAAAATGGATCCCCGGCTACGGCAGCGGCAGCCGCATGGCCATCGCCGAGCAGAAATACTGGATGGAGTTGATAGGCATGGTTGGCGGCCCGGTGCGCACGCCGTGCGCGGAAATGACCGAGGAGATGAAAAAAGGCATGAAAGCCGATCTCGAAGCCACTGGCCTGATCGCCAAAGCCAAGGCGGGATTTGCCGCAGCGGCGACGCAAAAGCGCGCGGCGTAAATTGGTAGGGCGTCAATAAGCGCAGCGCATTGCGCCAAATGCTGCGGTATGGAAAGTTTACATACGGCGCAATAGGGATGGCGCGCGCTGCTTCAACTCGCAGGACGGGCAAGCAGTATGTGTGTGCGCATCGGGTACGCGAGTTCGCCCTTCGCCAGATAAGGTTCGAGCATCGTGCTTACATCCCGCATAAACTGCGCGCGCCCATTCTCGGGCAGTAGCGCCACCGCATGCCGGGTGGAAGGAGAGCCCATCGTCATGCCGTCCAGGAAAGATTGAATGGACGCGAAATGAGATACCCCATCCTCGGTGTGTAGCTCGATGCCGGTGTATCCAGCCTTGGTAGCCACATCGCGTATTTCATCCGGATCGGCAAACGAGCACGCCCGTTTTGCCGCCGAGGCGTCAACATTCTGGCTTTCCAGCGCCCGAACCACGGCGTCGTGCCCTATGTTGCACTCGAGCGGCCCCCAAATGCTAGCGGCCACGCGACCCGATGGCTTGAGCACGCGGCGGATCTCGGCGAGACCAGCGACGCGGTCCGGAAAGAACTGGAGACCCTGCAGGCAAACGCAGAGATCGAATGCAGCATCATTAAATGCCATCTTGAGCGCGCTTGCGCAATGCCATTCCATCGGCGTGGCTGCGCCTTGCGTTATCCTGCGCGCCACTTCGATAACACCCGGATCTATATCCACGCCCACGACTTTTCCGGCGGGGCCAACGCCACGCGCCGCAACGCGTACGCCAATGCCAGTCCCACATGCCACATCCAGGACATGCTCCCCGAGTTGCGGAGCGGCCAACTGCACGACGCGCTCCGTCCAGTGAGCAAACATTCCCGGCACCATGAATTTCTCATAGGCTTCTGCGCTCGTGGTATCGATGGGCTGATTTGTCTGTGGCATGTACGCTCCCGAATGCGGAAATTGCTTCCGATATTACTTCTTCCGCGCTTTTGCTTTAACTTTCGCGCGCGCCGACACGGAAGCGCGTGCGATTTCTGCCGCGCTCTTCAGTTTGCCCACGTTCCAGCACAATCCGATCAGCTTGTCCGCCTGCGCGGCGGGCAAAATACCTTTTGTCAGCGCGCGAAATTTTGCTTCAAGATCGGCATCGCTCATAGGTCGCGCCACGCTGCCAACGGCATGTTCAATATACTTCTCAAGCACGCGGCCATCCTTGAGTTTAAGGGTGATATGCATTTGATCTTCGTTCACACCGGCTTGCACCACCGCATTGACCTGATCTCTTAGCCGAATCACCCTGGGATTACGCACGATGGCGTCGCTGTAGGCCGCTTCGCCGCCCTCGCCCAGCAGGATCGCCGCTGCGCAGGAGTGGTAAACACTGAATTTCCCTTCGAGCCCCGCCTTGGGCGTCCTTCTGCCGGTGAGTTCCAGCACCAGCGGATGCACTTTCAGATCGATGCGTGCTATGTCTTCAAGTTTGAGCTTGTGTTCGTTGCGCAACTGGATGCAGCCGTCAATTGCCGGATGGATCACGACGCCGCACGCGTACGGCTTGTAGCTGTTCGCTAAAATCTCCCAGGTTTTGCCCAGTCCTTCGGTAATTTCTCCGGGTACAAACTTTGTAGACAGGATCGCCGCGAAACCGCGACGGCCTTCGATACCCTGCTCTGCACTGGTGACATTCTTTTTCGCCAGCAACGCCGACATCAAACCGTTGCGCGCGGCGATGCCCGGATGAAGCGGTTTGGCCATGGTGCCGAAGGTTTCGCGGATGCCGCAGGCGTGCGTGGCTGCCGTGCCCAGCGCCCACACCATCTGCTGCTCGTTCAGCTTGAGCAAGCGCCCCGCTGCTGCTGCTGCACCGAACACGCCTGCTGTCGCCGTAATGTGCCAGCCGGTATCGTAATGATTCGGATACACCGATAGACCGATGCGGCACTCGGCTTCCACCCCCAACAGAAAGGCGTGCAGAAAATCGCGCCCACTGACTGGCCGGTGCTCCGCCAGCGCAAGGATAGCCGACGCCACCGGGCCACTGGGATGAATCACCGTCTTCATGTGCGTGTCGTCAAAATCAAACGTGTGCGAAGTCGCACCGTTCAGCAACGCCGCCTGAAAAATATCCACGCGCTCGCGTCGGCCCAGAATAGTGGCATCGCGCGGACCGGACAAGTCATACAGCGCAGCGAGTGCGCGCTTGACCGTCTGGTGTTTCGATGCACCGACTGCACAGGCTACCCAGTTGAGCAACGAACGCGCGCCTTCGTGGCGCACGTCTGCGGGGAGGTCGGCGGCTTTGTGCGAGACCAGGAATTTTGCGAGTGTGCGGGTAACTTCCATGACTGCGCCCCTTCAGAATATCGAATATATGTTTTTACACAGACAGGTCTAATTCTCGCGTATGTTCGCCTCGCGTATCACCTTCGCGTATTTGGCGAGGTCGGTGCGGATCAGCTTGTCGAATTCTTCCGGCGTACTGCTCTGCACGTCATAGCCCTGATCGGCGAGGCGCTGGCGCATACCCGCATCGTTGATCACTTTGTGCACGGATGTGCTCAGTGCAGCCATGGTCGCGCGCGACGTACCCTTGGGCACCAGCAGGCCAATCCAGCCATCCAGCACCAGTCCAGGCACAGTCTCGGCGAAAGTGGGAATTTCCGGCGCGACACCGGCGCGCTTCGTGCCAGTGACAGCCAGCATGCGCACGCGCCCGGCCTTCATATGCGGCACGGTTGAGGCCACGCTCACCACGCCCGAGTTAACTTGCGCGCCGGTCAACGCGGCCATCACCGGACCTCCGCCTTTGTACGGCACATGAATCATATCCGCACCCACGGCCAGTTTGAGCATTTCCGCGAAGACGTGGCCGAGCGTCCCCGCGCCTGCGGTGCCAAATGTCAGTTTGGACGTTTTGGCGAGGGCAATGAACTCCTTTGTCGTTTTCGCGGGCGAAGATGCCGGCACCGATAACGCATTGGGCAAAGTAGCCAGCATGGTCACGGCGGAAAGGTCGTTGACGACGCCGAGTTTCTGCTGCATCACCGCGTTGGACGCGAGATTGGCATTGACCACCAGCGCGGTGTAGCCGTCCGGTGCTGCCTTCGCAGCCACTTCAACGCCGAGCATGACGCCCGCGCCGGGCCGGTTATCCACCACCACCGCGTGCCCCCAAACGGAGAACAAGGACTGCCCCAGCATGCGCGCCATGATGTCCAGACCACCGCCGGGCGACGCGGGTACGATGACCCGCACGGATTTCGTGGGAAACGCTTGGGCAGCAGCCGACGCAGGCACAACCGCCATTACCACCACCGCAAGCAAGCCCGGAGCGCGCTTCATTTCACGTTCTCCCGTAACCATTGATCGAAATATCGCGCAATCTCCAGATTGTTTTTCTCCAGCATCATCATATGACCATTGCCGCGTATGCCGGCATCGGCGAGCCGCACAAACGTGTGTTCAACACCGGCCTGCTTCAGAAACAACGACGTGCCGTGATCGTAGGGCGCATGATAAGACGCTTCCGCCGTCACCATCAGTATCGGTATGCCTTTGAGATTGACCAGTTGCCGCGCGGGCTCGGCTTGTAGCCAGCAACGCACCAGGCCGGGGCCGTCTGCTTTTGCCTGTTTCACGAATTTCATCTCGTTCGCATCCGCCGCCGGCGGTGAAAACGTCAGCGTATGACGCGTGATGCCCCAGGGCCGCGCCACCATGTCGTCCTCGAAATAATCGGGGGCACCGGTAAATTTGATTTCATAAACCGGCGCACCATTCGGTTCGGCCGCGACAATGCCTTTCACTAGCCTGGGGCGCGCATCGGCAATGGTCCAGCCCAGCGGCCCGCTCTGCGAATGCGTGAGCAGAATCGCCGGGCCGATGCGATCCAGCAGCGCGCTGCCCGCCTCGCGCACCATCAACTCGCCTACGCCTGCATCGGTCATGCTTTCGACCTGCGAAGCGTAAAACTGATCGAACACCACATCACCCGCTACGCCGCTGCCCGGCCATTGCGTGTGCAAGTGGGCCTGCGGCCATAACTTCACGTTCTCCGGTGCGGTGAAACGGTCGGCAATCGCCTCTGCACTGCGGATCACTGCCTCGCCATATACTTTGCCGATAAAACCGGAACGGCCGCGCGACGGCTGATCCACCACATAAACCGCGTAACCGTTGGCCACGAAATAGTCCGCCCAGCCGCGCCGCCCGTCGGGTGTACCGAGAAAATTCACGCCGGTCTGCCCGCCGCCGTGAATCATCACCACCGGATATGGGTGCGTTTGCTGCGCGGGAACCTGATACTGCACGTACATCTGCCCCGCCATGATGCGCCCATCAGCGGTATCGACATAGCGTCCGCCAATATGAAAACAACCCTGATCGGCAATTTGCAGCGGACGCTCTGCGTCAAACATTCTGTCAACTCTCACCACGGATGATTGAAAGTACTGCGGTAAAAATGAAACGACTGGAGTGAATACGGGCGTTACTGTGCCACAACCACGTATCATCCTGCCCATCTCATGCCGCCTGCGCGCTGCGTGTGCCAGCCAGGATGAATAATATATTTAATAAAAACAAATACTTATATAACGATACGCCTGTCATAACACTGCCAGATTGACACTCGCGCAATTCAGCATCGATACTCGCGAACCTTTTTGCGAGGTCCTGTATGAAGTTTTCAATCGTGTTTCTCTGCACCGCGACTGTCGCTGTCGCACCCCTGGTGACATCAGCAGCCATGGCGCAAGCGAATTATCCCAACCGCCCCGTGCGCATGGTCGTGCCCTTCCCTCCCGGTGGTGGCACCGACATCGTGGCGCGGCTGGTGATGCCGAAGCTCTCCGAAAATCTCGGCCAGCCCATCGTCATCGACAACCGCGGCGGTGCCAACGGCGGTATCGGCACCGACATCGCCGCAAAGGCGCAGCCGGACGGATACACCGTGCTGGTGGGCGGCATCGGCACCATGGCGATCAACTTCGCGATGTACTCCAAAATCCCTTACGATCCGGTGCGCGATTTCGCCGGCGTCACGCAAATCGCCGGCGTGCCCAATATGCTGGTGGTGAATCCGTCGCTGGCGGCAAATTCAGTGAAAGACCTGATCGCAC
>JAKFYK010000168.1 GCA_021730905.1 Betaproteobacteria bacterium | reverse complement strand
GAATCGATGGAAGCGTGTGTGGATGCCGCAGTAAGCGGGAGACTGGAATGAACGTCAAAGCCGTTTATCGCGCACGCCACGCGATGGGACGCAGCGCACGCGGCACAGCATTGGTGGCGAACGATGGCTTTTCTGCGCGATACGATCTGGATCGTATTGCTGGCGTATTTTCTCGTCCTACGCACAAGCTGACCGGGCAATCCTACGTAGGCCGGATATTGGTGTTGGATACGGCCAAGGGCGGCGTAGCGAGCGCGTGGATGATCCACGAAATGCAATCGCGCGGCATGGCGCCTTTGGCGTTTGTTTTTAACTCCGTTAATCCCATTCTGGTTCAAGGTGCTGCGCTGGGAGATGTGCCGATGCTCGCCGGGTTTGACGACGATATTACTCGTGCCATTCCAAATGGTGCGGAGTTGGATATCGATCCGGAACTGGGCACCGTTACCGTTTTGGTTAGTTGACTCGACCGCTTTGCGCTTACACATCAAGCGACCGGCTGGGCCGATCACATCCGGCTAATGTCGGCTTTGCGGAATCCGGTTCCTGCCTTTGATGAAACGAAGCTCGCGGCCAAATCCGATGCTGTATGCCTGATCAAGTTGAGGTTTCTACACATTAGCGCTTAGCGGCTCCCGTCGGTCGCCAAACCTTTACGCGCCATGAATTCAGGAAACGCGTCCTTGGCCTTCGCGCCGCGCAGCACATGGGTGGTGTATTCGTGCTCCGCATTGAACTGTTCTTCGAGCCCCTGTGCCATTTGCTTCAACATCAGCGCCTTGATGCCGATCACTGCTCCATGGTGATTTGCAGCGATCATCTTCGCCAGTTCCATCGTCTTTGCCCGCAGTTGTGCGCGGGGAACCAGGTGATTCAGCAGTCCGATCCGATAGGCTTCTTCCGCACCCACGATGCGCGCGGTAAACAACAGCTCCTTCGCCATCGGCCAACCGACCTGATTGGGCAGCGTCCAGGTGCTGTTGATACGGCCATAGGCAGCGGCCAAAAAGCGAAACTTGGCTCCCTCGCAACCCACGCGCATGTCCAGCGACGAAACCAGCACCGCGCCACCACCATAGGCCAGTCCGTTCACCATGCCGATGACCGGCTTTGCGCACGCGGAAATTTCATAGCGCGCCTTGTTGTCGCGCATCTCGTCCAGTTGTTCGTCCGAATACTTCGCGTCGTTCGACAACTGCTCATGAATGTCGCCGCCCGCGGTAAACGCGCGATCACCGGCGCCGGTGATCACGATGCAGCCGATGGCATCATCTGTTTCCGCCTGCTTCACCGCGTGGTGCAGTTCCTGCCCCAGCTTGCGGTTCATCGCGTTCAGTTTTTCCGGCCGATTGAGTGTGAGGATGGCTACGCCGTCTTCAATATCAACCAAGATGTGTTCGTAAGCCATTGTTCTCTCCCCGAAATATGTGGCATAAGCGTATCACGCAATTCGATCGCAGAGGAAACGCTGCGCTAGCTCATAATCGTTGGTAAGCGTATGCTTTTCCATTGGGAGATATCAGGATCGAATGAAAATCGCAAGCGTCAAAGTGAGCGTGCTGCGCGTCACGCCCGATACCGCGTACCAAGCAGGCGGCCGAACCGTCGACGCTTATTGGCACGTGCTCGCCGAAGTCACCACCAGCGACGGCGCCCACGGCTTCGGCTACGTGGTCGCGCTCGCGTCATCGATGGTGCCCGCGCTTGCCAGTGCCACACGCGAACTTGGCGAGTCCCTCGTCGGCATGCACGTGCTCGAACCCGAAGCGGCATGGGAACGGCTCGCACACAAAGGCAAATGGATAGGACCGGGCGGGCTGCTGCATTACGCCATTGCGCCGCTCGACATTGCGCTGTGGGACGCCGCTGGCAAAACACTCGGGCAGCCGCTCTACCGCATGCTCGGCGGCTATCGCGATCGCCTGCCGGTCTACGCTAGCGACGGCTTCTGGTACAACCTTGCACCGGAAGCGCTCGCCGCGACGGCGGCGCGTTATGCGAGCGAAGGTTATACCGCGGTCAAGCTGCGTATCGGGCACGAGAAAGATGCGGCACGCGAAGTCGCGCGGGTGAACGCCGTGCGCTATGCGGTAGGCCCCGATGTCCGCATACTCGTTGATGCCACCGAGACTTGGGACCTCGCTACTGCGATGAAGACCGGTCATGCCCTGCAGGAAGCGGGCATCCATTGGCTCGAAGACCCGATCAATCATGTGGACGTCGCGGGCTATGCGACGCTCTCGCGGCAGCTCAGGATACCGATTGCAACCGGCGAGCACCTGTACAACGCAAGCGACTTCGCGCGCCTGTTCGAGGAGCGTGCGACGGGAATCGCGCTGATCGATCTTGGCCGCATCGGCGGCATCACGCCGTGGCGGCGGGTCGCGGCGCTGGCGCATGCGTATGGCATCCGCGTATGCGGGCACGTGCTGCCCGAAGTGCACGTGCATCTGGCGACGGCGATTCCCAACGGCTATCTGGTGGAAAACGTACCGCGCAGCGCGGCCATCCTGAAGCGCATGCCGTCGATGAAAGACGGCCATCTGATCGCTGCGCAAGCGCCGGGGCTCGGCCTGGAACTCGACCGCGAGGCCGTGCAGCGATTTACGGTCGCGGCCTGATGCCGTAACAGAGGTCAAACGAGTGCCGTTATAACTTGAGGAGAAACGATGTCAACATTGGATGTACGACACCCGGGATTGCATGACCTTATCGCGCCTGATGCTTCTATCGAACGCGTCGCGGGCGGTTTGGTGTTTACCGAAGGGCCGGTATGGCGCAAGCGTGATAGCACGCTGCTGTTCAGCGATATTCCCAACAACCGTATCGTGCGCTGGCGCCGCTTGCCGGAAGGCCCGGAGTTGACCACGTTTGCCACCGGGCGCTCGAATGGCCTCACGCTGGATCGTCAGGGCCATGTCCTGGCAGCAGAACACGGCGGCCGCGGCGTGGCGCGTATTGCCGATGATGGCGCGCGTGTGGTACTGGCGGATAAGTTCCAGGGCAAACAACTCAATAGTCCAAACGATATCGTGGTCAAGTCCGACGGTTCCATCTACTTCACCGATCCGCCGTACGCGGTGCGGGTAGCCACGCCGGGCGCGGCGCGTCCGGAAGGCTGGTGGGCCGCTGCCATCCCCGGCAAAGAACAAAGCTGCAATGGCGTCTATCGCCTCGCCCCTGACGGTGCCCTGCATCTGCTGACGGACGACATGGCGCTACCGAACGGTCTGGCATTTTCTCCCGATGAGTCCATTCTCTATATTGATGATTCCGCGCGCAAGCATATTCGCGCTTTTGACGTGCGTGCGGATGGCAGCCTGACGAACAGCCGCATTCTGCTGGAGTTGGCTTCAAGCGACCCGGGTGTGCCTGACGGCTTGAAAGTGGATCTGCAGGGCAACGTGTTTTGCACGGGGCCGGGAGGTGTGTGGGTGTGCCGCGCCGACGGCACCTTGCTCGGCCGCATTATCCTGCCGGAATTGCCCGCCAACCTGGCGTGGGGTGAAGATGGCAGCGTGCTGTTTATGACGGCGCGCACCAGCGTCTACCGGATACAAACCAAAACGCGCGGGGCCATCCTGGGTTAGTCGCCTGCGGATGGCAGCGGCATTGCCAAGGACTTTCAGTACAACGATCGTCGCGCAAGGCGCGATCCGCCAGGTCGGGCTAGCGCAGCAAGCCGACCAGTTCCGAAACTTTTCTCACCTCACGGAAGTTGCGGATCACCTTGATACTCGTTTCGAGGTTGTCCGCGGAAAATTTCGCAAACGGTGCCAGCGCGCGGTATTTGCCTTCAACGTCAGCCCAGGCTATGCCGAGCATGGCGGCGCCTCGGGGCGCATAGACCGTACTCGAATGGCTTTGGCCGTTACGGGTTCTGATGGTCACGGTGGCGCCCGACTTGTAGCGCTCCAGGTTCTCCGTGGGCGGATCGCCGACCCGCACTTTGTCGAGCAGACCGCGGATCGCCGGGCTGTTGATCTTGTCGGGGAAAGCGTGCGCCCAAGAGAAGTTGCGATCGGCGACGCCTGCGGCGGCAAAATAGGCCGGGCTGTGTGCGACCCCGATCAGATCGGTCGGGAACTGCGGACCTGTCAACGCCTTGAAGCCGGGACGGGAGATGGTTATCGTTTCAACTTCATCCGGCGCGACGTTGCCGGCGCGCGCAGCGTTGGCAGCAGCTTCAGCGGTCGAATGGTGCGGATGGCCGCCGGGCACAAGCTTGATGCCCATGTCGTTGAGGATACTCCAGCGCTTGCCGAAATCGCGTGTGACGTCGGCGACGTCCGGCTTGTTGCCATAGACTGCGAAAAACCCGCGCTCATTCTCGAGGATGTTCTCCTCGGCGAGGAAGCCCATCGCGGCCGCTTGTGCAGCATTCACGCCCAGCATGGCGGCGAGCCCGGCGTGATACTCGCGGGCGACGCTGGTATTGGCCGCGGCGTGCAGTCCACCCATCGACGTTGCCACGAGGGCGATCGCCTGCGCCATTTGCGGCTGGGCGAGCTTCATCAAGTATCCCGCAGCAACCGCGCCGGCGAAGCCGGCGACGATGCAGCCATGAAAGCCTTTTTTCTGCAGGCCGCCGATCATCGCGCCATTGATGCGTCCGGCTACTTCGTAGCCCAGAACGATGGCGGCAAGCACGTCCTGACCGCTGGCGCCAGTTTTCTCGGCAACGGCAAGTGAAACGGCACACGCGGTGGTGCCCGCATGAACGATGTTGCGCAGGTCGCTGTCGTCCGATGCTGCCGCATCGCTCATCACCGCATTGACCCGCGCTGCCGCCGCGACCGGCAGCTTCTCCGCAGCCCCGAACCAGAGCGTGGCCTCGGCCTTGCCGCCGCGCTCTAGCTCCAGGGCACGAATGATTCTGGATGATGCTATCGTTGTGCCCAGAGCAGCGCTGGCGATGGTGCTCGAAATGAGCATCTCCGCGTATTCAATGGCTTTGGCAGGCAGGGTTGCGTAGCCCTGCTGTGTCACGAAGCCCGCAATTTCTCCTGCAACGGTCATTACATACCTCGCTTCGTTATCATATTTGCCTGTGGAGCGTGCATCGTAACAGCCGTTGGTTTCCCCGTCATCAGCAAGACCAGCCTCGTAGCGGCTGCCTGCCCGCTCCGACGCAAGCCGTCCGTCATTGGCCGGCTCATTTGGCGCTATCATTGCAAGGATTTCCGTCGCAAAGGACATTGCCGTGATCGTCAAACAGATCTGGACCGTCAATTCCTGGCATGCCGGCTGAATGATTGCCTTTACGAACGCGGCCTCGTCGCCTAACGGTTCGACCGCCGTTCGGATTGTTTAGCTTACCGCTACCATGACGGGCACCAGCTCGATCTATCAGCGCGGCCTTGACGGCCCGGTCGCGGGCCCTAACTGGCACGGGACCAAGCGCGTGGCAGTGATCGGGGCTGGCGCGTGCGGAATCTGCGCCGCGAAGTATTTGCTCGAGGTTGGCTTCGATGTCACCGTGTTCGAAATCGGCGGACAGATCGGCGGCATGTGGTGCTACATGAACGACAATGCGCGTTCTTCGGCCTACCGCACCCTGCACATCAACACCTCGCGCGGCGTCACGCGCTTCAGCGATCTCGATTTCGATGCTGCCACGCAGGTGTTCCCCGATCACGCCGATATGCATCGCTACTTGGTTGCATACGCTCAGCACTTCGACGTAACGCCGCACATCAAATTCCACAGCCGCGTGACGCAGGTCCGGCCCGCTTTTGATCGCGGGAGCGAACCGCCACGGTGGGAAGTTCAGCTTGCGACTGGCGGGGTCGAAGTCTTCGATGCGGTGATCGTCGCCTCCGGCCATCTGAGCAAACCGCTCGAAATCCCGGAGTTCAAGGCATTCACGGGCGAATACCTGCATGCGCACGACTACAAAGCGCCCGAGCCTTATCTCGGCAAGCGCATCTGCGTGGTCGGAGTCGGTAACAGCGCTTGCGATATCACCAGTGACCTTTGCGTGACGGCGCCGCGCTGCGTGCTGGTCGCTCGTTCCGGCGTATTGATTCTCCCCAAGCTGATGTTCGGCCGCGCTTTCACCGACATCACCGCCCGCATCCAGCAGCCGTGGATTCCGCGCAATCTGCGACGGCGTATCACCCGCTTCCTGACCTGGCTCGCGCACGGCGACCTCACGCGCCTCGGATTCAAACGTCCGGACACGCTCTCCCACGTCACATCGAACGCGACCGTTGTGACCGACATCGCGTACTGCCGAATCGAGGTGAAGACAGGTATCGAAGCTATCGAAGGAAGGTTGATCCGTTTCGCGGATGGTACGAGTGAGGAATTCGACGTATTGATCGCCGCAACCGGCTACGCGATCGATCTCGACTTCATCCACACGAGTGTGCTCCAGGTCGCCGATAACCAGCTCAACCTGTACATGCGCATGGTACCGCCGGAGTGGCCGGGTCTATTCTTCATGGGATTCTTCAACACCGATACAGCCCTCAACATGGTGTTTGAGCATCAGGCACGCTGGGTGCGGGAGATCCTGCTGGATAATGCCCGACTGCCAGGCGCGGCTGCGATGCGTCAAGCAATCGCCGAGAGAGCCGCGTGGTACGCTGCCCAGTACCGGCAGTCAATTCGCCATTCGATTGAAGAAGAGCACGTGCGCTACCTGACCGATCTGAAAAAAATCTTGAAGAGCATGGTGAAGCGGCGCGCGGACGCGACAGTCAACCGACGTGGATTAGATATGCATTCGTCCTAGCGTTCGACGCGCCCTGCGGGAGAGGAAGGCTTGCATTGCTACATTGTCGCCGGCGTGTGCGAGGCGCCGACGAACTCAAGGCAATCCCGGTTGAGATCGGCCACGCTGCGACAGCCCAGATAGGCCAGTGTGCGGCTGATTTCCTCGCGGTAAAAATTGATCGCGCGCGCTGCGCCTGCTTCGCCTCCCACCGTGGTGCCCCAAAGGGTGGCGCGGCCGACCATCACCAGCTTCGCGCCGATCGCCAGCGCCTTTACCACATCGCTGCCGCGGCGGAACCCGCTGTCGATGATGACCGTGGTGCGATCGCCGACGGCATCGACGATGGGCGCCAGTGCTTCGATGGGTGCCATGGAACTGTCGAAGTTGCGGCCGCCGTGATTGGATACGATGATGCCGTCGGCGCCATGCGCGATGGCGAGTTCTGCGTCCTTCGGCGTGAGGATGCCTTTGACGAGAAGCTTGCCCGGCCACATGTCGCGCAGCACCTTGAGATCGGTCCAGGCCAGCGAGTCATTTTTTGTCTTGCGTTCCGCCGTGGAGACATGCGTAAATTTCTCGGTCATGCCCTCCGGATAGTTCGCGCGCGTTGGCATCCCCCCCGACATCCAATAGCGCATGAGCACGCTGAAGAACCAGCCGGGCCGGGCCATCACCGCGGTGGTGTTCTTGCGGTTGTAGGAGAACGGAACGGTATAGCCGTTGCGGATGTTGTATTCGCGGTTGGTGCCGACCGGGCCGTCTACTGTGACAACCAGCGCTTCGAAGCCGGCGTTCTTTGCGCGTTCAACCAGGATGTGAGACATGCGCACGTCGGACCACATATAGAGCTGGAACCACAGCGTGCCGCCGACCACCTTGGCCACTTCTTCCATGCTGGTCTGCGATCCCGTGGCCAGCGTAAACGGAATCCCCGCTGCCTTGGCCGCGCGCGCCAGCTCAAGTTCGCCCTTGTACCATAGCATGCCTGCCGGACCGGTCGGCGCGATGCCGAGGGGCATCTTGTGCAGTTTGCCGAACAGCGTGATGTCCTGCTTGCGCGCCGACACATCCACCAGCACCTGGGTCTTCAACTTGATGCGCTCGAACGCGGCGCGATTGTTGCGCAAGGCAACCTCATCCTCCGTGCCTCTATCGACAAACTCGAACAGCCACTTGGGCAGGCGTTGCTTCGCCATCCGGCGCAGATCGTGTATGTTAAGCGCTTCCTCCACACTGCGATTGGACATTGCTTTTCCCGTGATCAATGCAGGCGATATTGTTCGAGTTTGTTTTCATCGAGGCTGATACCAAGACCCGGTCCGTCCGGCAACGGAATACTTCCCGAGGAAATATCCAGGCGCGTCGTTGCAACCGTGTCTTTCACTTTGAGCGGACCCACGCATTCGAGTCCAGGCAGCACATTGCGCGACGAGGCCGCCAGCATGACCTCTGCGAGCGTGCTGGGATCGAGTCCGAAGCCGTGGCCGATCACCACCGGAAGACCTGCGGCTTCCGCGGTGGCCAGCATGCGCGACGCGCGCAGAATTCCGCCTGCCTGCTTGATGCCGAACTTCACGAAGTCCGCGCAATCAGCCTTGATGACGCGTATGAGGCTGGCATGATCGCTGATGGTTTCGTCGGCCATTACGGGAATGCCGCCTTCGCGGCGCACCCGCGCCAGGCCTGCCAGATCATCCTTGGCCGCAGGCTGCTCAAAAAGCTGCAAGTCGAACGGTTTAACCATGCGACAGAGTCTCAGCGAGGTGTCGGCGTCGTACTGCAGGTTGGCGTCGATGCGCAGCTTCATCGCGCTGCCGACTGCGTCACGAACCGCAGCGACGCGGTTGGCGTCTGCTTCGACACCGCCGCCGACTTTTATCTTTGCCGAGCGAAACCCCGCTTTGAGCCATTGCCGCGCCTCCGCCGCCGCTTCTTCGGGCGGAAGCTCCCCGATCCAGCCGTTGAATTGCACCTCCGTGTGGGCAGCGCCACCGAGGTACGTATAGAGCGGCACGTCCTGAATGCGCGACGCGAGTTCAACGCACGCCATTTCCACCGCAGCGCCGGCCCCGGGCTGCGTAGGCGTGAGTCCATCCAGCAATTCGATCAAGCGGTTGATGTTGGTCGGATCCTGCCCAATCAGCGCGGGAGCGATGCGCTCCCGGATGGCGACTGCGAGTTCCGCAGCCGTTCCCGGCGATTGGGTGACGGCCGATGGCTCGATGCTGCTGATGCCTACCGTGCCGTCCGATGCGGTCAGGCGCACCACCACACATTTCGTGGCTTGTTTGGAAACGCCTGCACTCTTGAATGTGCCGATCAGGGGCATCGCCACGCCAAACACTTCGACTCGTTCTATTTGCAGTTTCATTGGGATACTCCTGGTTTGTTTCTGTCGTCGCCTAGTGGCGCCGCCGACGTCTTGCGTAGAATAGTATGCGAACCGTGGAGAATTTAATGTACACGATTTTGCCGCCTACAGGTTCGCAGCCACGGGTAACACATACCTTTTACGGAATTCTGGCGACTTGCCTCTCGAGTCTGCAGTCTGGCTGCGCTATCCAAATAGTGGCGAATAGCGGTAAGCTGTGCGCCATGAAGTACATGATTAACATGGCGCTGCCAATCTGTTGTTTCGCGATATCACAAACTACCGTTGCGCAACCCGCTTCGATTGGCCCAGGACACGCCTATCCGGCGCGCGCGCTGCGTCTGGTGGTGCCATTTGCGCCGGGCGGATCGACCGATACGCTCGCGCGCATCGTCGGACAGCGGCTTACCGAGACTTTCGGCCAATCGGTGATTGTGGACAATCGCCCGGCGGCGGGCGGTACCGTCGGCTCTGATCTGGTGGCGAAAGCGCAACCGGACGGTCATACGCTGCTGGTCGGTTCGATAGCCACCATGGCGATTGCTCCGGCACTCTATGCAAAGCTGCCGTACGATCCGCTGAAAGAATTTGCGCACACCGGCCTGTGGGTGACTTTTCCGCTGGTCATGATCGTGCCTGCCGGTTCACCCATCACCGGTTTAAAGGGATTCATCGATCAGGCGCGCGCGAAG
Source organism: Betaproteobacteria bacterium (assembly GCA_021730905.1). Classification (GTDB taxonomy): domain Bacteria; phylum Pseudomonadota; class Gammaproteobacteria; order Burkholderiales; family SG8-41; genus UBA5216. The sequence goes on along the minus strand of JAKFYK010000168.1, from coordinate 1,816 downwards.
CCCGGCACCTTGCGCTTTAGCGCGCAGGGCATCGGCACGTCATCGCACGTTTTTGCCGAATGGATGAACAGCCTCGCGAAAATTAAAGTGGTGATCGTGCCGTATAAGGGTGGCGGCCCCGCGCTGACAGGTGTGCTCGCGGGCGAGGTGGATTATTCGATGGTCGCGGTTTCAACCGCGCTGGCGCAAGTCAACGCCGGCAAGATACGCGCACTCGGCGTGACCAGCGCGCAAACCACGCCGCATTTGCCTAATGTGCCATCCATCGCCAGCGTGCTTCCCGGTTACGATGCGCTGAATTTTCATGGCCTGCATCTGCCGGCGAACACGCCGCCAGCCATCGTGGCACGGCTCAACGTCGAATCGGCAAAAATTTTGAAGCGTGCTGATGTCGCGGAGAAGCTCAACGGCTTTGCGATGGATATTGTCACTGGCACGCCTGAGCAGTATCGTGCGTTTATCAAGTCGCAGATTGAACGGTGGGGACCGGTGGTGAAAAGCTCCGGCATGCGTGCGGATTGAAAGGGGGAATCATGCAACTGGCTCAATCGATACGGAACCTGAACATCCTGATTGCCGCGTCATTGTTCGCCGGCATGCCGCTGTCCGCGCCGGCGCAAGGCTGGAAGCCCGAGCAGCCGGTCGAATTCATCGTCGCCTGCGCGCCGGGCTGCGGCCCCGACGCCATGGTGCGGCTGATGCAGCGCGTGTTCCAGACGAACCGCTATTTTGATGCACCGATGACGATTCAAAACAAGCCGGGCGGTGGCGGCGCGGTGGTGCGGACGTACCTGAACCAGTTTGAAGCGAACGGCCATTATCTGTATCACGGCGACCAGGGGGTGCTGGCTGCGCACGCGATTGGCAGGTTGCAGTACACTGAGTTGACGCCAGTGGCCATACTGTTCGGTGAATACATCGGCATCGCAGTGAGGATGGACTCGCCGATCCAGTCGGGCCGCGATCTCATTGAGCGCCTTAAGAAAGATCCGGCTGCGCACAGCATCGGCATTGCTACCAGCCTCGGCAACATCAATCATCAGGGTGTGGCGGGCGCGCTGAAGAGCGCCGGTATCGACATTCGCAAGACGCGCAACGTGGTGTTCCAGTCGGGCGCGCTGGCGATCACCGCGATGCTCGGCGGACACATTGATGTGGTACCGGTGTCGGTGGGTAGTTGGGAGCCTCACATGAAGACTAACGCCGTGCGCGTGATCGCGGTGTCGTCAGCCGAGCGCCTGCCGGGATTTTATTCGGGCATTCCGACGTGGCGCGAACAGGGCGCGAACGCGGTGGTATTCAACTGGCGCGCCATGTTTGGTCCCCGGGGCATGGCGGCTGCGCCGGTCGCCTACTGGGAAAGCACCTTCCAGCGTTTGGTGGATACGTCCGAGTGGAAGGCCGAATTGGCCAAGCGCAGCGGCGTCGCCAGATTCATGGGCGCCGCGCCCATGAAAAAATACATGGAAGAAGACTACGCCGAGATCAGGGCATTTCTGGTCGAGTTGGAATTGGCGAAGAAGTAGCGGGCGGTTGCCGGTTGGGGTTCGCAGGTTCGCCCCGCTGCACAACTTCTGCAGCCACTGAAAAATCCACCATTAAAGTCCCGCATGAGCGGCGCTTGCCGCATCACTCGAACTTAAGCTTCGCTTGTTGTACAACCTTTTTCCACTTGGCGAAGTCTTCGCGCACGAACTTCCCCAGTTCTTCGCTGGTGCCGGGCCGTGCCTCGGCACCTTGCGAGGTAAAGCGCTCCAGTACCGCCGGGTTTGCCAGTGCCTTGTTGAGCGCGGCGTTTAAACGCTGCACGATTTCC
>JAKFYK010000116.1:2461-11639 GCA_021730905.1 Betaproteobacteria bacterium | reverse complement strand
TGCACACTGAACGACTCCTTCACGTCGGGCGCTTCGACAATTTTCACGATCATTGCGTTGAGCCGCGACACGATGTCCTTCGACACGCCTGTGGGCACCACGACGCCATTCCAGTTGGCGTATTCATAGCCGGGCAGCGTTTCGCTGAGTGCCGGCAACTCGGGCAGAAACGACACGCGCTTCGCGCTTGACACCGCGAGCGGCCTCACCCGCTGGTTTGCCAGCAGTGGCCGCAGCGACGGCACGCTGAGAAAGCTCATCTCGACCTGTCCCGACGCATTGGCGACGGCGTTCTCGGCGCCCCCCTTGTAAGGCACGTGCACGATATCCAGTTTCCCCATCAGCTTGAACAGTTCGGCCATCAGGTGCGGCGGACTTCCGGTGCCGACCGTGCCGTAGCTCACCTTGCCCGGCTGAGAACGCGCCAGCGCAACCAGTTCCGCGGCATTGCGCACTGGCAGCGAGGGATGCACCACCAGCACAAAAGGTGCGTTTGCCACCAGCGCCACTGCGGCAAGATCGCGCTCCAGGTCATAGGGCAGCTTGGCGCGTAGCGCCGGCAACGCAGCAGCACTGCCGCCGACGATGAGCAACGTGTAACCGTCGGGCGGCGATTTGGCGACCATCTCGTTGGCGATGGCGCCGCTTGCACCACCGCGGTTTTCAACGATCACCTGCTGCCCTAGCGGATCGGCGAGTTTGCGCGCCAGCAGGCGTGCCACTGCATCTGCCACACCGCCCGGCGTAAACCCGACGACGATGCGCATCGGCTTCACGGGGTACGATTGCGCGCGCACATTTGCCGTCACGCCGCACGTGCACACGGCCGCCAGCAGGATGGCGCGGCGCGCGGCGCGCCACGGGGTAACCCTGTCTGTGAAACAATATTTCATTCAACGCTTCTCACGGTCAGCTTCGAACAGCGTCAGCAACTCCACACTGGCTTCGCGCGTAGATTGGATCAGCTTGTTCTCATCCTGGTAAATGGCGTGCTGGCGTTTGAGCAGCTCAAGGTCGTGGTCGCGGAATTGGGCGATGGCGGTTGCCGCTTCCGAAGGCGGCATGCGCAATTGCAGCAGGCTTTGCAGCGCCATTTCCATACTGGTGTGCCATGTTTCACGGTAGTAGCGCGTCACGCCCATTTCGGCCAGCCGGTGCGCGTGCGTGCGATTGCGCGCGCGCGCAATGATCGGCAGGTTGGGGAAATGGTGGCGCACCAGTTGCGCGCATTTCACCGAGTCTTCCGGATCGTCGATGGCCAGCACGAACAGGCGCGCACCGCCGACATTGGCCGCATGCAGCAGTTCAAGGCGCGTGGCATCGCCGAAGTAAAGTTTGCCGCCGTAGCGGCGCACGCCGTCAACCTGATCGGCGTCTTTTTCAAGCGCCACGAACGGAATGCCTTTGAGCGACAGCACACGCGTGACGATCTGGCCGACGCGGCCATAGCCGGCAATCACCACATGGCCCTGCGGCGCTTCGATGGTGTCGAATTCGCGCGCCTCTTCGCGATCCAGGGTGGGCGAGAGGACTTTCTCTTCCAGCATGAACAGGAACGGCGCGATCAGCATGGAAACCGTCACCGCCACCACCAGCAATTGCGAAACCGGTGAGGTGAAGATACCGGCGCCGGCGGCGGAGCCGAACAGCACGAACGCGAACTCGCCGCCCTGCGCCAGCGCCAGTCCCAGCCTGCGCGCGCTCGGCGCTGCGGTACCGGCCACGCGCCCGATCGCGTAGAGCACAATGAACTTGATCACGATCAGGCCGGCAACGATGGCGGCGATGATCAGCGGCTGCTGCGCCAGCAGTCCGAGGTTGGCCGACATGCCGACGGAGATGAAGAACAAACCCATCAGCAAACCCTTGAAGGGTTCGATATCGGCTTCGAGTTCGTGGCGGTACTCCGAATCGGCCAGCAGCATGCCGGCGAGGAATGCGCCCAGCGAAGCGGTGAGGCCCGCCACATCCATCAGCAACGTCACGCCGACCACGATGAACAGCGCGGTGGCGGTAAAAATCTCGCGGCCACCAAAGGTTGCCACCAAACGGAACAAAGGGCGCAGCAGAAAGCGGCTGGATACAATCAGCGCGACGATAATGCCGACCGCCTTGGCGGCATCGAGCCAGCCGCCGTGGCCATGCGCGGCAGCGCCGCCCGTGGTCGATGTGCCCAGCGAATGTGCAAGGAACGGCAGTGCGGCCAGCAGCGGGATCACCGCCACGTCCTGAAACAGCAGGATGGCGAAACTCTCGCGGCCGTGGCGCGCGGTGAGTTGCTTCTTCTCCGCCAGGGTTTGCAGCACGAATGCGGTGGAGGACATCGCCAGCCCCACTCCGACCACCAATGCTGCTTGCCAGGTAAAGCCCATAAACAGCGCAATCCCGCCCAACACCAGCCCGGTGATCGCCACCTGCGCGGAGCCGAGCCCGAACACCTGCTTGCGCAACACCCACAGCCGCGACGGCTGCAGCTCCAGTCCGATGATGAACAGCAGCAGAATGACGCCAAACTCCGAGATATGCAGCATGGCCTCGACGTTGTCGATCAGCTTCAGGCCCCATGGCCCGATGATCATGCCGGCGCCGAGATAACCCAGTACCGCGCCCAACCCCAGTTTGCGTGACAAGGGCACGGCGATGATGGCGGCCAGCAGAAAAATGGCGATTTGCGCGAGCATTGGGGGTGCGAATTAAATGTTACGGTAATCGACGCATCGTGCGGTGCCGCGCGCGCTTGTGTCAAGCGGGCCGCTTAACTTTCAAGGCTGCCACATGGGTCTTTGGGGTAAGGCCTTGTCGAGGGACGACTGGTCAAAAAAAATAAAGGCATCGAAATGATCCCTCGGTGTGATTTCAACGCCGCTTTCATGCGGGCCGGGGAAATTTTGATTCTGCATCCACCATGTTGAATGTTCTGTCAAAAAGGCAGCATTCGATGCGAAGTACGAGAACGTATGTCCGGCATCATGCAGCTTTTTATCCATAGAGTTGCTGGCGGTCGGCAGTGACCAATACCCCTGTGTTCCGCTCGCTTCATACGCCGTGAGTGCAATATTGAAGACCTTCTTCTGCGTCAGTTCGGAAAAAAAGTAAACGCCGGATTTAAGATCACCATACCCCCACCAGTCAGCCCGTGACCGGTTGTGTGAAACGTGACTGGTGTGAGCGGACAGGATCGCTCGTTTTGCGTCGTGTTTTTCCATCATCAGCATCAGGTTCCGGCCTTGCGCCCGATCGCGCTCGTTCCAGCTCAGAATATCGTCCGACCGTTCGTGGTGGTAAAACCCCAGCCATCCCAGCATCGTTGAAGCGGAGATCGCCAGTTCGAACGCGTCGTCGGAGCCCGACTCCTTTTTCTGTTTTTTTTCCATGCCGGATTGTCTTGCGGTGTTTAGCAGTGTGTTCAAATGGGTGCGGCATTTTTCGTAACCGGCTTCGGGAAAAACTTTTCCGTCGTGCTGCTGCTGTCCGAAGACCATGTCGATTTCGGGCCATGATGACGATTGCGTCGCGGGGCAGGAGGTTTCAATGCTTTTGATAACAAGCGGAGAAATCCCTGCGGCGGTGCCCAGCGCTCGAATCCTCGCGTAGTGTTCCCAGGGGCGATCCCAAATATCCATGCCTCGGAATAGAATCGGATCACCCGGGTGAGCAAGATTGTAATTACACACCCAATCCCACAATGGCAAATCGGCTGTTGTGGGCATATACAGCACAGCTATCGGTACCGGCGTTCTGGCTTTCGTGCACGACGATACCCATCGCGCAAACTCAAGGCTGCGCAGCGCCGGGTTTTCCCAGACGATTAATCTTAAACCGTGGTTTGCAACCAGGTAACGAATGAGTCGTGCCTGAATTCCTAAAAACGCCGACGAGCCATGCACCGTTTCGCCGATGGCAATTACATCGGCCGACGCGACGTGCGCGCGCAGCAATGTCGAAAGCTCGATATCCGTGATTTTTTCAGGCGTGGTCTTGAATTCCGTAACGCCGGGAAGGGCGCCAAATGCAGACGCACTCAGAAAGAAAGCAATGATGGGAACGAATGATTTCATGTTCGAACATGTGGAATATGCCGCATTAGTAGCCAGCCGTTGCTGGTTTACGCTGCTCCGCAATGAATGTGCGTATCTCGGCGACCAGTTCTGGCCGTCCTTGTATGCCGGTGGTGCCGGTATGTGATACGCCTTCGAGCAGCACCAGTTTCATGCCTGGACGGATGACTTTCAGTTGCTGCATGGCTTTGAGCGTGTGGTCGAGCGTGCCGACGATGCCCAGCGTCGGCACCTTTACCGCGGCCATCTGTTCGGGTGTCACCGCCTGATCGCGATAGCCGCGCAACGATGCTGCGACTGCCAGCGGGTCAAAGCTCTTGTTGGCGCGGCAGGCGGCGATGCGCTTCTGAATTTCTTCCTCGGTCGGCTTCATGCCTTCCGGCGCCTGGCGCATCACGCGGCTGCGGCTGATGCAGTCTTTGGCGATTTCGGCGGCTTCGGTTTCGATGCGCGGATCGTTGGCTTCTTTCGGCGAACGGCCCGCCGCCGCGACCTGAACCCCGGTGAGGAAGCGCTCCGGATGCAGCGTCAGCAGTTGCGCGACGGTGCTGCCGCCCAGCGAAAAGCCGACGATGTGCGCGCGATTGATTTTCAGCGCATCGAGAATTCGGACTACGTCCAGCGCCTGCTGCCTGCCGTAGGCGGACGGCTCCCGTGGCGAATCGCTCTGGCCGTGGCCGCGCGCATCAAATGCAATAACGCGAAAATCCTTGGCGAGATTGTCCACCACGCCGCGCGAAGTCCAACTCTCCAGATTGGAGGTGCCGCCGTGCAACAGCACGATGGCCTCACCTTTGCCTGTATCGATGTAGCGGATCCTGACGCCGTTGGCGTCGAGGTATTTGTCGTCCAGTGCGAAGGCCGGCGTGACAATGGCGATGATGATGGCGAGTATCGCGGCACTACAGAAAAGAGATTTCAAGGGATGCTCCTGTGCAAATTAAAGAGATCGACTTTTTTTGCCATTTGTGATTTCTAGAACCTATTTCATCATTATTCACGTGTGCGACGGCGGCACTGCGGGATGCGATGCGAGGCCGACGAAGCAGCGCACCCGCATTGCCCCGTCCCGAAGGGTTGTGGCCTAAACACGTGTCTGCAGCGTCGCACGGCTTGCCCATATTCGCGATATGGGCTGCGCCGCGCTCCTTGCATCCATCGTGTTTGGGCCACAACGCATCACGCGAATAATTATGAAATAGGTTCTAATAATACGCCGGCTTCGCGCGCACTCTGTATCAGCCTGCTTTCTTGGTGACAGATCGAGCGCCGGACTGACACTACTGCAGCGGCGAACCGGATTTGTGCCTGCGCCGGATAGCCGGCGCGAGGCTGCCAAGCAACAGTAATGCGGCCAGCAGCAGCCCGGAAAACAAAAGCACACTGCTGAAGGCCGCGTGAAACGCCTCGACCGCTGTGCGCCCTGCCAGCAGGTGGCGGGCTTCGAGTGCTTGCACTGCGCTGCCCAGAATGACTGTGCCGAGAATGACGCCGACGGTGCGGGTCAGCATGGTCAGGCTGCCGGCGACACCACGATTCTGCTGCGGCAGTGTCGCGACGATCAGGTCGGTATAACTGACCTGAAACAGTCCCAGGCCAAGGCCATGCAGCAGCAGTCCCGGGATCAGTGCGGCGATTGGGGGCGTCAGAGGCCAGAGGGAGATGACCCCTTGTGCGGCAGCGACCAGTGCAGCCCCCAGCAGCGTGGCACGGCGCTGTCCGAGCGTGTGCACCACGCGTGGCGTGGCGGTTGAAGATGCGAGCACACCGACCGTTGTTACTGCCAGCAGCAACCCCATCGTGACCGCTCCAAAGCCGCCGATCCGTGCCAGGTAGTAAGGCACGAGCAGGGGAATCGCGAAGCCGACGAGGTTGACCATGACGCTGGCAATGTTCGCCGCGAGCATGGCGGGGTCGCGCACGGCGGACGGCGGCAGTACCGGCTCTGTGCCACGGCGCTCGCGCAGCGCAAAAATGGCGAGCATTGCAATGCCGGTTAGGCTCACCGCGAACGGCAGTCCGGTGTACGCGGCGCCGGACCACAGCCCCGGGCCCAACAGCAACAGCGCAAGTCCACCGGCAAGCAATACTGAGGAAACGGGATCGAAGCTTTGCGGCGGGCCCGCCGTGGGCGGCATCCCGGGAAAACGCGCCAGCAGCACGAGCGCCAGCAGCGTAACCGGCAGGCGAAACCAGAACACGCCGGCCCAGCCCAGCCACTGTATTCCGGCTCCACCGATGACAGGCCCGATGATGCCGGCGAGTGCAGCAATCATGGCATAGCGGCTGAGTGCCCAGGTGCGCCGGTGTTCGCCACACACAGCCACCACCAGCGCCGGCGCGCAACTGAGCACCAGCGCGGTCGAGATGCCTTGCAGCACGCGCGCTGCCAGCAGCAACGAGTAGCTCGGCGCAAGTCCGCAGGCGGCAAAGGCGAGCGTACCGGTCAGCAGGCCGGCGCGAAATACGCGGCGGTGGCCGACGATGTCGCCGAGTTTGCCGAAGGCCAGCATCAGGCTGGCATAGGTGATGACGTAGCAGATCACCACCCAGCGTATCGACTGCACATCAAGCGCGAAAGCCGCGGTGATCGCAGGGAAGGCGACATTAACCGCAAAATCCATCGGCGCGATGGATGCGCCCAGACCGACGATAAGCAGACCGGACAGCGGGCTACGGGCGGGGCGACTCATGTGCCCGATGCCACGCCTGCCTCAATCATCTCTGGCAACCCGAAAGCCGCGGCTGTAGAGCCGGATGGTGGTGGGGCTGCCGACGCGGTATGCGGAACGCAGGCCCGTGGGCGCGTCGTCCCACGCACCGCCGCGTACCGCGCGCATCGAACAATCGCCGCTTGTCCAAGCGCGTCCATCGCTCGGCGCGCGGTTGTAGTTTCCGTTCCAGCAGTCTTGCGTCCACTCGCCCACGTTGCCCAGCATATCGTGCAGGCCGAATGCATTGGCACGATAACTCCCCGCCGGCGCGGTATAGGCATAGCGGTCGTTGCAATTGGCACTTGCCCCCAGCGTCGCGGCGGGCACCTGAGCAATCGCTGCAAGATCGGCGCCATTGCCATAGTCACAGGCCCTGTCTGCATCGTCACCCCAGAAGCGCATCGTCGTTGTGCCGGCTCTTGCCGCATATTCCCATTCCGCTTCGCTCAGCAAACGATAATTCTTTCCGGTCTTCTGACTGAGCCATCTCGCATAGGCGCTGGCATCTTCCCAACTCACGCATGCCACGGGGTGCATGTCGTCCTGAACATAACCGGAGTTGCGCCAGTCTTTATTTTTATCGATTTCAAAGTCAGTGCCGTTCCAGAAGAAGCATCCGTCACTGCTGCGGCGCGTCGCCTCGGCAAATACCCGGTACTGGCTGCGCGTCAACTCAAACTTTCCCGCCGCAAATGACTTCACACTCACGCGATGTTGCGGTTGGCTGCGGTAACGAAACTGATTGAAGAGGTTTTCGCGCTCTTCCTCGTCCGGCCCTGTTCCCATCATGAACTGCCCGGCTGGGATGGCCACCATCTCCGGGCAGTCGGCACAGTCTTTAAATGTCGTGCCGGAAAAGCCCTGGGCCACTGCCCCGGTGCTTACAACAGCCACGAACAGCAGGACAATGGATCGCATGGCGGCCGGTTGATTTTCTGAAGATTTGCTATGGCCGAATCGTGAGTGTCATGCCCACTGCCGCCCAATAGGGCAATGCCACCACCAGCACCACGACGAACGCGATCAGCGTCATCCAAACGCCAAACTTGAAAATTTCCGGCGCGCTCAAGTAGCCACGCTCGTACACTGCGAGCGACGACACGCTCTGCGCCGGATAGTAGAGCACCGCATCGCCGCCGATCATCACCGCAAGGCCGCAGATCATCGGATTGACGCCGGTGGCGGTGCCGATCGCCATCGCGATCGGAATTGTGGTCGCGAGATAGCCGGTGATGTTAGGGATAAGCAGGCGCACTGGCACCGAGGCGATTAGCAGCGTCGCGACGACGTAGTAAGGCTCGCCCTGAAACGCGGGCACGGCGTTGGTGATGAGGCCTGCAATCCAGTCGCTGGCGCCGCTGACCTTCAAAGCGCGTGCGAGCGAGAGCGACGAGGCCAGCACAAAGAAACTGCTCCAGCCGATATCGCGCTCGAACTCTTTCCACGTCAGCACGCCGACTCGCGGCATCAGCAGCAGTATCCATGCCAGCAGCGCCGGTATCGCCGGATGCCAGTGGTGCCACGCATCGGTGAGCCATAACACCGAAGCGCCCACGGTAATGACCAGCGTGCGCATTTCAACGGGCGCAAATTTTTTTGCGGGTTCATCCGGCAGGCGCGGCAATTCCTGCGCGAATCCCTTGCGGTAAATGAAATAGATCAGTGCCGACCCGATCACCAGCAGCACCAGAAACGGCACACTCATCAACAGCAGCCATTGGCCCCAGCCGATGCCGCCGATCAAGGCTGCTGCGACCATCGGCGTGATGCCGCCGGTCATCAGCACGGTGGAGGCAAGGCGGTTGATCGAATTGAGTGCCATCATCACTGCGCTGGCAAGCGGCGCCTGGCGCGACACGCCGGCCATGTCGAGCGCCTGCTCGTAGACGTGGACCAGAATGCCGGTGCGCGTGGTGGCCGAAGGCAGGATGCAGGTGAGCAGCGGAAAGGACAGCAGCAGTTGCAGGTAGAGCGAGCGGGCGCTGCCGCGTGAACGGTGCAGGAAGAAGCGCGCCACGCGTTCGGCGAGGCCGCTTTTCTGCACGGCGAGCCCGATGGTGAGCACGCCGATGAGAAAGTATGCGACCGGATCGGCAAAGCCGACCAGCGCCTCGGGCAAACCCGCTACCGAACCGGTCATCACCAGCGCGACGATCAGCACGATGGCGGTCACGCCCGCCGGTAATGCCTCGCTGCACCACAGGCCGATCGCCAGCACCGCCACCGCAATCACGCGCTTCCCGGCTTCGGGCAGGCCCGCCGGCGCGGGTGCGGCGATAAGTGCTGCGCAGACGGCCACGAGGATGGCGATCGTCAACGGAGCGCGGCGGCTGTGAGCGTCGGTTGGGGAGTGTTGGGACACGTCGGTGAGGCGGTCTTATTTTGGCTGAGTTTACCTTGAGTTTA
>JAKFYK010000116.1:0-2408 GCA_021730905.1 Betaproteobacteria bacterium | reverse complement strand
TGTGTTCGCGCTGATTCCATGCCCACGAGACCCGCTGCCAAACACAAACAGGATAGCGCTGGCTGCCGGCTTGATGCGATACTTGTACAATGCCGCTGGAAACATCCGGAGACGACGGAACATGCCGACGCAGTCACCGCAGCCTGACCATTACTATGCCACGTCGCCGTACAAGGACGCATTCGATATCGGGTATCCGCAGGAAAACCTGGAAGGTGAAATGTACAAGTACCGCTGTAAATTCTGCAAAAAGCTCACTACCGAAATCAATGGGCAATTGGAGAACCATGCGCCGGATTGCGCCTATCGATTGCAACGCATGAGCCGCTGCGATGTGTAGATACCTCGCGCAGATATTCCTCGCCGCCATTGCATGGCATGGAACAGGGGCGCAGGCGGCGGATGTTTTTCCGAGCCGGCCGCTGCGCATTATCGTTCCCGCCGCGCCTGGAGGGACCACCGATATCGCAAGCCGGCTTCTCGCCGACAAGATGGGAGCCGAGTTGGGTCAGAATATCGTCGTGGAGAATCGGGCGGGCGCTGCCGGTATCATCGGCGTGCAGGCGTTTCTCGCCGCGGCGCCTGACGGCTACACGCTTATGATGGGCAACATCGGACCCAACGCGATCAACTACGCGCTCTACAAGAGCCTGCCGTACAAGCCGGAGGACATGACGCCGATCACCTCGGTGATTTCCAATCCCAATGTGCTGGTGGTCAATCCCGCTGTGGCCGCAAAGACCGTAGCCGAACTGGTGGCGCTGGCGAAAGCCAATCCGGGCAAGCTTTCCTTTGCGTCGTCGGGCCGCGGCCAGTCCGTGCATATGTCGGGAGAACTGTTCCGCTTCAGGACTGGCATCGACATCGCGCACGTTCCCTACAAGGGTACAGGGCCGGCGCTGATCGACGTGCTGGCCGGCCAGGTCAACATGATTTTCAGCAGCCTGCCGAGCACCATGGGCTACATACGCAGCGGCAGGCTGCGCGCGCTGGCGGTCACCGGCAAACAGCGCTCGCCGGAATTACCGGACGTGCCGACGATGGTTGAAGCAGGCTATCGTGATTTTGAAGTCACCGGCTGGTTTGGCCTGTTCTCGTCGGCCAAAACGCCGCGTCCCGCGGTCGACAAGATCTATCGCGCTGCGAAAAACGTTCTCGCGACGCCGGAGATCAAGGCGCGCTTTGCCGAACTGGGCGGCACTGCCGGAGGCGAGCCGCCGGAACAATTCAGAAACTATGTGATGGCGGAGAAGCAGAAGTGGGCGCAGGTTGCCGCCGCCGCAAAGATTCAGCCCGAATAAGGCGATTGCGGACGTGCGTGCACGCTGCGCGTGGCGCAGCGTGCACGTCCTGATTCGGCTCGCCGAGCCTCACTGCCGCATCAACGATACCGGTATCCACCACCGCGACCACCTCTACCGCCGTAACCGCTTCTTCCACCATAGATACCGATTCCGATGGACGGGCCATAAAAGACGGGTGGCGCATAAATCACCGGAGCCGGGACGTATACGGCAGGCGCGGCGTCGTAATAGCCCGAATTAACCGGAACTGCCACGCATCCGCTCAGCATTGCCAGAGCCGATACCAAAAATGTCAATCTGATAAGTTTCATTTTCGCGTTCTCCTTGCCAATAGGACATCGGCCCGTTCGCGAATATCCTGCGCAACATGTAAGTGTTTGTTACTGGCAACCGGAGATTGCGCTATTCAGGCCATGGGAAGATGACCGTACGTTTAAACGTGCGCGGTGTAAGGTCTTCGGTAGTGCGCTCAAAAATGCGCGCTACGGAACATCAGCGTTGCGACTCAGACTTGATGCCCGCTGCGGCGACGAGCTTCGCCCACTTGGCGAGTTCGCTGCGGATGTAGTCGCGGCAGGCTTCCGGTGTTGACCCCTCTATCTCGAAGCCCTGCTGATCGAGCCTGTTGCGCACATCGGGTGTGTTCAGCGCGCGCAGCGTTTCGTGGTGCAGCCTTTTCACGATGGCCCCCGGTAGTTTTGCCGGGCCGAGCAGCGCGTACCACTGGTTGGTGTCGAAGCCGGCGAATCCGCCTTCCGCTACCGTGGGGATGTCGGGCACTATCGATGAGCGTTTGAGTCCGCTCACCGCAAGCGCGCGCAGTTTGCCTGCGCGCGTGTGAGGCAGTGCGGCCGGCAGGCTGGAGAACATGAACTGCACGTGACCGCCCAGCATTTCGGCAAGCGCTGGCCCTGCACCCTTGTACGGCACGTGGTTGAAGGTCACGCCGGCCATCTGCGACAGCAACACGGCCGAGAGATGCGTCGCGCTGCCGAATCCCGCCGAGGCGTAGGTGATCTGGCCGGGCTTGGCGCGCGCGGCGGCAATGAGTTCTTTTATCGAACCCACGGCAAACGAGGGATGCGCCGTCACAATGTTCTGTGA
>JAKFYK010000090.1 GCA_021730905.1 Betaproteobacteria bacterium | reverse complement strand
TCACATACACCCATTTGCCGTCACGGCTGAACACCGCGTGTTCGGGATTTTCGCCTTCCGTCTTCACCTGAAACGCGCGCTTGCCGCTGGCAGTGTCGATGAAATGCACCGAGTTGTCTTCCTCCACGGCCACCGCCAGCAGCTTGCCGTCCGGCGAGCGGTACACGCCCTCCGGCGATTCGCCCAGATCGACATTGCCGGTGACTTTACGCGTGGAAACGTCAACGATTTGCAGTGCATTCTGCGGCTGGTCGCTCACGTACAAACGCTTGCCGTCCTTGGACGCCGTAATGCCGCGCGGCCGTTTGCCGGCCGGAAACGTTGCAACCACGGCATCGGTGGCGACATCGATCACCGAAATATTGCCGGAACGCTCGTTCGGCACATAAGCGAATGGCGCAGCGTGCAACGCTGCGCTGAACCCGGCACAGGCAAACACCAGCGCGATGGAAATATGACGACACTTCATAACGATCCCCCTCAGTCTGTTCTTGTAATTAAAATATTGTTTAAAAACAAATAGTTATTTAATATCATGAGATTCAGTCACCAGTGCGGCTAGTTGGCTCTGCGCGTCGCCTGCTTGGCGCGCGCGCTGGTTTCCTTGATCTGCTCCGGCGTCATTTCCGCAGCCGCGGGCACGCGCAGTGACATGCCATCCATATAGCCGTTGTGAGCCGCAGCGGTCAGCCAATAATAGGCAGCGACCGGGTCTTTTGCCACGCCCGTGCCCGCCAGATAGTAGCGTCCGAGATTGAGTTGCGCGATGCCCACGCCCTGCTCCGACGCTTTCAAAAACCACGCAGCGGATTGGGCCATGTCTTTGGTTACGCCGCGGCCGTCCTTGTAATAAATCCCCAGTTCGAACTGCGCTTCCGGATGCGTTTGCTCGGCGGCGCCTGTGAACCAGCGCGCGGCAACACTGTGATCCCGCTCCGTGCCCCAGCCGAATTTATGCATCAGCCCGACGCGATACTGCGCCTCGGCCGTGCCCCGCTCGGCTTCCGGTTTATACAGCTTGTACGCCGCCGCGTAATCTTCTTTCTCGAATGCCGCGCGCGCTTGCTCGACCTGCGCCCCTCCCGTCACTGGCCACATCAAGCTGACAACGCAGACCAGTGGCGTCAGAAAACGCCCTATCAATCCGCTCATCACTACGTCCCCTTGCGAGATTCGCCGGGCGTTAGTATAACTTGCCCTTATGGTGCATATGCGTCGCAAGCTGCTGTCACTGGTTCTTGCGGTTCCCGCTGCGACCGGGATTTTTTCCTGCTTCCTCACCGTTAGCCCGTCCGCGCAGGAGAAGCCCGCGCCGGGACTGGCCGTTGATTTCGATGAACCGAATCTCACCCCGCGCGAGCGGCTCGGTATGCGCCTGTTTTTCGACACGCGCCTGTCGGAACCCGCGGGGCAGGCTTGCGCCTCCTGTCACGATCCTTCGCGCGCTTTTACCGGCAATAACAACACCACCATCGGCGTGGCGTTAGGCAGCCGTCCTGGCGTCTTTGGCACGCGCGACACGCCCACCGCGATGTATCTTGCCGCAGCACCCCGCTTCGGCAGCATCGTCAAGGACGGCAAACGCGTGCCGGCGGGCGGCCTGTTCTGGGATGGCCGTGCCGACACGCTGGAAGATCAAGCCAGGGGCCCGTTTTTCAATGCGCTGGAAATGAACAACCCCGACACACCCGCGCTGATCGCCAAAATCGCCACGGGGCCGTATGCCGCCGAGTTTCACCGGGTGTGGGGCGACGACATTTTCGATAAGCCTGACGCTGCGCTCGACGCAGTAACAGCCTCGATTGCCGCCTTCGAGCGCACGCGCGCGTTTCAGCCGTTTACTTCGAAATTCGACTACGTGATGCGAGGGCAGGCCAAATTCACCGAGCAGGAACAGCGCGGGCTGGGCTTGTTCACCATACGCCAGAAAGGCAACTGCGCGTCCTGCCATATCGTCGATGAAGCTTCGCGCGATCCCGCAAAATCATTGTTCACGGATTTTACGTATCACGCGCTCGGTACACCGCGCAGCATGCGCATACCGAAAAACACTGACGCGTCATTCAACGACCTTGGCTTGTGCGACCGTGTCCCCATGTCCGGGGCAAAACCACCTGCGAAAGATGCCGCACAGTGCGGCCTGTTCAAAACGCCAACGCTGCGCAATATCGCGCTGACCGGGCCGTACATGCACAACGGTATTTTCGACAGCCTCCGCGACGCCGTGGCGTTTTACGCGACGCGCGATACCGATCCGAAGAAATGGTATCCCGATGGCCGCAAGTTTAACGACCTGCCGGCGCAGTATCACGCCAACGTCGATGTCGAAACACCACCGTATCAGCGCCGGCCGGGACAGCGGCCACAGCTCAACGATGAAGAGATCGACGATATTGTGGTGTTTTTGCGGACGCTGACGGATGGGTATAAGCCATGATAGTCATTAGCAAGCGTACGCCGTAAGGAGCGCAGCGTATTACGGGGCAGTGGCAGGTGATTCACCGGTGGACTCCCGCTACATTCTGCCGGAGTAAGATCGGATGACATAGTTTGGAGCGCGGCTCAAATGTTCCCTTGTTGCCGCCACTTTCGGCGCTGGGGTAAGCTCCTGAACATCAAAGCGGGAGCAAGCTCCCGCACTCCATATTGCGCTTCTTCTGGGTTATGGTTGCTGCGGATGGATTATGTAAGTATTTGTTTTTATTTAATATTTTCAATAATCTGAAAACGAAAAAGCCGTGGCAGATTACCACGGCTTTTCGTTGTTTACTGAGATAACTCTTACAGCGCCTTCTCCAATTGCTTACGCTGCTCCATCATCTCCGCCGGCATGCGGCTCGCGAGTTCACCAAACAATCGCTCATGGTCTTTGACTTCTTCTTTCCACAGCGCGCCGTCCACTTCGGTCAGTTTTTCGAACGCCGCTTTTGAGAAATCCTTGATGCCACTCAGTTCCATATCTTCGTAGCGTGGCATCTTGCCGACAGGCGTGTCCGCCGCGCCGCCTTTGCCTTCGCAGCGCTCGATAATCCACTTCAGCACGCGCATGTTGTCACCGTAACCCGGCCACATGAATTTGCCGTTTTCGTCTTTGCGGAACCAGTTGACCGCGAAGATCTTCGGCGCCTGTGTGAGCGCTTTGCCGACCTTGAGCCAGTGGTTGAAGTAATCACCGAAGTGATAGCCGCAGAACGGCAGCATGGCGAACGGATCGCGGCGCACCACGCCCACTTTGCCGATGATGGCAGCGGTGGTTTCCGAGGCCATGGTCGCGGCCATGTACACGCCGTGCGTCCAGTCCTTGGCTTCCGCCACTAGCGGCACGGTGGTGGTGCGGCGGCCGCCGAACAGGAAGGCGCTGATCGGCACGCCGGCGGGGTTTTCCCAATCGGGATCGATGCACGGAATCTGCGACGCAGCCACGGTAAAGCGCGCGTTGGCGTGGGCGGCAGGCTTGCCGCTGTTTGAATCCCACGGCTTGCCCTGCCAGTCGGTGAGATTCGCCGGTGGCGTCTTGGTCAGTCCTTCCCACCACACGTCACCGTCGGCAGACATCGCCACGTTGGTGAATATCGTGTCCTTGGTAAGCGCAGCAAGGCAATTCGGATTGGTGAACTCCGAGGTGCCCGGCGCCACACCGAAGGCGCCGGCTTCCGGGTTGATTGCATACAAGCGCCCATCCTTGCCGGGCTTGATCCACGCGATGTCTTCGCCGATGGTGGTGACCTTCCAACCCTGCAATTCCTTCGGCGGAATCAACATCGCCAGATTGGTTTTGCCGCAGGCGCTGGGAAAGGCCGCCGCGATGTAATGCTTCTTGCCGCTTGGCGGCTGGATGCCGAGGATCAGCATGTGTTCCGCCAACCAGCCCTGCTCGCGCGCCATGATCGACGCGATGCGCAGCGCGAAACATTTTTTGCCCAGCAGTGCATTGCCGCCGTAGCCGGAGCCGAACGACCAGATCAGTTTCTCTTCCGGGAAATGCACGATGTACTTTTGCTGCTTGTTGCTGGGCCACACCACGTCCTTCTCGCCCGACTTCAACGGCGCGCCGACACTGTGCAGGCACGGCACAAAGAACTTGTCGGTGCCCAGCAGATCCAGCACCGCGCGGCCGATGCGCGTCATCACGCGCATGCTGACCACCACGTAGGGCGAATCCGTCAGTTCGACGCCAATGTGCGAAATATGCGAACCCAGCGGCCCCATGCTGTACGGAATCACGTACATGGTGCGTCCGCGCATGCAACCATCGGTAATTTTCGTCAGCGTCGCACGCATTTCCTCCGGCTCGACCCAGTTGTTGTTGGGGCCGGCGTCTTCCTTGTTCTTGCTGCACACAAAGGTGCGGTCTTCCATGCGCGCCACGTCGTCGGGATCGGAACGGGCGAGGAAACAGCCGGGACGCTTTTGCTGATTGAGTTTGATCAGCATGCCCGAGGCGACCATTTCGCTGCACAGCCGGTCATATTCAGCCTGTGAACCATCGCACCAGACAATGCGATCAGGTTGAGTGAGTCGCGCAACTTCGGCGACCCAGGCTTTAAGTTTGGCGTGGTTTACGTAGGCTGGTGCGTCGATACCCGGCATGGCTCGTGCAGCGGTGGCGGCAGTCGATGTCATGGCCGTCCCTCCTCAGTTTTTAAAATCTCGTTAAAAAACAATGGCAAAGCGAACTCTTGTTAGGTAACTGAGGGCTCGCTCTGCCAAGCAAAGAGGGGGGGATTCTACCCGATTTGGAGGGGTCGCGGCTACGTGGTTCCAAGGCCCTGCGCTGCGTGCCGAACTACCGCAAGGACACGCCCGCTCCAGCCAGGAATCCCAAGCGGCGACGCTGTTCAACGACAACTGCACCCACACGGAAGCTGGCGAGCCGGGCATAACCGCACCTGGCCGCTGACGCCTTTTCTGCTACGCTCAATCTCATGCTTGGTTTCCAATTGCTGCCCGCAGGTACGCTCCCCGACGCGAAACGCCTGTTCGCGGCGCGCGCCCTGCGCGCATTTGCCGACGGCTATGTCGCGCTGCTGCTGCCGTACTATCTGACGCTGCTGGGGTACAGTGCGCTCGACATAGGCATCCTCATCACGGCAACGCTGCTCGGCTCCGGCGCAATGACCCTGGGCACGGGCCTGATCGCGCACCGTTACCGCAGCCGCAGCCTGCTTGCCGCCGCGTCTCTGCTGATGGCCGCCACGGGCATCCTGATAACGCTGGCAACCGATTTCTGGCCTTTGCTGATCATCGCCGTTATCGGCACCATCAACCCATCTAACGGCGATGTCAGCGTATTCCTGCCGCTGGAGCAAACACTGCTCACGCATACCACGCCGGCGCAATCGCGCACCGCGCTGTTCGCCCGCTACAGCCTCGTTGCGGCGCTGGCGGCAGCCATCGGCGCGCAGGCCGCCGCACTGCCCGATCTCGCAGCACGTGTTGCCGGCATCGATATCAAGACCGCGATTCAGGCGATGTTTTTGCTGTACGGCGCGGCTGGATTGGCAACGCTGCCGATTTATCGCGGACTTTCGCCGGCGCTCGAAGCCCGCGACAATACACCGCCCACACCGCTCGGTTCTTCTCGGCGCATGGTATACAAACTGGCGGCACTATTCAGCCTGGATGCTTTCGGCGGCGGCTTTGCCGTGCAGTCGCTGCTCGCATTGTGGCTGTTCCAGCGTTTCGGGCTGTCGGTAACCGAAGCCGCAAGCATATTTCTGTGGACCGGCATACTCGCGGCGTTTTCGCAGCTTGCGGCGGCACGCATCGCTGCGCGCATCGGCTTGATCAATACCATGGTATTTACCCATCTGCCGGCAAACCTGCTGTGCATGCTGGTGCCGTTCATGCCTTCGCTGCCACTGGTAATCCTGCTGCTGTTCCTCCGCGCGGCGCTGTCATCGATGGATATTCCCGCGCGCGTTTCTTACGTCATGGCAGTGGTTTCCCCGGCGGAGCGTCCCGCGGCGGCCAGCGTAACCAATGTGCCGCGCAGCCTCGCCTCCGCCTTGAGTCCGGCCCTCGCCGGATATATGCTGGCGGTTTCCAGTTTTGGCTGGCCGCTGGTAGTATGTGGCGGACTGAAAATTATCTACGATCTGGTGTTGCTCAGGATGTTTCAGTCGGTCAAGCCGCCGGAAGAAAATGAACATAGCGTAAATAGGGAGAACACATGAAATTGCTGAGCTTCCGTCCACCCCGCGCCCGCGTCGATCACTTCGGCGTACTGCTTTCCAACGGTCACGCCCTGGACATTTCCGAGGCCAAGAGCGGGCGAGGCTTGCCCGACTCCCTGCTTGAATGCATACGCGGCGGTGCCGACTCGCTGGCCCGCGTGCGCGATGCGCTGGCGCAGGCCGAGCACAGGCTGGCGGCCGGCAACGCGGAACATGTGGTTTCCCTGGATGCGGTCACCGCACGCCCACCGCTGATTCCGGGCAAGATCATGGCCATCGGCAAGAACTATTCAGACCATGCCGCCGAAGTCGGCAGCGCGGCCTATTCCCGCCCTGCTGGCTTCATCAAACATGTCGATACGCTGATCGCCAACGGTGACACCATCCGCAAGCCGTCGTGGACCGACAAGCTCGACTACGAGACCGAACTTGCGGTGGTGATGGCCGACGAGTGCGCAGACGTGCTGGCGGAAGAAGCCTATGAACATATCTTCGGCTACACCATCATGAACGACGTTTCCGCGCGCGACGTGCAGTTTGCCGAGCGCAAGGAAGGCAACATCATGATCGGCAAGAATTTCCCCACCGCCGCGCCGCTGGGACCGTGGGTGGTGACCAAAGATGAAATTTCTGATCCGCATAACCTGCGTCTGACGACGCACGTCAACAGTGAATTACGGCAAAACGCCAACACCGGCACGCAGATTTTTCACATCCCTGCGCAAATCGCATGGTATTCGCATGCCGGACTTTATCCGGGCGACATTATTTCCACCGGCACGCCCGCGGGAGTCGCGGCGGGCTACAAGGGTGAAGGCTCGTGGTATCTCAAAAACGGCGACGAGATCGCCAGCGAAATCGAAAAAATCGGTGTCCTGCGGAATTCGGTTTCCACACGGAAACGTCGTTCTTAGCTATTGTGCTCACCGCCTGCGCCGCATCCCGCCCGCATAGGCTGTAAGCAGGCCTATGCGCCGAAGACCCGGCACGGCCTTCGGCGTGTAAACAAAAAGCGCTACTTGCCTTTCTTGGCGTCCGCTCTCTTGGATTCAAAGCAAGCGCGATAGGTTTTCGCATCGGAGCGGCACGCCTTGTGCGCGGCGACCTCCCCTTCGCAGCGGGCCGTGTTCTCCTCTTTCGCGCAATTGCGTGGCAATTCATCGCGCTGGCAAATGCGGCGGGCGTCACCTTCGAGCTTGCCGCACTTGGCATCAGCCTTGTTGCGCGCTTCGCATTGTGCTTTGGCGCTCTCAGGCGCTTTAGAACAATCGCGCTGTTGCGCAAACGCCGCGCCTGCACCGGCCATGATTACCGCGCCACAGGCAACCACCAGACTGCCTTGAATCCGCTTCCAATAACCGTTCATGATGAACTCCCCTTTGTGACCGTTAAGATACTGCATAGCCGATGTGAGTTGGACAAGCCGGGAACTCAACCTGCTACCGTCCATAAATTTTCGATCCAACATTTTTTGAAACGCGGCATCTTCCTATGCTCTTGTTCTTTCAACCATCATAACAAAGTGTCTCTCTTACGCAAGGATTCTAGAACCTATCTCATAATCAAACACATGTGCGACGGCGGCACTGCGGGAGGCGATGCGAAGAGGACTCGCGCGGCCATATCGCGAATATGGCAAGCGAGGCCGACGACGTAGCGCGCCCGCAGTGCCCCGTCCCGGAGGGTTGAGGCCAAAATCGCCGCTGGCGGCGTTGCTTGTCTTGCCCATATTCTCGATATGGGCTGCGACAAGCGCCTTGCCACCGACGATTTTGGCCTCAACGCAGCATGCGTTTAATTATGAGATAGGTTCTAGCAACACCGCTCTTCAAGACGCCTTCCGCCCGGGAATTCTTACCGCCTTCAGCAGCGGGCCCCAGCGCTCGCCTTCCGCGTAAATCCGCGTCGCAAACTGCGAAAGCGGGGCACGCACCGGTTCCAGTCCCAGCATGAGAAGCTGGCTGCGTATGGACGCTTCGTTGATCGATTCGCCTATGTGATCGTTCAGCCAGCGGATGATGTTGGACGACACGCCGTTCGGTGCGAACACGCCGTACCACGCAACAACCTCGACACCGGAAATACCTGACTCTGTCAGCGTGGGTAAATCAGGCAGCAATTCCGCGCGACGCGGACTCGCCACGGCGAGCGTGCGCAAGTGTTCAGTATTGAGATAAGGCAGCGCCAGCGGCAATGCGGCAAACATCACCGACGTCTGCCCTGTCGCCAGGCCATTCAAGGCGGCCAACCCGCCATTGTGAGGCACATGCATCATGTCCAACCCTGCCGCGCGGCGCAGCAGTTCACCGGCAAGATGCCCGGTGCTGCCTTCGCCTGACGAGCCAAAATTCACTTCTCCTGGACGCATTTTGATATACGGAATCAACCGGTCGAGTGTCTTGAACGGCAGTCCCGTGCTCATCATCAGCACGAACGGCATATTCACCAGCGGCGAGACCAGTTCGAAATCGCGGGTGGGATCGTAGCCCACCTCGGGCACATAGTGTGGCGTGAGCACCATCGTTGCGTTGCTCGCCAGCAGCAGCGTATGGCCATCCGCGGACGAGCGCGCGACGTGCAGCGCGCCGCGCGTGGTGGCCCCACCCGGCTGGCGGTCGAGCACTACCGGGTGTTTTGACTCGTAGCGTATGGCCTGTTGCACGAGGCGGCTTAACGTATCGGAGATCGCAGGCGGCGCATTTGCCGCCATCAGCTTGTAGGTTTTGGTCATGCGCGAAGTACCGCGTATATCCGTAGGCCCGCTGATCGGGTACGGCACAACCAGCGTTACCGGACGCGATGGGTACTCCTGCGCCAACGCCGGAAGCGCCGATAACAACATCTGCAATAATGCGATTGGACGCAACATGTAAGCGAGAGTCCTGTGTCAGTTTGGCCCGTACACCGCCCGCTAAGTCGAAGACGCAGGGTAAAGCTTACAATAGTTTTGCCAACGAGCACATTTCAGACAGATCGCATAAGCCTCCTTTCGTTCCCATCGAGCAGGTAACTCAATTCGCCAGTGCGAAATGTTAGAATGGCGTTTTTCAGTCTTTACAGCGGCATGCCCATCGCATCTCACTCAACCTTGCGCGCAGCCACGATCGGCCGTCTTGGTGAAATCGTAGGCCCGCAAGGCATCTTCACCGATCCGGCCGAACTGGAACCTTATGTCGTCGATTGGCGCGGCATCTATCGCGGCGCAGCGGCTGCCGTGGTACGTCCGGCAACTGCAGAGCAGGTCGCCGCCATTGTCAAAATCTGCGCTGAAACGAAAACACCCCTGGTTCCGCAAGGCGGCAACACCGGCATGTGCGGCGCCACCGTGCCCGATGCGAAAGTCAATCCCGTGGTCATTGCACTGGGGCGCATGAACCGCATTCGCAATGTAGATGCGCTGAACAACACCATGACCGTCGAAGCCGGCTGCGTGCTCGCCAACATACAGCAGGCCGCGGCAGACGCCGACCGGCTGTTTCCACTATCGCTGGGCGCAGAAGGCAGTTGCCAGATCGGCGGCAATCTTTCCACCAACGCTGGCGGCGTCAATGTGCTGCGCTATGGCAACACGCGCGATCTGGTGCTGGGCATCGAGGCCGTGTTACCTGACGGGCGCATCTGGAACGGCTTGCGCTCGCTGCGCAAGGACAATACCGGCTACGATCTCAAGCACCTGTTTATCGGCGCGGAAGGCACGCTTGGCATCATTACCGCGGCAGTACTGAAACTTTTTCCGCGGCCCAGCGCCAACGCCACAGCATGGATGGCAGTGCCTGATCCGGACGCCGCGTTACGTTTGTTCTCGTTGCTGCGCCAGCAATTTGGCGATCGCATTACGGCATTCGAGCTGATGTCGCGCGCCTGCGTGGATTTGGTGCTGAAGCACATTCCCGGCACACGTGATCCGCTCAACACGCCACATCCATGGTATGTGCTGACCGAACTGGGCGATTCGTCGCCTGGCGATGCGCTGCGTAATGAGCTTGCGTTGGCATTGGAAAAGGCGATGGAGAACAGTCTGGTCGTCGATGCCACGCTCGCCGAAAATCAGGGTCGGTCAAAAGCGCTGTGGCGTATTCGTGAATCCATACCCGAAGCTGCCCGTGGTGAGGCGGGCATGCTCTATCGCCACGACATTGCGGTCAGCGTGGGCGAAATCCCGGCATTTATCAGGGATGGGCAGTCGGCGCTTGAAAAACACTTCAAAGGCACCCATATTATTTGTTTCGGTCATCTCGGCGACGGCAATCTGCATTACAACACCTATGTTGAGGGGCGCCTGCGCAGCGACGCCGCCGCGCGTGCAGCCAATGACGTCACTACGGTGATCTACGACATCGTCAAGCAGTACAAAGGCAGCTTCAGCGCCGAACACGGCATCGGCATCGCCAAGGTCGAAGAACTCAAACGCTACAAAGATCCGATTGAAATCGACTTGATGCGTACCGTAAAGCACGCGCTCGATCCCGACGGCATCATGAATCCGGGTAAAGTGTTGTTATGAGGTGCTGTAAGTTGCGCCCTGCGAATCCGACCAAGCGCGGGCAAGCAACCAAGCTCAATCATGGAGACCAACATGACCGACAAAGTAAAAAAAACCGACGCTGAGTGGAAACAGATGCTGACCAAAGAGCAGTTTGATGTGGCGCGCAACAAGGGCACCGAGCGCGCATTTACCGGCGCTCATTGGGACAATCACGAGCAGGGTGTTTATCAGTGCGTGTGCTGCGGCGCCGAGTTGTTCAAATCCGAGCACAAATTCGAATCCGGCACCGGCTGGCCGAGCTTCTGGCAGCCGGCGGTCAATGAGAACGTTGCATCGGAAGAGGACAATGGATTTTTCATGCGCCGCACCGAGGTATTGTGCAGTCGCTGCGACGCCCATCTCGGCCATGTGTTCGAGGACGGACCGCAACCGACAGGGCTGCGCTATTGCATCAACTCGGCGTCGCTCAAATTCGAGAAGTCGTAAATTAGCCAGAGTTTGACGCCATGAAATTCCTGTTCGACATGTTCCCGGTGATCCTGTTCTTCGTGGTGTTCAAGTTCTATGGCATTTACGAGGCAACGGCCGTCGCCATCGCCGCCACGTTTGTACAGATCGGCTGGGTGTGGTTCAAGCACCGCAAAGTCGAACCGATGCTGTGGGTAAGCCTTGGCGTCATCGTGGTATTCGGCGGCGCGACACTGCTGCTGCAAAACGAAACCTTCATCAAATGGAAGCCCACTGTACTGTACTGGCTGTTTGCCGCGGCACTGGGCATTGGCATGCTGGTTTTCAAGAAAAATCTGATTCGCGCCATGATGGAAAAACAGGTGACATTGCCCGAACCTGTGTGGGGAAAGCTGCTGCTAAGCTGGATCGCGTTTTTCAGCGTGATGGGTATCCTTAATCTGTATGTGGCATATAACTACTCGACGGATGCCTGGGTAAATTTCAAGCTGTTTGGCGGCATGGGACTGATGCTGGTGTTCGTATTCGGGCAGGCCATCATGCTGGCAAAGCATATTCAGGAAAAAAAACCGGAGTGATCGCAGAACCTTCCTGTATGCGTGTGGTCTTTTAG
>JAKFYK010000155.1 GCA_021730905.1 Betaproteobacteria bacterium | reverse complement strand
TCGAATACAGCAGCGAACACAGGCCGGGTTTGTATTTGAAGGAACTGTCGGTGTGCCACAGCTTGTTGCCTTCTTTGTACATGCGCTGGCGGCTTTGCCCGTCCCAGATTTTTCCTTCGCGATTGAGATTGGAAATGTCGGCGAAAGCCGCGCCCAACCGCGGGGCCGCATTTTCCATGGCAAGCACGCGATCCATTTCGATGGGGCCGAAATGTTCCGAAAAGCGCATGTGGTGTTCCGGCGCGAGTTTTTGATCGGGAAACACCAGCACTGCGTATTTCCAGAACGCCTGTTTGATGGCGTCGATATCGGCTTGCGCCAGCGGTTGCGACAAATCCACATCACCGATTTCTGCCACGAAGTTCGGGGTTACGGCATGGATCAAAATAGTCATGATTGAATGTCCTTCGCCTGGGCAACAAGCCATTATAATCCCGCCCATGAACAAGCTCTGGCTCGGCGCGATTGCCGCAACAGTGTCTTGCGCGAGCACGGCACAGGCGCAACTCGCTTCGACGGGCTTGGGCGCCTACCCGTCGCGCCCGATCCGGCTGGTAGTGGGCTTCGCCGCCGGCGGCGCCACCGACCTTTCAGCGCGGATAGTCGCGCAGAAGCTCTCCGAGAATCTTGGCCAGCAGGTGGTGGTGGACAATCGTCCCGGCGCCTCCAGCAATCTTGCCAGCGATATCGTCGCCAAGAGCACGCCGGACGGGCACACCCTGCTGCTCGCCAATGCCACCGTGGCGATGCCCTCGCTGTTCGCGAAACTGCCGTTCGATGTGCAACGCGATCTGACGCCGGTGTCGCTCGCCGGATATGGCCCGCTGGCACTGGTGGTGCATCCGTCATTGGCGGCGAAGAACCTCAAGGAACTTATCGCGCTGGCAAAAGCGAAGCCCGATGCGCTGAGTTACGGCTCTGCCGGCGTCGGCAGCTTTTTGCATCTTGCCACCGCGCTGTTCGAGCATCTGTCGCAGAGCAAAGTGCTGCACGTGCCTTACAAGGGCGGTGCGCCGGCCGCCGTGGCAGTGCTCACGGGCGAAGTGCAGATGGCTTTTGCCTCTATCGCAGCGGTGTTGCCGCACGCGCAGCAAAACCGCCTGCGCGTGATCGGCGTGTCTTCCATCAAACGCAGCAGCGCACTGCCTGATGCTCCGACGCTGCACGAAGCGGGACTCACGGGTTACGATGCGAACTCGTGGTACGGCATGTTCGCGCCCGCAGCGGCCGCGCGGCCGATCATCGCCAAACTCGGCACGGAAACCGTGAAGGCACTTGCGGTCGCCGATGTAAAAGCCAGACTCACCAGTCAGGGTGTGGAGCCCGCGACAGGCGGTGTCGACGAGTTTTCGAAATACCTGAAAGCCGAAATCCCGAAATGGGCGGTGGTAATCAAGGCCGCCGGCATTCCGCCGCAGTAACTGAAAAGTCATAAGAATTTGTTTTAAAACACTATTTAAAGGTAACAAAATGCCCAGTCCCGCACGCGCCAAAAAAGGCAAGCCACATCTGCACCGCGACAATCAGCAATGGTTCTTCGATTGGATGGTGAAAGAAACCGGCAAGACTTTCCACTTCCAGCCCGACGGCCGCGGGCGTTTGCCACGCACCGTGCGCAGCCACGACATGATCGCCAAGCACGTGGGCATGGCCGCGAAAAAATCCGAGCGCCTGGCGCAAGCCGAGATGGAAGCGGGCCACAAGGAAACCGCGATGGAGCTTTATTATTCGGCGGCCTTGCAGTACGCAGACGCGCAGCACGTGGTGTTCGAGACTGGCGACGAAAAGAAATTTCTGCATGGCGGTGTGATGCGCTGCTATGACAAGGTGCGTGAACTCGCGCCCTATCGCATCGAACACGTCGATGTGCCGTGGAATGGCACTGTAGTGTCGGGCAATCTGCATCTGGCACCCGGCGATGGTGCGAAGCCGTTAATTTTTTACGTGCCCGGTTGCGACCAGACCAAGGAAGCGTGGCCGCATCCCTATTACAACCAGGCGCTGCAACGCGGCATGCATGTGTTTTCGTTCGACGGCCCCGGCCAGGGCGAAAGCAATCTGCGCGGCATCCGTCTCACCGATGACAACTACGAAGACGCCGCTGCCGCCGTGATCGATGTGCTGATGAAGCGCAAGGAAGTCGATGCCAAAAAAATCGGCGTCTATGCGTTGAGCTTCGGCTCGTTCTGGGGCATGCGCATCGCCGCGAAGAATCGCAATGTCGCTGCCGCTGCCGCACCGTGGGCGTCGTTCGTCGACAAATATTATCTGATGACCGAAGAATCGCCGCGCTACAAGCAACTCTTTGCCTATCTCACGCAATCCTCGAGCGAAGCCGAACTCGACGCCGTGTGGCAGAAGATGACGATGGAAGGACTGATGGACAAGATCACCTGCCCTACGCTCATCGTCGCCGGCGAGTACGATCCGCGCGCACCGGTGGATGAGGTGTACCGGCTGTTCGATCAGATGAAAGCGCCTGCCGAACTGTGGGTGCTGCCCGACCAGCATCACAACGGATCGATCACGCAAAAGGGCCGCAGCTCGGTGTGGGAAGCCGATATACACGCTTTCGTCTGCGACTGGCTGCGCGAGCGCTTCAATGGCGTGCCGGTGAAGCATCCAGGGAAATCGCTGTGGGTAGACCCTGCAGGTGCGGGCCCCAACGCTGCGGGTATCAGCTACAAGCGGCGGTGGTTTGATTAGAAAACGCCCGGAACAGCGCGCAACTGACGACAGCATGTTGAAAAGCCATTCTCATGCCGCACCGCTGGTGCTCGCTGTGTTGGCAAGCATGGGCACACCGTGCGTGAAGGCACAGGATTACCCCACACGGGCCATCAGGCTGGTGATACCGACATCGCCCGGCGGCGCCAGCGACATACTCGGCCGTTTGCTCGCGCAGCGGCTATCTGACACGTTCAGCCAGCAGGTCATCGCCGACAATCGCGCGGGCGCGAGCAACACCATCGGCGTGAACCTCGTCGCCAAAGCGCCGCCCGACGGCTATACACTGGGCATCAGCGCGGCCTCGCTCGCGGTCAACCCCAGCATCATCCGCAAAATGCCCTACGACACGCTGAGCGAACTTGCGCCGGTGTCGCGCGTGGCCGAAGGGCCGTTCATGATCTTGCTGCACCCGTCGGTCCCGGCAAAAACCGTGAAAGAGTTGATCGCACTCGCCAAAGCGCGCCCCGATGCCTTGGCGATTGCTTCATCGGGCATCGGCACCATGCCGCATCTCGCGGGCGAGCTGTTCAATACGATGGGCGGCGTGAAAATCCTGCAAGTGCTCTACAAGGGCACGGGGCAGGCTTTCACCAGTTTGTTGAGCGGCGAAATCTCGATCACCTACGCGAGCCCGGTTGCGGCATCGCACTTCGTGAAGGCCGGCAAGTTGCGCGCGCTCGCCATGACGTCGAAGGCGCGCTCGAGGGCGTATCCCGACATTCCGGCGGTAAGCGAAACCTTGCCCGGCTACGACGCCACGCAATGGTTCGGCGTGTTTACCACGGCAGGCACGCCGCGTCCGGTAGTCGACAAACTGAGCCAGACCATATCGCGCATCCTGCGCGCGCCGGAGATGAGCAACCGTCTGACCGGCGAAGGCATGGAAGTGGTCGCCGGCACGCCGGAAGAATTCGCCGCCACGCTGCGTCAGGAAATGACGAAGTGGGCGAAGGTGATCAAGGACGCCGGCATCAAAACAGAATAGCCCGCTGGCACCAACGCCTATGCGGCAGTAGAAACCTTCTGATCGCGGGTCAGCGCGGCCGCCGGTCGGGCGATGCCGTAAAGACGCGCGCAATTGTCCCAAAGGATCTTGCGCCGCTGCTCGTCATTCAGCGGCAGGCCGAGGAACTGCTGGATCGCTTCGGGGAATGCGCCGTCGCCATGCGGATAGTCGCTCGACACGACGAAGTATTCGGCGCCCATCTTGTTGATGACATCGACAGCCGGCTCTTCGTCGGCATCGAGCGCGATGTAGCACTGGCGTTTGAAGTACTCGCTCGGCGGCATCGTCAGTTGATGCTCGCAGCCCACCCCGAACTTGTCCCACTGATCGTCGAGCCGCCACAGCCACCAGTAGACCCATCCGGCCGTCCCTTCGAGAAACGCGCAGCGCAGCTTCGGATGGCGTTCGAGTATGCCGCCGGTGGTCATGCTGGCGACAGCACCCATCAGTTCAACCGGATTGCGAATGGCATGAGCAATCGGGTGAAAATTGGCGTGGCCGACATAGCGCGCGCCGGCATCGTCCCTGAGCGAGCTGTTGCCGGTCGGATGGAAACCAATCGGCACGTTGAGCCGCTCGAGCTCGCTCCACAGCGGTTCGCACGCCTCGTCGTGCAGATGCTGGCCGTTTACCGGGTTCGGTGAACCGATCACCGCCACGGCGCCCAGTTCCTTGACGCAACGGCGCGCCTCCACGACTGCCATCCCCACGTCATGCATCGAGATCTGCGCGGCAAATTTAAGGCGTTGCGGATCGCCCTTGCAATAATCGGCAGCCCAGTTGTTGTAAGCGCGCGCCAATGCCGCCGCGTAATCGGGCGCAAGATCATCGTGGCATAAAATCTGCCGCCCGCGCGTGCCGTACATCACGGCAATGTCGATGCCCTCGATATCCATCGCCGTCAAAGTAGAGGCCGCATCGAAACCGCGCGCCCGCGCGACATTGAAATGCGGATGACGCGCGCGGCTGCGGCGCCGTAACTCACGGCTGGAAGCGGCCGCACTCGACGACTTGGCAAATGCCGGAATCGATAGCCCCTGTACTTCCATGCCCCTGATGGTGTCGGCGTTGCCTTTGTCCTCGGCGCTTTGCGTCAGCGTTTTCTGCTGTCCGCCAAAAAAGCGCGGCGGGTTCGCGCGGAATGGCTCATCGAGATAACGCGCCCACAGGTCATCCGGCTCCATCATGTGCAAGTCGCTATCGAGAATCAAGTAGTCTTCGCGTGCCATTTTTTCTCTCCTCTGCGCCAGGATTTCAGGTGCGCTCCGTATTACGCCTTGCGAAAACTACGCTGCAGCTTTCTCGCGCGGCGCGGCCTTGGCAATGCGAGACAACATTGCGGCGGCATTGCCGTTCAGGATTTGCTCACGCGCTACTTCGCCGATCTGCGCTTCCGCAATGGCCTTCCTAGTCCAGTCCACGCCAAACTCGGTACCGTCGGTGCCGCACACGATGCGCTCGGCGCCGTACAAGTGCACTCCAGCCTCGATCGCGCGCGGGCCGAATGAATTGCAATCCACGTACACCTTCGCGCGCCGGAAACGCGCCGACGGCAGCTCCTCTTTCGGTGTGTCGAGCAGGCAGCGGTGGTCCATGCGCTCGACCTCGTAGGGGATGTTGCCACCAAGGTTGTGGACATAAATCATCACATCCGGATAGGGTGCAAGAAAATCGGTGAGACATAGCGTCACCATCGCCGAGGACAGGCTCGCCTGCATGTCGAGCGTGCCATTGCGGCGGCGCGCGTTGTCGGTGTCGCCCGCGACTTTGGGAAAGGCGTCGCCCGGCAACGGACCGTGGTGGATGAAGATGAACGCACTATGCCGGTTCGCGACTTCGAGCAGCGGACGCATTTTTTCGGCATCTTTGCGCGTCAGGAAACCGTTCCCCGGCAACTGCGCGCCGACGATGCCCGGCAGCCCCAGCGCCCGATCGAGCTCGGCGGCAGCAGCGGAAATATCCATCAGCGGCAGCGCGGCGTGGGCGGTGAAGCGGCCCTCGTGCTCCTGGCAGATCTTGGACAGACTGTCATTGACCAGCCGGCACAGCGGGACAGCCGTTTCGAGCGGCTGCGACTCGATCCAGCAGCACATGCCCAACAGCGACAGCACGCTCGTGCTTACGCCCAACCGGTCCATCCTGGCGAGGTAGGTTTCCACGTCATCAAACGCCTTGGACAGCGGCTCTTCGCCGATGCGGGTTTTCAGCACCTCGACACCGTCCTGATTGCGCACGATGCGCGGTTCGCGGGTGCGGGCGCGCAGCGCATCGATCAGCTCGGCGGGCCTCCAGTGGGCATGCATGTCGATCATGGTTATCTCCTCAATCCATCGTTCAGCGGTTTAACCGAAGGCCCCAAGCGGGGTTCTTTCCTGCAGATGTCGCGTATCGAAGTGCGGGACTATTCGTCTGTCAAGGTAGCCACCCAGCGGGCAATTTATTCCAACCTCCGAAACGAAGCAAGCGCTTTCCCCGAACCCTGCCCATTCGAGAGAACCTTCGCACGGAGCGTCGCCAGGACACCCGCCCCGAGTACCCGGCAGATTACGCCGCGCCGGCTTGCGGCATGCTGGCAAACGCGCTTTCCGGCACCATGCCTGCCACGGTCGTTCTGTGCATTTTGCGGCGGTATTTGGTTTTGTCGAAGGTCGTTGCCCGATGCAGCGCGCAGCGGTTGTCCCAAATCACCAGATCGTGCTGACGCCACGGATGGTTGTAGACGAACTGCGGCTGCGTGCAGAACGCGGTCAACTCGTCGAGCAGCGCCTTGCCTTCCTCACGCGGCATGCCCACTATTTCCTGCGCGTGAGAACCGACGTACAGGTTCTTGCGCTGGTTCACGGGGTTGGCGCGGATCAACGGGTGGGTGACGGTGAGGCGCTGCTTTTGCTCTTCGTTATACGCGGGGTCGTTAACATTGCTGGGCTCGGCGACCCGATGCACCACCGTCAGGCCTTCCAGCGCTGCCTTGCGTGCTTCGGGAAATGCCGCGTACGCGGCACGCCCACTCGCAAATTCCGTATTACCGCCTGCCGGCGGAACCACCCGCCCCGACAGCAGTGAACAAAGTGCCGCAACCGGCTTGAACGAGCTATCGGTATGCCAGGCTTCGTTGCGCAGCCGATGGATCATGCTCGGATGGTCCAGCGGCAACAGATTGCCCTGCGCGTCCAGATTGGTCATCACCGCGATATGGCTGGGCTTGAAGTGGTTTCCCGGATGCGCTTCCATCGTCTCCAGCGCGCCGAAGTTACGGCTGAACGCAATCTGGGATTCGTCGTCGAACGGCTGGTCGCGAAACACCAGAATCTGGTATTCGTTGAAAGCATCCCAGATCGCGCGGAAATCCTCGCGCGCAACCGGCATGGTGAGGTCGATGCCGGTGATTTCCGCGACAAACAGCGGATGCAGCGGTTTGATGCTGAGTCGGGTGAGAACGGCGGACATGGGATTCTCCAGTCGAAGGGCGGTACGCAACTTGGGGGGCAGTCGGCCCGGCAGGAGCAAGCGTAATGCGTCACATGTTATTGCGTCAACTCGGGCACTCGAAGCGCTATATTTCTACAGATATTTCCATGCTCGCGCTCCACCAGAGAGAAACCCTGTCACCCCAATTTCCAGGGTAACCTGCGAGGGCGCTTTTCGGCCAGCGGAAGTAGCCGTTGGCGCAAAGTGGACATTGATCGGGCTAAATCAGCAAAATCCAATCATTCAAGTGGCAGCAGTTAACTTGATTGTCTGCGCCGTTCGTGGAGTTTGTCAGATTAAGATACGCTTGCGATATGAACGACGAGGATCGCAGTCCATCCCACGCCCAGGAAGCAACCTTCGAGGTTCCGGAGGTTGAAGTGGTAATCGAGATTCCGCGAGGCAGCTTTCTTAAACGTGGATCCACCGGCCACATCGATTTCATCTCGCCGCTGCCTTGTCCGTACAACTATGGGTCCGTTCCGAAATTCTTGGGACTCGAGGGTGATCTGTTGGATGCACTGATTCTTGGTCCTCGGCTGCCGGTCGGCACTCGCATACGGGTCAAGGCGTGGGGTGCGGTAATCCTGACCGACCGTGGTATGACAGACGACAAATTGATCTGCAGTGACCGTCGCCCAAGCCTGTCAGAATGCCAAAATGTCCTGCGGTTTTTTCGTTTTTATGCGAAGTGCAAGGGGATCCTGAATATTTGGCGACGCCGCCCTGGACGCAACGCGTGCGACGGCTGGTGCGAGGCTGCCCAAGCGCTCGCCCGTGCCCGACCGCGACACGATTCGTGGAAGGAACCACCTGTTGCATTCTGACCCTAGGGTGGGGACGATTGCTTACGATCCGGCTTCGTCATCTGGATGGTGGGCGCTTCGCGGGCCGTCGAAAGCCGGCCTACCTCACAACCGGTGGCCAAATACGTTCAGCAACGTTGGCCGAACCCGGCGCATGGGTAAGACTCGCGACGACTTTATCCGTCCACTCGCGGTTCTCGTTGCCGTCTTCATGCTCGGCGATGAAGTGGTTGCGGCCTTCGAGCGACGTGAATTCGTAAAGAATCGACTGCTTGGCCCAACCCGCCACCGAGGCCAGTTTGCGCGTGCGCACGCAGCCTTTCAGTTTGCGCATCGCCGGCATGCGCCATTGTGCATACCACTTGAGGCCCTCTTCTTCGTCCTGCCACCGCGCCTGAAATGTGCCCATCTGGATGCACGGCGCGAGCGCCATGCCGTCGCGGTAATGCGGCAGTTCCGGCCCGTCCACGCGCGCGGCCTCGACCATGATGTTCATGCGGGTGCCGATGCGCATGGCCAACATCTTGCGGTCCGCCTCCGGCAACGCGGCGTGCAGTTCCGACGGCGGCGGATCGCCAAAAATATTCGAATGCTCTGCGCCGAACAACAGAATGAAGCGGTCGCCCGTCGGCACTTCCGGATCGGTGGTGTTAATTTTTTTGCCACTGGTTCGGCGCGGTAGCCGGGCCTCCGCGATGGACGCGTAATGCGCGGCCCATAAATAGCCGGGGCGCTTCAGCACGTCTGGAATATAACTGCCATGAAGCCAGGACAGATACGCGTCGCGCCCTTGCTCGGGCAGGTTACACCAGGTGATCCACAATCCTCGATCCATCAGCAACTCCCTTTACGATTCACGACTGCGGGCGACAAGTTGGCAAGCGTTACGCCCCTTCCGCCGCATCGGGATTCCACTGCCCTTTGCGCATGCGCGTAATGGTGATGCTGGCAAACACGCCTTTTTGCGTGAACGGATCGCCATCGGAAAACGCTTTCGCTTCGGCGCGGCTGTTAACGTTGAGCACGAACAGGCTGCCGATGGCTGCCGTGCCATCGTCGTTTTGCGTGGCGCCCGCAAGTACCAGTATCTTCTTCTGGCTTCCCAAATAGTCGCGATGCGGCTGCAATACGGAATCGCGAATCGCGGCGGTGTTCGGTTTGTCGATGCAAGATACGATCCACAGCATGGCGGTACTCCTGTTGTTGAGTTGGAATAGGGTTGATCCGGACGCCGCGTTGAACCTGCACGGGCCGCCACGCATCATAGTGGATTCTGCAGCGGATTTTCTGGCGCCGGCATAACCATTTGTTTTCAATGGATGTTTCACTATGTGACCAGGACATTGCCAGCAACCGTTCCGATCGTGCGCGGCGTGCGCAATAATGTGGCTCCTTCACCCTATCTCAGGAACGCGAGCATGAAAGCCGTCGCCAAAAAATCCAACGTTACCCGTCTGCACAGCGTTTCAAAAACCAGCGGCCGCGCCGCCGCCGGGGCACTGCCGTGGGCAGGCTTGTTGAGAAGGCTGGATCGGCTGGATGCGGGTTACGCGTCTTAGACGCTGTGAGCATCCCTGCCATGCGCGGGCCAGCACTGGTTTGCCTTCTGATCCTGGCGGGCGTGCCGGTGCAGGCATCTCACGCTCAACCCTATCCGGCCAAACCCATTCGCTTTGTGGTACCAGTGGTGGCGGGTGGTTCCAATGACATTCTGGGCCGGCTGATCGGAGAACGACTGCGCGAACGCTGGGGACAGCCGGTGGTCGTCGAAAACCGCGCCGGCGCGGGTCAGATGATCGGCGCGGACTTTGTGGCGAAATCGGCGCCGGACGGCTACACGCTGCTAGTACCGACGGGCACCTACACCACCAGTGCCGCGTTGCAGTCGAAACTGCCGTTCGATCCCATCAACGATCTCACGGGCGTTTCCATGATTGGCGATGGCCCGCTGATGGTGACGGTGCACCCGTCGTTGCCGGTGAAAAGCGTCAAGGAACTGATTGCGCTTGCACGGGCACGGCCGGGGGAAATTTACTATTCGTCGGCGGGCACTGGCAGCATTATCCACTTCGCCACCGAGATGTTCGCAGCCACGGCTAAAATCAATATCGTGCACGTGCCGTACAAAAGCGGCGCGCCGGCGGTAGTCGATGCCGTGGGCGGCCATGTGCAGTTGCTGATTACCAGCATGGCGGCAGTATGGCCGCACGTGAAAACGGGCCGCATGCGCGCACTTGCCATAACCTCCGCAAAGCGCTCGTCGTTCGCGCCCGAACTGCCCACGGTTTCCGAGTTCCTGCCCGGTTACTCGGCCTCGCAGTGGTGGGGCATACTCGCGCCTTCAAAAACGCCAGCAGAAATCGTCACCCGGCTCAATGCGGAGATCAATCGCATACTCGGCTCGGAAGAAATGAAACCGCGGCTGGTAGAACAGGGCGCCGAACTGATGCTGATGCCAGCCGACACCTTTACCCGGTATGTGCGCGATGAAATCACCAAGTGGCGCAAGATCGTGAAGGAGCGCCAACTGCAATCCTGAAAGCAAACGCCGGCGATCGGGCACTCATGGGGCGCCGATGGCATACTGTCGATAGACGATTTACCGAATGAGGCAAAAGATTTCATGCGCCGCGAAATGTCCGGTGCGCATGCCGATTGATGCTACAGGAAGGAAGAACTATCCCATGATGACTGTCCGCGATCTTCTTGTTACGTTCGTCGCCGCAGGTACGATGTGCACGCCGTACATCATGCACGCCGCAGAACCGCGCTACCCCAATAAGCCGATCCGCCTGATCGTCGCGCAGACCGCCGGCGGCAATTCGGACATGGTTGCCCGTGCTTACGGTCTTCGCTTGAGCGAGCGTTTGGGCCAGCAGCTCGTGGTGGACAATCGCGGCGGCGGCTCCGGCATCATCGCCACCGAGCTGGTGGTGAACGCGCCGCCCGACGGTTACACGCTGCTGCTGTCACCGACCGCGCACGCCATCAATCCCAGCCTCCACGCGAAACTGCCCTACGACACGCTGCGCGACGTGAAGGCAATCTCGCTGCTCGGCATCGGCTACAACATACTGGTGGTCAGTCAAAACCATGCCGCACGTTCGGCGCGCGATCTCATCGCCGCCGCCAAAGCGCAGCCGGGAAAACTCACCTATGCGTCGTCGGGAACTGCAGGCGCCACGCATCTTACCGGCGAATTGTTCCGGGTGATGGCGGGCATCAGCGTGCTGCACGTGCCGTACAAAGGCGCGCCGGCGTCGCTGACCGCATTGGTGGGCGGCGAAATCGATTTCAGTTTTAGCAGCATGGCGAGCACGTTGCCGCTGGTGCGCGGCGGCCGGCTGCGCGCGCTGGGTGTTTCATCGCCGGAACGCTGGCCGACGCTGCCGGAGATACCCACCGTTGCGGAATCAGGCGTGCCCGGCTATGAAAGCTCGAGCTGGCAGGGTCTGTTCGGTCCGGCAAAGATCCCGCTTTCGATTGTGAACCTGCTGCATCGCGAAATCGCCGAGATCGCGAAATCCGCCGATATGCAAAAACGTTTGTCCGCGGAAGGGCTGTTGCCTCAAGGCACTTCGCCAGGCGAGTTTGAAAAGTTCATCGCGATCGAAATCGCGAAGTGGACCCGCGTTACCAAGGCGGCGGGCATCGGTGTGAAGTGAAACGCGCGCGCCAAAAAACAAACGCCCTGTGGACGAATCCACAGGGCGTTGCTTACTGCTCAGACACGCCGGCCTACTGGCTGACGAAC
>JAKFYK010000131.1 GCA_021730905.1 Betaproteobacteria bacterium | reverse complement strand
GGGTGGGGGTAGGGGAAGCGCCGGCTCACTCCATCCCCACCCTAGCCCTCTGCTCCGCTTCAAGTGTGCCCTTGCCCTTGAAGGGGAGGGAATTTCGACAGGCGAAAGAGCATCGTACCATTCCAAGCATGATCTTCAATAGCCAAAGCGGTATCACGGATCGCACGCGCGACAGCGCCTGGGCGCAGTGGTATTTCGAGCACTTGCGCATTATGGCGACCGTGCCCGGTGTGTTTTCTGCACAGCGATTTACCACGACACACCCCAAGCACCCTCCCTCGCTGGCGATGTACGGCGTCGCGTCGGCAGACGTATTCAAGGGCGAGTATTACCAGAGCGTGCGCGGCATGGGCGAGTGGCTGCCGCTGATCGACCGGCAATGGTATCGGCGCAATTTGTTTGACGGTCTGGCTGTTGCCCCCACGGTGAATGACAATCAAGTGCTGCTGGTCGCGGACCGTGATGCGCCGGATGCTGCGCTGGCCGCGCTGCCTTTCATCTGGCTCAAAGTGGCGGGTATCGACCGTTCAACGCCTTTTCGCGGCATCGCAGTGGTGAGCAAAGGCGCGGTACCGGTACTGCCCGTTGATGTGGCGATCTACACACCAGCGTCGCAGCAATACATCAATATGAAAGAGGAGATTTCAAAATGAAAACCACCCTTTCCGGCAAGGTAATTGCCGTATTCGTGCTTGCCTTGTTTGCTGCAAGCGCTTTCGCACAGGCATGGCCGGCCAAAACCATACGCTGGATCGTGCCTTGGCCACCGGGCGGCGGGGCCGATGTGCTGTCGCGTATCCTGCAACCGTCGATGTCTGAAGCGCTCGGTCAGCAGATCGTGATCGACAACCGCGGCGGCGCGGCCGGCAACATCGGTGCGGAAATCGCGGCGAAGTCACCGCCCGACGGTTACACCATCGTGTTCGCATATTCGGGCACGCATTCGATCAATCCACACATCTACCGCAAGATGCCGTTCCGGGAGAGCGATTTCGCGCCGATCATCTGGAATGCGTCGGTACCGCAGGTGGTGGTAGTGCATCCCTCGCTGCCGATCAAGGCGCCGAGAGACATCATCGCGCTGGCAAAATCAAATCCAGGTGCATTCACCTACGGTTCCAGCGGCAACGGCGCCATCAATCATCTGGCCGGCGCCTTGTTTGCCTCGATGACGGGTGCGCCGCTGACGCACGTGCCGTTTAAAGGCGGTGGTCCGGCGGCGATTTCGCTGATGGGCGGCGAAATTGCGATGATTTTCGGCGAGCCGGCAACCATCGTGTCGCATATCAAATCCGGCAAGATGAAAGCCATCGCGGTGACCAGCGGCAAGCGTGCGCTGGCGCTGCCTGATCTGCCGACGGTGCAGGAGACCGGCATCAAGGGTTATGACGTGACGTCATGGAATGGCATGCTGGCGCCGGCGGCAACGCCGCCCGACATCATCCGGCGTCTGAACGGCGAGTTCAACCGCATCATCAGCACGCCGGACATGCGCAAGCGCATGATCGAAAACGGCTACGAGCCAGTGGGCGGCGCACCAGAGAAGTTCGGTGAATTCATCAAGGCCGAGCTGGCAAAGTGGGCGCCGGTGGTGAAGGCGGCCAACATCAGAGTCGATTAGGAGAAACCAAAATGGCTAAAGGTCTGCTCGTTGCCGGCTTCAACTACAGCATGGTGGATGCGGGCGAATTCAATGACTGGTATGACACCGAACATCTGCCCGAGCGTCAACGCACGCCGGGTTTTATCAATTGCGTGCGCTGGGCTGGCGTGGATGATTCAAAAGTGTCGATCGCGACCTATGACCTGGAGTCACGCGCAGTGCTGCACAGCGCGCCCTATCTTGCGATCGGACGGGACAACCTGTCACCGTGGAGCAAACGCATGATCGGCAAGGCGCAACGCCTGCTGCGCATCGAGGCCGATCAGTTGATTCCCGGCGATGAAGTGTCGCGCTTGACCACGCAAAACCTGATGATCTTTGCTTGCAACGTCAAGCCGGATGCATTGCCTGAAGTGCAGCGCTGGTATCGCGAAGAGCATATCCCGCGACTGAGTAAAGTACCGGGGTGTGTGTCGGCGCGCTTTTTTCATTCGCACGCCGGCACGCACAACTGCATCGCACTCTACGAAATCGAAAGCGCGGACACTTGTGCGTCGGAGGTGTGGAAAGAAGCCGCGATAACGCCGTGGACGATCAGAATGCGCCCGCATCTTAACGACGTTTTGCGCGTGGTGCTGCGGCGCTATCAACGCAATGCCGCGTAAAAGTTCACTGTGCAACCGATACAAAAGCGCGGAAAGCCTGATGGCCTGCCGCGCCTCATACGTTAAATAAGTATATGTTTTTAAATGATTATTTTTGGTGCGATGCACCGCCATCAATGGTAATCACGCAGCCCGTGGTATAGCCCGAACAATCCGAACACAGAAACGCCACCATGTTGGCGATTTCATCCACGGTGCCGAGCCGGCCAAACGGATAGTCAGTCACCAGTTCGCGCCAGCGCTCGGCGCTGCCCAGTTCTTTTTCCGCGCGCGCACGCCAGCGCACCACCTGCCGATCGGTCTCGGTGCCGCCGGGATTGATGCCGATCACGCGTATGCCGTCCTTGTGACTGTCGGCGCCGAGCGCCCGGCTTAGCGCCATCAGGCTCGCATTGCCCATGCTGCCTGCGATATAGCCCGACGAATGGCGTTCACCGGCAGCGCCGATGACGTTGACAATGACGCCGCTCTTCTTTTTTGCCATGCGCCCGTAATATTCTCGCGTGAGGTTGATGAATCCCCATACTTTGAGGTCCCACGACTTGCGCCAGGTTTTTTCGTCGAGACTGGTGACGGTGCCCTGCGGAATCGCGCCGGCGTTGTTCACCAGAAAATCGACATCACCGACCTCACGCGCGAGTTTCTCGGCAGCGCCGTCGGCGCCGAGATCGCACGGATAGCAGGTCACATTGACCTTATAGGCATCGGTGATTTTCTTTTTAGCGGCGTCAAGATCGGCGGCGGTGCGCGAGGTGAGGTGAACGTTGACACCTTCGGACGCCAGCACGCGCGCCGCGCCGAAGCCAATGCCGCGCGAACCGCCGGTGATCAGAGCTGACTTGCCTTTGAGATGCAGATCCATGGTGGTTCCTGTAGTTGTTGGTGGAAAGTAACCGGGAAAACGGGGGAAAGCGCAGCGCGGAATGCTACCATTTCCGCCGTGCGTGGGTCGGCATGCGTCAACCGCTGTGCGAATGGCGCGTTTTTGACTCACGACACCGGCGATCCGGGTCCGATACTTCCCAATACACAGGAGCACCACGATGAACAAACTGCTGTCCACCCTGATCGCCGCGGTTTTTGCAGCGACCACTTTCACAGCTGCGGCACAACCGCAACCGATTGCCCCGGCGCAGCCCGCGGCACCTGCTCCCGCCAAAGGCGACGCCGCCAAATCTGCGCCAGTTGCGCCGGGCACGCCGGCTGCGGCCAGTGCGAAAGGCGATACGCCGAAAGCGGACGGAACGAAAGCCAAAAAAGCCAAAGCCAAGCCGAAACCCAAGGCGAAAGCCAAGAAAAGTGACGGTAAAAAGGGTGACGGCAAGAAGATCGGCGAAAAAGCCGATGCGGCGCCGGCGTCCTCGCCTACGCCCGCTCCGGCACCCGCGCCTGCCAAGAAATAACACGCGCGAGGACTCAAAGTCCTCGCCGAACTCGTCGACGTCGCTGGCGGTACTCAGGAGGACTTGCTGGCGCACAGCGGTTTCCGATTGAAACCGAAAAGCCTCACTGTCATTCCCGCCTGCGCGGGAACGACAATAGTACTAACCCGCTTCACAGTATCGATCACGCCGCCCGCACCAACCCGCGCTCGCGCCGATAGTTGTGCTGAAATTGCTTGCGGCGGTGTTGCGTGAATTCGTCGCTATAGAGCATGCGTGTGAGTTGGTAGAAGCCTGCGCGCAGTTCGGCGACGCTCATTTTTCTTGGCTTGATATTGATGTCGAACAGTGTGCATTTTTCCCATGCATTTTCTTCGATGAGGCGGCCCTCGCGCTGCATCTGGCGGTAGAGCGGCGTGCCGGGGAACGGCGTGGGGAGCGTGATTTGCACGTCCCACGGCAGCGCGTCAGTTACGAAATCTATCAAGGAATCAAATACTGGTGGGCCATGCCCGTCGAGGCCGAGCACGAAGCAGGCGTTGACGGTGATGCCGCGCCCTTGAATGCGGCGGATCGCTTCTTTGTATTGGTCGAATCGTTTTAGTTTGAAGTCCTTGCGTAGCTCTACGCCGCCGAGTCCTTCGGGTGTCGGGCTTTCAAATCCGATCAGCACTTGCGCGCAGCCGGCCTTGCGCATTTTCGCTAGCAGCGCGTCGTCTTCGTAAATCGACAAATCGGTTTCGGTGAACCAGCGGATGCGGCGCTTGGCGAGGTCGGGCAACAGCTCGTGCCAGTAGGCGCGGTTGATGAACGAGTTGTCGTCGGCGAACTCAATGAACGGCCGCGGCCACAGGCTGCGGATGCGGTCGATTTCAGCGAGCACTTTGGCGATGGGCTTTTGCTTGTATTTGCGTGTGAGCAATATCGAGCTTGCGCAAAAGTTGCAGCGCCACGGACAGCCGCGGCTGGTTTGCACGGTGATGCGGTTGTAGCGTTCGATGTCGAGCAACTCGAATGCCGGCATCGGCGCGTCGGATAAATCAAACTCCTGGCCGCGCATGTCATACACGGGTTTGAGGGTGCCGCGTTCTGCGTCCTCCAATATATGCGGCCAGGCGAGTTCGCCTTCACCGAGCACCGCGATGGCGTTGTGCTGTTCGGGTTCGCCCGGAACACTGGTGACGTGCAAGCCGCCCATTACCACCGGAATGCCGAGGGCGCGATAGTGCGCGGCTACACGGTAAGCGTCTTTGATCTGCGCGCTCAGACTGGAGATGGCAACGAGATCAAAGTGTGTTGGCAACGCGGGAATCACCGATGCATCCGGTGCTTCGTGATAGCTCACGGTCTGACGGCGCGGCGTCATACCGGCAAGCGTCAACAGCCCCAGACTGGGCAGCGACGCAATCTGCTTGCTGCGTTCGACAAAACCGGGCAGCGTGAGCCCGAGTTGCAGCAGTTCGGTATCACAGGCGCGGATGCCGCTCATGGCGATCATGCCAATACGCATTTCAGAATCCTCCGTAGAGCAATAAGCCGGTGGCGCCGGCCAGTGCAATCACCGGCAGCGGAAACAGATGGCGCAGCGGTTTGTGAAAAGCGGCAAGCGCGCATACGCCCGGCATCAGAATGGCGCCCGCGATCAGCAGTGGCGAAATCCACGATGCATACATGCCTGCGCTCGCAATGAACACCGTGTTGGCGTAGGCAAAATTCAGAAATGCAATGCCAAAGAAGCTGATATGCCCCAGCCGTAGCATGCGCCGGTGCCAGGAGCCGTAACCGCCCAGCCACTGCTCGGCGTGGAAGAAGAGCCCCATTGCCGCACCGCTCACCATGCCGAGCAATACGCCCAGCCATGCCCACCACAGATGCGTCTGTGCGATGTCCATGATTACAATCCCGCCGGGCCGCCGTCACGCTCCCATGGATTCGTGGTGCGCGTGTCACTCGGGTAATCCGCGAGTTCTGCCTGCGCCGGCGCGACGGATAAGTATTTGCTCATCGCACTGCCGGCTGCTACCGCAAACATCACGGCACAGGTAATGAACCTGGCTTCCGGGTTGGGAACAGTTACCAGCGCCGTAATGCCGCTGCTGATGCCAAACAAGGGGCCCGCATTCATCATCACACCCGCTGCATTTGTATTTGTTTCCATGCCTGCTTCCTTTTCAGTCGTTGGTTCAGAACACGGAGCGCAGTGTGGCGACAATGCCTTTGAGTATCAATATATAATCTATAAGTAGAATATAATTGCATATAAGTATCATATAATGATACTTATAGTCGTATTGGACGCTTGCCGGAGGGGCCATGGGCTATGCCTATCTGTTTGAGGGATTAAAGGCGCACTACCGCGCACGCGGGTTGAGTTATCGCGA
Organism: Betaproteobacteria bacterium; assembly: GCA_021730905.1. Classification (GTDB taxonomy): domain Bacteria; phylum Pseudomonadota; class Gammaproteobacteria; order Burkholderiales; family SG8-41; genus UBA5216. The sequence continues at coordinate 6,073 of JAKFYK010000131.1, read as the reverse complement.
CGTGGCGAAGGCGCTTAAGCTGTCAGAGGCGACGATCAAGCGCATTTTTTCGGAGCGCGATTGCACGCTGGCACGGCTGGAAGAACTTTGTTCCGTGGTTCAAGTCGATCTGGCGGAAATCGCGCGCGGCGCGCCGCGTACCGCGCGGCTGATCACACAACTGACCCAGGAGCAGGAACAGGAACTGGTTGATGACCTGCGGCTGCTGATTGTTGCGGTGTGCGCGATGGGCAATGTGCCCATCGACGACATCGTGTGCGTCTACGACATTTCCAGGGCGCAATGCATCGGCCTGCTGGCGAAGCTGGATCGCATCGGTTTTCTGGACTTGCAGGAGAACAATCATTACCGGCTGTTGGTGGCGCGCACCTTTCAGTGGATACCCGACGGTCCCATCATGCGCTGGACCAAGCAGCAATCTGCCGATTACTTCAACTACCCGTTCATGCAGTCTGGCGAGATGCTGCGCATCGTCAATGTGCGTGTGTCGGCCGCGGCACGCGTGGCGCTGCTGGCGCGGATGGAACAACTCGCGCTGGAATACGCCGAGCAGCACAACGCCGATGCGTGGCTGCCATTGGAGCAACGTGAATCGATCAGCCTGTGTCTTGCTGTGCGGCCGTGGGAGCCGGCGGCGTTTGCCAGGTTGTGGCGGACGCCAGCGTAGACGAGTTACTTTTGTGTTGGAAATGCGTCGAGTATCGAGCGGGCTGCGTCGTTCGATTGATCGAGTGAGGCTACGACATCCGCCAGCCGGTCCACTTCCGCTGCTGTCGCGCCCAGCCCAAATTCAAGGCAACCCCGCACCTTGGCGCGCATTTCGGCGTCGTTCATTGGATCTTGAGGGCTGCCCTTGATGGTGTCGCGCTTCATTTCGACGACTTTGCCGCTTTTCAGCGTGAGCTTGACGCGTGCGGGTTCAATAGCGGTGGGATCGATCGCGGGGTCATCAATCACTTTGGTGATTGCCGTCAGCGCAGCGATGCCGCTGTCGGTGATCGCCGGTTTGCGGTAGGTGTGCAGATCAACTTTGCCGTCACTGAGTGCGCGCGCAAAGCTGTAAGCCGTGTTGAACTGCGCATGCACGATGTCGTTACGCCCCGGATCGTACGGCGCGCCGACGGTCAGCCAATTCACGTTGCCCATGCCGATTTCGATGGCGGAGATATCGGCTGGCTTGATGCCTTTTTCGTGCAACTCGATGCCGATGCCGATGGGTGTGTGATTGCAACGGCAGCAGGGGTACGGTTTAAAGCTGTAATCCGCAGTGAGCCAATCACTGCCGAGGCCGTCAGTGAGAATTTCCGGCTTTACTTCGTTGCGTTCGTAGAGAGCAAACAGTCCCGCGTTTCCTTCCAAAGTGCCGCGCGTGCTGGTAAGCCCATCTGCGGCGAGAAACGCGCCCATCACCGCATTGCGCGAGGCGAAGCCTGGTCCCAACCGCTTTGACAATACGCCATCGCGCATACTCTGCGCCGAGCCGCTGGCCTGATGAAATGACATGCCCAGCGCATGGGCGAGTCCATTGGCGTCGAGCTTCAGCAACTTGCCCGCCGCGACGCCCGCAGCGACGGTGCCAAAGACCATGGTGGGATGCCAGCCCTTGCCGAGACTGTTGTAGCAGGCGAGGCCGAGCCGCGCATGCAATTCCGCCCCGATGGCATATGAGAGGATAAAATCCTTGCCACTGATGCTTCCGATATCTTCTGCGGTGGCGAGTAGCGCAGGCAGCACCACGCAACTGGTATGCACGCGGGCCGGGTCGTGCTGGTCATCGAAATCCAGAGCGTGCGCTGCGGCGCCATTGGCCATGGCTGCCGTGGGTGGCGAATAACGGCGCTTGCCGATGAGGCCGGTGGCTGAGCCGGTTTTTTCCCACTTCGCCAGGCGCGTGTTGAGTTCGGGAATACCCGGCGCATGTGCAGCACCGCCGATTACCCCCAGCGTATCCAGGATCAGTGCTTTCACGTTGCGCAACACCGGCGCAGGCAGCATGTCGTACGTCCATCCTGCGATGTTGGCGCACAGCGCGCGGCTGTAACCATCGGGCAAAGGCAGTGATGTTGCAGCGAACATTTCCTTCACGTTGGGACTGGCCATGACGGATTCTTCCTTGAGGGATGTGTGCGATGAAATTACCATAAAAGCCCGCGCGTTGGCGCGTGAGGCGGCAGGGCGCAGCCTGCGTGATATTCTTACTGCTTCCGCTTTCCACAGCCTGGATTCCAGCGTTTTCCCGAGGATAGATGAGCAAGATTTTCGTAGGCATCGATACCGGCGGCACGTTTACCGACCTGGTGGCCGCCGATCTCGACGACGGGCATTATTGTTACCACAAGGCACCTACAACCACCGGCGATCCTGCGCGCGGCATATTGGAAGGCATTGCTGAACTGCTTGATCAGAATGGCATTGCGCGCAAGGACGTCGTCTTTCTGGTGCTCGGCACGACGCTGGCAACCAATGCCGTGCTGGAAGGCAAGTGGGCGCGCACGGGGTTGATCACTACCACCGGGTTTCGAGATGTGCTGGAACTGGCGCGCCAGCGCCGTCCCCATTATTTCAATCTCGATATCCCGAAGCCCATGCCGCCGGCCTCGCGTGATTGCCGTCTCGAGGTGGCTGAACGCGTCGCGCACGACGGTTTGGTGGTCACGCCACTGGTCGAGGACGATGTGCGCCGCGCTGTTGGCAAATTGAAAGCGAAGAAAGTTGAGGCGGTGGCAATCTGCTTCATGCACGCCTATGCCAATGCCGGTCACGAGGAACGCGCGCGTGCGCTGGTGAAGTCGCTGTGGCCGGAGATTTATCTGTGCACGTCGAACGAGGTGCTGGGCGAGTTCCGCGAATTCGAGCGTTTCTCGACGGCAACGGTGAATGCCAGTCTGATGCCCATCATGGATCGCACCCTATCTCAATTTGAGAAGGGCGTTGCGGAACTGGGCATTCCGCACAAGCCGCGCGTGATGCAGTCGAACGGCGGTGCCGTTTCACCCGGCGCCGTGCGCAGAATGCCGGTGAATACATTTTTCTCCGGACCGGCGGGCGGCGTGATTGGCGGCGTGGGCTTGAGCCGGCAACTCAAAGTGCCGAACCTGATCACGTTTGACATGGGCGGCACATCGACCGATGTGTGTTTGATCCGCGACGGTGAGCCTGCAAAAAAGAGCGAACGCCAGATGGGCGGTTTTCCGGTGCGCACGCGCACGCTCGATATCCACACCATCGGTGCGGGCGGCGGCTCGATTGCGTGGATCGACGCGGGCGGCTTGTTGAAGGTGGGGCCGCAAAGCGCGGGCGCCTATCCGGGGCCTGCAGCCTACGGTCGTGGCGGCACCCAAGCTACGGTCACCGATGCCAATGTAGTGCTGGGCCGTTTGAGCCCGAAATCGCTGCTCGGCGGGCGTATGTCCATGCATCCGGACAAAGCGCACGCAGCGATCGACGATCTCGCGGGGTTGTTGGGCGTGGATTCGGTGAAGGCAGCGGCCGGCGTGATCGAAATCATCAACGTCAATATGATGGGCGCGGTGCGCGTGATTTCCGTCGAGCAGGGCGAAGACCCGCGTGATTTCACGCTGGTGGCATTCGGCGGCGCAGGGCCGTTGCACGCCGCGGATGTGGCGCGCAACATGGGCATGGGCAAAGTGCTGGTGCCGCCGCGTCCCGGTTTGTTATCGGCAGTCGGCCTGCTGCACGCGGATGTGCGCGGCGATTTCAGTCTGACGCGTTTGCTGCGTGCCGAAAGCGTGAACTTAAAAACATTCAACATGGGTTTTGCCGATCTGAAGAAGCGCGGCACTGAATGGTTGCGCGGCGAAGAAAATAACGATGGGCGAAAAGCGCGTTTCGAATGGTTTGTGGATATGCGCTACTTTGGACAGAACTTCGAGTTGATCATGCCACTGACTCAGGATCGTCTTACCGCAGCCAGCCTGGCACGGTTGACCGGCGCATTCCATCGCCGGCACAAGGCGTTTTACGGCTACGACATGCCGCAGCAGCCGGTGGAAATCGTCAACCTGCGACTGGTGGTGACTGCTGCGCGCAAAGCGCCGCACGCTGCAAAGCATGTTAAAAAATATAAACAAAAACAAGTAGTTAGAGAGCGCCGCCGAGTGTGGTTTCCTGAAACCGGATTCGTGCAGACGCCGGTGTATGAGCGCGATCATCTGCCTGCCAGTTGGCGTTCCACCGGGCCGGCGATCGTCGAGCAAATGGATTCAACGACCGTGGTGCCACCAAAAGCGAGCATTTATAACGATACGCTGGGTTATCTGCATCTGATGCTGGCCGCAGAAAACCGGGTGAAAAAATGAAACCGAAAATCGATCCGATCAAGTCGGAAGTCATCGCGCGCTTTCTGTTGGCGACTGCCGAGGAAATGGGGGCGACGCTGATGCGCACCGCATTCTCGCCCAACATCAAGGAGCGCGCCGATTGCTCAACGGCGATTTTCGACATGCGCGGCGAAGTGATCGCGCTGGCGCAGCGCGTGCCGATCCATCTGGGGTCGATGGTCGGCGCAGTGGATGAAATACTCAAGCGCTTTCCCATGGCCGAAATTCTGCCCGGCGACATGTTCGTCGCCAACGATCCGTACAACGGCGGCGGCACGCATCTGCCCGACATCAATGTGATCGCGCCGGTATTTACCGGCAAGAAAATCATCGCTTTCGTCGCTAACATCGCGCATCACGCCGACGTCGGCGGCATGGTTCCGGGTTCGGAAGCGGCGGTGTGCAAGTCGATTTACCAGGAAGGCATACGCATTCCACCGGTGCGCATCCTGCGCGGTGGCAAGGTCAATCGCGACGTGTTCGACATTATTCTGCTCAACTCGCGCACGCCGGATGAGCGTGTCGGCGATCTTAACGCGCAGTTCGCCGCCAACACCGTGGGCGCACGAAGTGTTTTGCAACTGTTTGACCGCTACGGTGTGAAGGAAACGCAGGCGGCGATTGCCGGTTATCTGGATTTTACCGAGCGGCGTTTCCGTGCCGCCATCAACCGTCTGCCGTCAGGGCGCTATGTGGCGGAAGATTTTCTCGACGGCAACACCGCGGGAGAAACCTGCACAATCAAGCTGGCGCTGACCATCGGCAAAGGGCGCATGGATTTCGATTTCACCGGCTCCGGCAAACAACTCGAAAGCGCGCGCAACATTCCGTATCGCGCGCTGCTGGCGACGGTGTACACGGTGGCCAAGGCGATGCTGGACCCGGAAGTACCGGCCAACGCCGGTTATTACCGCACGCTGCACATCAAGGCGCCTCCCGGTTGTGTCGTGGGGCCGGTGCCGCCAGCGGCGATCGGCTGCCGTTCTATTTCTGCGAGCGTGCTGGGCGATGTGATTGCGAACGCGCTGTCGCAGGCAATGCCCGACAAGGCGCTCGCCGGCAGCGGGCCGCATCATCTGTTTGTACTGTCGGGCACCGATCCGCGCACCGGCGTGTATTTTGTCGATTACGAAACCGTAGCCGGCGGCATGGGTGCGCGCGCCAATCGCGACGGCGTGGATGGCGTACGCGTGCATGCGTCGGGCTCGTCGAACCTGCCGAGCGAGGCGCTGGAACATGCGTATCCGTTTCGCGTGGAACGCTACGCGCTGTGGGACGAATCGTCCGGTCCGGGGCAATATCGCGGCGGTGCGGGCGTGGTGCGCGATTACCGCGTGCTGGCCGACGAAATCGTGGTGAGCCTGTCGTCGGAGCGGCAGCATGTGGCGGCGCCCGGCATGGCGGGCGGCGGCGCGGGCGCGTGTGGTGCGTTTGTGCTGAATCCCGGTACGCCACAGGAGCAAAAACTGCCATCGGCTGCGGCGGACGTGCCGTTGCCGCGTGGCAGTGTATTGCGTATCTGCACGCCGGCGGGAGCAGGCTACGGTGACGCGAAAAGGCGTACCATTGCTGCCGTGGAAAAAGATGTGACCGAGGGACGCATTTCAGCGGAGTATTCTTCCAGAACCTATCTTGAAGGGGTGTGACATGAACAAACCCGTCACTGAATTCGACACCATCGCGGCGTTCCGCAACGACTTTCCCGCGCTAAAGCGCTGGACGTATCTTGATCT
>JAKFYK010000084.1 GCA_021730905.1 Betaproteobacteria bacterium | reverse complement strand
CGCGGCCACACACCGGAGCCATCCATCGGAAACACCCACGCCGTGTTGTCGTCACGCGGATGCACCACCAGCGGAAAACCCACATCGCCCACCTTCTTCGGCATGCTTTTGCCAATGCGCACCCACGTATCCGACGGACGGTCGATGCGGTAAATGCCGCAGTGATTTTGCTGGTAAATGCGATCCGGGTTGCTCGGACATATACGCAGGCAATGCGGATCGTGACACGTCGGCACATTTTCGTCCAAACCAAAACCCTGCACCACCTCCATGCCTTTAATCAGCACACGCCACTTCGTGCCGCCATCCAGTGATTCATGCACGCCACCGCCGGACATGGCGAAATAGAGGTGTTTCGGGTCACGCGGATCAACGATGATCGAATGCATCTTGGGCCCGTCGGGCGTGCCGTCCTGCACCGTGCCCATCCACTCGCGGTACTGCGGGTCATCATTGATGGTTGAATACGGCGCCCACGTCACGCCGCCATCCTCGGAGCGAAACAAACCCTGCGGTGAGGTGCCCGCGTACCATACATTGGGTTCATTCGCGTGCGCCGGCGTAAGCCAGAAGGTGTGATCAACCGCGCGGCCCGTTTCTCCCTCGGGCGCTTTCGCAAAGGCAGGCGGCTGCGCGGCTTCCTTCCAGGTTTTTCCCATATCGGTCGAGCGGAAAACCGTCGGGCCGAGATGCCCCGTCTTCGCCGCCGCCAGCAGCGTGCGTTGGTCGCGTGGGTCAAGCACCAGGTGGCTGATGGTATGGCCAAGAAAATGCGGGCCGTCAACACGCCATGTTTTGCGCACTGCGTCGCCGTGATAAAGCCATGCGCCTTTGCGCGTGGCGACCAGCACCACCGCGCGCTTCGCGCGGGCGACCGTTGCTTTACGTTGTCCCGCCGGTTTTTTGCTCCTGAGCTTGCGTGTCGTTGCCATTGCTGTCTCCTGTAAATGATCTGCTGATCTGCGTTGTCCAATTCAGGGCGGGTTAAACCACCGGCAGCCCTGATATCTCGGTTATGGGACGCACCTCCACTGCGCCAATGCGTGCGCCGGGAATCCGCGCCGCTATACCGATGGCCTCGTCCTTATTTTCCGCCTCAACCAGAAAATACCCGGCGAGTTGCTCATGCGTCTCCACAAACGGCCCGTCGGTTACAAATGATTTGCCGTCGCGCACTTTAACCACCGTAGCCGTCGCCACCGATTGCAGCGGCGACGCGTGGATATACCTCCTCTCAGCGTGCAGCATTTGCGTCAATTGCACCGATTCGGCGAGCATGCTTTTGCGCGTCGCTTCGCTGAATTTGCCGAACGCTTCTTCGTTGTGATGCACCAGCAGCAAATATTTCATGGCGCTACCTCAACAGTTCCGTTCCGGCTCGCCGCCAGCGCCACCGCCTCCCGAATTGGCCGCACAGGCCGCACTTCGATACTGCCCACACGCGCCGGGGGAATCTTCGACGCAATCTGAATCGCCTCGTTCAGATCGCGCGCCTCGATCATGTAAAAACCGGCAAGTTGTTCCTTGGTTTCAGCAAACGGCCCGTCGGTGATCGACATCTTGCCATTGCGCACGCGCACCGTGGTCGCGGTCTGCACGGATTGCAGCGCCTCGGAGGCAATGCAGTGGCCGCTCTCGCGGATCGACGCATCGTATTCGACGCAGTCTTCGTCGGGCAGTTCGTGCAGGCGGTTTTCGTCGAGGTACACCAGACACAGATATTTCACTGAATTCTCCCATGGTTCATTTGCAAATGGCGGTAAATCTGCGCTGCATCTCTTCCGGGGTGACTTTTTCGATTTCATGCCCCAGCATCCATTCGTGCCCGAACGGATCGCGAATCAGACAACTGCGTTCACCGTAAAACTGATCAGCAGGTTCGCGCACCATCGTGGCCCCGGCAGCAACGGCGAGGGCCGCGAGTGCGTCGGCATTATCGACATGCAGGTGTATGGCCATGCCGGTCGCGCCCGGCGTCGGCCCCAGAATGCCATATTCGGGATATTCCTCGGAAATCATCAGCACGATGCTGCCAAGGTCAAGCTCAATGTGACCGATACGACCGTCAGGTTCCGTGAGTCTGAAGCGCTCCCTGGCGCCAAAAACATCTTTGTAGAACGCAATGGCTGCCGGTGCGCCCTTCACGCGAAGGTAAGGAAATACCTCACTGACTTTGTTGCCGGCCTTGTTCATTTACTTTTCCGCCGCTGCTTTCAGATTCGCCAGCCCCGCCTCGAAATCCTTGCCGACCATGCTGTCCATGCTCATAAACACCTGTATGAGTTTCGATAAAAAATTCGCCGGGCCGTGCATTGCCCAGGTGACATTCGTCGTATCACCCTGCGCTGCCAGCGTGAATTCGACAACGTTGTGCGCCTCGAATGGTTTCAGAAAATCCAGCTTGAGCGCAATCCTGGATGACGGCACCGACTCGGTGATTTCCATGCTGCCCTGGCCGACATCCTTGTTGCCCTCCCATGCATAGTGGGCACCCTTGCCCACCGTGGTAGCGCCGAAGGTGCGCTTCATTGCAGGATCTTTTTTCTCCCACGGCGACCATGCGCCCCATGCCTTGAAATCGTTGATCAACGCAAACACTTTTTCCGGCGGCGCTTTGATGCTCGCCGAGCGTTGCACGCGAAATGTATCGGGCTTGGTCGCGGCGAATATCAGCACGCCTACGATTAACACCGCAACGACGATGCCTATGGTTTTCAGCATGGATTCCTCCGGTTTACGGTTAAATCAATAACGCTTTCACTTGCAGAAATCGACCGCCGCCGCCGTTATTTCATCTGCGGTCATGTCACGACGGTGTGTGGCGACCGACCAGTGATGACCAAATGGATCTGTGAGTTGCCCCCAACGGTCGCCCCAGAACATGTCCGTGACCGGCATCGTAACGGTAGCGCCCGCGGCTACCGCGCGCGCCACAACGGCATCCGCGTCGTTGACATATAAATGTATGGTCACCGGGGAGCCTTTCAGCGTCTTCGGACTCAGCGAGTTCCATTCGGGCATTTCCTCGGCCAGCATTACATTGGAGTCGCCGATACGAATGCACGCATGCATGAGTTTGCCGTTGGTGCCGGGAATGCGCAGCACCTCCACCGCATCGAAAGCTTTTTTGTAGAACGCGATGGCATCGGCCGCGCCGTCGCAAATCAAGTGCGGCGTAATCGCGTGCGAGCCATCGGGAATCGGTTTGACATTGGCCATGCGTGGGTCTCCGTTTGATTTATGGTTATTTCTTGCCGGCGATCTGCGCGTAGGTGCGCTCCGCCTGTTCCTTCAACTCGGGTGTGAACTGTTCACCGAAGTCTTCCGGCTCGAATATCTGGCGAATTTCGATCTCGGAGTCGTCCGGCATGGGATTGGGGCAGCGCTTGACCCATTCGATCGCCTCTTCCTTTGATTTGACCTGCCAGATCCAGAAACCGGCGACGAGCTCCTTGGTCTCTGCGAAAGGCCCGTCAACCACACTACGTTTCGTTCCCGAGAACTTGACGCGCACGCCTTTCGAGCTCGGGTGCAGTCCATCGCCCGCGAGAAGAACGCCCGCCTTCACCAACGCCTCGTTGAACTGGCCCATTTCGGTCAGCAGTTGCTCGCTCGGCATGACGCCGGCTTCGGAGTCCTCGCTGGCCTTTACGATAACCATGAATCGCATGACAGTGTTTCCTTGTTTTTATGCGTGGTGAGTGGTCTAGGCGTCATACGCCTGCTGTAGCGCAGCGATGTCAATCCTGGTCATTTGCATCATGGCCTGCATCACCCGTCCGGATTTTGCAGGATCGGGGCCGCTCATCAACTCGCCCAAAGCGGTAGGAACAATTTGCCACGATAAGCCATATTTGTCTTTGAGCCAGCCGCATTGCCCTTTGGCGCCGCCCGCGGAAAGTTTTTCCCACATGGCATCCACTTCATCTTGCGTGGTGCAGCTTACGACCAATGAAATCGCTTCCGTGAATTTGAAATGCGGCCCGCCGTTTAATGCCATGAACGCTTGACCATCAAGCTCGAAGGTCGCGACCATCACGGTGCCCTTCGGCCCTGGCCCAGCGTCTCCATAACGGCTCACGCGCCCCACTTTTGAATTCTTGAATATAGACACGTAAAAATTCATCGCCTCTTCGGCCTGATTGTCGAACCACAGGAATGGGGTGATTTTTTGCATAATGGCCGGCTCTTTGTTGTTATATTAATGTAACTATTTGTTTTTAAACCATAATTGTAACTCTCTGTATTGACAAAACAACTGTCCGCATCCTCTAGTCGTTCGGCTAAACGTCCATTCGACAACACCACGAACTATTTTTTCAACCCGGCTAAACGCCGTTCGATAAACCGCCGTTCGGGTTCCTGTTGCGTCAGTTGCAAAGCCCGCTGATACGATGTGCGCGCTTCGGCATCGCGGCCCAAGCGCCGGCATAAATCCGCGCGAGCCGCATGCGCCAGCCGGTAATCCGCGAGATCGCCGTTCGCAAGAATGCCATCGATCAGTGAAAGCCCGGCCTGCGGGCCGTCGCGCATCGCCACCGCCACGGCGCGATTGAGTTGCACGATGGGCGACGGCTCCGCGCTGGCGAGCAAATCATACAGCCCGACGATCTGCGTCCAATCCGTCGCATCAGCGGATAGCGCTTCGGCATGCACCGCGGAAATAGCCGCTTGTATCGCGTACAGGCCGACCACGCGCGACGACAGCGCGCGCCGCACCAGCGCCGCGCCTTCGGCGATGAGTTCGCGATTCCACAGCGAACGATCCTGATCGTCGAGCAAAATCACATCACCTGATGGCGACGCGCGCGCGGCGCGGCGCGATTCGTGCAATAGCATCAGCGCAAGCAGCCCGACCGTCTCGAGCTCTACCTCGGATTCCGGCAACAATTCCATAAGCAAGCGCGCAAGACGTATCGCTTCACCCGACAAATCATGCCGCGTGAGGGTAGCGCCCGACGATGCGGAGTAGCCCTCGTTAAACACCAGATAGATCACCCGCAACACGCTGTCGAGCCGCTCCGGCAAATCCTCCGGCGACGGCGTTTCATAGGGAATTTTTGCATCGCGAATTTTTGTTTTTGCGCGCACGATGCGCTGCGCCAGCGTGGGCGCCGGCGTCAGAAACGCATGGGCAATTTCTTCGGTGGTGAGACCGCATACCTCGCGCAGCGTCAATGCCACCTGCGCATCGGGTTGCAGCGCAGGGTGGCAACAGGTGAAGATCAGCCGCAGCCGGTCGTCTTCGATGTCTTCATTGCCTGGCTCGTCCGGAGCGGCGATATTTTCAGCGGCATCCGCATCGAGCGGATTGAAACGCGCGTTGCGGCGAATGGCGTCGATCGCTTTAAACCGCCCCGCCGACACCAACCACGCACGCGGATTGGCAGGAACACCCTCGCGCGGCCATTGCTCCAGCGCCACGCGAAAGGCGTCGTGCAGCGCTTCTTCGGCCAGATCAAAGTCGCCGAGCAACCGGATCAGCGTAGCGAGTACCCGCCGCGATTCGGCTCTGTAGATGTCGTCGAAATTCACAGTCAGCGCTTTGTCCACTATCCTTCCAGCACTTCCCAGCGCTTGTTACGCCATAAGTACAACAGTCGCGAAATCGCGCGCTCACCGGCCTCCTTGTGCGCGCGTTCGGTGTTGCTGCGCAAATTGCTTACGTTGTCCGCGGGCTTCAGACTGGTGAACCAGCACACGTCGCGCACGGGCACTGCCGCAACGATCTCGCCGCCGGAATACAATGGGCGGTATTTTTCTTTTTCCCAGAAATCGAAGTCGAGCATCTTGCTCGACTCGAGTTCGCCGCCGTTGGCGAACATGCCGACGAACGCCGTCGGCCGCTCGACGGTCAGCTTGGGATAAAGCCTGCGCTGATTCGCCAGCGCCAGCGATAACAACTGCTCACGCGCAAGCTTGAGCGTCTTCAGATCGCGCTCGGTCAGGTAACGAAAACCGCTGTCCGCATCGAACGCATAACGGATATCCAGATCGCCGACAAAAGTATCGATCAGCGGCAGCAGGTCGGGCTGGCTCTCCAGCCCTTGTGCCTTCATGCCGGCAAGCGGCTTGATGTCCTGGAATTTGCGCAGCGGTCCCTGAAAATTGCGCACCAGCGCGACAATGTTGTCGCGCGTGCCCGGCGGCGGCGCGGAGGGCTCGGGTTTGGCCTGTTGCGCATGCGCGTGCAAACTTGCCAGGCTGGAAACGCCGGCGAGCACGCCCAGCGTTATTTTGCGTCGTTGATGTTGCATGATTCCTCTGACTTGGAAACTGTTTTGCCTTTGGCGCTCTCAGCCGCGCCAATTATCCGCCGCGCCGACTTTGTCGATATGCGCTTCAACGGCCAATGTCGAGCGCACGCCGGCATGACGCGTGCTTGCGGTAACGGTCCAGCGATAGGCAGCACCCTTGGGAATCTGAATAACATCGCCTGCAATGACATGCTTCTTCTCGCCATTGACTTCGGCATCCATCTCGCCCTTGATGACATAGGTGAAATACTCATGCGGCGCTTTGCTGACGGCCTCGGTATGGCCTTTGGGCGATTCGATAAAACCGAATGAAAGATTCGCGCCTTCCACCCATTGCTCGTGATGGCCAGAAGATTCCGGCGCGTCAAGCGCATCGATCATCGGATAGTAGCAGCGGCCCAGCCCGTCGAGTATCGCTTGCGACTTCTCAGCGTCTTTCTTCTCGCCGGGATACTTTCCCGCCGCGAAGTCGCGCGCGACTTCGGTCGCCGAGCGCGCCCTCTCCGGCAGCGCTTCATCCTGCGCAGCGCCGATCAGCGTCCAGGTGCGATCTTTGATGTAGAGATAGGTGAGGTCGCCGTCCTCGCATGCGGTGAACCCGTGCCGCGCGAACGGCGGCATGTGCACGAAAGTGCCGGGCTTGACGATGCGCCGCTCGCGTCCCACCACCGCGTTGATTTTGCCCGACAGCGGAAACGCCATCAGCTCGTTCGGATGGTAATGCAGCGTAGAACCCGTGCCCGCCTTCTTGGTGACGATGCGAAAATACATGTATTGGCCTTCGATCACCGGGCCTTCACCGGTGGATAGATGTGGATTGAGATGATGCACTTGCAGATTTTCAAAACGATGAAATGGCATGAGGAGGCCCTGCGGTTTGCTGGTGTGCAGACCGGATTTTATCCGCACCGTTCCGCAACATCGCGACGCGCCTTATGGTCGCATCATAAGTATTTGTTTTAATGTATATTTTTGTTTGCAGCGCTCGATGGCGTTGAGCGCCTTGTGTTATGCTCGCGCTCGCTCAATTTCTTGAATAATTTTCTTCTCCCTCGCTGACACTCATGAATACCGCCGCTGCCGGCGCGCCGCCGTGCGCACCACCCGATTTCAATCCGCGCAAACCCAAACTCACATTGCCCATGCTCGCGTGCGACACGCATGCGCACATCCTCGGACCGATTGCGCGCTATGCCTATTCACCGGCACGGGTATATACGCCGCCGGATTGTTTGTTGACCGATTACCAGAAAATGCTCGCGACGTTGGGCGTAGCGCGCGCCGTGCTGGTGCAACCCAGCGTATATGGCACCGACAACACCGTGATGCTTGATGCCATGGGCGCTGCGGGCAGTGTGTTTCGCGGCGTCGCGGTGGTGGACGACGCGATCGCCGATACCGAGCTCGCCAGACTCAATGCGGCAGGCGTGCGCGGCGTGCGCGTCAATATCGTCGATGTCAAAGACCGCAAGCCCGGCACGCTGCCGATGGCCGAACTCACCGCACTGGCGAAGCGTGTCGCGCCGATGGGCTGGCACATGGAATTTCTGATGCATTGCGATGAATTCCCCGACATGGATCGCACCTTTGCGGATTTTCCGGTGGACATCGTGCTCGGCCATCTCGGCTATATGAAAACCGACAGGGGTGTGAACGACCCGGGATTTCAGGCACTGCTGCGCCTGATGAAAGCGGGCAAGGCGTGGATCAAGTTCACCGGCCCCTATCGCATTACGACACAGGCGATGCCGCACGCCGACACCAATGCGTTTGCGCATGCTCTGGTCGCCGCCAACGCGCAACGCGTGCTGTGGGGCAGCGACTGGCCGCACGTGATGGTAAAAAGCGCCATGCCCAACGATGGCGATCTGTGCGATCTGCTGTCCGCATGGATACCCGATGCCGCGACGCGCGAGCAGGTGCTCGTCAGGAATCCGACTCAGCTGTACGGATTTTAGGATTGCCCCGCGCAACCCATCGGACCCCGGTGCAATCAGACATTACTGCGGCTTGATGCCGATCTCCGCTATCAGCCTGCGATAGCGCTCGTATTCTGTTTTCATCTGCGCGGCGAATTTTTCCGGCGTGGTGTCCACCGCCGGCGAGCCGCCCATGCGCTCGAATCTTTCCCTGGTTTCGGGGCGTTTCAAAACGCCCACCATATCGGTGTGCAGTTTCTGGATGACGGCCGGTGGCGTGCGCGCGGGCGCGACCACGCCGAACAGCGTATCGACTTCCGCTGCCGGCAGACCCGCCTCAATCACCGTCGGCACATCGGGCAAACCGACGCTGCGGGCTTTGCTGGTCACTGCGAGCGGACGCACCTTGCCGTCGCGCGCCATGGCGGTGACTGCCGGCGCGACGAACACCAGGTAATGCACGCGCCCCGCGAACATTTCCGTCCAGATGTCGGCGACGCCCTTGAACGGCACATGCACGGCGTTGATGCCTGCGGCCTTGTTGAAAATCTCCGCCGACAGATGCGATGCGGTGCCCGCGCCCACCGAGGCATAGTTGAGTTGTCCCGGTCGCGCCTTTGCATACGCAATCCATTCGCCAAGGTTTTTTGCCTGCGCGCCCGGCGCCACCACTACCACGCTGGTGATCGATGACAGCAGCGCCACCGCGCTGAAATCCTCAATCGGCCGGTATTGCGGCTTCGCCTGAAACAGCGGCGAGACCACGAGCGAGGTAGACGCCATGCCGAGGGTATAACCATCGGGACTGGCGGTAGCAATCAATTGCGCGCCGATCAACCCGCCCGCACCGGCGCGATTGTCGGCGACGATCTGCTGCTTGTACAGATCCGTCAATGCCTGCGCCACGGTGCGTCCGAAATAGTCACTACCGGTGCCGGGTGCGGCGGGAATAATCAGTCGTATCGGACGCTCCGGATAAGCCTGTCCTGAGCCTGACGAAGCGGGTTGCGCCGCGTGCGTGGGCGGCGCCCCAACCATCCATAGACAAGCTAACGCGCCAATACCCCATCTCATGACCAAACCTCCCGTTTCCGCCTGTGGATTGTGCGTCAGCCGATTTACCTTGGCAATCACGCGCGCGCGAATGTCGGCGCCGCTGCGGGGCGGAAACGGCGATCGGATCCGCCGGACAGTTCTGCGCGGCTGCCAGCATCGGCAGCCACGCCAGAATTACAGACAGGCCGCAGGCATTACTTGAATTTCACCACCTTGGGATCAAACTCCAAACCCAGCCCCGGTTTGCTGGGCACGGTCAGCACGCCGTTCTTGGGCTGCGGAAATTCCTTGTAGCAACGGAAGGTCCATGGCATGTATTCGACGGTGAGACCGTTGGGTATGGCGGCTATCGTGTGCACCTGGATTTCCGGAATCAGGTGGCTCACCACCGGCAGATTGAAAGCCTCGGCCATCGCCGCGATTTTCATGAAGCCGGTAATGCCGCACGAGCGCATCAGATCAATCATGGGGATATCGACCGAGCGCGCCTCCATCATGTGCCGGAACGGCACGGTGCCGTAAACATATTCGCCGCCTGCCACCGGCGTGTCGAGCGCGGCAGCCACGCGCGCAAGCCCGGGGTAATCGTCGGCCGTGGTCACGTCTTCGAGCCAGAACAGATGATATTGCTCGACCTGCTTGCCGATGGAAATCGCCTGGCGCACGTCCCAGCGTTGGTTGATGTCGCACATCAGGTCGATCTTGTCGCCGATAGCCTCGCGTATCAGCTTGATGCGCTCGACCTCCATCGGCGGATTGGTGTCACCCGGCAGCGCGAGCTGCGTTTTCATCTGGCGGAAACCTTTTTTCACCAGCGTCTCGGATGCCTTTACCACGTGTTTCAACGGGAAGTTGCGCATCAGCGCGCCGCTCGCATACGTCGGCACGGTCTTGCGATAACCGCCGAGAAGTTCGGACACCGGCTTGCCAAAAGCCTTGCCCTTGATGTCCCACAGTGCGATATCGATAGCGGATGAGGCCAGTGTAAAAATGCCGCCCGGCCCCGCGTGCAGCGCAGCCTCGCGAAACTTGGCGTGTATCGCCTCAATGCACAGCGGGTCCCTGCCAATGGCGAGCGCGCCCAGCGAATCAATCGCCGATTTCAGTGCCGGCGTGATGCCCGCGCCAAAAAACGCGATTGAGATGCCCTGCACGCCCTGATCGGTGCTGATTTTGACGCCGATGAGTTTGCGCGTCGCGCCTTTGTCCTGCGGGCCGTTGGCGAGCGGTTCGTCGGCAGGCACTTCGACGAAGGTGGTCTGGACTTTGGTGATTTTCATGACGTCCTCACGTTGACAGGGGGAAAGAGCGCGATATTACAACCTATGGTTGATCGGGGTCGCATCCACTCCAGATTGTGAAATAGCGATGCTATTTCTGCTGTTTCCATTCCCGCCAGCCTGACAGCAGCGGGAAATAGAGTCCCAGCATGGAGCCATCCGGATTGGCGATAGCCTGTGTATAGCGTGCAAGCTGCGGCTGATAGCGCTCGCGCTCGCTGTCAAGAAAGCGCTCGACGCCCGCGCCTTCGTGGCTGCTGGTCTTGTAATCGACAATCCAGTGTTTGCCGCCGGCATCGGCAAACGTCCGGTCGATCACCATGTTGATGCGTTCGCCGTTGATGATGGAGGTGATACGGCGTTCATTAAAAGCGTCACGCTGCGGACCGAGCAGCCAGCATCCGCGCTCGTCGGTCACCGCGTTGGCCAGTGCGGTCGTCACGCGCATGGTTGCGGCGTCAAGATCGGCGTCCGCCACGCCGCGCCCGATCAATTCGCGCCTGAATGCCGAGCGCAGCGCTTCGACGCGTGCCGCATCCCAGCCTTTTAGTTCATCGTCGGCAATGCGCTGCAGCCAACGATGCACCACGCTGCCGACGTGACGCGCCGTTTCGCCTGCCCATGAAAACTCGATTTCTTCCTGAACGCGCGCCCGGTCAGGCGGCGGCTCCCATTGCGCGCGGGCAGGCGCAGATGGCAAAGACCATTGCGTCGGCAGGCGGCGCAGCCTTTGGTCTATCACGTCCATGCGCGTCCCAGCTGGCGCAGTAGAAACACCAGCAGCAGCCGCGCGCTCTGCCGCCTCCGCATACACCGGCTTCACTACCGGCCACAATTTGCCGAGCAGCGTCTTCCCCGAAGGCGTTTTGGGCACACACGCACCGTCACGCAGATCAAGTCCTGTGCTGCCGAGCAAATGCAAGTGTTTCTTCGCGCGCGTGGCGGCAACATAGAGCAAGCGGCCGTCCTCCAGACTGTCTTTTTCCGCATTGAGTTTTTCCAGCCAGGCATAAATCGGATCGTCCCCGGCGCCGGCTTCCTTGATCGGCGCAAGCAGCAGGTCAGCCGCGTCCCCGCCTTCGTCGTCTTCGTCACGCGGCCGCTGCATCCACAGGAACAACGCCTTGTCGTTGTTGCGCGGCGCACGACCCAATCCCGGCACGATGACGGTGTCGAACTCCAACCCCTTGGCCTTATGTATGGTCATGATCTGAAGACGATCGTCGGCTTGCAGATCGGGCAGCGCGTAAAGTTTCGCCAAGCCCTCCTCGAATACAGCGAGGTCGGCGATTTCGCCCGCCTCCTCGTGCGCTTCCAGATAATCAAAATAGATATCCGCGTCTTCCAGATCCGTTTCGTCATCCACGCACGCCGGCCCGCCTAGCGCCAGCCAAGCTCCTTCGATCCTGTCGCGCAACGTGCCGCGACAACGGTAATCGAGGGCCAAGGCCAACGCGGCCTGCACGCGCGCGAGCCGCGTGCGCGCGTCGGCGGAAAAACCATCATCATGGAGCGCGGCTTTGATTGCCTCCCACAGTGTCGCGCCGGCTTGTACTCCCCGATCTCCGCACAGCGCGTGCAACTCGGCGAGCGTCAACCCGCTCCACGGTGCGCGCAGCAGCGCCAGCCACGCCAGACGGTCGGCGGGGTGCGACAGCGCGCGCGTAAGCGCGAGCAAATCCTGCACCACCGGGCGATGGCCCAACGGTTCAATATCGATGGCGCGAAAATTAAGGCCTGCTTC